>NZ_LZMC01000060.1 GCF_001668615.1 Mycobacterium sp. 1274761.0
CCAGCATCCTGATGCGGCTGGCCGCCGGGTGCAGCCGCAGCTGCAGCGCCTCGAAGTCCAGCCTGCCGTCGACGGCGCTCACGATCTCGCCGTCGATCACGCAGCGCGCCGGGAGTTCGGCCAGCGCAGCAGCCACCAGCTCGGGGAAGTACCGCGTCATCGGCCGCTCGTTGCGGCTGCCCAGCTCGACCTCGGGCCCGTCACGAAAGCAGATCGACCGAAACCCGTCCCACTTCGGCTCGTACGACGCCCCCGGCGGAATCTCAGACACCGACTTGGACAGCATCGGCGACACCGGCGGCTGCAGGGGGAGCTCCACGCTGCTCATAATGTCATCGCGCCCGACAAGAATGGGGCGATGCGCCTGCCCGTGATGCCGCCGGTGTCGCCGATGCTGTCCAAGTCGGTGTCTGAGATTCCGCCGGGGGCGTCGTACGAGCCGAAGTGGGACGGGTTTCGGTCGATCTGCTTTCGTGACGGGCCCGAGGTCGAGCTGGGCAGCCGCAACGAGCGGCCGAT
>NZ_LZMC01000061.1 GCF_001668615.1 Mycobacterium sp. 1274761.0
CGAGATCACCCTGCCGGTGGACACGCCGTGGGGCGGCAGGCCCCTGCGCAAGCTGCAACTCCCCCGTGACGCCGCGCTGGTTACGATCCTGCGCGGCTCACGGGTAATCGTGCCGCAGGGCGACGAGCCGCTCGAGGGCGGCGACGAACTGCTCTTCGTGGCCGTCACCGAGGTCGAAGACGAGCTGCGCGAGCTGCTGCTGCACCCGCAGAACCGCTAGGGCTCCCGGGTCGCATACGCCGGCGGCGGCGACGCTCGGTCGTGACACTGCGCCGCCGCCTTCGCCGACACCCGCGAGTAGTCGCATTCCTCGTTGCGGATGCCCGCCCATGAGATCACTCCCGCCACCGCAAACAGCACCGCGATGATCAATGCGGCCTGCCGGAATCCGCTGAAACTCATGTCGCCGCCGATGATCAGGCCAGTGAACGCGATCGCGATGAGGCCTGCGATGCGGGAGATCGCATTGTTGATCGCCGAACCGATTCCGCTCTGCGCCGGATCAACTGCGGCGAGGACGGCAGCCGTCAACGGCGACACCGTCATCGCCAACCCGAGACCGAACACGACAAGCCCGGGCAACATCTGGGTCCAGAAGTTGAATGGCTCGTGGACTCTGGCCATCAGCAGGTAGCCGCCAGTTGCGGTCATCGGGCCCGACGCCATGTACAGCCGAGGACCGTGTCGGCCGGCCAGTGTGCCGAACCACCGCGCCAGGAAGAACGACAGCACCGGAATCGGCAGCGTCGCCAAGCCGGCGTCGGTGGCCGTTAGACCCGCCGCCTCCTGGAGGAACAACGCCACCAACAGCGTGCCCAGCGACACCGCCGCATAGAGGAACACGGTGGCGAGGTTGCCGACGGCGAAATTGCGCGCGGCGAAGATGTTCAGCGGCATCATCGGATGCGGTGTCGAGCCCTCCCACCACGGGAACGCGACGAGGCAAGCGACACCGACTGCCAGGCTGGTGAGCACCACTGGGTGGGACAGTCCGAGGCGCTGCTGCTCGATGAGGGCGTATACAGCGCCGGTCAGTCCAACGGCGGCGAGCACCGCCCCGACGACATCGATCTTGACTCGATTTCCGGAGGAGAACGTTTCGTGGCGCAGCTTGGTCGTCAAGTACACCGTGACAACCAGCGGCACGATGTTGACGCCGAAGATCCACCGCCAGTTCAGCGCATCGACGAGGACTCCGCCGAGCAGCGGGCCGAACACGAAAGCCGTTCCGGTCCAGGCGGTCCAGGCACCGATCGCCCTGGCCTGTTCGGCACCCGAGAACCGGGCATTGATCATCGCCAACGAGCTCGGAACAAGGAATGCGGCGCCGACACCCTGAAGGCAGCGTGCGGCGATCAGAACCCATCCGGTGGGCGCGACGGCACACAACATCGACGAGGCCGCGAACAAAAGAAGCCCCACCCTCAGCACGACCAACCGGCCGAACGTGTCGGAGATCGCGCCCGCGACGAGGATGAGCGCACCGAGCGTGAGCAGGTAGCCGTCCGCCACCCATTGCTGCAACGCCAGCCCGCCTTCGAAGTCCCGGCTGATTGCAGGCAGCGCGAGGTTGACGACCGAGCCGTCGAGGAACGCCACAAACGAGGCCAGGATGGCGACCGCGATGAGCGTCCGGTCGCTGCCTCCGTGCGCGTCGGCCAATTAGGTTTCCTGTACTGCGTCCTCGGCGCCGGACCGGTTGTCGACCTCGGTCGCAGGCGGGGCATGTGCGTGCAGCGCCCGCTGGGCGTACCGGATCGCCAGGTAGGTGGCCAGGGCGGCGACGGCGGTCAGGGGCCAGCCCATCGCGATGCGCGCCACCCCGAGCCAGCCTGTCTCGTCGGCGTCGTAGAGGTGGTGCTGCACAACGAAGCGCGCCGCGAACACGGCCACCCAGGTGATCGTCGCGATGTCGAACGCCAGTACCGCCCGGCGCACGTCGCGCCAGGCGCGGTCGTGCCCGTTGACCCAACTCCAGATGTAGCCGACGACGGGCCGGCGGATCAGAACGGAGGCCAGGAAGACCACGGCCCAAAACAGCGACATCCAGATGCCGTACAGGAAATAGCCCTTGGATTCGCCCATCACGTAGGCGATCAGCGCGCACACGGCCACGCCCAGGAAACCCGATATCGCCGGCTGCACAGTTTCTTTGCGGACCAGCCGCCACGCCAGGATCAGTGCGGCCACGACGAGCGCCGAGATGACTGCGGGCACCAACCCGAACAGTGACGAGACCGGCACGAACACGACGATGGGCAGAGATGAATAGATTAGGCCGCTGATGCCGCCCATCTGCGCGAGCAGAACCTGAGCACCGGATCGATTATCGGACACGAGTCAACGGTACGTGCCCGCCGCGATCTTGCGGATTGCCTACTTCTGGATTTCGTAGTGCGGGTTGTAAATCGCCTTGGTGCCGTTCTCCAGCTTGCCCATCCGGCCATGCACCCGCAGCGTGCGGCCGGACTCGATGCCGGGGATGCGGCGCTGGCCGAGCCACACCAGCATCACCGCTTCGGTGCCGTCGAACAGTTCGGCCTTGATGCCGCCGGCGCATCCCTTGGCGTTCGCCTCGACACTGCGCAGAGTGCCAACCATCGTGACTTCCTGACCGCGCTGACAGTCGACGGCCTTTTGGGCGCCGGTGTTGGTGGCCTCTTCGGTCAGTTCTTCTGCGTCGAGTTGCTCGGGATCGTCCGTGAGCCGGCGAGTGAGCCGGCGCAGATACCCTTCGGCCGTAGCCATGGCCTCCCTGCCAATCTGTGAATCCACCGTGGATTCCTGCCCTCGCCACGGTAGACCTGTTAGTTCCCCAATGCCATGCTGAGGGTTACCCGCTTGGCGCGTGATTTAGACCACACGGCACCATCGGATGATGGCGGTCGATTTGCGCGGTGTCACAACGGTTCTGCTGCCCGGCACGGGATCCGACGACGACTACGTCTACCGCGCGTTCGGGGCCGCTCTGCACGACGTCGGCGCCGTCGTCGTCACCCCGCCCCCACGGCCGGACCGCCTGATCGAGGGCTACGTCTCCGAGCTCGACAACGCCTCGCGGCTGGGCACCCTCGCGGTGGGCGGCGTGTCCATCGGCGCCGCGGTCGCGGCGAACTGGGCGCTGACGCATCCCACCCGCGCCGTCGCGGTGTTGGCGGCGCTGCCGCCGTGGACGGGTGCGCCGGAGACCGCGCCCGCCGCGTTGGCCGCCAGGCATTCGGCAGAGGTGCTGCGCCGGGACGGGTTGATTTCGGCGACCTCACAGATGCGTGCATCGAGTCCGGCGTGGCTGGCCGACGAGCTGACCCGAAGCTGGCTCGGGCAGTGGCCCGCGCTGCCGGACGCGATGGAGTCGGCGTCGCGGTATGCGTCGCCGACATGCGCCGAGTTGGAGCGGCTGATCACCCCGATGGGGGTCGCCGCGGCCACCGACGATCCGGTGCATCCGCTGGAGGTAGGGCTGGAATGGGTGGCGGCCGCGCCGCGCGCCGCACTGCGGACCGTCACGCTCGAGGAGATGGGCGTCGACCCGTCGGTTCTGGGCAAGGCCTGCGTGACCGCCCTGCTCGACGTCTAACCGCCGGTGATGGTGCGCAGCTGCTGCATCGCTGAGCCGTGTTCGCTTCGGCGAGCGGCGGGCTCGTTCTGCGGCGGCTGCTGCTGTTGCTGCTGCGCGGCCTGCTGGGCTGCGGCTTGCTGCGCGGCGGCCTGCAGCTGTTGAGCCATCGGCTCCGGCAGCTGCACCGGAAGTGGAGTGCGCACGGGCAGCGGCGTGTCGCCACGCCGAACAACGGTGTCCGCCAAGGCTTTCCGTGCCTCATCGCTGAGGGCGGCGATGGTCTCCTGCGGGCCGTTGACGACGCAGCGGATCATCCAGCGGTACCCATCGACACCGATGAAGCGCACGACTCCCGCAGGCGCCGAACCGACCACTTCCCTGCCCCACGGGCCGTCTTCGATCCGCACCTCCGAGGCGTCCTTGCGCAACGAGTCGGCCAGTTCAGTGGCGACTTCGCGCCACAGGCCGGAGCTCTTCGGCGCGGCGTACGCCGCGACGGTGAATCGGCCGTTGGCCGTCACGACCCACACTGCGCTGGGCACACCGCCCTCTGTCAGCTCAACCTGAACCTGTCCGGCCTCGGGCATCGGGATGAGCACCGAGCCCAGGTCCAGCCGGGCGACGGCCGCCGCCGCCGGGTCGTCGAAGTCTTCGACGTCGAACGGGCCGTCCAGCTCGTCGTCGGCCGCACCCGCATCATCGACGACGGGTTCGTCGCGGGTGTCGTCGTCGGGTTTGGCGTGTTTTCCAATAGCCATCACAAACTCGCATGTCCGCCGGAGGAACCGTGGCCGCCGTCGCCACGGGAAGTGCCGGCCAGGCCGGCCTCATCGAACGAAGTCACCTCGATCAGCTCGGGCAATTCCACCCGCTGCACCAGCAGCTGGGCGATCCGATCGCCCCGGTGCACGATTATCGGCTGGTCGGGGTCGAGGTTGATCAGCGCTACCTTGACCTCGCCGCGATAGCCCGCGTCGATCGTGCCTGGGCTGTTGACGATCGAAAGTCCCACGCGCGCAGCCAATCCGGAGCGCGGGTGCACCAACCCCACCATCCCGTACGGGATCGCCACCGCGATTCCCGTCGGCACGAGTGCGCGGTGGCCGGGCGCCAGTTCGACGTCGACAGCGCTGAACAGGTCGACGCCCGCGTCGCCGTCGTGGGCCCGGGCGGGCATCGGCAGGTCGCGGTCAAGGCGCACGACTGCCAAAGGGGTGGACACGAGGCATGAGATTACCCTTGGCGGCGTGTCAGACACGCGCGCAGCACCGCAAGTCGTGCGCTACGCCGAACGGCTGTGGGTGCCGTGGTGGTGGTGGCCGCTGGCCTTTGCGCTGGCGGCGCTGATCGCGCTCGAAGTGGACCAGGGCGTGCGCGCACTGCCCGATTGGGTGCCGTTCGCGGTGCTTCTCCCCGTGGCGGCCGCAGTTCTGGTGTGGTTCAGCAAGATCGAGGTGCGGGTGGTTTGCGACAAGGCAAGCGGCCCGGGCAGTCCGGCCGCCGAAACCGAGTTGCGGGTCGGCGACGCGCACCTGCCCGTCAGCGTCATCTCCCGGTCGGCGGCCGTGCCGAGGTCAGCCAAATCGGCTGCCCTGGGCCGGCAGCTAGATCCGGCCGCCTATGTCGTGCACCGGGCCTGGGTGGGCCCGATGGTGCTGGTGGTACTCGACGATCCGGATGACCCCACGCCTTACTGGCTGGTGAGCTGTCGCCATCCGGACCGGGTGCTGGCCGCGCTGGCCGCCGACAGCGTCTAGGCAGCGCAGTCCGAGCAGATCATTACGCCGTTCTTCTCGCTGGCCAGCCGGCTGCGGTGGTGCACCAAAAAGCAACTCGAGCAGGTGAACTCGTCGGCCTGCTTCGGGATGACGCGCACAGACAGCTCTTCGCCGGACAGATCGGCGCCGGGCAGTTCGAAGTTTTCGGCGGACTCTGACTCGTCGACGTCGACCACAGCGGATTGCGCCTCATTGCGCCGCGCCTTGAGCTCCTCCAGTGAATCCTCGGAGACATCGTCGGTCTCGGTACGCCGTGGGGCGTCGTAGTCGGTAGCCATCTCTTGTCCCCTCCGTGAACCTTGCGACAGAGCTTTGTACCAGCGTCGAACGCATCCGCCAAACGATTCGTGCCCAGATTCGGCCTCTCAGAACTGTGATTTGCATCACACTTTGCTACCGGCCCTGCGCAATGGGTACGGCGGCGGGTCATAGAGTGCAGTGGTGGTCGCACAAATCACACAGGGCACCGCCTTCGACAGGCACGGTCGACCGTTCCGCCGACGCAATTTCATGCCGGGCATCCTGCTGTTCGCGGTGCTTGCGGTGGTGACCATGATCATCTGGGTCATCGCCTTGAACCGGCCCCCCGACGTCACTGAAGCGGTGGCGTGCAACCCGCCCGCCGACAACACCACCGCCGACCCGACCCAATCCAAGTTGGGCGAGCAGGTGACGCGCGCGTCGATGGTCGAGGTGAACCCCGCCAACCTGGTCGACACGAAGGTCCGCGTACTCAACGCCAGCGGCCAGGGCGGTCAGGCCGCCGAGGTGGCCGGGCAGCTGCGCGACCTCGGCTTCGCCGAACCGACCGCCGAGAACGACCCGCTCTACACCAACAACCGGTTGGCGTGCCAAGGCCAGATCCGGTTCGGACCCGCCGGCCGCGCGGCCGCCGCGGCGGTCTGGCTGGTGGCTCCCTGCGCCGAGCTGTACCAGGACCAGCGGCCCGACACCACCGTCGATCTCGCCATCGGCGCCGATTTCACCGAGTTGGTGCGCACCGACGACGTCGAGGCGGTGCTGGCCGACCTGCGACCAGATGCCGCCGAGCCGCCCGACCCGAGCCTGATCACCAAGATTCACAGCACATCCTGCTAGAGGACGCCCGCGCCTTTCAGCGCGCCGGTGAGCGCGTCGTCGACGCCCGGGGCGGCGGCGATCACCAATCCCCTGCCCCGCGTCGGGCCCGTCGGTGACGGCATGCGCACCCGCGCCCCGGCCTCCGCGGCGATCAGCGCACCGGCTGCCCAGTCCCACAGGTTGAGGTTGTCCTCGTAGTACGCGTCGAGTTGACCCGCGGCGACCAAGCACAGATCCAGCGCCGCCGAACCGAACCGTCTGATGTCCCGGACCTGTGGCAGCACGGCCGCCAGCGCCGACGCTTGCCGTTGGCGCAGCTGTGTATCGTACCCAAAGCCAGTGCCCAGCAACGACATTGACAGGTCATCGGCTGCACTGCAACGCAGCGGCGTTGTGGTGCCGTCACGTCGGACGTGGGCTCCCCCGCCGCGGGCCGCCGAGTACACCACACCGTCGACCACGCTGGCGATCGCCCCCGCCAGCGACTGCCCGTCGACCTGAACACCCACCGACACCACGTAGGCGGGCAGGCCGTAGACGAAGTTCACCGTGCCGTCGATGGGATCCACCACCCACGTCGCACGACCGTCGGTCTCGTCGGAGCTGCCTCCGCCTTCCTCCCCGAGCACGTGCTCGCCGGGCCGCAGCTCGGCCAACCGGTCACGCAGCAGCCGTTCGGTTTCGGTGTCGACGACGGTGACGGGATCAGTCGGCGTGCTCTTGGCCCGCACCGCGCCGGTCGATTCCGGCTGCGCAGTACCGGCGAACACCTCCCCGCGACGGCGCCCCACGAAATCGGCCGCCTCCGTCGCTAACTGCTCTGCGACCGAGCGGAGTTCAGACGGGTCGAGACCGGGTCTGTCCATGGGTGTATCGCAGCACAAATTGTCAGCGGCACGTAGCCCGGCACCCCTCCGAAACCATGACGGAGCCACTAGTGTGTGGGCTCATGACCGCCCCCGATTCACCCGCAGCCGACCCGAGCACCAACGGTGGTCCGCAGCGTCGGGGGTTCGGCGTGGACGTCGGCGGCAGCGGCGTCAAGGGCGGCATCGTCGACCTCGAGACGGGCCAGTTGATCGGTGACCGGTTCAAGCTCGCGACGCCGCAGCCGGCCACCCCGGAAGCGGTCAGCAAGACCGTCGCGGCCGTCGTCCGCGAATTCGGTTGGACCGACAAGGTCGGCGTCACCTACCCCGGCGTGGTCACCGACGGCATCGTGCGCACGGCGGCGAACGTTGACAAGGCCTGGATCGGATGCAACGCCAGCGAGTTCTTCGGCAAGGAACTCGATGGCCAACCGGTCACCGTGCTCAACGACGCCGACGCCGCCGGGCTGGCCGAGGAGAAGTTCGGCGCGGGGCGCGACAACACCGGCGTGATCGTGTTGCTGACGTTCGGCACCGGCATCGGCTCAGCCGTCATCCATAACGGCGTGCTGCTGCCCAACACCGAGTTCGGCCACCTCGAGGTCGGCGGTAAGGAGGCCGAGCACCGCGCCGCCTCCTCGGTCAAGGAGAACAAGGGCTGGAGCTACGAGCGCTGGTGCAAAGAGGTCACCAAGGTGCTCGTCGCGATTGAGAACGCGATCTGGCCGGATCTGTTCATTGCCGGCGGCGGCATCAGCCGCAAGGCCGACAAATGGCTGCCGCTGCTCGAAAATCGCACGCCGATCGTGGCCGCCACCCTGCAGAACACCGCGGGAATCGTGGGAGCGGCGATGGCTTCAGAGTTTGACGTCACAGCTACTGCTCAGTAGTGACGCGCGGCGGCGCAGACGTAACGGCTTGCCGGGGTCAAATTCGCCGCTCGAGGCGGCGATACCCCACACTGTCGTTACAATGGTCTACGGCGGCCGCAACGGAAAAGCGGTGAGTATCCCCCGCAGATATCAACGCCACATTCGACATAGCAGACGCTTTTCGATGGTGCATGCCCCCAGGCCATCGAAATCCTCATGACCGAAAGGGTGACGTGGCAGCGACAAAGGCAAGCACGGCAGCCACAAAGCCGGCTAAGCGCACCGCTACCAAGACCCCCGCGAAAAAGGCCTCGGCAGCCCAGGGCAATGGGACTGCGCCTGCCAAGCCCGCTAAGCGTGCGACCAAGGCGGCCGCAAGCGCCAAGACCGACAAGCCCACCGCCAAGGGACGCGCGGCCGCCAAGCCGGTCAAGGCCGCGGCGGCCAAGGGCGCTGCCGCGCCGCGCAGCCGCGCCAAGAAGGCGACCTCGCCGGAGCCGACAACAGCCAAGGCCGACCTCACCGACGACGAGCTCGACACCGGCGAGGAACTCGACGGCGAGCCCGGCGAGGAGCTGGTAGACGAGGACCTCGATCTCGAGGATCTGGAAGACGACACCGCCGACGACGACACCGCCGAGGACGACGAGGCGAGTGATGAGGACGAGGCAGGGAGCGAAGGCGACGTGGCGGCCGCGGACGGTTCCGCCGAGGATGCGCCCGCCCCCGACGATGACGAGATCGCCGAGCCCAGCGAAAAAGACAAGGCCTCGGGCGATTTCGTCTGGGACGAAGAGGAATCCGAGGCGCTGCGCCAGGCCCGCAAGGACGCCGAGCTCACCGCGTCGGCCGACTCGGTGCGTGCCTACCTCAAGCAGATCGGCAAGGTTGCGCTGCTCAACGCCGAGGAGGAAGTCGAGCTGGCCAAGCGCATCGAGGCCGGCCTCTACGCCACCCAGCTGATGGCGGAGCTGGCCGAGAAGGGCGAGAAGCTGCCCGCCGCACAACGGCGCGACATGATGTGGATCTGCCGCGACGGCGACCGCGCGAAAAACCATCTGCTGGAAGCGAATCTGCGGCTAGTGGTGTCGCTGGCCAAGCGCTACACCGGCCGCGGCATGGCGTTTCTGGACCTCATCCAGGAGGGCAACCTCGGCCTGATCCGCGCGGTCGAGAAGTTCGACTACACAAAGGGTTACAAGTTCTCCACCTATGCCACGTGGTGGATTCGGCAGGCGATCACCCGCGCGATGGCCGACCAGGCCCGCACCATCCGCATCCCGGTGCACATGGTCGAGGTGATCAACAAGCTAGGCCGCATCCAGCGCGAGCTGCTGCAGGATCTGGGCCGCGAGCCGACGCCCGAAGAGCTCGCGAAGGAAATGGACATCACGCCGGAGAAGGTGCTGGAGATCCAGCAGTACGCGCGTGAGCCGATCTCGCTGGATCAGACCATCGGCGACGAAGGTGATTCGCAACTGGGCGATTTCATCGAAGACAGCGAGGCCGTGGTGGCGGTGGACGCCGTCTCGTTCACTCTGCTGCAGGACCAGTTGCAGTCGGTGCTGGAGACGCTGTCCGAGCGCGAGGCCGGTGTGGTGCGGCTGCGGTTCGGCCTGACCGACGGGCAGCCCCGCACGCTCGATGAGATCGGTCAGGTCTACGGCGTCACCCGCGAACGCATCAGGCAGATCGAGAGCAAGACGATGTCGAAGTTGCGACACCCCAGCCGTTCTCAGGTGCTGCGCGACTACCTCGACTAGCACGCCGGTTTCGCGACTAGTTTGATGAGCTAGCGGGTATGTTGCTGGTATGACTCGTGCGCTGTATGCAGTAGTGGCGGCCCTGGCTTTCGCCGTTCTCGCGGCGCCCTCGGCGGCCGCGGGCCCCGAAGATGTTCCGGTGCCGAACATGAAGACCGGCGCCGCACTGGGCGCGCCATGCGGAAGCGCGGTCACGTGGGTGTTCGGTTGGGACGACAGCGGCAACGTGCTGGCGTGCCGGCGCCCGGTCCCTAAAGACACCTACCGCTGGGTGGACGGCGGAACGCTGGTCGGCGTCCGCGAGAAGGGTGATTCCTGCATCCTCGACGTGTACGGCAAGTCACCGGATTTCCGTGAGCATGTCGCTGCGCAAACACCTGACGGTTACGCTCTCTTCTGCGAATACCCCTGGAACGTCTGGGCCACCCACCCGATCGCGTAGGCACGCTAGCTTTGCGATCCGGCTGCGTGCGGATCGACGACCGTGAATGCGATGTGCTTCACCACCGTCTCGCCTTGCGGCAGGCAGCTGGTGCCCTGATCGGCGGTGAACCCGTCGCAATGCGGAGCCCGTAGGTTCCACGAGACGTCGACGGTGTGGGACCCGACCGGTAATGGCGCCAATGAGCCCAGCCCGACGGTATTGATCGCCTGCACCCCGGGCGCGGACGGAAGCTGGCCGGTCCAGATCTTGTTGTCGCCGGGGAACGCGTGGTTGGTCTGGTAGGCCGAGCCCGCGTCGACGACGTATTCGATGCTCTGCAGCGCAGCGCGGAAGTTATCCAGCGGCGTGGCGTAGACGGTCTCAAAGCCCGGCGGCTTTTGCTCGTAACTGTTGGCCATGGTCCATGGGATCGAGACGGCCCACGCCTCGCCGACGGGCAGCTGGGAGCACGCGGGCGTGAGGACTGCGACCGAGTAGCCGTACTGCTGCTTCAACGTGCGGCCATTCGAGACGCACGGTTCGGCCGGCGGCCATTTCGCGGCGGCCGGTGGACTCGCGACGAGCCCGGCGGCGATGAGCGCCGCGGTGGGCAGTGCTGTCCAGAGAGCGTGACTGATGGCTCGATGGGACATGTCGTCCTCCCAAAACCCCGACCCGCATCCCGGTCAATGGAGCAAGCAAACTCCCGGTGAATTGCCAAGTCAACAATCGATAGCGTGGTTAATTTCTCCGCGGCACGTGTCCGCCGCACGTCACGAGCGGGTCGTCACTTACGTTTCGGGCGCACTTTGTATGTCGCGGGCCATGATTCACGGGTCTCGTCGCCCGACAGCGGGATGCCCTTGCTGCCGATCCGGATGTCGTAGGCCTCTTTGCCCGCACCCACTTCGCGCTTGACCGCCTCAGTGGCCGCATACATCAACTGGTCGATCTCGGCCTCGGCGAAGGTGACGAACGACGTCTTGCGTTCCTCGTCATCGCTGGGACCCATCTGCTCCGGTAGCACCCGCGTCGCCAGCGCGGCCAACGCCAGCAGCGAGAACGGGATGACCCAGTAGCACACGAACGACAGCGGCGTCTTGGTGTCGAGAATGGTGGCGTGGCCGTACACGATCGGCGGGATCGCCGACGACACCGTCATACCGCCGAACGCGCCCACCCAGATCCACGTCAGCAGCGTCGTGATCTTGGAGAACGTGTCGCTGGCGATTACTTCCTCTGGCTGGTCGACCTCAGCGAACTCGCGCACGAACGGACGCCCGATCAGCACACTGGTCAGCGCGACCAGAAAAATGCCGGCATTGCTGAGCGGCTGCATCCACTGCTGCATGAACGTCTCGCTCACCGAAAACGTGAGGATCGCCAGCACGATAAACGTTCCGACGGCACCGGTTTCGAGTGTCCGGCTCGGTGTCCCCTTCACCCGGCCGATGACGAACGACGCCACCGCGACCGCCAGCGCGATCAATACGGCAGCCCCGAACGGCACGTTGCCGACCAATACCCAATAAACGACCCAAGGCGCGAACCCCACCAGAATGCTCACGGTGGGTCAGTGTAGGTAGCCGCATCCGCGGGGACGACAGTCAGCACTAAATTTGTAACGGTGACCGAGCGTCAGAACGTGTCGTCGGACTCCGGGTTCGAGACCACCGTCGGATATTCACGGGCTGTGCGCGTCGGACCCAACGTGTGGGTGTCCGGCACGACGGCGCCCGGCGACACCATCACCGACCAGACGCGGGCAGCAATGCGTCGCATAGAGACCGCGCTGACCAAGGCTGGCGCCCGCCTGTCCGATGTGGTGCGCACGCGGATGTTCGTCACCGACATCTCCCACTGGCAAGCGGTCGCGGCGGTGCACGCGGAGTTCTTCGGCGACGTGCGGCCGGTGACGACGATGGTGGAGGTCTCGGCGCTCATCTCCCCCGACTTGATGATCGAGATCGAGGTCGATGCTTACACCAGCGGTGCGAACGAACCGTCGGGCCCCGGTTGATAGGGCGTGACTCTGGTCACAGCGTCGGCGGGAAGCGGACCGTACAGATGCGGGAACAGCATCGACTCCGGGTCGGTCGGTACGCCGGGCTCCCATCGCACCGGGGCGGTCAACCGGTCGGGATCGACGTGCAGCAGCACGAGGTCGGCTCGACCGGCATAGAGCCGGTTGGCAGGCAGATGAACCTGCTCAGGCGTCGAAAGATGGATGAAACCGACGGCGTCGAGAGAGTCCGGCCGGTGCTCGCCGCGGTCCTTGGCGACCTGCCAATCGGCCGAGGCACAGATGTGCAGAAGCATCCCTTCACCCTGCCGTCTCGGCAACTTCGCTAGGCGTGAAAAACGACACACCCGCATACGGCTGGGGAACAACGCCGAAACCGAATACGTCTGAGAGAGTGGACATGCGTGAAAGCGGGTATTAACCGCTTCACCACGAGCAGAGACGGAGGAGCCATGAACGCAACTCTGACCAGTCCCGAACTGACCCGGGCTGATCGCTGCGATCGATGCGGCGCCGCTGCTCGCGTGCGGGCAAAGTTGCCCTCCGGTGCAGAGCTGCTGTTCTGCCAGCACCACGCCAACGAACACGAGGCCAAGCTCATCGCAATGGCCGCGGTGCTCGAGGTCAGCGCGGCCGACCCGGTCGACGCCTAATCGTTCTGGGATGCTGGGCTGGTCATGAATGACCAGCATCCGGTGACGCCTAAGCCGTCGAAGCACCACATCTGGCACATCACCAAACGGACGCTGTCGAAAAGCTGGGACGATTCGATCTTCTCGGAGTCCGCTCAGGCGGCCTTCTGGTGTGCGTTGTCGCTACCGCCCTTGTTGTTGGGAATGCTCGGCAGCCTCGCCTACATCGCGCCGCTGTTCGGGCCGGAGACGCTGCCGATGATCGAAGAGCGGTTGATCAACATCGCCAACAGCTTCTTCTCCAAGAACGTGGTCAACGAGATCATCGCGCCAACCGTGCATGACATCGTCAAGGGCGCCCGCGGCGAGGTGGTCTCGCTCGGCTTTGTCATCTCGCTGTGGGCCGGCTCGTCGGCAGTGTCGGCGTTCGTCGATTCGATCACCGAAGCGCACGACCAGACACCGCTGCGCCATCCCGTGCGCCAGCGGTTCTTCGCGCTGGGGCTCTACGTGGTGATGCTGGTGGTCGCGATCGCGACGGCGCCGTTCGTCGCGCTGGGTCCGCTCAAGATCGGCCAGCACATCCCCGAAAGTTGGGAGAACGCGCTGCGGTACGGCTACTACCCGGTGCTGTTTTTCGGTCTGTTGATATCGGTGACATTCCTCTACCGGGTGTCGCTGCCCAAACCGCTGCCGTCGCACCGGCTGGTGCTCGGCGCCCTGCTGGCCACGTTGGTGTTTCTGGTCGCCACGGTCGGCCTGCGCGTCTACCTGACCTACATCACCTCCACCGGCTACACCTACGGCGCGCTGGCGACCCCCATCGCGTTCCTGCTGTTCGCGTTCTTCCTGGGCTTCGCAATCATGATTGGCGCCGAACTCAACGCCGCGGTGCAGGAGGAATGGCCAGCGCCGGCCACCCATGCCAAGCGGTTGCGGTGGTGGCTGGAAGAGAAGGCCGCCGAATCGCTGGAATCCCTCAACGGCGGTTCGACCGTCGACTCACCGGCCACCACCGCTGGAAAAAGTGACGCCGCTACGTCTTGAGCCGCTCGTAGATCTTCTTGCAGTCGGGGCATACCGGGGAACCGGGTTTGGCCGCCTTGGTGACGGGAAACACCTCACCGCACAGCGCGACCACATGCGTGCCCATGACGGCGCTTTCGGCGATCTTGTCCTTCTTGACGTAGTGGAAGTACTTCGGCGTATCGCTGCCGGTCCCGTCGTCGACCCGTTCGTCGGTGTCGGTGCGCTCGATCGTCTGGGTTTGCATGGGTTCATTGTGCCCGGCCAGAGACCGGGAGGAAACCGATCGGGTCGACCGCGGAATGGTGTGGAACAGTGGGACATATGAAACACGGCCCACAGCTGGGTTTCGACGACGACGGACGTCCCGTCCTCATCACCGCCGCCGCGCCAAGCTATGAAGAGCAGCATCGCGAACGCGTGCGCAAGTACTTGACGATCATGGCGTTCCGTATCCCGGCGCTCATCCTGGCTGCGGTGGCCTATGGCGTCTGGCAGAACGGACTCGTCTCGCTGGCGATCCTGGTGGCGTCGATACCGCTGCCGTGGATCGCCGTGCTCATCGCCAACGACCGTCCGCCGCGCCGGGCCGAAGAGCCTCGTCGCTACGCCGCCCGCCGCATCCCGCTGTTCCCGACGGCGGAACGGCCCGCGCTCGAGCAGCGTCCCCGGTCAACGCCGCAACACGACGACGGCGAGGCGACGGGCGGCGTTCCTTCCTGAGCCGCAACTTGCGAGATTCTCAGATGATTCTCAGATCGGCGCAACAAAACCGCTGATCAACACGTGTGAACGGGCCGGTTCGTGGGAACTCTTCGAAGCGATTGGGCGTTGAAGTTCTTGACAGTTCGAGCCGAGCAGGAGGCCCTGATGGCGAATGCCACGTTAAGCCGCATTGACCACGATCTGGACGCTCAGAGTCCAGCCGCTGATCTGGTGCGGGTGTACCTGAACGGCATCGGCAAAACCGCCCTGTTGAACGCCGCCGACGAGGTGGAGCTGGCAAAGCGCATCGAGGCCGGGCTCTACGCCCAGCATCTGCTGGAGACCCGCAAGCGTCTCGGCGAGAACCGCAAACGCGATCTCGCGATCATCGTGCGCGACGGCCAGGCTGCGCGCAGCCACCTGCTCGAGGCCAACCTTCGTCTCGTGGTGTCGCTCGCCAAGCGCTACACCGGCCGCGGCATGCCGCTGCTCGACCTGATTCAGGAAGGCAACCTCGGCCTGATCCGCGCGATGGAGAAGTTCGACTACACCAAGGGCTTCAAGTTCTCGACGTACGCGACGTGGTGGATCCGGCAGGCGATCACCCGCGGAATGGCCGACCAGAGCCGCACTATCCGGCTTCCGGTCCATCTCGTCGAGCAGGTCAACAAGCTCGCCCGGATCAAGCGCGAGATGCACCAGAACCTCGGCCGTGAGGCCACCGATGAGGAGCTGGCCGCTGAATCGGGCATCCCGGTGGAGAAGATCACCGATCTGCTGGAGCACAGCCGCGACCCGGTGAGCCTCGACATGCCGGTCGGCAGCGACGAGGAGGCGCCGCTCGGTGACTTCATCGAAGACGCGGAGGCGATGTCGGCCGAGAACGCCGTCATCTCCGAACTGCTGCACACCGACATCCGCCACGTGCTGGCCACGCTCGACGAGCGCGAGCAGCAGGTGATCCGGCTGCGGTTCGGTCTCGACGACGGACAGCCGCGCACGCTCGACCAGATCGGCAAGCTCTTCGGGCTGTCCCGCGAGCGGGTGCGCCAAATCGAGCGTGAGGTGATGGCCAAACTGCGCAACGGTGAGCGCGCCGACCGCCTACGCTCCTACGCTAGCTAGCGACCCTTCTCACTAAGACCCGCCGGTGCCCAGCGCGCATCGGCGGGTCTTTTTGGTCACACGCTGACAGCGTAGAACCATTGTTCGCCCAGCTAGGCCGGTAGACTCACGGCTGACGAAGGGTTGCCTCATGAACGATCTGGTCGACACCACCGAGATGTACCTGCGGACCATCTACGACCTCGAGGAGGAGGGCGTGGTGCCGCTGCGTGCGCGCATCGCCGAACGCCTCGAGCAGAGTGGACCGACCGTCAGCCAGACCGTCTCCCGGATGGAACGCGACGGCCTGCTGCACGTCGCCGGCGACCGCCACCTGGAGCTCACCGACAAGGGCCGCGGCCTGGCCGTCGCCGTGATGCGTAAGCACCGGCTGGCCGAACGTCTGCTCGTCGACGTCATCGGGCTGCCGTGGGAGGAAGTGCACGCCGAGGCGTGCCGCTGGGAGCACGTGATGAGCGAGGACGTCGAGCGGCGCCTCGTGCAGGTGCTCGACAACCCAACGGTGTCCCCCTTCGGCAACCCCATCCCCGGCCTGTCCGAGCTGGGTGTTGGCGACTCGCTACGCTCCGAGGACCGCAACCTGGTGCGCCTTACCGAGCTGCCCGCCGGCTTCCCCGTCGCTGTGGTCGTGCGCCAGCTGACCGAGCATGTCCAGGGCGACGTCACCCTGATCGCCCGGCTCAAGGAAGCCGGTGTGGTACCCAACGCCCGCGTGACCGTCGAGACGGGCTCCAACGGCGGCGTCAAGATCGTGATCCCCGGCCACGAGCAGGTCGAGTTGCCACATGAAATGGCCCACGCGGTCAAGGTCGAGAAGGTGTAGCCGTCCAGAAGGATTGGCCCGCAACCTCTTTCAACCGGCGCGTCGGCCGAAGGCCCGCGGTTGCGGCAGCTGCACGCCGAGCCGCTTGCCCAGCCGATATCCCGTGACACCCAGCTCCCGGATCTGTTCCGGACGCATCCCCGACTGCAGCGCGGCGTCCAGCATGCCCGCCATCCGGTGCGTCGCGTCGCACCGCAACGCCGCCTCCAGCGACACTCCGGCCAGCGGGCCGTCCCCGCGGGCGTAAGCGGAAAACGCCAACAACACCAGCGCCTCGACCCGCCACGGCGCAGGCAGCGTGCGCGCCAGCGTCGCCCACAGCGCCTCCGCCTGGGCGGCCTTGTCCCCCACCGCCAGCGCGTAGAGGACGTCGCGCACCTGCGGGTCGGTCAGCGCCCGTGCCAGCCGGGCGATCACAGCCTCGGGCAGCGGCTCACCCGCCGCGTTCTGCCAAGCGGCGGCCATGGCGGCGGTGACCTCGTCGGCGGTGTCGACGTCAGTGTCGGGCTGATCCCGGATTACGCTGGCCAGCGCCTGGCTGGCCGCCTCATCGGTGAGCGCGATGACGCCGCAGAGCTCGGCGCGACGGGTGTAGAGCCGCCGCCCGTCCAAGACGGCCGCCATTGCCAGTGGTGACGCCGACGGGTCGTCGACGGTGCCGCCGCTGCCGTCCAGGCAATGCCACCGACCGCCGGGCGCGACGCTGTCCACGATGTGGAAGTCGAGAAGCTCGATGCCGTGGTGGGCCAGGCCGTCCCCCAGCTCGCGGCAGATCTCGCGGTACTCGTCGTTGCACACCTGGCAGTCGGCGCCCTCACCGTCGACGACCACCGCGATCGCGGCGTCCGGGCGGGCCGCGGCGGCGACCTCGGCGAGATGGTCGACCGAGTCCGCCAGTTCGGGTGAAAGATCAACGCGCATAACACAACCCAGTGCCCCGCGGTCGATGGTCACCAGGATGAGCGAATTGTCCGGCACGAAGCCGAGGACGGCGGGCAGCGCCGCGATCAGTGCGCCAGGTCGGTTGAGTTGAAAGTCGGAGTGCGATGTCGTCATGCCACGACGATCGGCGCCCGCTCCGACGGCGACGGCACGAAAGACGCCACCGCCGCCCCGGCTGTGGATGAAGCCGCCACTGTGGATGGCGACTAGCGCGGCACCGCCCGCCGAACCTTCAGCACGGCCGTGCTGAACAGCGTGTCCAGCGTCGTGGCGTCGGGTTCTGCGTCCGAGGACGCCTGCCACGAGGCCGTCACCCGGACGTCGCCGAGGAGTGCGACGAACGTGAGCGTCTTGGTGACCGACTGGTCGGTCTCGGAGGTCACGGCCTGGTCGACGGCGTAACTGTCGTCGGCGTCCACCGGCGGCGGTGGCGGAAGCTTCACCGTCACCGTCGACACGTCGTCCGGGTCATCCATCGAGGTGACCGTGAACGACGGGCATTCGGCCAGTTGCGCCGCCCTGGCGTGCACCGATGGGACCGGCCGAACAACTGTGACGATCAGGCGGGTTCCGCTGTCGTCGTCGCTCCCCTGCGCGGCGGCCCGCTCGGTCCCCAGCAGCGGCAGCGGTGCGCACTCGGGCGGCGTCACCTCGGATCCCGCCGGCACGCCGTCGATTTCACCCAGCACCCGGTCGATGTCCTTGGGCGGCAGCACCGCCGCCGGGTAGTGCGCGGGAAAGCGGGTCGGTTCGATCAGCAGATCGGCGATCGGCACCAGCCGCGCCGGCGGGGCGGCCCGCTCGCCGGCGCGCGGCGCGCCGTCAATCACCCGCGCACACCCGCCGACCAGGACCGCGACTGTCAGCAAAGCACACCAGATGGCGGGCAGCGCGGATCCACGCGCAGCCCGCAAGACCGTGCCGACCATTGCCGTCATCGTCTCATGCCCCTTGTTGTTCACGCGCTATTGACCGTGTCGGCATGCGAGATCGCGGCAATCGGCGTAGACCTTCACGTATGGCTTCGGTGCTGGAGTACGACCTCGTCGTCATCGGTTCGGGTCCCGGTGGACAGAAGGCCGCCATCGCCGCGGCAAAGCTCGGCAAGTCGGTCGCGGTCGTCGAGCGCGGCCGGATGCTGGGCGGCGTCTGCGTGAACACCGGCACCATTCCCTCCAAGACGCTGCGCGAGGCCGTGGTCTACCTGACCGGTATGAGCCAACGCGAACTGTACGGCGCCAGCTACCGCGTCAAGGAGAAGATCACCCCGGCCGACCTGCTGGCCCGCACCAGCCACGTCATCACCAAGGAACAGGACGTGGTGCGCAACCAGCTGATGCGCAACCGGGTCGACCTGCTCACCGGGCACGGCCGCTTCGTCGACGAGCACACGGTCAGCGTCGACGATCACAGCCGCGGTGAAACCACCACTGTGCGCGGGGACTACATCGTCATCGCCACCGGTACCAAACCCGCCCGACCGGCCGGGGTCGAATTCGACGAGGAGCGCGTGCTGGACTCCGACGGCATCCTCGACCTCAAGTCGCTGCCGTCGTCGATGGTGGTGGTCGGGGCGGGCGTGATCGGCATCGAATACGCCTCGATGTTCGCCGCGCTCGGCACCAAGGTGACCGTCGTCGAAAAGCGCGACAGCATGCTGGACTTCTGCGACCCCGAAGTGGTCGAGGCGCTGAAGTTCCATCTGCGCGACCTGGCGGTGACCTTCCGCTTCGGCGAGGAGGTGACGGCCGTCGACGTCGGCGCGGCGGGCACGGTGACGACTCTGGCCAGCGGCAAGCAAATCCCGGCGGAGACGGTCATGTACTCGGCGGGCCGCCAAGGGTGGACCGAACATCTCGGCGTCGAGAACGCCGGTCTCGAGATCGACGCGCGTGGACGGATCTTCGTCGACGACCAGTTCCAGACGAAGGTCGACCACATCTACGCCGTCGGCGACGTGATCGGCTTCCCGGCGCTCGCCGCCACTTCGATGGACCAGGGCAGGCTGGCGGCCTATCACGCGTTCGGCGAGCCGGTGAAGGGGATGACGGAGCTGCAGCCGATCGGCATCTATTCGATCCCTGAGGTGTCCTACGTCGGCGCCACCGAGGTCGATCTGACCCGCGACGCCATCCCCTACGAGGTCGGTGTGTCCCGCTATCGCGAGCTGGCCCGCGGCCAGATCGCCGGCGACTCGTACGGCATGCTCAAGCTGCTGGTCTCCACCGAGGACCTCAAGCTGCTGGGCGTGCACATCTTCGGCTCGAACGCCACCGAGCTCGTGCACATCGGGCAGGCCGTGATGGGGTGCGGCGGGACGGTCGAATATCTCGTCGACGCCGTCTTCAACTATCCGACGTTCTCCGAGGCGTACAAGGTAGCAGCGCTTGACGTGATGAACAAGCTGCGCGCGTTGAGCCAGTTCCGCAGCTAGATATTTCTCGCTCTTCGCGTGCGCGGAGTCAGCAGGGGTCGTCGAACACCTGCGGAGCCGGATCCCCGGGACCGCCCGCTTCCGCCCGGGCCAGCAGTGCGGCTACACCGTCGTCGAACGGTGGTGAGTACGACACGTTTTCGTCGCACCCGCCGCCGTCGAGGCCGCCGACCAGACCGGTGACGGTTGGCCCGGATATCCACGGTGCGCCGCTTGTTCCGCCGATCAGGCCGCCGCACGGCAGCGACGGGAAGCCACCGCCCGGTGCCAATTGTGTTGCGGCCGTGCAGCCGATGGGACCACCTCCGACGCCGAGCGCGTAGCCGGTGACGCTGATCATCGTGCCGGGTTTGGGTGCCGTGCCTATCGCCAGCCCACCTCCAGCCTCGGCTTCCACGGACCCGCCGCCGTCGCGCGCGACGCGCAGAATCGCGAAGTCCGCCAACGGGTCCCGAGCGCTGAGCCATCGCGGGTCGAGGTAGGTCGACTGCACCCGCCAGATGCGCGCCGGATCGGCAGTGTCTGAGAAACCGGCGACGAACGTGGTGTCGATGTCCGCTGCAACGCAGTGCGCGGCGGTGAGGATCAAGTCCCCGGTCGTCGAGTCCAGCACCGCCGCGGTGCAGGTGTGCAGCTCGGCTGCGCCCAGAAACAGCGCACCGACCCGCGGGTCCGGGGCCACCGGAGCGGCCGCCGCCGGCCTCGGCATCGTAGGCCGCGGCGTGGGGGCCGCCGTCTCGCTGGTGGTGTTGCCGACGGAAGCGGCGGGGCGCGCGCAGGCCGCGGCCAGCAACCCGACCACCAGCACCAGCGACGCCCGCATGTCATGATCTTGCCCGACAACCTGCGGGCCGGTGCATGTGGACTCTGCAGCGCACCTCGAGCCAGATGAGACACTTGATGTAGCGGTGTTTGAGGAGGCGAGCCCAATCAGCGACGAGCAGGACAGCCACGACCAGCCCTACGATCCCGACCAGAGCGGGATGTACGAGCTGGAGTTTCCCGCGCCGCAACTGTCCACGCCGGACGGCCGCGGGCCGGTGTTGATTCACGCTCTCGAGGGTTTCTCCGACGCCGGGCATGCCATCCGGCTGTCCGCCCAGCACCTGAAGAACACGCTGGACACCGAGTTGGTGGCCTCCTTCGCGATCGACGAATTGCTGGACTACCGGTCGCGGCGGCCGCTGATGACGTTCAGGACCGACCACTTCACCCACTATGAGGAACCCGAGCTGAGCCTGTATGCCCTGCGCGACAGCGCAGGCACCCCGTTCCTGCTGCTCGCTGGGATGGAGCCGGACCTGCGCTGGGAGCGTTTCATCACCGCGGTGCGGCTGCTGGCCCAGCGGCTGGGCGTCCGCCAGACGATCGGGTTGGGCGCCATCCCGATGGCGGTGCCGCACACCCGGCCCATCACGCTGACCGCCCACGCGAACAACAAGGAGCTGATCGCCGGCCACACGCCGTGGGTCGGTGAGGTGCAGGTGCCGGGCAGCGCGTCCAACCTGCTGGAGTACCGGATGGCGCAGCACGGCCATGACGTGGTGGGGTTCACGGTGCACGTGCCGCACTACCTGGCGCAGACCGATTACCCGGCCGCCGCCGAGGCGCTGCTATCGCAGGTCGCCAAGTCAGGATCGCTGCAGCTGCCCCTGGCGGCGCTGTCCGACGCCGCCGCCGAAGTGCACGCCAAAATCGAGGAGCAAGTGGCCGCGAGCAGCGAGGTCGCTCAGGTGGTGGAGGCACTGGAGCGCCAGTACGATGCCTTCATTGCAGCCCAGGAGAACCAATCATTGCTGGCCCGGGACGAGGATCTGCCCAGCGGTGATGAACTCGGCGCCGAGTTCGAACGATTTCTTGCACAGCAGGCGCGGGAGAAGAAGAGAAAAGAAGGCTTCCACGACGGGGAGGACGGCGATTAGGCGGTCACCCGGCCCCACGAAGAGGTTGGCGACATGACAACACGAACCCCCCAGAAGCCGAATCTTCGTCCGGTGCGAGAGTTAACGCCGACGCTGCATTACCGCACCATCCACGGCTACCGTCGGGCTTACCGGATCGCGGGTTCGGGTCCGGCGATCCTGCTGATCCACGGCATCGGCGACAACTCGACCACATGGAGCAGCGTGCAATCCACGCTTGCACAACGCTTTACGGTCATCGCGCCCGACCTGCTCGGCCACGGGAAGTCCGACAAGCCCCGCGCGGACTATTCGGTTGCCGCGTACGCCAACGGCATGCGGGACCTGCTCAGCGTGCTCGACATCGAACGCGTCACGGTCGTCGGCCACTCACTCGGCGGCGGTGTGGCCATGCAATTCGCTTACCAGTTCCCGCAATTGGTGGACCGGCTGGTGCTGGTCGGCGCGGGTGGGGTGACCAAGGATGTCAACTTCGCGCTGCGGATCGCGTCGATGCCGATGGGCACCGAAGCGCTCGCCGTGTTACGGCTGCCGATGGTGCTGCCCGCCGTGCAGGCGGCCGGCCGCGTGGCCGGCCTGGCCATCGGAAAAAACACGGCGCTGGGCCGCGATCTCCCCGAGATGCTGCGCATCCTCAAAGATCTGCCCGAGCCGACCGCGTCCTCGGCGTTCGCGCGCACGCTGCGCGCGGTCGTCGACTGGCGCGGGCAGGTGGTCACCATGCTCGACCGATGTTATTTGACTGAATCCGTTCCCGTTCAATTGATTTGGGGGTCACGCGACTCGGTCATCCCGGTCAGCCATGCGCGCCTCGCCCACGCCGCGATGCCCGGCTCGCAGCTCGAGATCTTCGAGGGCTCCGGGCACTTCCCCTTCCACGATGACCCCGACCGGTTCGTCGAACTCGTCGAGCGTTTCATCGACTCGACCGAACCCGCCACCTATGACCAGGAGATGCTGCGCGACCTGCTGCGCACCGGCCCGCGCGAGGCGACGATCACCGGTTCGAGCGACACTCGAGTCGCGGTGCTCGAAGCGATGGACACCGACGAACGCAGCGCCACCTGACCGTCGCCGCGCGACGTAGCATCGGGCGCATGACCATAGACGTGATGGTGCTGCGCGTCTTCACAAATGCGGACGGACAGTTCGGCAACCCGCTCGGCGTCGTCGACGCCCGTGCGGCCAAACCCGCCGACCGCCAAGAAATCGCCACCCAATTGGGTTACAGCGAAACAATATTCGTCGATGTGCCTGCGGCCGGCGAGAGCACCGCCCGCGCCCGCATCTTCACGCCCACCACAGAATTGCCGTTCGCCGGTCATCCGACTGTCGGTGCCGCCTGGTGGCTACGCGACATCGGTCGACCCGTCCACACCCTGCAGGTGCCTGCCGGAGTGGTGCAGGTGAGCTACGACGACGGCATGGCCGCCGTCAAGGCCCGCGCCGAATGGGCGCCGGACTTTGCGATCTACGACCTGGCGTCCACCGAGGAACTGTTCGCCGCATCGCCGGATGAGTATCCCGACGATGTCGAGAACTATTTGTGGACGTGGACCGACCGGAACAACGGCGTGGTGCGCTCGCGAATGTTCGCCGCCGGCCTCGGCATTCCCGAAGACGAGGCCACCGGTGCGGCCGCCGTTCGCATCACCGACTACCTCAGCCAGGACTTGACGATCGTTCAGGGCAAGGGTTCGGTGATCTCCACGCAATGGAGCGCCGACGGCTGGGTCCGCATCGCCGGGCGGGTGATCGACGACGGGGTACGGCAGCTCGAGTGAGCGGTCAGCCCGATGTGGGCACCTTGCGGTGCGCCCGCAGCGCCTCGATCTCGCGTTCGAAGTCGTCTGCGGAGGAAAACGACCGGTACACCGAGGCGAAGCGCAGGTATGCGACCTCGTCGAGGTCGCGCAACGGCCCGAGGATCGCCAGCCCGACCTCGTGGCTGGGCACTTCCGGCGAGCCCGCGGCCCGCACGGTGTCCTCTACCTGCTGTGCCAACAGGTTCAGCGCGTCGTCGTCGACCTGACGCCCCTGGCAGGCGCGGCGCACGCCCTTGATGACCTTTTCGCGGCTGAACGGCTCGGTGACACCGCTGCGCTTGACGACGGCCAGCACAGCGGTCTCCACGGTGGTGAAGCGGCGGCCGCACTCGGGGCATGACCGGCGGCGCCGAATCGCCTGGCCCTCATCGGTTTCCCGCGAGTCGACAACCCGCGAATCGGGATGACGGCAGAACGGACAGTGCATGACTGCTCCTTCACCGCGCCGACAATCCCGCTCGAACGTCTCCGAGCGTACCTGCCGCACCCGCCCGCCGACCATGGCCGTTGTGCGGCAGGGCGTTTCGGCCCACACGATCAGCCGACCGGCGCGATGAGCGTCTGCCCGGCGTCAACCGACGCGGTGTCGAGCCTGTTGAGCTCACGAATGCGGTCGACGACGTGGGCGACGGGCGCATCGGGCGCCACCCGGTGGGCGACCTGCTGCAGCGTCTCCCCCGACTGCACGCGGACCACAGCCAGCGTGTTCGGCACCGAGGCCGAGGAGTCGGTGTTGCCGCCGACGACGCCGCCGAACTGGGCGACGACGCCCAGCCACACTGTGATCAGCGCGGCGAGCACAGCCAGCCCGACCGTGGTGGCCGGCGTGATGGGGCGCCTGCGATGCGAGGCGCGCGACATCACCACACCGGGACCGCGGTAGCGCATCGGCGCTCCGCCGGGACGCCGCCTGCTCGCGGGTGCGCGCCGACGCGTCGCGGAGGGGCGATGAGGTGCCCGCAAGACGGGTGCCGTGAAAACCTCTCGGGTGTCCAGAACAGTCATTTTCCTCCGCCTTCCGCTTCGCTGGTTCGCTCTTGTGTTCGAACTCTAATCGATCACGTGTTCGATTGATAGAACATGTGATCGAACTGTTGCCAAACGATAGAGCAGGCCACCGACAAGTCCGGTCGGCCAGTGCGCCAGCCGATCGGCGCCCGCGACACGCCTCGAACACATGTTTGATTCTCGGGGGTTCAGCGACTACATTCGGCGCCATGAGCGAGGACAATCCCCAAGATCGCCGGGCGCCCGAAGGCGGCCTGACCGAGCGGCAGCGCACCATCCTTGAGGTCATCCGCGCGTCGGTGACCAGCCGCGGCTATCCCCCCAGCATCAGGGAAATCGGTGACGCGGTCGGACTGACCTCGACATCGTCGGTGGCGCACCAGCTGCGGACCCTCGAGCGCAAGGGCTACTTGCGCCGCGACCCGAACCGGCCGCGTGCAGTCGACGTACGCGGCGCAGACGACGCCGTGACACCGCTGGTGCGAACGGAGGTGGCCGGCTCCGACGCGCTGCCGGAGCCGACGTTCGTGCCGGTGCTCGGCCGCATCGCGGCGGGCGGCCCGATCCTCGCCGAACAAGCCGTCGAAGACGTCTTCCCGCTCCCCCGCGAACTCGTAGGCGAAGGATCGCTGTTCCTGCTCAAGGTCGTCGGCGACTCGATGGTCGACGCGGCGATCTGCGACGGCGACTGGGTGGTCGTGCGTCAGCAGAACGTCGCCGACAACGGCGACATCGTCGCTGCAATGATCGACGGTGAAGCCACCGTGAAGACTTTTAAGCGCACCCGCGGACAGGTGTGGCTGATGCCGCACAACCCGGCCTTCGATCCGATTCCGGGCAACGACGCCGCGGTTCTCGGCAAGGTCGTCACCGTCATCCGAAAAATCTGAGCGCTATTCGGCCTTGACGAAGCCGTTGGCGCGGGCGAGTTCTTCGCTGACGAAGTACACCTCGGCCGGAACGTGGTCGTACAGGTCGCTTTCCGGACCCCAGTACAGACCCGATTTGGTGTCGGCCTTGATCGGATAGCCGGTAGGCGCCAAATACGGGTCGTCGAGCGGTAGGTGGATCGCCGTCTGCGCCTCCGGCTCGTCGTCTGCGGCCACAGTGGCCACCTCGGCGACGTCGG
This sequence comes from Mycobacterium sp. 1274761.0, assembly GCF_001668615.1. Classification (GTDB taxonomy): domain Bacteria; phylum Actinomycetota; class Actinomycetes; order Mycobacteriales; family Mycobacteriaceae; genus Mycobacterium. The sequence goes on from NZ_LZMC01000061.1 coordinate 25,941, forward strand.
CGACGGGCGCGGTGACGGGATCGCGTTCCTCGACCGGTGGCTCGTCGAGCACGACCGCTGCATGGCGCCCGGACGGCGCGTCGGAGTCAGATTGGATGGGCGTCGGCGCGGTGTCCGATTCGTCGGGCTCGGGTTCGAGGTTGGAGAACTCTTCGACCTCGTCTTCGCCGGACTCCTCGAACGGGTCGTGCCCGACCCCACCCAGGCCGTAGGGCGCGGCCTCCGGCGGGCGGCCGTAGTTTTCGGCCAGCTGCACACGGGAGCGCTCCTCGGCGCCCGCCAGGCGTGCCTCGGCCTCCTCGGCTTGCGCCTCGTGGTCGAGGTCGTAGTCGTAATCGTCGTCGAACCGTTCGACATCGCCGCGGTGCCGGTGTCGCAGGGTCGCAACCAAAATCAGCGCGACCAGAACCAGCAGCGGGATGCCCGCAAGCAGCCACCACCACGATGGGGTGAACCAGTCGTTCTTCTTGGAATTGGCAGCGGCGGTGTTCGAAGCCGACGGCGGCTCGTAACCCGGCACGCTCAAACCGGCCAGCCCGCCGGCCAAATTGGCCGGCTGGGTGCTGAACTTGTTCGTTCCCTTGTCCCAGGCGATCTCGCCGCCGGTGAACCGTTGCTTGATGACGTTGCCATCGACGGTCTGATCGGCCACCGGCGGTCCGAGCGGGCCGGTCGCGCCGCCGAGTTTGTCCCACGCCGCGTTCATCGCGCCGCGGACGATGAACGCCCCGTAATCGGGTGTCCAGAAAATCGCCGGCTTGTCCTCGGCCGAGAACGCGCTGATCCGGCTGCCGGTCTTCAACCCGCCGTCGGCCTCATTGCTGGTGGGAAAGCCGAGGTCTCCTTGCGGACCGCCGGCCGCCTCGTACTTCTTCAGGACCTGGCCGGTGACGACGTTCGCGCCCGTCGCCGGGCTGTAGAAGATCTTGCCGCCGGCGAAGTCCTGCCCGGCGCCGTCCTGCCCGATCGCGTACTGCGGCCCCTGCTTGGCGCCGAGCGGACCGAGCGGTCCACCGGCGGCCCGGCGAGCTGCGTTGATCGCCGATGTCGCGTCCTCGGGAACGGTCAGCCCGCCGAGCTGTCCCGCGAGATCCGGTGGGACCGTAGTGAATTCCTTCGTCGACCGGTTCCACGACAATTCGCCTCCGGTGAACTTCTGCGACACGATGTCGCCGCTGTACACCTCGTCCTCGGTAGGCACGCCGAGCGCGCCCGCCGAGCCGCCGAGCTTGTCCCACGCGGCGTTGAGGGCGCCGCGTACGACGTGAGCACCGGTGTCGGGCGTCCAGAAGATGACCGGTTTGTCTTGGGCGCTGAACGTGGTGTTGCGGCTGTCCGGGCTGATCTTGCCCGGCCCCTCGTCGATCGTCGGGAAGCCGAGGTCGCTGTCGGCAGGCCCGCCCAGCGACTCGTACTTCTCCAGAATGGCGCCCCCCATGATGTGCGCGCCGGTGTCGGGCGTGAAGAAAATCTTGCCACCTGCGTAGTTCTGGCCGAATCCGCCTCCAATGGGATACACACCGCCGTCGCTGGGGCCCAGCGATCCGGTGGGACCGCCACCGGCCTCGTATGCCTGGTTAATCGCGGCAGCGGCATCGGATTCGGGGCTTGCCAACGCCACGGGTGCCAGCACGAGGCCGACGGTCGCAGTCAGTGCGGCAGCCGCGATGCGACCGATTACGGACTTCAGCAGGGCACGCTCCCCACTCATCCACCCTCCCCGGGTTACGGCAAAGTCCCCCCGAAACTAGCGTGTTCGTCACTTATCCGTCGGAAAGACACGATAACGGTAGGGATAAGCGGCCTCTCGGCGACTGGCTTTCGGGAGCGCTCTACACCCCCAGCGAGCGCCCGATGATCTCCTTCATGATCTCGGTGGTGCCGCCGTAGATCGTCTGCACCCGCGCGTCCAGATAGGCCCTCGCGACAGTGTATTCCCGCATGTACCCGTAGCCGCCGTGCAGCTGCAGGCAGCGGTCGACGAGATGCACCTGCTTCTCGGTGGAATACCACTTCGCCATCGACGCCTGTTCGGCGGACAGCTTCCCGTCGAGGTGCAGCCGGATGAACTCGTCGACCATAATGCGCACAACCGTTGCCTCCGTTGCCAATTCAGCCAGCACGAAGCGGCTGTTCTGTTGGCTTCCGATGGGCTTGCCAAAGGCCTTGCGCTCCTTGGCGTATTGCAGCGTCTCGGTCAGCACGGCTTCCATTGCCGCCGCGGCCATCACAGCGATGTTGAGGCGTTCCTGCGGCAGGTTCTGCATCAGGTAGATGAAGCCCATGCCCTCCTCGCCGAGGAGGTTCTCGGCGGGCACCTTGACGTCGGTGAAGGACAGTTCGGCGGTGTCCTGCGCGTCCAGGCCGATCTTGTCGAGGTGACGGCCCCGCTCGAAGCCCTCCATCCCTCGCTCGACGACCAGCAGCGAGAAGCCCTTGGCGCCCTTCTCGGGGTCAGTTTGTGCGACGACGATAACCAGATCGGCGTTGATGCCGTTGGTGATGAAGGTCTTGGCGCCGTTGAGGACGTAGTGGTCGCCCTCCTTGACCGCCTTGGTCTTGATGCCTTGCAGATCGCTGCCGGTGCCGGGCTCGGTCATGGCGATGGCGGTGATCATCTCGCCGCTGCAGAACTTCGGCAGCCAGCGCTGCTTCTGCTCTTCGTTCGCCAGATGCAGTAGGTACGGGGCGATGATGTCGTTGTGCAGGCCGAAGCCGAGGCCGCTGTAGCGCCCAGCGGTGGTCTCCTCGGTCAGGATGACGTTGTATCGGAAGTCTGGGTTGCCGCCGCCGCCATACTCCTCGGGCACCGCCATGCCGAGGAAGCCCTGCTTGCCGGCTTCCAGCCAGACGCCGCGGTCGACGATCTTGTCCTTCTCCCACTGGTCGTGATACGGCGCGACGTGCCGCTCGAGGAAGGAGCGGTACGCGTCGCGGAAGAGGTCGTGTTCGGGCTCGAACAGCGTGCGCTCGTATTTCACGACGTTGCCCATGGGAGGACCTCCAGAGATAGCGGGGGGCTTTGGGCACGACGATATACCACCCAACCGAATGGTTGGTTGCCCGGGTTGTGAGGTGTGCCACCGCTGCGCGGGCCCGCGTTTAGCAACGTGGCCTGCGGGGGAACGAAAGGGTCACTGACCGACTCTCAAGGAGGAGTTATGGCCGAGAACAACAGTGGTCCCGAAGAAGCCGTCAAGGGCGTCGTCGAAGGCGTGAAGGGCAAGGTCAAGGAAGTGGCCGGCGCCGTCGCGGGTCGCGACGACCTGTATCGCGAAGGCCAGGCGCAGCAGGACAAGGCTGAGGCGCAGCGCAACGCCGCCCAGAAGGAGGCCGAGGCCGAAAGCGCCCGCGCTGCGGCGAAGACCGCCGAGAAGCGGCAAGAGGCCGAGCAACGGCCGTAATCACGAGCTGGGAAATGGGGCGCCGACAGGCGCCCCATTTTCGTATCTCTAAAAGGTCGCGAACTCGCTGAGGCTGGCCGCCAGCGAAACTGGCACGCGAGCCTTGATCCGTGTGCCCTCGGGGTGGTGCTCGGTGGCGTCGACCCTGCCATCGGAATGCACGCGCGCCACCAGGTCGCCGCGGTGGTACGGGATCGTCACGTCCACCGTGGTGTCGGTGGGCGTCACCAGTTGCGCCATCCGATGCTGTAACTGGTCGAGCCCGTCGCCGGTGCGTGCGGAGACGAAGACAGCGCCGGGCAGCGCGCGCCGCAATTGGGCCAGGGTGAGACCGCCGGCGGCGTCGATCTTGTTGACCACCACCAGTTCCGGTGCCGGCTGACCGTCATGGTCGGCGATCACCTCGTTGATCACCTGCCGCACGGCGTCGATCTGGGCCAGCGGGTTGGCGTCGGAGCCGTCCACCACGTGCACCAGAAGGTCGGCGTCGACGACCTCCTCCAGCGTGGACCGGAATGCCTCCACCAACTGCGTCGGCAGGTGTCGTACGAAACCGACGGTGTCGGTCAGCACGAAGGGTCGCCCATCACTGAATTCGCCTCTGCGCGTCGTGGGTTCGAGTGTGGCGAACAGCGCGTTCTCCACCAGTACGCCGGCGCCGGTGAGCGCGTTCAACAGGCTCGACTTGCCGGCGTTGGTGTAGCCGACGATCGCGACCGACGGCACGTCGCTGTCCAGCCTGCGGCTGCGTTGCGTATCGCGGACCTTCTTCATGTCTTTGATGTCGTGGCGCAGCTTGGCCATTCGTTCGCGGATGCGACGACGGTCGGTCTCGATTTTGGTTTCGCCGGGGCCGCGCAGACCCACGCCGCCCCCGCTGCCGCCGGCACGGCCGCCGGCCTGACGAGACATCGACTCGCCCCAGCCACGCAGCCGCGGCAGCATGTACTCCATCTGCGCCAGCGTCACCTGCGCCTTGCCCTCCCGGCTGGTGGCGTGCTGGGCGAAGATGTCGAGGATCAACGCGGTGCGGTCGATGACCTTGACCTTGACGGCCTTCTCCAGCGCGGTCAGCTGTGCCGGGCTCAGTTCGCCGTCACAGATGACGGTGTCGGCGCCGGTGGCCAGTACCACCTCGCGGAGTTCCTGTGCCTTGCCCGAGCCGATGTAGGTCGACGCGTCGGGCTTGTCGCGACGTTGGATCAGCCCGTCGAGAACCTCTGAGCCCGCGGTTTCGGCCAGCGCGGCCAGTTCGGCGAGGCTTGCTTCGGCGTCGGCGGCACTGCCCTCGGTCCAGACACCGACCAGCACGACACGCTCCAGGCGCAATTGGCGGTACTCGACCTCGGAGATGTCGGTGAGTTCGGTCGACAGACCGGCCACGCGGCGCAGCGCCGTGCGGTCTTCGAGGGCAAGTTCACCCGCGCTCGGGGTCTCGGTGAACGGGAATTCGGACGTCATAGGCGAATAGAGATTCGCACGCAGATCATGGTTCATGCACCCCAATTAACGCTGCTGGCCACGCCACCATTCCTCGGAGATCTCGCCGCTGGCCACCAGAACCGACGGGCCGCGAAGGTAGCTGGTGGCGTCGGTGACGGTGACGCTGACCTCGCCGCCGGGGATGCGCACCGCCAGCGTGCCGGTCGACGCCCCCTGGGATGCCAGCGCCGCGACGGCGGCGGCCACGGTTCCCGTTCCGCACGAACGTGTTTCGCCGACACCCCGCTCGTGTACCCGCATCGCCACCGACCCATTCCGCGGCGCGGTCAGCACTTCGACGTTGACGCCGTCGGGAAACTGCGCGGCGTCGAAGCGCACCGGGGCCGCGACGTCCAGCGCCGCCAGCGCCTCTGCCGTCAGATCGGGGTCCACGCATGCCAGATGCGGGTTGCCGACATCGACGGCCAGCCCGGCAAACGGCCGCCCGCCGACGATCGCCTCACCGGTGCCGAGCTGGTTGGTCTTGCCCATTTCCACGGTGACATCGGCGTGGGTGGCGTCGCAGCTGTGCAGCACCACCGGCCGCGGACCGGCCAGCGATCCGACGACGAACTCGTCGCGGCTCTCCAGCCCGCTGGCGCGCAGATAGTGCGCGAAAACCCGAACACCGTTGCCGCACATCTGCGCTATCGAACCGTCGGCGTTGCGGTAGTCCATGTACCAGTCGCGTTCGCCGACCCCTTCGGGCAGCCGGTCGAACACGCCGGCGGTCGCGGCCGCGCCGGCGGTCGTGACGCGCAGCACGCCGTCGGCGCCGATGCCCCGGCGACGGTCGCACAGCGCAGCCACCGCATCGCGGGTCAGGGCAAGCTTGCCGTCGAGATCGGGCAACAGCACGAAGTCGTTCTGCGTACCGTGGCCCTTGGCGAACATCACCTGATCAGGATACGTGCCGCCATAGCCGCAGCGTGTCGTCGAGAACGTCGGCGGCGCCGCCGTCGAACCAGGTGATGCGGTGGTCACGATGGAACCACGACCGCTGCCGTCGCACGTAGCGGCGGGTTCCGATAAACGTCGGTTCACGCGCGGCCGAACCATCGCCGCCACGGTCGAAATCCTCGATCACCTGCGCGTAGCCCAGCGCCCGGGAGGCCGTCACTCCGTCGCGCAGCCCCCGGCCCAGCAGCGTGCGCACTTCTTCGACGAGTCCGTCGGCGAACATGCGCTCGGTCCGCAAGGCCAGCCGCTCGTCGAGAATGCTTGTCTCCCAATCTAATCCGATGATGACGGTGTCCCAACGCGGCGCACCGATGGTAGGCGCCGACGCCGCGAACGGCCGACCGGTCAGCTCCACCACCTCGAGCGCTCGCACGATGCGCCTGCCGTCGGTCCCCAGGATCGACGCGGCGGCCGCGGGGTCTACCCGGCCCAGTTCGCCGTGCAGCGCCGCCGCCCCGATCTCGGCCAGCCGGTGCTCCCACTTGGCCCGGACCGCTGCGTCGGTGGCAGGAAACTCCCATTCATCGAGCAGCGACTGGATGTAGAGCATCGAGCCGCCGACGATGATCGGCGGCTCGCCGGCGGCCAGGATTGCGTCCACGTCGGCGGCAGCTTCGCGCTGGTAGCGCGCGACCGTCGCGGTCTCGGTCACGTCCAGAACGTCGAGCTGGTGGTGCGGTATCCCGCGGCGCTCGGCGACCGGCAGCTTGGCGGTGCCGATGTCCATGCCGCGGTAGAGCTGCATGGCATCGGCGTTCACGATGTGCCCACCCACGCGTTCGGCGACGTCCAGTGCCAGCGCCGACTTCCCGGTGCCGGTGGGGCCGACGACCGCCAGCGGCCTCATGGGTGCCAGACGCCGGCGAAGTACCCGACACCGTAGGGCGCGCCGCGGTAGAGCTCCTTGGCCGAGCGCGGTGCGGAGGTGACGAGCCCGGCCAGCGCCTGATAGGCGACCCTTCCGACGACGGCGCGCGGCAGGCGGGCCAGCGCGGACGAGTCACCACCGGCCAGGGCATTGTCGAGCGCGCTCTGCACGGGAATCGAGTCGGGGTCATGACCGCCGGGCGCCGACGGGGTGAGCGTGTGCAGGCCGTCGGCGACGATGAGCACACCGACCGGCTCCCCCGCGGCGTCGATCTCGGCGCGCAACCGCTTGCCGCGCTCCATCGCCGACGCGGCATCCAGGTCGGCGTCGAGCACCCGCACCTCCGCGCTCGCCCGCGCGTCGACCTGTCCGCGCACCCAGCCGGTGATCAGCGCGCACAGCGGTAGTTCGCATGCGGCGGCCTCAGCGCCCGGTGACAGCGCGACTGGCACGTCGACGCCGTAGCCGGCGAACGTGCCCACCGCCTCGGGGCCGACGCGCAAATCGGTGGTCCCCGCTCCGATGGCGATCCATCGCGGCGGTAACGACGAGACAGCCGCGAACACCGCCTCGCGCAGGGCGACGAGTTCCTCTGCGGCCGAAGACGCGAGAGCGGGAATCATGACCGGCGCCGACGGAATGATCGCGATGGCGCTCAGCACGCACCCAAACTAGCGTTCGCCGGTGCCTGTTTCGCCGAAGTGGTGGCGGCTTCGCCGCGGGCCAGCGCGGTAGTCGCGACGACCATGACGGCCACCGCGGCGACGAGGATGAACCAGCCGGCCTCGCCGGGACGCAGCGTTTCGCCGAGCACGACGACGCCGAGCACGGACCCGACCACCGGTTCGGCGACCGTCATCGTCGGCAGCGAGGCCGTCAACGACCCGGCCCTAAACGACGCCTGCTGATAGGCCGTGCCCGCGACGGCAACCATCGCCCACACATACAGCTCGGGTGTGCGCAGCACGGCCCACAAACCGTGGTCGAGCCGGTCGACGACTCCCTTGGTCAGCACCGCGAAGACACCCCACAGCGCCCCGGAGACCAGGCCGAGCAGCACGGCGCTTGCGGACCCCTTGACGATGCCGGCGCCCACCACACACAGCACAAGCGCGGGCCCGAGCACGACGGCCACGGCGATCCACATCTCGAGGGAGGCGCGCGAGTGCCCCTCGGTCGGATTGCCGACAGTGACGATCACGGCCACTGCCGCAGCGAGCAGCGCCGCCCACATCCACTCCCACCGGCTCACCCGCCGTCCGCACGCCCGCGCATTGATCGGCAACGCGAACAGCAGCGACGTCACCAGCAGCGCCTGCACCAGCAGCACCGAACCCAGGCCGAGCGCCGCCGCCTGCAGTGCGAAGCCGACCGCGGCGACCACGCTGCCGAGCCACCACCGACGGTCACGCAACAGCCGGGTGAACAACTCGAAGTGGCTGACGGGTTCGTCGGTGACCTCGTGCGCGGAGTGCTGGTGAACAACGTCGCCGACCGCGATGAAGAAGGCGGCCCCGAGGGCAAGCAGGGCGGCGATATCCGCCTTGGGCATTTTGCGAACTCCCGTCGTCGTCGGTGACGAGCCTAGGCAAATGGCGGCATCGGCGTACGGACGCCCGGCGACCTGTTTGAATAGCGGGTGAAGCAGACGGGCGCCGCGGTGCGCGGCAGGTGCGCGGGTAACTCCTGCGTGGAGGTACGAGAAACGAAATGACGACCAGCGAGCCGGGCGGCACCGCCGCCCCGAAACCCGTGCCCCGTCCCGGACCACCGCGACCCGGCCCCCGGCCCGGTCCGAAACCGGCCGCGGTGCACGGGGCGCCGGTCGCCTCGTCGGTCGATCCGCACCGGTTCGGCAGGGTGGATCCCGACGGCACCGTCTGGTTGATCAGCAGCGCCGGCGAACGCGTCATCGGGTCCTGGCAGGCGGGCGACACCGAGGCGGCCTTCGCCCATTTCGGCAGGCGATTCGATGACCTGGCCACCGAGGTCGCGCTCATGGAGACCCGGCTGGCGTCGGGCACCGGCGATGCCCGCAAAATAAAGTCGGCCGCCACGACCTTGGCTGAAAGCCTCGCTACGGCATCGGTGCTCGGCGACATCGATGCCCTGGCCGCGCGGCTGGCCGCAATCGTCGAGCAGGCGGGCTCCGCCGCCGCGGCCGACAAGGCCCGCCGCGAACAACACCGCGCCGAGCAGACCGCCCGCAAGGAGGCGCTGGCAGCCGAGGCCGAACAGCTGGCCGCCACCTCCACACAGTGGAAGGCAGCCGGCGACCGGCTGCGCGAAATTCTCGACGAGTGGCGCACGATCACCGGGTTGGACCGCAAGACCGACGACGCGCTGTGGAAGCGCTATTCCGCGGCCCGCGAGGCCTTCAACCGCCGCCGAGGCTCGCACTTCGCCGAACTCGACCGTGAGCGGGCGGGCGCCCGTCAGGCCAAGGAAGCGCTCTGCGCAAAGGCCGAGGCCCTGGCCGACTCCACCGACTGGGGTCCGACGGCGGCCACCTTCCGCGACCTGCTGGCGCAGTGGAAGGCGGCGGGCCGGGCCAGCAAGGACGTCGACGACGCACTGTGGCAGCGCTTCAAGGCTGCCCAGGACACCTTCTTCGTCGCGCGCAACGCGGTATCGGCCGAGCGCGACGCGGAATTCCGGGCCAACGCCCAGGCCAAAGAGGCGCTGCTGGCCGAAGCCGAGAAGATCGACACCTCCGACCTGGAAGCCGCCCGCGCGGCCTTGCGCATCATCGGCGACAAGTGGGACAAGATCGGCAAGGTGCCCCGCGAGCGCGGCGCCGAGCTGGAACGGCGGCTGCGGACAATCGAGAAGTCGGTGCGCGACGCGCCGACTCGCGGCGTGGACCCAGAAGCCCAGGCACGCGCCGACCAGTTCCGCGAACGTGCTGAGCAGTACGAGCGGCAGGCCGAGAAGGCTGCGGCGGCGGGCAAGACCAAGGCCGCCGAAGAGGCACGGGCCAACGCCGCGCAGTGGCGCCAGTGGGCGGAGGCTGCGGCCGAGGCCCTCGGCCAGAAGGGCTAGCGCGTCGACGGCCCGTCGCCGTCGGTGTCGTCGTCGAGGCTGTCCAGCAAGCCCTTGCTCTGCCGTTCTGCTGCGGCCCTGCGCCGCTCCTCTTCGGCGGCGAGTTGCAGTGCGGTGCGCGTCCACACCACCCGAGCCCAGTTGTAGGTCAGCACGATCATCGTGATCCACGCCAGGATCAGCCCGATGCCGGGCCCGGGGTGCGGCGCGACAGCGGTTTGGCGGGACCACACCGCGAGCAGACCGGTAAACGACGCCAGGGTGGAACCGGCCAGCGCGATCCACGCCAGCGCCCACCGCCGGGTAAGCAGCGCCAGCATCGAGAAGCCGACGCCGAACACGAGCGCCAGCCAGATGAACACGCGCGATGGCAGGGCGATGCCGGCCGCGATGGCGGCGTCGTCGCCTGCCAGCACGTCCCAGCCTCTGGCGTGACCGGTGTGCGGGAGGATGAACGTCACCAGCAGCACGAACACAGCGATGGCAATTGCCAATGCCCTTACGCCCGGGTCGATTTCACGCGCGACGCGGCGTTCGACGGCCTCGATGTCGCCCTTGAAGTCCTCGAAGCTGCTGCCCGAATTCCCTGCGCTCACCGGGCACATCCTGATGCTGCCGGCTGCCTTGCGGGCACCCCGACGCCAGGCATGCCCAGACCCACGCCCTGTGGCCGACGGCCCGCCTCGTGCGCATCGCCTGCCCGGGTGCGCCGGTGCGAGCCCACCGTTCCGTCGGCGACCAGGTGGTGCGGTGCGGCGTCGGTGACGGTGGTGGTGACGATGTCGCCCGGCCGGATGTTGGCCCCTTGCGGCGTGAAGTGCACCAGCCTGCCGTCGCGCGCCCGGCCCGACATCCTGGACGTGCGGGTGTCTTTGCGGCCTTCGCCGACGGCCACCAGTAGTTCGACGGTGCGGCCGATCTGGGCGATGTTCTCCTCCAGCGAGATTCGCTCCTGTAGATCGATCAGCCGCTGATAGCGTTCCTGCACAACGGGTTTCGGCAGCTGGCCGTCGAGCTCGGCCGCCGGTGTGCCGGGTCGCTTCGAGTACTGGAACGTGAACGCTGCGCTGAATCGGGCGGCGGCCACCACGTCGAGCGTCTCTTGGAAGTCCTGCTCGGTCTCGCCGGGGAAGCCGACGATCAGATCGGTGGTGATGGCGGCGTGCGGGATCGCGGCGCGCACCTTGCCGACGATGGACAGGAATCGGTCGGACCGGTAGGAGCGCCGCATCGCCCGCAGCACGCGGTCGGACCCCGACTGGAGCGGCATGTGAAGTGCCGGGCACACATTCGGCGTCTCGGCCATCGCTTCGATGACGTCGTCGGTGAACTCGGCGGGGTGCGGTGAGGTGAACCGGACCCGTTCAAGCCCGTCGATCCGCCCACACGCGCGCAGCAGCTGGGCAAAAGCCCCGCGATCGCGCGGCTGATCGGGGTCGGCGAACGACACACCGTAGGCGTTGACGTTCTGCCCGAGCAGGGTCACCTCGAGGACGCCATGGTCGACCAGCGCCTGCACTTCGGCCAGCACGTCACCGGGCCTGCGGTCGACCTCCTTGCCGCGCAGCGAAGGGACGATGCAGAACGTGCACGTGTTGTTGCACCCTACCGATATGGAAACCCAACCCGCATAGGCGGATTCGCGCGCAGCAGGGAGGTTCGACGGGAATTCCTTCAAGGATTCCACGATTTCGACCTGTGCGGCCTTGTTGTGCCTGGCTCGGTCGAGCAGCGTGGGAAGCGACCCAATATTGTGGGTGCCGAAGACGACATCCACCCAGGGGGCCTGGCGCAGCACTGCTTCGCGGTCCTTCTGGGCAAGACACCCGCCAACGGCGATCTGCATGTTCGGGTTGGCCTGCTTGCGCGGCACCAGGTGGCTGAGGTTGCCGTAGAGCTTGTTGTCGGCGTTCTCGCGCACGGCGCACGTGTTGAACACCACGACGTCGGCGTCGGCACCGTCGGCCGCACGCTGGTATCCGGCCGCCTCGAGCAGGCCTGCCAGCCGCTCGGAATCGTGCACGTTCATCTGGCAGCCGTACGTACGCACCTGGTAGGTGCGTGGTGGTGCGACCGACGAGCGCTCGCGCGAGGAGGCAGCGGTCGGGGTCGAAGTCACCCGGCCCATGGTAGTTACGGGCGGC
>NZ_LZMC01000062.1 GCF_001668615.1 Mycobacterium sp. 1274761.0
ACGTTGTAACAACCCGGCCGGATCTCATCGAGCCCCTGGGGCTCCAAACCGTATTCCTCCTTGGGCCGGCCCGCCACCGCGTTCAACGCGACGTTAGGGATCACCACATCGCGGAACTGCCAGGTGTCGCTGCCATCGGGGTTGTGCACCAGCCGCGGAGCGTCATCGAGATACTTCTTGGCCAGGTGATTGGTGAACATGTCAGGCGGCTCGACGATATGGTCATCGACACTGACCAGGATCATGTCTTTCTTATTCATGGGTTTCCTTCCGAGCGGTTTCTGTTGTGGGCGTGAAGACGGGGACGAGGAAGCCGTCGTCGTCTCGAAATGTGAGCGTGAGTTCCATGTCCGCTTTCAAGGCGTCGACCGGACAATTCTGTATTTCCGTCATGAGCCGCGGTCCTTCCTCGAGGTCGACCATCGCAACGATGTACGGGGTCCGATCAGCGAAAGGCGCTGTGTTCTGGTGGATCACCGTCCAGGTGTAGAGTCGGGCCCGGCCGCTGGCCTGGCTCAGCGCGACGTCGGGGCTCCAGCAATGGGGGCAGAACGGGCGCGCGTAGAGCGAGTTGCGTCGGCAGGATCCGCAGGCGTTGACCATCAGGCGGCGGTCTTGCACCGCGTCCCACCAGGCCGCACTGTCCAAGTCGATGGTCGGCTTGTCCGGGCCGGTCGGCACAGTCATCAGTTCGCACCCAGAACCATGGTGGCGCTGTGGGTGAAGAACCCGCCCATCGCGTGCACACAAGCAAGGCGAGCGTCGTCCACTTGGCGTGTTCCGCACTCGCCCCGGAGTTGGCGCACCGCCTCGACCATCAGGAACATCCCCCGCATGCCGGGATGGCAGGATGCCAGACCGCCCCCGTCGGTGTTGGTGGGCAGCGCTCCGCCCGGTCGCAGCACCCCCGACTCGATAAACGGTCCGCCTTCACCCTTGGCGCAGAAGCCCAGGTCCTCTACGGTCAGCAACACCGTCGAGGTAAACGAGTCGTAGAGCTGGCACACATCGATGTCGGCCGGGCTGACTCCGGCCCGGGCGAAGGCGCGAGGTCCCGACTGCGCCGCCGCTGTGGTGGTGAAGTCGTCCCATTCGCTCATGCTCACGTGCGAGGCCGCGTCGGCGGCACCCAGGATCCAGACCGGCTCCTTGGCGCAGTTCTTGGCCACCTTCTCGCTGGCGAGCACGACGGCTCCGCCCCCGTCGGTGCGCAGACAGACGTGTTTTGACGTAAACGGCTCGGCCAGCATCGGCGCGGCGGCGACATCGGCGGCGGTGATGCGTTCGCGCTCAAATGCTTTCTCGTTCATCGCAGCCCACTCATGCGCCGCCACCGCGACCTCAGCCAGTTGCTCCACCGTTGTGCCGTATTCGATCATGTGTCGCCGGGCCGCCATTGCGTACTTCGCGATCAGCGTTGCGCCGTAAGGGGCTTCGTACTGCATCGCGCCCGCGGTACTCATGGCGGCAGCTGACGTCCGCACTCGGCGCTTCACATCGGAACGGGCCGTCGATCCGTACGACAGGAGTACGACGTCGACGTCACCTCTCGCGATCGCGTCAGCAGCGTGGCGGGCCATGACCTCCCACGACGACCCGCCGACGTTGGTGGCGTCGACCCACGTCGGTCGAAGGCCGAGGTACTCGCTCACTTCGACGGGGGGCAGTAGAGCGCCGTGTCCGCCGAATCCGTCGATGTCGTCCTTGGTCAGGCCGGCGTCGGCGAGGGCACGTTGCGACGATTGAGCCATTAGGGCCACGGCGGTCTTGTCGGGCACCCGCCCGCAGTCGGACAAGGCCGCGCCGACGATCGCGACACGGTGCGCTGACATACGTCATGGTTACCACATCGATAATGGCGTTAACGACTTGATGGAATGAACGTTCTCAGTCAGTTACCGTAGGCGTGTGCAGGGATCGCTGCGGGAGGCGTTACGTGGTGACGGACTGGTGCTGTGCCTGGCGTTGATGAACGCGCGAACGCCTGACGTGCCTGCCATTGCAGCGGCCTGCGGGTACGACGCCGTCTATGTCGACCTCGAACACACATCGACCTCGTTGGAGACTGCGTCGATGCTGTGTGCAGGCGCAGTAGGCGCCGGCATATCGGGGCTGGTGCGGGTGCCGTCGCACGACCCCAGCGTCATCGCGCGCGTGCTGGACGGTGGTGCAGTGGGAGTCATTGTGCCGCATGTGAACTCGGTGGGTGAAGCCGATGCGATCGTCGACGCGACGCGTTTTCCGCCGCTGGGCCGTCGCTCGATTTCGGGTCCCAACGCGGTGAGCGGCTACGGGCAGCGGTCGGCGACCGATCTCACCGAGTTTCTCGACGCGCGCACCGTGGTGGCAGTGATGATCGAGACCCCTGAAGCGGTGGCCGACTGCGAGGGCATTTCGGCGGTGGCCGGGGTCGACATCGTCCTCATCGGCGCCAGCGACCTGACAGCCGAAATGGGTATTCATGGGCAGTATGAGAATGCTCATTTCCACCATGCAGTAGAATCGGTCGCAGCGGCTTGTCGCACCCACGGCGTGGCGCTGGGAATGGCCGGGATCAAGTCCCTTGACCTGCTCGAACGGTTCGTAGGCGAAGGTCTGCGATTCATTTCGGCAGGCACGGATGTCGGGATGATGACCGAGGCGGCCACCACCCGCGCACGCGCATTGCGGGGGCTCGAGCCGTAGCACCAAACGATAGCCTCTCCACCGAAACAGGAGGACGGATGCCCACCGCGATCTACACTGAACAAGTCACCGATCCGATGGCGTGGACGGGCGCCGACTTCACCAGCAAGGAAGATTTCGCGTTCGACCTGTCCTCCCGCAATGTTGCTGCGCTGGAATCGATTCTGGCGAAAACCGCTGGCAAGGACCGCGACGAGATCACACCAGAGGATGCGCGGCATCCGGATCTGGACGACGATTTGTCGCGGCTGTACCGGGACTTGATGTTCGGCAAGGGTTTGGCGTGCGTCCGCGGGTTTCCCGTCGAACAGCATTCGATCGAGGACCTCGAGCGCATCTACTGGGCGTTCTGCACCCATCTGGGATACCTGGTGTCGAACAACTCGTTCGGTCACCGGATGGTGCGGGTGCAGGAGGAGATCCTGCCCAACGGCGTGCAACCTGCCAGGGGCACCAAATCACGGGCCGAGCTCGCCATGCACAACGACGCCGCGGACATCTTGTCTCTGCTGTGCGTTTATCCGGCGGCGCAGGGCGGCGAGAGCCAGTTCGCCAGCGGCCCCGCGGCGCACAACCGCATACTGGCCGAACGGCCCGATCTGCTCGATGTGCTGTACCAGGGGTTCCCACATCACCGTCGCAGTGAGCAGCCCGATGATCAACCGGACGTCACGCCCTACGACGTGCCGGTTTTCTCGCAGATCGACGGACGCATCTGCATCAACTTCACGTACAGCAGCATCCTGCCCGCGATGAAGACCATCGGTCGCGAATTCACGCCGAAGGAGGAGGAAGCAGTCGAATTGCTGCGCACCATCCTCGTGGAACAGCAGGTCGAGTTCCGTCTGGAGTCGGGCGAAGCCGCCGTGGCCAACAACTTCGCGATGTGCCACTCGCGATCGGATTTCGTCAGCAGCAACGACCCCAA
The DNA here is from genome assembly GCF_001668615.1 of Mycobacterium sp. 1274761.0. GTDB lineage: Bacteria > Actinomycetota > Actinomycetes > Mycobacteriales > Mycobacteriaceae > Mycobacterium. The sequence goes on from NZ_LZMC01000062.1 coordinate 3,614, forward strand.
GAAGGCTCGTTGCTTCCTGCGCGCGTGGATGGAGGTGCCTCGCGAAGACCGGCGACTGCCGATCGGCCGGGAGTACTTCCACATGGAGAACAAGGATCTGCGGCTCGGGTACGACATCGTGGAGGGCAGAGACGGCGCCATTGCCCGCAACGACTACAAGAACGTCGACGCCGCCCTCGCCGACATGTTCAAGGCAGCCCAGGCAAAACCCAAGTTGAAGAAATGACCGCTGGCACCCGCCCGCGGTTGGTCTACGAACGCTGGACCGATCCGGTCGCCGGGGACATCCTCGAGGTCTCCGATATCGACGTCGTCAGGCTCGATCTGAATGCGTCGGACGAAGAGAACTGGGCGGCGTTGAAGTCGGCGCACGGGTATCAGGTCGCGACCCGTACCGACGTTGCTCGACATGCCGGCGGTGCACAGTGGCTCGCCGGCTCGGCGCTGGTGAAGCGCTGCGAGCAGCTTCTGGCCGTGTGTTCGGCCGGTGCCGGCTACGACGTGATCGACGTCGAAGCGTGCACGCGGGCCGGCGTCGCCGTATGCAACAACTCCGGACCCGGTGCTGAAGCCGTCGCCGAGCATGCACTGGGGTTCATGCTCGACCTCGCGAAGAAGATCACAGTGTCCGACCGCGTGCTGCGCGCCGGACCCCTAGCAGATCGACTGGTGCTGCGGGGAACTCAGCTGCTGGGCAAGACGCTCGGCGTCATCGGTCTCGGCGCCATCGGAGGCCGGCTCGTCGAGCTGTGCGCACCGTTTGGAATGGAAGTCTTGGTGTTCGACCCGTACCTGGACGAGGCGACTGCCAAGGCCCGCGATGTGCGGCTGGTCGGCCTGACCGAGTTGGTCGAGCAGGCGGACTTCGTTCAGGTCACCTGCCCGCTGACCGCCGAAACACGGGGCCTGATCGGGGCTGCCCAATTCGCGGCGATGAAGCCGACGGCCTTCTTCATCACGACGGCGCGGGGCCTGGTCCACGACGAGGGGGCGCTACTCGACGCGCTCGTCAGCGGAGACATTGCCGGTGCAGGTCTGGACGTCTTCCACGAAGAGCCGCCGCGCCCGGACAACCCGCTGCTGCATCTCGACAACGTCGTGGCCACACCACACACCGCGGGGATCACCGTCGAGGCGGCCCGCGACATCGCCATTGCCACCGCCACTCAATGGCAGACCATCTTCGACGGAGGCATGCCACCGCGGCTGTTGAACCCGGATGTCTGGCCGCGCTACTGCGAGCGGTTCAACGACATTCTCGGGTTCCGTCCAGACGCCACTTCAGAATCGCTGGGGTCGGAGAACAGGAGCCACGCGACGTGACGCATTTCGACACGATCGAGGTCGAGACGAGGGGTCACACCGCGTGCGTGACGCTCAACCGCCCCGAGGTGCTCAACGCGATCAACGACGAGATGATCGCCGAACTCACGGTTGCCTACGCAGAGATCGAACGCTCCCAGGACGTCTGGACGGTCATCATCACCGGGGCCGGCCGCGCACTCTGCGTCGGGGCGGACGTGAATAAAGCCGCAGACCACGACATGGAGAACGCGCCGGGTATCGACAACCAGGGAGAGCCGATTCTGAGCTCGATGCGACAGTGGGATGCGCCGCAGGAGGCGACGCCGCCATGGTTGCAGATGACGAAGCCGATCATCTGCGCGGTGAACGGAATCGCCTGCGGCGCCGGGATGGATCTCGTGACGACGGCCGATATCACCATCGCGTCCGAGCACGCGACTCTGATGGATCCGCACGTGAGTATCGGCGTGACGTCAGGCCGCGAAGGTGTGCGACTCGCGCGGATTCTGCCGCTACCTGTCGCGATGCGGCTGATCCTGATGGGCAAACACGAGCGACTCGACGCTCAGCGCGCCTACGATCTGGGCGTCTTCACCGAAGTCGTTGCGCATGACTCGCTGATGGACCGGGCGTGGGAGGTCGCCGATGTGGTGAACTCGAATGCGCCTCTGGCGGTGCGTGGTTCGCGCATGGCGGTGCGCAAGGGACTGACACTGCCGATCTACGAGGCCGAGCTGCTCGCAGAGAACTACCGAATGAAGGTCGCGCTGACCAAGGATGCGATCGAAGGCCCCCGCGCGTTTCTAGAGAAGCGCAAACCGGACTGGAAGGCGCTGTAGCTTCCAACCGCGAGCAGACGCAAACGCACACTCTCTACGGCGTGTCGCGATGCACTTGCGTCTGCTCGCGAGGAGAAGCTACGCCAGCCCGAAGAAGTCTTTGGCGTTGGTTGACAGCACCTTGCGCTTGGTCGCCTCGTCGAGCCCCTCGGTCGCCTTATTGGCGACGTCCATGCTGTGCGGCCAGTTGGTGTCGTTGTGCGGGTAGTCAGTTTCGAACATGAGCTGGTCCTCGCCGACGAGGTCGAGAATGCGGAAGGCGACCGGGTCGCCGAACGTCGAGAACCACACGCGACCCGGCACCTGGGTGCTCGGCGGCTCGGTCAGCAGAGGGTGTATGCCGCCCCAGGCGCGCCGGTCCTCCCAAACCTCGTCCACGCGCTGCAGGTAGTAGGGAATCCAACCGGCCTGCGCCTCCGCGAACGCAATCTTGAGCTTCGGAAACTGCTTGAGCTTGGCGGAGAACAACCAGTCCACGAGCGCGATGGTGCAGTTGACCGCCATCAGCGCGCTGGTGACGACGTGCGGAGAGTCGGGCGAGGACTTGGTGAGCGACGAACTGGACCCGATGTGCAACATGATGCCGACGTCGTTGCGCTCACAGGCGGCGAAGAACGGATCCCAATAGCCGCTGTGAATCGACGGTAGGTCGAGGCGAGCCGGTAGTTCAGAGAAGCACACGGCAGGCATCCCCTTGGCTGCCACCCGATCTACTTCTTTGACGGCCAGATCGACATCCCAAAGCGGAATGATGCCAAGCGGAATCAGCCTGCCGTTGGAATCGCCGCCCCACTCGTCGATCTGGAAGTCGTTGTAGGCCTGCACACAGAGCAGCGCGAGGTCCTTGTCCTTGCCGTGCAGGAAGCGTTGGCCGCAGAAGCGGACGAGGGTATTCGGGAAACACGCCGACGCTTCGATCCCGGCGATGTCCATGTCCGCGAGCCGATCCGCGGGACGGTAGCAACCGGGTCGCATCTCGTCGTAGGTGATCGGATCGGTGGTCAGCTCGTCGATCTCGTAGCCGGCGGCCGCACTGATGAGCGGAATGGGGATTATCGAATCCTCGTAATGCCAGATGTCGGCCTCGCGACCACCTTCGTCGTCGACGAACGCAACGTCGGACGTCACCGACGGGTCCATCCGCCCGCGATGCCGGACAATGCGCGGTCCGACGTCCCGGTAGCGCTCGGGCAGCCTGCTGGTCCACAGATCGGCCGGTTCTACAAGGTGGTCGTCCGGCGAAACGATCAGGATGTCTGCACTCAACGCTGCACTCCTTCGAAGACGACTGTCACATCATCTATGTAGAACTTGAATTCCCGCTAGCGAGAATGGCCGTTTCCAGAGTAGCGCATTGCCGTGTGTCGGTGCGCGTCGGTGCTGCGGACGCCGAGCATGTCAACATACGCGCGTAGGTAGGTCCGACGGCGCAGGCGAAGAACGCGTATTCTCAGTCCATCATGACTGCCAAAAAGCGCGCCGGACAAGAACCCAACGCCGAGCTCGAGCTCGTCGAAGCCGAACTTGAGATGCCCACCAGCTGGCAGGAGCGCACGATCGAGCGGCGGCTCAGCCAGGCGCGGGCACGCGCATTGGCGCGCAGCTCGAGGTTCCTGGCCACCGCGCTCGAGCTGGTCGAGGAGTCCGGACGGGCAGACTTCACGATCCAGACGCTGATCGACCGGTCCAACCTGAGCCTGCGCGCGTTCTACCAACACTTCGCGGGCAAGGAAGAACTCTTGTTGGCGCTTTACGAGAACGCCACAAGCCAGTTCATCGAGGCCATCCGGCACGAGGTCGCCGCCGCGGACGGTCCGATGGCACAGCTCGAAGCGTTCTGTCGCGGGTTTCTCTCTCGCGCCGAGTCATCCGAGGCCATTGGCGGCCGGGTCATGACGATCTACAACTTGAGTCTGGAGATCGAACGACCGGCCGATTTCGCCAAGATCTGGGAGCCGCACCAGAAGCTGCTCACCAAGATCCTCACCTCGTGTTCACGGGCAGGGCTTGTCCGCAAGGACATGACACCGGCCCAGCTGACCACGCTACTCAATTCGACTCTCATCGCACTGGCCCAGATCGGTGTGTTCCACTTGGGCGTTAAGGGCGCCGAGCTCACCGAGGACCAATTGTGGGCGTGGTGTCTGCAGGCGCTCACCCCGCCGGCCGGCCCCACCAAGACGAAGGCGGTCGCCGCCAAGGCCGCCCCGAAGAAGGCTGCCCCGCGCAAGCCGCGCAAGCTAACGGGGTAGGCCCAACCCGCGCTGGGCGATGATCGAGCGCTGCACCTCACTGGTGCCCGCGTAGATGGTGGTTCCCAGCGAGAAGCGCATGAGGTGTTCGAAGCGGCCCTGCTCGGGCGCCCTCGGCTCGAAGTAGCTTCGCACAGCGTCGGGCCCGACGAGCTCGACGATGTCCTGGCTGGCGCGCACCAGCGCCTCGGTGCTGAACACCTTGGACATGGGCCCCTCCGCCACCGGCACCCGACCCTCGGAGATCATCCAGACGCATCGGCGTTGCAGCAGTCGCGAAACCTCGTCTTCCATTGCGACTCTGGCGATTCGACGCCGGGTATCAGTTTTAGTGAGTTGAGGCGATCCGTCGTCGGACGGGGTCTTCATGGCCCACCGCTCGGCGTGGTGCAGCAGGCGGGTGATGTGTGGGCCCCACCCGGACGCGTGCTCGTCCTGCAGCGACAGTCCGAGCACCTGCCAGCCGCCGTCGACATCGCCGACGCGCCACTCGTCACCGATGCGGACATCGCTGTAGAAAGTGATGTTCGTCCGCTCACCAGAGAGCGTCCCCACCGCCTGCGCGTCGAACCCGTCCGAGTCGAGCGGAACGAGGAACATCGTGAGGCCCTTGTGCTTGGGTTTGTCGGGATCCGTACGGGCCAGCAGGAACACATAATCGGCGATGTGCCCGTTGGTGGTGAACATCTTGGAGCCGTTGATGACCCATTGATCGCCGTCGCGCACCGCTCGCGTCGATGCCGCCGCCACGTCGGAGCCGCATTCGGGCTCGGTGAAACCGAGGGCGATGGTGAGGTCACCTTTCATGGCGCCCGGAAGGATCCGGTCCTGCATCATCTGCGTGCCGACGGTGCGGATGATGGAGGCCACCATGCGTGTGGTCTCGGACAGATACACCGGGGCGTCGGCGCGCATGAGTTCCTCTTGCAGCACCTGCTCGTCCCACGGGGTGCGGTTCTGCCCGCCGAACTCCGCAGGCCAGCCCGGTGCGAAATAGCCCGCGTCGACGAGTCCCTTCGCGAAGTCGTCGTCGTGAGCGACGCCACTGCGGTAAATCCGCTCCTCGACATCATCTGTCAGGACCGAGGCGAGATGCTCTCGCACGCCGTCACGAAACGCCTCGGTGTCGGCGTCGAGCTGAAAGTGCATGGTTGCGAACCAATCTGTCACCGGGCCCGGCGGACCGCGCGGATGAAAATGTTACTCTCAATAATGAGAGTAACCATATCCGCACGTGATCGGACTCGATAGTGGACTTGAGCCTGTCCGGCGAGCAGCGACAGCTCGTCGAATCTTTCTCGGCGATCTATGGGCGCGAGTCGACATCGGAACGGGTGCGCGCTGCGGAGCCGTCGGGGTTCGATCCCAAGCTCTGGGCTGTGTTGCTATCAACCGGCGCCGTGGAGATGGCCGTCGCCGAGGTCGCCGGTGGCTGGGGCGCAACAGAACTCGAGCTGACGTTGATCGCCGAACAGTACGGTCGGGCGGTCGCGTCCGCGCCTGTCATCGAGGCGCAGGTTGGGGCCAAGTTGCTCAGCGCATGCGGGCAACCGGGTGCAGACCTGCTGGCTGACGTGCTGGCGGGCGACGCGCTCGTCACCTTCACCCCGCGCCCGGCTCGCGGCGATGTGCTCCACGTCGTCCCGGCCGGCGCGGTCGCAGACGTTGTGGTCGCATTCGTCGATGAGGTGGTGGTCGCGGTCCCGGTGGGCGATGATCGTTACGTCATCGACAATCTCGGCTCTCTTCCGCTGGCGGATATTCAAGTGCGCGACGCCGTGGTCCTCGCCGACGGCAACGGTGGCCGACTCCTCTACTCCGCCGCCGTGGACCTGTGGCTGACCTTGACCGCGGCGGCCCTCGCCGGGGCGGCGCGCAAGGCTGTCGAGTTGGGTGTCGAGTACGCCAAGCAACGGCACGCGTTCGGAACTTCCATCGGCTCTTTTCAGGCGGTGTCACATCCGTTGGCGGACAGCGCTACTGCGGTCGACGGTGCCCAGCTGCTGGCCTTCGAGGCGGCGTGTGCGTTCGCCGATGAGCCGGCCCGCGTCACGGAGTTGGCGGCGATGGCTTTCGCCTTCGCCTACGAGACCGCGCGCGACGCCACGAGCCGCAGTCTGCACATTCACGGCGGCTATGGATTCGGCATGGAGGGCGATATCCAGCTGTACTACCGCAGGGTTCGTGGGTGGGCGATGGTCTTCGGCGACGCGGGGGTCGCGCTGGACCGCGTCGCCGATGCCCGTTATGGAACTGTCGCCGGCTGATCGGGCTCGCGCGGTGGGAGTATCGCGAAGCTCAGCGTCGCCCGCGCGGCAATGCGGCTGCGGCCCATGTCTGAAACGTCGACGGCGACCACGATCATCCGCTTTCCCGCGCGAACCAAGGTGGCGGTCGCGCGCGCGGGTCCCTCGACGATCGGTGCGAGGAAGTGAATCGACATGTCAGCGGTGCCTGCGCCCGCGCCCTCGCCGGCGTACTTGACGGCGAGTCGTCCGCCCGCCACGTCGATGAGCGTCGCGACCAAACCGCCCTGGATCGCACCCCGCAGGTTCACCAGATCAGGTCGGTTATGCAGGTCGACGACGACGGTGTCGTCGGTGTCCGTCACGTCATAGAACGGCAACTGGGCGAACAAGTGCCCTGGCAGGGTCACATCCATGGGTTGTGGCTCGGCTGTCATGCGTCCGCCCGCACTTGGTCTTTGACAGACAGCACGATGGGGGGAGCAGTGCGCCAGTTGGGGACCCCCTGCTCTTCGCCCGCGGTCGCGCGCTTGTCTTCGCGCACCCCCACCCAGTGCGAGTGATTCAACTGGTGCAGCGTGAAGCAGGACTGCAGCGCGTTGTAGAAGCCCATGTTGTCGACGGATTGGTTGACCGACTCCTTGATAAGCAGGGCGGCCATGGTCGGGACTTCGGCGATGCGGCGTGCCATGTCGATTGTGCGATCGGCCAACTCATCTCGTGTGAAGATCTTGCTGACCATGCCGAGCCGGTAGGCCTCCTCGATGCCGATGGCATCGCCGGTCAACATCAACTCCTTGGTGCGGCGCGGCCCGAACTCCCACGGGTGGCCGAAGTACTCCATGCCGCACATTCCCAACCGTGTGCCGACGACGTCTGCGAAGCGAACCTCCTCGCTGCCGACGATCAGGTCGCAGGCCCAGATGAGCATGAGCCCCGCGGAGAACACGTCGCCGTGCACTTGCGCAATGGTGATCTTGCGCAGGTTGCGCCACCGCAGGTTGTTCTGGAAGAAGTAGTGCCATTCCTGCAGCATGATCTTCTCGGCGCCCTCGCGGGTGCCGCCGTTGATTGCGGCTGTTGGGTGCTGATCCGGGCCGGGGGTGAACTCCGCACGGGCCTGTTTGGACCCGATATCGTGGCCCGAGGAGAACATCGGTCCCTCGCCGGCGAGGATCACCACGCGGACGGTGTCATCGGCCTCTGCCCTGCCGAACGCGTCGTCCAGTTCGACTAGCATGCCGCGGTTCTGCGCGTTGCGCTGCTCAGGCCTGTTGAGCGAGATGCGGACGATCGTCCCGTCGTCGAACGTCTCCCATTTCAGGAACTGGTAGTCGGTCATCTTGGCCTCCGCGGATCTTCTGAATCGGCAATGGTGTTATCAATAACTGAGAAGGTATGTTCTCACAGTGGTCGGGCGTGATCGGCTGGGAAGGTGCACATGACAGACGGCCAACATATCCCGCGGGTGATCCTCTGGGGACCCGGGCAGGTCGGCGTCGGTGCCCTGCGTGCCCTGATAGCTCATCCTGGTCTCGAACTGACCGGTGTGGTGGTGTATTCCGAGGCCAAGGAAGGCAAGGATGCGGGGGACCTCTGCGGTATGCCCTCCACAGGCGTGATCGCCAGCCGGGACATCGATGCGGCGCTCACGTCGGATGCCGACGTCGTGGCCTACTTCGCCTCCGGTGACTATCGGTACCGCGAAGCCGCCGAGGACATCGCGCGCTGTTTGCGGGCAGGCAAGGACGTCGTCTGTACCTCCCTGGTGCCGATGTGCTACCCGCCGGCGGCCGATAAGGAGACCGTCGATCTCATCGCCGCGGCGTGCAAGGAGGGCGGTAGCAGCTTCTTCAACAGTGGCGTCGACCCCGGGTGGGCGAACGATGTCATCGCGCTGACCATGACCGGTTTCAGCAGTCGAGTCGACAGCATCACCATGCTGGAGATCTTGGACTACGGCCCGATCAATCAGCCGGACATCATGTTCGACTTCATGGGGTTCGGTCATCCACCCGATCATCCGGCGCCGCTGTTCGATACCGAGCGGCTCGCCGCGCTGTGGGCGCCGACCGTCCACCTCGTGGCCGACGGCGTCGGGGTGCCGCTGGATCGCGTCGAGACGACGATCGAAAAGTGGCTGGCGCCAGAGCGATACGAGGTCGCATCCGGCTGGGTGGAGCCGGGCACCATGGGTGGAATGCGGTTCAAGCTCGCCGGCATCCTGGACGACGAAGAACGCGTCGTCCTCGAGCACGTCACCAGGATGGGTGAAGGGTCGGCCCCGGACTGGCCGCGGCACCCTTCTCCGCACGGTGGCTACCGGGTGATCGTGGACGGGTTGCCGACCTACACCGTCGACATCGAGATGCACGGGCGCGGAAGCAACATGCGCGGCCTAACGTACGCGACGGTCATGCGTGAGCTGAACGCCATACCCGCCGTGATGGCCGCGCCCCCGGGACTGTTGTCCACCCTCGACCTTCCCCTCGTCACCGGTCCAGTCCGCGGGGGGACTTGGCGCGGCGTGCTTCCGTCGACGGCCGTGTCATGACACTCGATGTCATCGAAGCGATGCGTACGTCGTCTGCTGTGCGCCGTTATCGCGACGAACCGGTTCCCGATGAGGTGTTACAGCGGTGCCTACTTGCCGCGACGTGGGCGCCGTCGGGCGGCAATCAGCAGCCATGGCGGCTCATCGTGTTGCGATCACCTGAAATCCGCAACGTGGTCACCGCCGCAGCGCAGAAGACCTGGAAGGTCATGGCCGACTTCTACAAATTTCAGCCGCCCGCCGATGACGCCACCGACCCGAAATCGCGAGTGCTGCGTGCGATGGCAGAACACATGAATGTCGGCGGCGACGCTCCGGTCTGCGTTCTGTTCTGCGTGCAACCGCAACGCGGGGCGAGCGATCTCCAGAACGGCGGATCCATCTTCCCCGCGGTGCAGAACTTCCTTCTAGCAGCGCGCGCGCAGGGATTGGGTGCGGCGATCACTCTTTGGCACGACGCGTGCGACGAAGAGTTGCGCGCCCTGATCGGGATACCAGACGATTGGCGGATCGCTACCTTGGTGACTGCGGGCTGGCCGAGGGGCAAACATCACCCGGTGCGTCGCAAGCCCCTAGCCGAAATCGCGGTGGTCGACCGCTGGGACAACCCCTGGGCAGCCGACGACGCATGACCGCGAAACCCGCCGTGATACTTCATCCTTCCGGCAAGGTCGTGGCGTTCGAAGACCTCAATGCCCGCGCCAACCGCCTCGCGCACTTTCTCGGCCGTGCCGGACTCGAGCCGGGGGACACCGTCGCGATCCTGATGGAGAACAACGAACACATCCACGAGGCAATGTGGGCGGCTCGGCGGAGCGGGCTGTACTACACGATGATCAACATCCACCTGTCTGTCTCCGAGGTGGCCTACATCGTTTCCGACAGCGGCGCCCACGCCCTCATCTCGTCGCGGGCCATGCGGGCCATCTGCGAACGACTTCCCGGCGTTCTGGCCGACGATATGCCGCCCCTCAAGTTGATCGCCGACGACCGGCTGGAGGGATGGCAGAGCTATCCTGAATGCGTACTCGGTGAACCAACGGATCCGATCCCTGACGACCGTGACGGACAGCTGCTGCAGTACTCGGCGGGTAGCACGGGACGGCCGAAAGGTATACGCAGACCGCTCAGTCCGGCTGGCGCTGGCACCAAGCTGACGACGCCGGTGTTCGAAGCACTCGGCGTCACAACCCGTTCCGTGTATCTGAGCCCGACACCTACTTACCACACCGCACCTGCGATGTGGACGATGGCGGCCCAGGCGGTAGGCGCAACCGTCGTCATGATGGAACGGTTCGATCCCGAGCAGGCGTTACAGTGCATCGAGCGCTACGGCGTCACCCATGCGCAGTTCGTTCCCACGATGTTCGTGAAGATGTTGCGGCTGCCGAACGCGGTGCGGCAGCGTTACGACCTGTCGAGCCTTCAGAGGGTCGTCCATGCAGCGGCGCCGTGTCCGCCTGCCATCAAACGCCAGATGATCGACTGGTGGGGCCCGATCGTCGACGAGTATTACGGCTCGTCGGAAGGGGCGGGGATCTCATTCATCCGAGCGGAGCAGTGGCTCGAGCACCCGGGTTCGGTCGGGAAGCCGATGTTGGGCGTACCGCATATCCTCGATGACCGCGGAGTCGAATTACCCGCGGGTGAGGTCGGCGAGATCTATTACGAGGGCGGGTATCCCTTCGAATATCACAACGATGCAGCCAAGACTGCGCAGTCGCGCACATCTGAAGGCTGGGTCACCGTCGGCGACGTTGGCTATGTGGACGGGGACGGATACCTCTACCTCACCGACCGTCGCAATCACATGATCATCTCCGGCGGTGTGAACATCTATCCGCAAGAGGTCGAGAACGAGCTGGTTGCGCATCCCCTCATCGTCGACGCGGCGGTAGTCGGTGTTCCAGATGACGTGATGGGTCAGTCGGTGATCGCAGTGGTGCAGCTCACCGATTTCATGCTGGCCTCCGGCGAACTCGCCGACGAGTTGATTGCGTGGCTACGGAATCGCCTGGCGCACTACAAGTGTCCGCGCGCCGTGTATTTCGAAAAGCAGCTACCTCGGACTGACGCCGGAAAACTCTATAAGCGGACGCTTGTGGAGCGATACGCCCGCTCAACCGGTTCTCATAAGTGACCAGTATTTCTGCTCCCGCTCGGTCCACTCGTTCGACGTGATCGCGCCGAAAGTCGCGGCGTCGCGACCGAATCGGACCGCAGCGTCGGCAAGTGCGTCGCGCCCCTGTAGCCGGAAGCAGCTCGGCGCCAGGGGACCGAACAACAGAGCGCGGCGCAGATCCGGCCAGGATTCCAGGTCCGGCTCGATACCGGAAGCTCTCGCAAACATCAACGCCACCAGGTTCATTCGCGTCTTCTGTGTCATGCCGCGTCGGGCGCGGTAGGCGTCGATAGCCTCCCGTTGTTCGTTTAGACTGGGCTGCGGGATCACACCCGACCAGGTGTAAGCAATCCAGCGCGCCTGAAGTTCCAGCGGCACAAAGTATCCGCCCGACTGGTCCCACATGCCGACGAACGCCAGACCAGGCAAATCCGGGTGAAAGGTGTAGCGGTAAGCATCGAGATGCACCGCGTCGAGCCCCAGTATGGAGCGGATGTCGTCGCTGAGGAACGGCAGGTGCAGCGTGAAGCCCGTGCCGAACAGGATCCCGTCGAAGCGGTCGGCGGACCCGTCGGCGAAGGTCACGATGTTTCTGTCAACGCCAGTTAGCCACGGCCGCACTGTGATTCGGCCCTCCGCAACCAGCGGCAGGTAGTGCTGCGCGAGTGTGATGCCCGCCGCGAACAGTGAGGGATCCGGTGCGGGTGCACCGTACTGCTCGGGGCTGCCACCCGCCTCCACCACGATCTCTTTGAGTTGTCGGTCGACCTCCCGCGGAGGTAGGCATTCGTCTGCCAAAACGCCGTACCGTGTGAAGATGCGGGAGTCCGACGGCACACCGGCGGCGAACTTCGGCAGGACGTAGCGCTGCCGCCGTTGGGTGAGGGTGACTGTCGCGCCGAGTTGTGCCAATTCCGAGGCGATTTCGAGTGCGCTGATCGCGCCGCCTGCGACGAGCACCCGTCTGCCGAGATACGGCGACGGGTCCCGGTATCGATAGGTGGACGTGACTCCCGCCGAGCCGGTGAACGTGTCGAGCCCGGCAATCGCAGGCAGATATGGCGATTGAAACCTGCCGCTGGCCACCACTACGCGTTCGAAACGTTCGGTCGAGCCGGAATGCCCAACGAGCCATCGGCCGTCGCTTCGGCTCAATAGATCGACCTGGGTGCCGAGACGGATGCGCGAGGTCAGGCCGAAGGTGTCGGCGTAGCGATGCAGGTAGGCGAGGATCTCGCGGTTGGACGGGAAGACAGCGTCGGTTTCGGGCTCCAGATCGCTGAAGGACGTGAGAATCCGGCTGGTGTTGGTGTGCATTGTGGGCCACACGCCGCTGATGCCATCCAGACCCGTCCATTGGCCGCCGAGCGTCTGGCCCTGCTCGAAGATCGTCGGCTCGAAGCCTTCGGACAACAGCCACCGCGCCGCCACCAACCCTCCGGGACCGGCTCCGATGACCGCAACGTCGTTACGGCTTCCCGTCATCTCCGAACTTTGGCACAGGAGTCAATTACGCTCAATGACGTGCCCGAAACGTCGTACGCGCCGTGCGGTGACCTGAGCCTGGCGTATCAGGTATTCGGCGACGGGCCCATCGAGCTGGTCTGGGCAGGCTCCTTCGCCAGCCATGTCGAGCTGTATTGGTCGATGCCCGAATTCGGCTCGCTGATGGAGAAGTTGAGCGCTTTTGCTCGCATTCTGCTGTTCGACAAGGCCGGCGTGGGCTTGTCGGACCCGGTGCCGGGGGTCCGCACCCTTGATGATCGCGCCGCCGAAATCGAGGCGGTCATGGATGCGGCGGGGTTCGAGCGAGCCGCGCTGCTCGGGGTGAGCGAAGGCGGACCTGCTGCCATTTTGTTTGCCGCGACGCGGCCGGAGCGGACCCGGGCGCTGATCCTCACAGGGACGACTGCTTATCACCCCGCCGTCGGCTGGGACGACATGGAGGCCGATCCGGCCGAACTCCGAGAGCGCGCTGTGAATGAGCTCGGTGAGAATTACGCGCCGTCAACCGAACAGATCGAACGGACTCAGAAGTTCGGTCGCGCAGTCGTGTCCTCATGGGGCAGTGGCGAGGCAGCCAGGTGCCTTCTGTCCTCGGTGCCGTCGACACGCCTTCTGGGTATGTTGGAGCGGATGAGTGCCAGCCCCGGAATGGCGCGGGTGGCACTCGAGGCGACATTTCGGATCGACGTCAGGCCGATCCTGTCCTCGATCAAGGTGCCTACTCTGGTGGTCCACGCCCGCGACGACCCGGGTGTCCCGGTGCAGTTCGGGCGCTACCTCGCCGACCATATTCCGGTGGCTACGATGGTCGAGCTCGACGGCGCCGACCACGCGCCCTGGTTTACCGAGCCGGACCGGATCGCCGCGGAGATCGAAAAGCTGCTTACCGGATCCCACGCTGTGCCGGTGCAGTCGCACCGGGCGCTGCGGACCGTGCTGTTCACCGACATCGTCGCGTCGACCGAACGGGCGGCAGCAACCGGGGATGAACGGTGGCGTGCGCTGCTTCAGCGCTTTGGTGAGGTCACCGAAGAGGCCACGGGTCGCTTCGGTGGCACCGTGGTCAAGAGCACCGGCGACGGCCACCTTGTGACATTCGAGGGCCCGACCCAGGCCATCCGGTGCGCGGAGACGTTGCGCGACGACGCGGAAAAGCTCGGCATCGCGATCCGCGTCGGCATACACACTGGCGAGTGTGAGCTGATGGTCGACGACATCGGCGGAATCGCCGTACACATCGCGGCCCGCATCCTCGGACAGGCAGATGCGAACGAGATCTTGGTATCCCGCACCGTTCGCGACCTCGTCGTCGGTTCAGGGACCGGCTTCGACGACCGCGGCGTCGTCGAACTGCGCGGTGTGCCGGGACGTTGGCAGTTATTGGCGGTCGATCGTCATGGTGCGCAAGCTGGTTCTGCCGAGGCGGAACTCACCTCAGTTGCCACCCCCGGACCTCGCAGCGGCATGCGTCGCGCCGATCGCGCCGTCGCGGTGATGGCCAGGCGGACACCATGGATACTTCGTGGCATGTCCCGAGTTGTTCCGGCAAGACCGGCGCCATGACGCGTAGTTCCACGCTCTCGCTGTACCTCCGCACATTCAGCGACGAGCCGACCACCGAGTGGAATTCGACGCTGCAACTGGCTCGCGCCATGGACGAGGCCGGCGTAGACCGCGTCGTCGTGTCGGATCACCTCGTATTCGGCGAGAATCTCGATGCCTACGCGGATCCGTCCATCGGCGGCACCGCCGGCGGACGTCAGCCGACGGGACCCGACGGGATCTGGCTCGAGCCGTTGATATTCCTGACCGCGGTGGCCGCCACCACGTCGCACATACGGCTAGGAACCGCTGTGCTGCTCGCCGCGCTGAGACGACCGGCCGTACTCGCCAAACAGCTGACCACTTTGGATGTGCTTTCGGGCGGACGCGTCGATCTCGGTGTCGGCGTCGGCTGGCAACGCGAAGAGTACGAGGCCGTCGGTTTGTCGTTCGAGGATCGGGGACGGCTGCTGGACCACACGTTGGAGGTCTGCCGCGCGCTGTGGACCGAACAGCGCGCCGAGTACGCCTCGCCCGAACTGACCTTCGACGGAATCCACCAAATGCCGAAACCCGTTCAACCGGGCGGAATACCGATCTGGATCAGCGGCACCGTGAACAAGCGCGTCGCTCGCCGGCTGAGCGCCTTCGGCACCCGGTGGATCCCGTGGGGGCCGGCGATCACCAACCTCGAGGAATCGATTCCAGCGATGCGTCAGGCCATCGCCGACGCGGGAGGTGACCCAAGCGGGCTGCAGGTACAGGGCACCGCGGTGCTGAAGAAGGGCGCTGACAGCGCCATCGACGTGGAAGCGTCGCTTGCTCCTGCGGCCAGACAACTCGCCGCCGGGGCCACCGACATTCGACTGGGCGGATGGCTGCCGCAGCAGCCCGAGCAGGCGGTTGAACAGCTTTCGAAGCTGGTCAACGCCTTCCGTGCCATCGCAGTCTCGGGCCCAGGGAGGTAGTCGATGCGGGTTCCTCGCGCGGTAGCGCGCTTCAATCGTCGGATCACCAATCCGCTCGCGGTGGCATTCGGCGGATGGGCGCCGACGGTTGGCTATGTCGAGCATGTCGGGCGTAAGTCGGGGAAGCGGTATCGCACGCCGTTAAACATCTTCGACACCGACGACGGGTACGTGATCCTGATTGGGTACGGGACCGAATCTCATTGGGTGAAGAACGTTTTGGCGCAGGGATCGGCGACGGTTCATAAGCACGGTAAGACCGTGCCGGTCACCGAGCCCCACATAGTGAGCAAGGCCGAAGCCGCGCCGCTCGTGACGTCGGCCAAGCTCCTGTACCGGCTGCACCCGTACAACGAGGCAGCGCTGGTGGTGACCGCCGGCTAGAAAAAAATTAGGCCTTGGTGAGGGCCAGCACCTCGGCACCAGGCAGGCCGACCAGCGCGTCCCCCGAGGCGAGCAGCTTCGAGCCCCGGATTCCGCTGCCGATGATGAGCTGCTGCTGATCCGCGACGTTCTCGTCGACCAGAATCGGCCACCCGTCGGGAAGCCCGATCGGGGTGATGCCGCCGTATTCCATCCCGGTCAGCGACACGGCCGTATCCATGGATGCGAACGAGATCTTGCGCGCATCAACGTGTTTGCGCACAATGCCGTTGATGTCGGCGCGCGTGGTCGCCAACACCATGCATGCCACGTGCCAGACCCGGTCGGCACGCTTGGCCTCGGCGACCACGCAGTTTGCCGAGATATCCAGCCCGGCGTCGTAGTGCTCACAGAACGCCTGGGTGTCAGCGAGATCCGGGTCGATCTCGCTGACCCACAGGCCGTCCCCGCCGCATCGCTCGATGTACTGGCGGACGGGTTCACCGACCAGCTCCAACGCCTCGACGACCGGAACGAACACAAGCTTTCCCAGCTGCACTGCGTCCGTGCTACCGAATCGTTGACCGACGTACTCGAGCAGCCGGGGATCGTCGGAGGTGAACCGGTCAACCTCCTCACCGCCGTCACAGCGCAACAACGCAATAGTCACCCGATGCTTGGTGCGCGAGACCAGCGACCAGACCGCTCCCGATTCCTCCCAGCGCTGCAGTTCCGCAACCCGATCGACGTTCATGCTTCTACGATTCCACTTCGATGAGCCGCAACCACCCGATCACCCTCTCGCGGGTGTACGACACCAGCCACGACGATGGCGAACGCATCCTCGTTGACCGGCTGTGGCCCCGGGGTTTCCGCAAGGGCGACCCGCGCGTCGGCCGCTGGCTGCGCGACGTCGCACCGTCGACCGACCTGCGGAAGTGGTACTCGCACAAGTCAGAGCGCTTCGAGGAGTTCGCCGCCCGCTACGAAGCCGAACTGCAGACGCCCGCCGCCGCCGCGGCGCTCGACGAGTTGCGCGACGCGGTACGCGCAGGCCCGGTCACACTCGTGACCGCCACCCGCGACCTTCACGGTAGCCACGCCGCCGTCCTCGCGAACCTGCTCACGTAGGCTGCGGCCGTGAGCCCTGAATCCGCCGTCGCCGTGGCGGCGGACTTCGTCTGGTTGGGCATGGTCGTCGCGATCTCGTTCCTTGAGACGCCGCTGAAATTCCGCGCCCCAGGCGTCACCCTCGCGATCGGTCTGGGCATCGGTCGCCTGGTGTTTCGTGCGCTCAACGCCTGCGAAGTCGTTCTCGCTGTCGTCATCGTGGTCGCGCTCGTCCTCGAGCCGCCGCCTGCGTTGGCGCGTATCGCTGCGGGTGTGGCGGTGCTCGCGCTGCTGATCCAAGTGCTGGCCGTCCGACCTCGGTTGACCAAACGGTCCAAGACGGTGCTGGCCGGCGGGGAGGGCCCGCGGTCGCACGCCCACTTCGTGTACGTCGGCTTCGAGATCGTCAAGGTGGTAGCGCTGCTCGGCGCGGGGGTCGGGCTGCTGACCCCGTGAGACGATCGCTGCATGCAGCTCGGTTTGCACGCGCTGGGTATCGGCAACGGGGCTCGACGTTCCATCATCGACGCGGTTGCGGCTGCGGCTGATAACGCCGGATTCGCCACACTGTGGTCGGGGGAGCACGTCGTGATGGTCGACGAGTCCAAGTCGCGATATCCCTACGCCGAGGACGGCCGGATCGCCGTTCCCGCGGAGGCTGATTGGATCGACCCTCTGATCGGGTTGAGTTTCGCGGCCGCCGCCACCTCCTCGATTCGCCTTGCGACGGGAGTCTTGCTGTTGCCGGAGCACAATCCGGTGCTGGTCGCCAAACAAGCCGCGACGCTGGACATGCTGAGCGGAGGCAGGCTGACATTGGGTATCGGGGTCGGGTGGTCGCGTGAGGAGTTCGATGCGCTCGGCGTGCCCTTCGAGCGGCGAGGAGTCCGCACTGCGGAGTACGTCGAGGCGATTCGCACGTTGTGGCGCGACGATGTCGCGACATTCGATGGTGAGTTCGTCCGGTTCGACGCGGTACGGGTCAATCCGAAACCTGTACTGAGTCGCCGAGTTCCGATCGTGCTCGGTGGCAACAGCGATGCTGCGCTACGGCGGGTAGCGGCTTGGGGTGACGGTTGGTACGGCTTCAATCTGGAGAGCGTCGATGAGGTCGTCGAACGCGTGGCTTTCCTTCGTGACCTGTGTCGGGAGCGGGGTCGCGATCCGGCGAAATTGCGGCTTGCGGTGGCGCTTCGGGATCTGACGCGGCGCGATGCGGTCCACCTGGCCGCTGTGGGCGTCGATGAACTGGTGCTTGTCGAAAGCCCGCCGGAGGACGCACGCATAGCCGCCGATTGGGTGGGCGCGCTCGCCGACCACTGGATGGCAACGCTGGGCTAGCGCTCAGTAGTCATACTGGGCCAACCCAGTGCCACCGCGGCGGTCCTCCCCGTCGATGGACACCGAGGCCGGAACCAGCTCGCTGGTCACCAGCCCGTGCTCGCGGGTCAGCTCGTTGATGATCTCGAAGCTGGCCGCGATGCGCTCAGGGGCGTCGACGACGATTGTCGTCACCGGCACCTGGCGGCCCAGCTGAATCCACTTGTCGCCGTGGGGTTCACGCTCACCGTCAAAACCCCAGATACCGCGTAGCACGGTGGCACCGCACGTCGTCTTCGAATGGCGCAACCGCGCGACGATGGCGCGGTGGATCGGCGCGCCGTCGTGCAGCGCCGCCTCCGAGGTATAGATCATCAGCTTCTGCCACAACGCGCGGCCGTGATCGTCGGCGGCGGGGAAGGCGTACGGGTGTGTCAGCAGCTCGCCGTCGCGTTTGCAGACCTGCGCACGCTCGACGGTAAAGATCGGTTCCCGCAGCAGGTTTTCGAGCTGCGGCAGCACGGCTGAGACCTGCTCGCCGCTTCCGACCGCGATGATCATCACCGGAACGCCCAGATTGCGGCCGAAGAAGCGGGCCCTCTTCCGCTCACCGCGGACCGTGCCGTCGACACCGAGAAACACTGACGCACCGTCGAATCCGGTCGTGTGCAGCAGCTCGCATACGGAGCGATAAGCAGGCCGTCCGTCTGCGCGGTCCTGGCGGCCGACGTACACGGTGAGCTTGGCCGTATCCGCTGGCCGTATCGACCCGCCCAGGTGGGCACGTTCCAGCGTGACGAGACCGCGGGGCACCATCGCCGCGACGCGGTCGCCAAGCCCGGCCATCTTCTCGGCGGTATCCACCGCGGCCACCACAATGGGTGAGTCCTCCGACATGCTCAGCGACTGGTCGGTGTGGAGCACATGATGCGGCCCGAAGCTGGCGATGCCGCGCAACACGACGCTGGTAGCGACGGCGTTGTGGCCGTACAAGTCGAGAATCGCGTCGGACACGAAGCGGTCGTCGCACCGAAGCCGTTCCCCGAAGTACGCGGTCAGCTTCAGGTAGTCGGTCACAGTGATGCTCCCATCGACTGGCCCAGCCAGGCCGCGGCCACGCCCAAGACCACGCTGACGACGATGTTCGCCACCGCGGAGACGACCTGGCGCTCTTCGCCGAGCCGCTGCGTCTCCAGCATCCACGTCGAGAAGGTCGTATACGACCCGGTGAACCCGACCCCAGCCAGCAGCGCCAGGTGCGGACTCAACGCGAGGCCCGCGAGGAAGCCCAGCAGCAGCGCGCCGCTGAGGTTGACGACCAGGGTGCCGAACGGAAATGGCCGTCCGATGCACCTCGACACCGACCGATCGACTAGGAAGCGCGCCACCGCGCCGGCTCCGCCGAGGATTGCCACGCCCACCCATACGGCGACGGTCATCGGCGCACCCCGACCCGCCGCGTCATGGCGGTCGCGACGTGGACCGCCAATAGCCCGACGACGATGCTGGTGACGGTATAGCCGGCGGCAAGGCCGTAATGGTGGTGCTCGAGCATTCTGATGGTCTCAACCTGCATGGTGGAAAACGTCGTCAGCCCGCCGCACAGACCAGTACCCAGCAACGGGCGGCGATAACTCGATGTCGGCAAACGCTCCAACAGCCGGGTGACAAAGTAGCCCAACAGGAATGCGCCGACGATGTTGACGATGAACGTCGGCCACGGCCAGTGACCCGGATCGGCCGCGGCTACCGCCTCGAGTCCCGCCCGCGCCAGCGTGCCCGCCGCGCCACCGGCGAAAACCGCAGCAAGCTCACGCCCGTCGAAATTGAACATGAGCCAAAGTAACGCCGTCCGGCGTGCAGACCGGCGTACGGCGCGGATTCGGGCGGGGCAGAATCGAGTTCATGGCCGCCAACCCCCGCGCCGGTCAACCGGCGCAACCAGAAGACCTCATCGATGTGGCCCAGGTGGTCACCGCGTACTACACCGTGGAGCCGGATCCCGACAACATCGACCAACAGGTGGTGTTCGGCACGTCGGGGCACCGCGGGTCGAGCATGGACGCGGCGTTCAACGAAGCACACATCCTTGCCACCACGCAGGCAATCGCGGAGTACCGCAAGGCACAGGGCACAACCGGTCCGTTGTTCATCGGTCGCGACACCCATGCGCTGTCGGAGCCGGCGTGGGCGTCGGCGCTGGAGGTCCTGGCCGCCAACGACGTCGTGACGATGATCGACTCGGCCGACCGCTATACACCGACGCCCGCGGTCAGCCACGCGATCCTGTCGTTCAACCGCGGCCGTCCGGACGCCCTGGCCGACGGCATCGTGGTCACGCCGTCGCACAATCCTCCGCGCGACGGGGGATTCAAGTACAACCCGCCCAACGGCGGCCCCGCCGATACTGATGCGACGGGCGCAATTGCCAAGCGGGCCAACGAGATTCTGCGGGACGGCCTCACGGCGGTGAAGCGGCTGCCGCTGGCCCGTGCCCTGCAGACGGCGCAGCGCCACGACTACCTCAACGCCTACGTCGACGACCTGCCCAACGTGGTGGACATTCACGCCATCAGCGCCGAGAAGATTCGCATCGGGGCCGACCCGCTCGGCGGGGCCAGCGTCGACTACTGGGGCGCGATCGGCGAGCGGCACAACCTCGAGCTGACGGTCGTGAACCCGCTCGTGGATGCCACCTGGCGGTTCATGACGCTGGACACCGACGGCAAGATCCGGATGGACTGCAGCTCGCCGAACGCAATGGCTGGGCTGATCGCCAACCGCGAGTCGTATCAAATCGCGACCGGCAACGACGCCGACTCCGACCGGCACGGCATCGTCACCCCGGACGAAGGCCTGCTCAACCCGAACCACTACCTGGCGGTTGCGATCGACTACCTCTATGCCAATCGGCCGGAGTGGCCGGCGTCGACGGCCGTCGGCAAGACGGCGGTCAGCTCGTCGATCATCGATCGGGTGGTCGCCGGGCTCGGGCGCAAGCTCGTCGAGGTGCCGGTCGGCTTCAAGTGGTTCGTCGACGGATTGATCAGCGGCACTATCGGTTTCGGGGGTGAGGAGAGCGCGGGCGCATCGTTCCTGCGTCGCGACGGATCGACGTGGACGACCGATAAGGACGGCATCATCCTGGCGCTGCTGGCATCCGAGATTCTCGCCGTGACTGGCTCGACCCCGTCGCAGCGGTACAACGAGCTTGCCGAAATATACGGTGCGCCAACCTATGCGCGCCTCGATGCGCCCGCGAACCGGGAGCAGAAGGCGAGGCTGGCCAAGCTGTCCCCGGAGCAGGTGACCGCGACCGAGCTGGCGGGAGAGCCGATCACCGCGAAGCTGACGACCGCGCCGGGAAACGGCGCACCCCTGGGTGGTCTGAAGGTGACGACGGAGAACGCGTGGTTCGCCGCGCGGCCGTCAGGCACCGAGGACGTGTACAAGATCTACGCCGAGTCCTTCAAGGGTCCGGAACATCTGGCCGAGGTGCAGGAAGCGGCCAAAGAGGTCGTGAATAAAGTCATTGCGTGAGCTCTGAAGCGGAGGCCGACTGTCCGACCGACCGACGGCTGCCGCGGGAAGTCTGGGTGCTTATCGCGGCCAACGTGGTGGTCGCGTTGGGCTACGGTGTGGTCTCCCCGGTGCTGCCGCAGTATGCCCGTCACTTCGGCGTGAGCATCAGCGCGGCGACGTTCGTGATCACCGCCTTCGCGTTGTTGCGCCTGATCGCCGCTCCACCTGCCGGGTTGTTGGTGCAGCGGGCGGGGGAGCGCCGCGTGTACATCAGCGGATTACTGATCGTGGCGTTGTCGACCGGCGCGTGCGCGTTCGCCGAAACGTATTGGCAGCTCCTACTTTTCCGGTCGCTCGGCGGCTTCGGGTCGGCAATGTTCACGGTGTCGTCGCTCGGTCTGATGATCCGCATCTCGCCGCCGGACGCGCGAGGCCGCGTCGCGGGGATGTTCTCGTCGGGCTTTCTGGTCGGCTCGGTCGGCGGCCCAGTCCTGGGCAGTCTCACCGCTGGCCTGGGACTGGCGGCGCCGTTTGTGATCTATGGGCTTGCACTGCTGGTGGCGGCGTTGGTGGTATTCGTGAGCCTGCGCAATTCGCCGGTCGCGGCACCGGAAATCAGCACCGAACCGACCGTTTCGGTGCGCACCGTACTGCGCCATCGGGCGTACCGGGCCGCGCTGTTCTCGAACTTCGCCACGGGGTGGGCGGCGTTCGGGTTGCGCATCGCTCTGGTACCGCTCTTCGTCGTCGAAGGGCTCGGGCATAGTGCGGGCTTCGCGGGCTTGGCCTTGGCGACGTTCGCGGTCGGCAACATCTCCGTCGTGATTCCCAGCGGCTATCTGTCCGACCGGTTGGGCCGGCGCAGGCTGCTGCTCGTCGGGCTCACAGTGTCTGCGGCGTCGACGGTGCTGGTGGGATTGACGACGTCGCTGCCGGTCTTCCTGGCGGCGGCGTATGTCACCGGGGCAGCGACCGGCATATTCGTCGCGCCGCAGCAAGCGGCTGTGGCTGACATCGTCGGCAACAAGGCCCGCGGCGGGACCGCGGTTGCGACGTTTCAGATGATGGCCGATTTCGGCTCGATCGTCGGGTCGCTGGCGGTCGGCCAAGTGGCCGAGCATGCGTCGTTCGCGGCGGCGTTCCTGGTCAGCGGCGGGATACTGCTGCTCGCCGCCGTCGGTTGGGTGTTCGCGCCCGAGACGCGTGGCCTGCCGCCCGCTGTGCCGACGCCGATGCGCGCGATTGGTCCGGAAGCCGGGGGGGAAGTGCCCTGAACTGTGGTTTTGAACCGTTACTGCAGGTTGGTGTAACTTCGATGGGCACAACTTCACGGGGCTATGGCGCAGCTGGTAGCGCACCACACTGGCAGTGTGGGGGTCAGGGGTTCGAGTCCCCTTAGCTCCACTTCAATATCCGCAGGCCATTGCCGTGAATGGGCATTCGCGTCGTCTCTCCGTCAACGTTCCCGTCAACATGGGCGTTAGGCTTTCTAGGTGGCTTCGCTTCGCAAGCGGACGCGGAACGACGGCTCCGAGTACTACGCCGTCCTGTACCGCCACGACGGCAAGCAGACCTCGACGCGTTCGAGGACCTCGGCGATGCTTCCCGGTTTTGCGGTCTGGCGTCCAAGTTCGGTGCAGCCGCCGCACTGGAGACTCTCTCGCCATTCTTGTTCTCGCCGTTGGGGGAGTGCGAATGGTGGCCTCGGCGACGATAATCATCGGTTCGACGACTAGCAGGCCGATTCACGACGCACTCTGGGTTGTGCAGCCATGTATGGCTTGGACAGCGCCTTAGGCCTGGTCGATTTCGGTCCGAGAGGTGAGCGCCTTTTCTAAACGAATAACTGTCTCTCGCGAGTGCTGCCAACGGCGAGCAAGAGTGATCGCTTGGCTGGCAGCCACCGTGTAGAGCCGCATGAGTCCTTCATCGAAGGGGTCGAACGCTAAGACATTGCGGCTGTAAATATTGAGGGAGCCGACTAGCTCACCGTGTTGTCTCGGGTCTGCGGAGTCGACGATTAGCGGGACCGACAAGCTGGCCCGCACGTCCTCCTCGCGAGCAACCTCGACGAACTCTGGCCAGCGCTGCTTATCCAATTTCGTAGTGACGCGGCCTTATTTGCCTTCATCGCATGGCCATGGTCGTTTTTTGCGGTATCGCAGCGTTGTGATCAAGCTAATCGTTCGCCTAAGCTACCTATCGGGGGAAATCTGTTTATCGTTGCTGGTGGGGTGGGATCATGGCGAAGCACGCGTCGAATCTTCTGCGTAACAATGGGGACTATCGCTGGTCGGACACGTTTGCCGGTTTCTCGTGGACAAGTCGACCGTTGGTACCGGTCGCTGGGCGAGGCCGCCCGACGCGTCGAGCTGCCCGCTTCCTGCTCGTTGCCCTGATAGCCGTCGCGTCTGCGTTGTCCCTGGCAGTCGGCCAGACCATGACGGCTGCCGTGGCGCTGGCTGCCACCTACATCGTCAAAGGCACCAACAGCGCCTTCAACCAGATCCCGGACAGCGCTTATCCGGCCTTTGCGCAAAGGTACGACTCCGCGGTCGGGGCACCGACGACAGAACCGATCACCCTCGTGCCGTACCCGGCCAGCTTCTGGCCAATAACACCGCCCGGCTATATCTTTTCCCCGACGTTCGACGAGTCGGTTGCCGAGGGTGTGAAGAATCTCGAGGGTCTGCGTCCAGTGAATTCACCTAACTCGGACCCGAACACACCGGACACAATTTGGGGGTACTCGCAAGGCGCGACCGTGGTCACGCAATACAAGCGCGACTACAACGCCCAACCGAACCCGCCGGCAACAGCGCCCACCTTCGTGCTAGTCGCGAACCCGAACAGGCCCAACGGGGGGATTCTCGAGCGCGGCGTGGCGTTGGGCACGATCCCGATCCTCGGTTTGACGTTCAGCGGCGCTACCCCGACCACCACGAAAGGTCAGCCCGCCGACAAAGTCACCACGTATGACATTGCCCGACAATACGATGGCATCGCCGACGCACCAGTCAATCCGCTCAACCCGGTGGCGGACCTCAACGCCATCATGGGCTTCTACTACCTGCACGGTCACTATCCGGATGCGGACCCAACGACGGCCATCTATCAAGGCCAATACGGGGACACGAATTACTATTTGATCCCGACGTATCCGTTGCCGCTGCTGATGCCGTTGGAGTCGATCCCGGTGGTCGGGTTCCCGCTGGCCGACGCGCTGGACCCCCCGCTGCGGGTCATCGTCGAGTCGGCCTACGACAGAAGCACCCCGCCCGGTGTGCCGACGCCCTTCAATCCGCTCTATTTCCCGAATCCGGCGAGTTTCGGCTCGAACCTGCTGACTGCGATTCCGACCGGACTGGACAACGGAATCAGTGACTTCACCGGGAGTCGTCCGCTCGGCACCCAGCGTCCGGGACCGTATGGCGTTGGAGGTCTCGCCACAGAGGGCATCGACGGAAAGCCGACGCCGCCGCCCAGCACTCCGACGACGGGCACAGGTTCGACCATTCCGGTTCTGTTCAGCTCGCCGAGCGGCGGTTTGCTTGCGCTGCTGATCCCGTCGAACCAGTTGGGAAGCCTCTCTGCGTTCAACAGTGGGCTGCCGGGCTTCGCACCGACCCCGAATCCACTCGATGGCTCCGCCAATCTCGAGTCCGCCGGCCCGACCCCGAGCGGAAATGCCTCGCTCGTTCCTGCCGTCGTTTCGACTGCGAGTGACGCGACCGCGTCCTCGCCGGACGTCGTGGGTCAAAATCAGGGGACGGCACCAGAAACCGTGGGGAACGGGTCACCACAGCCGACCGTGACCAACACTGAACGGCTGGCCTCGACGAATCCGGGGCCGCGGCTCAACGTGCTGCGGACCTCTCCCGTGGCGGGCTCCTCAAAGCCGGTAACCGGCTCTGCGAGCGGTTCGAAGTCCGCGAACGACCCGATCGGGTCTGCGGTCAGCGGAGTGAAAGATTCCATCGCGGGTGTGACGAAGTCGGTAAAGTCCGCCCTCGGCGGACCGTCGAAACCCGACAGCGGAGACACGAAGTAGGTGCTCGTCACGTCGGGAGCCGAGGAGGTCAGTGAGCTTCCGTCATGATGCCGACGCTACGCCCGACACCGATCGCAAAAACGGTACTCGCCGCGATATGGGTCGTGACTACGGCGTGGTCGACAGCATGCTCGAACACGATGCAGAACCAGCACATTGACATCAGCGGCATCTTCGCCGTCAAGTCGACTTTCGGGCCCGAATACAAGGTCGTCACCAACGGTCCCACCGGCATCGACCCACGGCTGTTTGCGCCCCAGAAGCTGCCTGCGAACATGACAATAGATCCCGCTGAGTGCTCGAAGTATGCACAGGGCCAAACCCTGCCCAGCGGGCTCACGGGAAGGATGGCAACCGTTACCGCCGAGGGCGACAACAACCGCTTCGTTGCCGTCGCGGTACAGACCTCCGCGCAGGTGCCCTACGAGTCGATAAGCCACGCCTGTAACCACATCGCATTCACCGGCCAAAGCGTGCGTGGGGCGATTGACGTGGTTGATGCGCCCCACATCCTCGGCGCCGAAACGCTCGCAATCCATCGGACGCTTGAAGCCACCCTCGGCGGCCTCGACCGGTCCGGTGAGTTGTACAACTACACCGCCTATCTCGGTAACAGCGTGGTACTGGTGGTAGTCAATCCGGTGAAAGTGCCCAACGGGCCCCCGGCTGTGGTGGACGTCGAGAAGGCCCGCCGGCTGCTGAGCGACTCCGTCGCGGCCGTCCGCGGGCATCGATTTTGACCCGCGGTTGGGATCACCCTGACGCGCTATGTGGCCACCGATCGATGTAAACATGGGGCCTCCAATCCGCGCGCGAGGCCTGAGCGGCAGACCGCGCAGGTGTGGCGGCAGCCGAAGCTTGCCTTTGTTTCCGCAGCCCAGAAGCTTTTTGCCACCACCGGACCAAGGATTTGGGGTCCCCTCAGCTCCCCTTAGTGAGTTCCTCGAATCACCGGCAAGCAACCGGAACGGCCTCGGGTAATCACATCCTTAAAGACCTGCTGGTCTGGGTTAGACCGGAGTCCGTCTAGCAGGGCGTTGAGCGCCTGAACGCTCTCGTTTCGCGCATCGTGCTGATTGGGTGCATTAGCGATGAACATCGCCGCTTCCTCCGCTGCGGCGAGAAGCACATGAGCGAGGGCAGCAACAGGCTGGTGAGCCGTTAGGTCCCCTTCTTCGATGGCGCGTTGGAGCATGGCGCGGATTGCTCCGAGTCCGTACACGCTTTCTAGTTCGCGCCATCTGGACCAGCCCAAGACGGCAGGACCGTCGATCAGCAGAATTTGCTGAACTTGGGGAGTAAGCGATGCATCGAGGAACCCCATGAGCCCCTGTTGCAACTGGTTGAATGCCCCGTCTGCTGGATCGGCCAGGTTCTTGGCGGCCTCCATAACAAGACCCTCTTCGACCGCTATGAACACCGCCTCGAAGAGCGCTTGCTTGTCGGGGAGAAAGCTCGCCAACCCGAACAACTTCGACGCTGACCGACCGAATGTGCGAGCGCAGATCGCCTTCATCCGCGGCGTCCACTCCTGCCCTGGCGCCCCGTTGGCCAGGGCGGAGGGGCGGATCTCAATGAACCGAATCCTCGACCGGATGGGCGACATCGTGATTTCTGAGGAGCATCACGGGCCCACCGGCCAGCGCCGGTACGATTACGAACCCACCTTCATCTTGCGAGGGATGCGCGCACTCCATGTGACTTTTACGTCGCTCGACTGAAGGCGACCTCTCTCTAGCGGGCGCATATTGTTGACCGCACTTATCCCGGTATGTAGCGGCCCGCTTCCGCAGGGATAAGTAGAAGCGACGGCGGTAGGGGGTGCTGTACCGAGAACGGAGCCACGTGAGCCTCGTGTCTCTCTCACCACGTTGACGCCGTCAACACCCCTCGCGTTCCCGCAGGTAAATCAGCGTCGTTTCGCGTACTTTCACGGCTAGGAATCGTAGATTTGCGCACCTCAGGCGACATTCTGCGTTTAGGTTCAGGATTTCGAGTCCCCTTAGCTCCACTCGTAAGGCGCAGTTCGAAGCGATTTTCAGCGAGACTCGGTGGCGAGCCGAATTATCCCGTTGCCTCGTAGGAACGGCGAGCTAGTGCTGACGCTCATCAGTCGGCGGGAACTGTCGGCCAAGACCGCCGCTCGACTCTGCAGACGCCCGCGAGACGACGAGCCATCGGCCAAGACCGCCATCTAGCTTAGCGAATATCAAAAATGCTAATAAGCGATAAGCGCTAACCGTAATTATCGCACAGTGAGAATGCTAGAGTGCGATAGAGAGAGTGGCGTTCTCATTAGAGGATGGCGGAAGGTGGTGGCCGACTTGCCGGCAAATCGGCTGGAAATTGGCTGTTGGGGCCAAGCCCGACTATGCCGATATCGTGTTTGCATGCTGTCTCTTCACCGTCATGCCGCCGACGGCGGCGCGTGCGCTGGTTCGCAGCGCTCGCTTTCAAGGCGCTTGGACGGTGGGCAGTGAAAACAGGTGAGGCTCCCAAGAATGCGCCGGATGGACGCAATGGAGCCGGAAGCACGTGGCAGGAGCGGGCCGTCGAGCGTCGACTCGGTGACGCGCGGGCACTCGCCGTCGCTCGCAGCACGCAATTCATGGCAACGGCCCTTGAGCTTCTTCAGGAATCCGGCCAGGCGAATTTCACGCTGCAGACTCTGGCCGACCGCGCCAACCTGAGCGTACGGACGTTCTACCAGCACTTCGCTGGCAAGGACGAACTTCTTCTCGCGCTGTACGAGGACGTGACCGCGCGATACACCGAGGCGATTAGGGAGAAGGTCGAGGCTGCCGATGGCCCGATGGGACAGCTGGAGGCATGGTGCCGGGGCGTGCTTTCGCGGCCGGGCGCATCGCAAGAAGTCGGCGGTCGCCTCGTTCTTCTTTACAACTTGAGCCTTGAGCTGGATAACCCGGAGGCATTCGCGAAAGTGTGGGAGCCGCACCGCAAGTTGCTGACAGAGATTTTGACCGCGTGCTCCCAAGCTGGCCTTATTCGAAACGATCTCACTCTGTCGCAATTGACCTCACTCTTGGGCTACACGCTGACGTCTTTTGGGCAGTTCAACGCGCTGCACGAGGGGATGGACGGCGCTAGCCTGACCGAAGAGGTTGTGTGGTCCTGGTGTCGTCAAGCGTTACTCCCTTCCGCGGCGGTGCACGGAGGTAATTCAAACGCTGGCGAGCGGCCACCCGACAGCTAGCTGCGCGCCGGTGGAAATGATTGTTCCACAGCCGATTTCGAGAGCCGCTTCATTGCTAATTCGCGGAGCTCGCCGGACTTGATTTTGTCGCTGCCTGTCAGCGTGATGTCGTCATCGCGGAAGAAAAGCACGTGGCGCGGCACCTTGTAGCTCGCCAGCCGTTCCCGCAAGTACTGGCGGATCTCCTCGGCTTCGAGACTCGCGCCGTCGTGCGGGACCACACACGCGACGACGACCTCCCCGAGCGTCCTATGCGGCACGCCAACGGTCTTGGTCACTTTTACACCTGGATGCTTTGCCAGTAATTCATCGATTTCGAGCGGTGACACATTCGCACCGCCCGTCTTGATGATGTCCGAGAGCCTGCCCTCCCAGAACAGTCGGCCGGCCTCGTCGAGATAGCCGTTGTCGCCGGTGGGGAAGAACCCTTCGGAATCGAGCGTCTCACTCAACGGTGTACCGATGTAGCCCAGCATGAGTGTCGGACCTTTGACGCAGATTTCTCCTCTGCCGCCGCGCGGAAGCACCACTCTGCTGAATGGATCGACAATTTTGAGTGTCACCCCAGGAAGCGGCCAACCCCAACTGTCTCCATGCATCTCGCGAGGCGTGTCGGCCTCGACCATCGTTGAGAAGGTAAATGTTTCGGTGTTTCCGTAAGCGTGATCAGGCACGAACCGTTCGACAGACACCGTGGGGTGACGCACGATCGGTGTGTTGACATCGGCGAATCGCATTGCGCTGAGGTCGACGGTTAGCCAATTGGGTGCGGCTTCGACCTGTGCCCACTGGTGTGGCCACGCAAAGGGGTAGTTGACTCGTTCGGCAGCCATCAGGTCGAGCGCCGCAGTCGCGTCAAACGTCGGCTGCAGGACGAGGCAACCTCCGGCGGCCAACGTTGCTCCCAAAGACATCACGAAATTGCCGGACCAGAAGAAGCCGTTCGCTGACCAACAACGGAGATGATCGTCGGGACTGAAGCCGCACACTCTTCGGAAGCGCCACATCTGTATGGTGACGCCGCGATGGGCGCTGAGGATGCCTTTCGGTTTGCTCGTCGAGCCTGACGAGAAGAACAACGCTCCTGCATCGCTGGGTCGAACCGACTCACCGGTCGCATGTACCAGTGCCTGCGGTTCATCGTGAGCATGGGCAAGGAATGCGTCCCACGTGTCGATGCCGGATGGCGCGTCGCCGATCGTTGCAAGGTAGCGGAGGAACGGAAACCTCTCGGATTGCAGTGTTCCGGGGACGGCTGTGTCGATCTCGGGCGCGAGTTCGGACAGCACGGCCGCGAAGTCCGTCTTGAGCACCCGCCGCTCGAACAACAGCACTGCAATGCTTGATGCATTGAGCAGGTAATCGAGCTCCGCCGGGGTTGAGAAGGTGCTAAGCGTGACGGCCACACCTCCGGCGAGCGAGATGCCGAAAAACGCCGAAAGCCATTCTGGCCGATTGGTCATCAGGATGCCGACCCGGGTGTCTTTGCCGACGCCGCGCGCGCGCAAGGCGCACGCCACCTCGACTGCCCGCTCCCACAGGTCGGCGTAGGACCAGCGGATTTCACCACCTGCCGCATGAAACACGACAGCTTCGCGGCTGCGATACATCAATGTCACTTCACGCAGAAAGCCGGGCAACGTCAGGGGGCCGAGTCCTGGCTCATCGCTCAATAACGGGCCGGAAGTGATCGAAAGCGTCTGGGCGACTTCAGAGTTCATCAACTTTTGCGACCTCGTCACATCGGTAGCTCGACCTCGGCTGTGCAGTCAACGAGTTCTTCGCCGGTCTGGTTGGTCAGACGCAACTTCACCTGGACGAGTGGCACCCCCCACGACGACTCGGCCTGCTTGCCGATGATTTCGGCGTCGAAGTAGGTCACGTCGCCTTCGAAAGCCGGACCACGGAAGTCGGCCTTGCTATGGCGGACCATTCCGTCGTGGCCGGCCCAGTAGGCCAGATAGTCAGTGCACCAGGCGCCCATCGTTGCACCGTAGCCATAGGCGCGTGCCATACCGACCTCACTAGCGCGATCGGCATCGATGTGGCCGCGCGACGGTCCCAGGTAAAGGCCGTCTCGTTTTCGTGGATCGATGAACGCGTCTTCTTCGTCGAAAGCGAAGTCCTTGCCGAAGCCCGGATCCTGGTTGATCCAAGGATCTTCGACGCCGGGTGGTGCGACCCATTCGAATCCGCCCCAGATGTTAAAGACAAACGCGCGGTACTCAGTAGTGAAGGTCGCGATGGTGTGCGGGCCGATCACACGACGTGGCAGCGTGTCGCCCACTTTGACTTCGTCGAAATGCGGTGAGACGCCAAGCCG
This sequence comes from Mycobacterium sp. 1274761.0, assembly GCF_001668615.1. GTDB lineage: Bacteria > Actinomycetota > Actinomycetes > Mycobacteriales > Mycobacteriaceae > Mycobacterium. The sequence continues at coordinate 34,851 of NZ_LZMC01000062.1, forward strand.
ATTCGACTCAATCCAATCGCGTCGAAGCCTGTCGACTTCCTCCAGTTCGAATTGCGTCCATTTCTTGATCTCGCCGAGTTGGTTCTCGAACATGCCCCGTTTGGTCGCTTCTTCGACCAGGTAGCGGATTCCGGTCGATCTCTCACGCGCGACAAGTACGCCATTCTGGTTGGTGTGGGTGGTGTCACCGCGCGAGAACATCGTAGGACCAGCGAACTTAGTTTCAACCACTTTGTAGTCGTGGAACCGGCGCGCCTGAAACAGCTTGTCTCCCGGCCGCACCGGGCAGCCGTAGAACCACCATTCCTCTCCGCCAAAGATGAGGTGGCTGTTCGGAATGTGCCCGACGCATGCCGGGGCTGCCCCGTGCCCGTAATCGAGAGCGACAGCGATGGACTGTGGTGCGATAAGGCCGCCGAACTTGGAAGCGCGGGCGAACCGCTCATCCCAGTGAAGCGGATTGGGGTAGTCCATCGCCATCACCCAACGGCGAATGTCGGAAGAACTGCATGGGTCCCACAGCTGGCCGCCGCCGATAGGTTTTCCCACCCGGTGATCGACGTCGGACAAATCAAGCTCGACTTGCGACGTATCGGGGACTGGCTTCCTGGCCATGGTCATCTCCTGCTCAGCGATTGACAGTGAAACTGACGACGGCGGCCGGGTTGGCGCAAGACGGACTTCCGTTTTCGGCGGTAGGGCGCTGAGGCGTGCGGGCTGTAGAACCCCCGATCGGCGGCGCATGTTGGTGCGGTTGCACCCGATTGGCGGGCGTCGGCCGCGCGTAGCGTACGTAGCGTTGTAGCAAACTGCATCTAAGCTCCTGCCTGGCTAGTGCGCCGCTACCGCGAAGACGGTGTCGATCTGCGAACGCCCTCATGTCGATCGTGATTCTCACCTTCGGAACCATGGATGTACGCAAACCGTCAATCATGGATGTTGCTATCTGTTTATGATGGTTGTCAAGAATCGCGCACGTTGACTTTCAAGAAATGAGAACGATATTCTCGTTCGACATCTTCGACGACGACGGGACTGGAGTGCTTCTAGAGCTTGACGCTGACCAGCGTCTCTGGCGCGAAACGGTCCAGGACGCCGTGACGAAACAGTGCCCACCGTCGCTCGTTCGGGCGATCGCGGAGGGCGGTTCCGATGATGGTCCCCTGTGGCGGTGGTATTGCGATCAAGGCTGGACGGAGCTCACGAGCGCGGAATGCTTCGTTGAGCTCGCCCTGGTACTCGAAGAGCTGGGGCGAGCGAGTGACCCAACGTCCTTTTTGGCGACCACCACCCAATTCGCGCCCCTGGTGGGTGACCAGTTCGACCCCAAACAGTCGGGTGCTGCGGTCTACAACGGGGTCACCGCGCATCGCGATGGCTTGGGATGGCAGCTCGACGGTGCCGCTCGGTTCGTCCTCGACGCAGACCGGGCGCAACACCTTGCGGTCATCACTGAAGCTGGGGTCTTCGTTGTCGACTCGGATCGTGTCGCATCCCGACGGGCCGCGATATTCGACCCCGGGCTGCACGTGGTCGACCTAATAGTTGATGGAGTTCGGGTAAGCGATGAGGACCGAATTGCCTGCGACACGGAGCGTGCCAAGCATGTCGCACTCACCGGCATGGCGATACACACGGTCGGTGCCTGCCAGCGGATTCTGGAGATGGCGCTCGAGCACGTAAAGGAGCGTCATCAGTTCGGGGTGGCGATCGGATGGTTTCAAGCCATTCAGCATAAAGCTGCCGATATGCACGTGTCAATCGAACGGGCGCGCGCGCTGAGTTACTTCGCCGCGTTGACCATCGCGGCCGATGACCCGAGGCGCCGGATCGCGTCCTTGATGGCGAAAGTGGCTGCAGGAGAGGCACAGTCGCGAGTAGTTAGACATGGGATGCAGTGCTTTGGCGCCATGGGACTTACATGGGAAAACGACCTGCAATTCGCCATCAAGCGCGCCAAGGCGGGGGAACTGATGCTCGGCGGCGCCGCAGAGCATCGCGCGGTCATCGCGAAGGAGTATCGTGCAGCTGACTTTTGATGAAGACGTCGAAGCCTTTCGCGCAGAGTTCTCCGCATTCCTCGACGAAAACCTGCCGACCGAGGCGCAGACGCTCGAACGTCCACAATCGGTGTCCCACATGCCGCAGTGGGCCAGGGATTGGCAACGCCTGCTGTTCGACAACGGCTGGTTGTTACCCGCCCAGTCGCCGGAGTTCGGGGGTCGCAACGCGACTGTATTGCAGCAGTTCGTGCATCTCGACGAACTATGCAGACGGAGAATCTTTCACAGCTTCAACCCGCAGGGCGTGAACATAGTCGCAACATCGCTGATCGCGTTCGGAACAGCAGATCAAAAGCAGCGCTGGGCGGTACCTGTGCTACGCGGCGAAATGACGGCCTCGTTGGGGATGAGCGAACCCAACGCCGGCTCTGACCTTGCTTCGCTCAGCACGAGGGCCGTCCGTGAAGGCGACGAGTTCGTCGTCAACGGTCAAAAAGTGTGGACTTCAGGAGCGCACCACGCCGACTTCTTGCTGACTTTCGTGCGCACCGATCCGGACGTGCCGAAACACAAGGGTATCTCCGCGCTGGTCATCCCCAGGGACACCCAGGGCCTGGTCTGTCGCCCCTTCGCCGACGTGGCAAGCCAAGACAACCTCGACTTCAACGAGGTGTTCTTCGCCGACGTTCGCGTCCCAGCGGAAAACCTTGTCGGCGAGCTCAATCAGGGCTGGCGGGTAGCCAACGCGTCGTTGGGCCACGAACGAACCATGATGTGGCTGTTGTTCGCGGATCGGCTCGACAACCTGATCGCAGACTGCCGGCCACGCACTTCTGTCCAGCGCGACCAATACGCATCGATGATCATGGATTATCACGCTTTGCGCGCTATGGGGTCAGCAGCCCTGGCCCGCGCTGCGCGCGGGGAGGCGGATACGTCGTCTGTGTCGGTGCTAAAGCTGCTCGGCTCTGAGGCTGAAAGACGAGCCGCCGATGTCTTATTGGATACGACGGGGATTCACGGTCTATTGCATCCAGTGACCGGCCGATACCAACACATGAACAACGACGAGTACTTCGCGAGCAGTTTCGAGCGCTACACCCGCGGTATCGCAGCCACCATCGCCGGAGGTACATCTGAGATCCAACGAAACATCATCGCTCAGCAAGTGCTCGGTCTTCCGCGTGGCTGAGAACGGAGCTGAGCGCCTCAGTCGATACACCTCACAGGGAGACGCGTGATGCATGAAACGCACTGGACTGAGATGGCATGTCTCAAGGTGCAACGCCAGGCGGGCATCGTCACAGTTCGCCTGAACCGACCCGAGAAGATGAATGCCATCAATAGCACTATGGAGAAGGAGTTCTACTCCGTTCTCTCAGACTGTGACCGGATGGACGACATCAAGTGCGTCGTCCTGACGGCCGAAGGCCCGAACTTCTCCTCCGGCCATGACATTCAACAGGTCGCGGCCGAAACCATCGGCGGGCAAGAGCCGGCGACGATCCAGGACAAGTACTGGGTTCACACAGGCGATCTACTTCCACCGTGGCGCTTCACAAAGGGTCTTGTAGCCGCGACCAAAGGATTCGTGGGGCCTCACGCCAACACATTCCTGCTCGCGGCCGATGTCGTTATCGCAGCGGATGATTCCCGCTTCAGCTGGGAAGAATCCCGGGTCGGCGTCGGCGCACCATACGGCCCCTATGCGTTGATGCCCTTCCACTTCCCTATCCGCGTCATGAAGCAGCTGTGGATGACCGGGGGTTGGCTGGACGCGGAGACGGCACATCGGTTGTTCTACGTGAACAGAGTCGTCGCGCTCGGCCAGGAAGAGGACGTAGCGATGCGCTTCGCAGAGCAGATAGCACGGATGGAAACCGGTGATCTCGTCGCCAATAAACGCGGAACGCACCGCCTGTACGAAGCGGCTGGCCTGTCCGCGATGGTTGATGTGGGTCGGGATCCATACGTTCCGAGTGCGGAAGCGGCAATCGCAAAGGAGCATCACCTCAGGCTGATTCACGAGAAGGGCGTGAGAGCCGCTGTACAAGAACGTGATATGGGCTGGGATGACGAAGTCAGCAAGGTGTGAACTTCTCATCTTCCGCCGACGGTACTGCTAGAAGGGAACAGAAATGCCAGACACCAACGCGATTGTCGCGGCGATCAACGCGCACTGCGAGACGCTGAGCAATCACGATAAGGATGGCTGGTTGGCTCTTTGGGCCGATGACACTGTTCTGGAAGATCCCGTTGGGGTAGATACGTACACCGGTATCGAGAGTCTGCGGACAGCCTTCTGGCAGTTGGTAACTGACCTTTCGCCGATGAAGCTGTGGCTCGAGCGCGACGTCATAGTGTGCGGTAATGAAGCGATCGCCATCCTGCAGGGCGTGGTGACACGCGAGGGCGCGATGCAGCATGTCGGCCCACTTGTCGATCACTTCACTTTCAATGATGCGGGAAAGATCTCGATGATGCGCGCTTTCTGGAAGTACGCGTGATATCGGCATCATCGGAAACGCTACCCGCCATCGTCAATCGCATGGCGGAGTCGGATCCACATCGGGTGTTCATACGCACAGTGGACGGTGCATCCGCCACCTGGGGTGAACTGAACTCATTGATAAGCACATGGGCGGCACGCTTTTTGGCGCTCGACGTCAGTCCCGGTGACGTCGTCGTCACCATCCTTGACGCAGGCCTGGACTCAATGGCTGCTTGGCTCGGTCTCGCCAGTATCGGTGCGGTCGATGCGGCGACGAACCCGGAATTCCGTGGACGCATGCTCGCCTACGCGATAAACAATTGCGCTCCGGAGTTACTTGTGTTGTCTGCACAGTACGTCGGTGTCGTCGAAACCGTCGCCGCAGACTTGCGGACGGTCAGACGAGTACTCGTACTCGACGGCGTAGACGACGATTTTGCGCAGAGCTCGTCCCTGCCTGGCGTCACCCACCCGGAAGCTCTCAGGCTGGATATGGCAGCTGCGTGCGATCGGATCAGGGTGCCGGCATTTCACGATATCGCCTGTATCACCTACACCTCCGGAACCACTGGGCCTTCCAAGGCGGTCAGGCTGCCGTGGGGCCAACTGCACGCGATCAATTCCGGCACCTTTCCGATCGAGGACCTTACACCGGCGGACATCTTCTACTGCACGACATCGCATGCCCATTTCGGTTCGAAGTCGATTCCTTACAACGCAGCTATGGTCGGCGGACAAGTGGTCATGAGGCCGCGTTTCGCTCTCTTCAGCTTTTGGAACGATGTCGTCAGCTTCGAAATCACAACCGCGATGCTCGTCGGATCGATGGCCGATGCGCTGCTGAGGTATCCGGATAGCCCGGCGGGGCCAACGACTTTGAAGAACTTATTCATGGCGCCCCTCGGCTCCAATTATCAACAGTTCAGCGAGAGATTCGGAGTCCGTATCTGCACTGTGTACAACAGTACGGAGGGCGGCGTCGCTATAAGGTCGGGTTGGAACCCAACGAATAGTCGCACCGTCGGCCGAGTTCGAGAGGGCTATCCCGGTTTCGAAGTTCGCCTGGTGGATGCGAACGACTATGAAGTCGCCGATGGCACAGCGGGCGAATGTGTGGTGCGCTCCCGCGTGCCGTGGGTGATGAACGCGGGCTACCTGAATAATGACAGTGCGACGGCGTCCGCATGGCGCAACGGCTGGTTTCATACGGGTGACGCGCTTGTTCGCACACCGCCTGGTGACTACATCTTCGTCGATCGATTGAAAGACGCCATCCGACGCAGGGGCGAGAATATTTCGTCGTTCGAGGTCGAAGCGGACGTGCTTCGCAATTCGGACATTGTTGAATGCGCCGCGGTAGCGGTACCCGCCGACGGCGTCGAAGATGAAATCCTGCTATTCGCTGTTAGGCGTCCTGAGTCCACGATCGGCCCGCAGGATCTGCATGAGGATCTTGGGACTCGGATGGCTCGGTTCATGGTTCCTCGCTATATCGAGTTCGTGGACGAACTCCCGAAAACTCAAGCGACCCTGCGCGTTATTAAAGCTGAGCTACGTCAGCGTGGCGTCGGCCCCAATACATGGGATGCGAAAGGCCAGCCGTCTTGTACGCGACCGAGTGCAGTTGCCAACAACTGATGGCAGAGGGGTGAGCTTGTGATGACAGAAGGAATGACTGCAGCCAGTGGGTGCCCGGTCGGCGCCGAGCGCCTCGATTCTCTCGACGGGGTGTCGTTCATCGATCCGGCAATTCAAGAAAGACCGTTCGCCTACTACCGCACGCTCCGATACGACGCCCCGGTCCACTTCGAAAAGGACCTCGGGATGTATCTGGTGTCACGACATGAGGATCTCGAAGCGGTGCTGCGAGATCCGGTCGTGTTCTCCCAAGAGCTCGGCTACTACCAACAGATGGCCCATGGGCACCTCGATGAGATGAAGGAGATCCTTGAACAAACGGGCGGCGGTTTCTTCCCCGACGTCGCCAACATCGACCCACCCCGCCACACTCGGGTACGCAGGCTCCTGTCTCAAGCCTTCAGCAGGAAGCGAATGAAATCCCTTGAGCCACCGTTTGAACAGCTCGTTGACGGGCTGATCGACACATTCACCGAGCGTGGCGAAGTAGACGGGTTGCACGAACTGGCGTTGCCGATGGCGATCGCGTTCAGCATGCAGCAACTACAGGTCGACGATCTGGACATGAGCACGATCAAGCGTTGGGGCAGCGCGTACTTATCGCAGTTCAGCCTCACGAATACCCGGGAAGACATGATCCGTGCGGCTCATGAGCTTGCAGAGATGCAGAACTACCTGATCGCGCTTGTTCGTAGACGAATGGACGATCCGGAAGACGACATGCTTTCGGATATCATCACCGCACGAATACCTGACGAGGAGCCTCTGAGTTTCGAGGAGTTAGTCGCAACCGCTCGAGCTCTTCTTATCAACACTCATGATTCGATGTCCACGGCGTTCTCCAACATCCTTTTTCAGGTAGCGACCAACCCGGATATCGCCACGCAGTTTTACGATGCCGCTGAAGATGACTCGCTGATGGGACGATTCGTCGAGGAACTTCTACGTCTCGAGCCGCCGGTGCGAGCGCTCTCGCGGGTGACCACTGAGCCGGTGATGTTGGGACAGAAGGCGCTACCTAAGGGCGCGCACCTACTGGTCCTGTTCGCCTCGGCTAACGACGACGAATCGGTATTTGAATGCCCGCGTCAGTTCGATCCGAGTCGATTCAACATCCGTAAGAGTATGACGTTCGGGGCAGGCGTGCATTTGTGCCTGGGTGTATCGCTTGCGCGCATGCAGCTACTTGTCGCAGCAAAGCAGACGGCGCGGCGCCTGCGCAATCTCAGTCTGGCGATACCGGTCGAGGACATCCGGTACATACCCAACGCTGCCTTGCTGGCGATGGAGAAGCTTCCCCTGACCTTCGTTCCCCGGTCCGAGGGAGGCCGCGCCGATGACATGTGAACCCACGCAGCTGCCGGATCAATCGGATGTCGACATTCCGGCCCTTCGTCAAAGGTATCGCGAAGAGCGGAGCCGCCGCCTGCGTCCCGACGGTCAGAAGCAATACACGCCGGCGGCGGAGGCAACACCAGCAATCGACTACAGCGATCCGCACATGCCGCGCTTGCCAAGGCAGGCAATTACCGACGAGATAGATGTTGCAATCCTCGGTGGTGGTTGGGCCGGCATATTGGCCGGCCATCACATGCGCAAGTTGGGTATCGACAACTTCCGGATCATTGAGCAGGCGGGCGACTTCGGAGGCGTGTGGTACTGGAACCGCTACCCGGGGCTTTCCTGTGACAACGACTCGTACTGCTATTTACCGCTTTTGGAGGAGATGGAGTTCTTCCCATCGAAGAAGTTCGCTGACGGACTCGAAATACGCGAGTACAGCCAGAGAGTCGCAACCAGATTCAACCTCTATGAAGGGGCACTTTTCCACACATGTGTCAATGCGTTGAGCTGGGATGAGTCCATCAATCGGTGGCGTATCGCGACCGATCGCGGCGATGACCTCCGGACTCGCTTCGTTGTGATGGCGCTCGGGCCGATCAACACTCCAAAGGTGCCCCGCGTCGAGGGCCTCGACGACTTCGAGGGCAAGACTTTTCATACCGCGCGATGGGACTACAACTACACCGGTGGAAGCCAAGAGGAGCCAGTCCTCGACAATCTGCGCGACAAACGCGTAGCCATCGTCGGCACAGGCGCTTCGGCTATCCAGGCGGTGCCCTACCTAGGCAGGTTCGCCAAGCAGTTGTACGTTCTCCAGCGCACTGCTTCTACCGTCGACGAGCGTCATAACACGCCTACAGATCCAGCCTGGCTCGCCACGCTGCAGCCTGGTTGGCAGCGCGAACGCCAAATGAACTTTCACCGCGCAGCGATAGACGGCTTGATGCCGGGTGAACAAGACCAGATTTGCGACATCTGGACGGAGATAAATCGCAACCTCTCTGCTGAGTTCAACGAGACAGGCTGGCCGGAGTCGCCAGAGGAATTCCTGGCGAAGCGCGAAATGATGGACTACCGAGTCATGGAGCGGCTTCGGCAACGGGTCGACGCAGTGGTGAAAGATCAAGAGACAGCAGCGATCCTGAAACCCTGGTATCGGCACATGTGCAAGCGGCCAGCTTCGAGCGACGAGTTCTACCCAACGTTTAACTTGCCGAATGTCCAGCTTCTCGACGTATCGCCGACGCGAGGTCTTGAGCGCGTTACCAGCCATGGATTCATCCACGAGTCCACGGAATATGAGATCGACTGCCTGATTTTCGCCAGCGGTTTCGAGGTGACCAGTGACCTTCAGCGGCGGTGGGGGATCGACAAGGTGTCTGGCCGTGGTGGTCGATCTCTCTATGATCAGTGGGCGCACGAGTTTCGGACTTTCCACGGCGTGATGACGCACGGATTTCCAAATCAGTTCTACATCGGGTTCTTTCAAGGTGGCTTCAACGCCTCGACGACCGAGACGTTCAACAATCAGGGCAAACACATCGCCTGGATTATCAGTCAGGCGCTCGAACGCGGTGCATCTGCTGTGGAGCCCAGTTTGAAGGCGCAGGAAACCTATGTCGACCACGTCCGCGATGTGGCTATCGATACCTCGGCGTTCATCCGAGAATGCACGCCTGGATATTTCAACAATGACGGACAGGAGATCGCCGACGAGAAAGGTGAGCTCCGGCCGCGATCATATACCGGCGAGTTGTACGGCCTTGGGTACTACGCCTTCGAGAAGCTGCTGGAAGGTTGGCGATCGAACGACGATCTGTCGGGACTGGTACTTGAAACATGACTCCAGCAATGTGCTTTGGGATATCACGTTCTCGGCTGGCGTCTCGCGCCTTGCGACCATCGAATGGCTGTCGACCAATCTCGCAGTCATCGTCGAAATCTTCTGGTGTGCAGGCTGAAACATTGTTCTCGGCGATTGCTGAACCGACAACGAGCCAGTCATATCGCGATTCGCACCCTAGGCCGTAATCCAAGATTCCTGTACGAGGAGGTTGTATGTCCTACGAGAGCACTGCAGAGCCGATAAAGGTCGGCTATTTGATGGACTTCACGCTTGCGGCGGATTTTCCGAAGGAGTTGCTGGAATCGTTCGTCCAGTCCTTCGACCTGATTTTCTCCGAGGCGGCTGACCAAGGGCTCATAGATCGTCCGGTGCAGGTGATCTACCGTGAAGTGGAGGGACTGCCAAAGGGATCAGTCAAGGCGGTGATCGATGCCTACGGTGAACTTGCTGACGAAGGCTGCCTCGTAGTTTTTGGGCCAAATATCACCGACAACGTCGTTCCGACACGCGAGGCGATCGAGGAACGCTTCAAAGTGCCTGCGATCAGTGTTACGGGGACAGACGACTGGCTGGGCGAGTGGACGTTCTCCTTCCCCCAAGGGTCTATGACCGACGAACCGATCTTCCTCGCCGATCTCATCGCGAAGAAGGGTTTGAGCACGGTCGGCGTCTTAGTTGAACAGAATTTGATTGGCGAGACTTACCTCGGCAACTTACGACGCGCCTGCGCACGCAAGGGAATTCGTATCGTGGCGGAGGCGCCGATTGCGCAGACGGCGCAGGACATCGGTGCCGCGGTGGGCACTCTGTACGAGGCGCGGGCTGAAGCCATCGTGCATCTCGGGTTCGGTTTCGGGATCGTCTTCATCAATCCGGCACTCGAGGCCGTTGGCTGGGATCCGCCGCGATTCACGACTACTGCATTTCAAAACGCGTGGATCAACCCGATCATGTGGAAAGCATTCATGGGTTGGGTCGGTGTCGATCAGTACGATGAGGCCAACCAGCTCGGGCAAAATTTTCTGGACCGCTATCAGGCGGAATACGGCAACCGACCCGAATACTGCGTTTCCGTTGTCAATCATGATGTGGCGTCGACCCTCGTGCGTGCATTCGCCGATGCGCATCCGTTAAGCCCTCGCGGCGTCAAGGAGGCGCTCGAACGGGTGAAGATGATGCCCGCCGCCTCTGGAGCGCCAGGCACTCGCGTCTCACTGGGCAAATGGACGCGCCGCGCGTGGATGGGGTCGGGGTACCTAGTGGCTCGCACGCTTGACGCCGACGGCGTCAATTCGCATCTTGTCGCGCGGTTTGGTGAGGAGTAACGCATGAGTATCGAAAGACCTACGCCGCACTTGGTTGACACCAAGGATCAGGTGCCTGGCAGCGGAGGGGTTAATCGCACTAACTGGGGCTCGTGGCTCGCCGGCATCGGCTTGCTCGCTTTAACCGGCTTGTTCATTGCGGTTTCGCGCACTGAACTGCATCCACGAGTGGCTAACCCGAACACGGAAGGTAGGCCGCGTCCGGTCGAGTTCCTCTTCGGAATCGACTGGATTACTCCGATCCAGGTCGGCACGGTCGTCGGTCTGATCGCGCTGGTTGTCATCTTCGTGCGCGGTTGGCGGCGCAACCCGGGAAGCCCCATCATGCTCATGTTCCTCTGCACCACGTTGATCGTGTGGCAGGACCCGATCATGAACTGGGCTCCGTACGCGGTGTACAACCCGGATCTGTTGCACTGGCCAGAAAACTGGTACTTGATCATGATGTCGCCGACCGTCGAACCGTTCATCGTGTTCGGCTACGTCTTGTTCTACTTCGGCCCGTATTTCCCGGCGGTCTGGATTCTTCGGAAAATGCAGGCCAAGCGCGGGCCGGAAGCATTCGTCAGTCGGCACCCGCTGATCAGTCTGGGCGTGCTGGTGCTGGTGATCGGCTTCGTGTTTGACGCCGCACTCGAGATTGGCGCGGTCCACACCGGCCTGTACATCTACGCCCAGGTGATCCCCTGGGGATCGGTCTTCACGGGAACCACCTTCCAGTTCCCGTTGATCTGGGAGTCACTCTCGGTGACGTTCGTGATGATCCCGGCCGCCATCCTCGTGTACCGCGATGACACCGGAAAGTCGGTGGCGGAGAAGCTGGCTGCCAAGGCCAAACTCTTCCCCACGAAGCCGGTACTCGGGACGTTCCTGGTGATGTTCGCGATCACCAACGTTGCGTACTTCGCATACGGAGGCTGGTTTTGGGCCATCAAGGCCAGCGGTTTGGCGACCTCGGTCGCGTGCCCGTGGCCGTATCCCGAGGCCAAAGTGTATGACCCGCAGGGGTATTACCGTGCCAACGGCGCGGAGGGGCCGTACTCGGTCGGAAAATGGGCCACCTGGCAGCAGGGGCCATTCCGCAACACCGATGTCGAGCTGGGTTCGGAGAGTGATCGCTGTACGTCCGAGAATGCGGACGGCCGATGACTGACCCGCGCACCGTCGTCATCACCGGTGCCTCTCGTGGGCTCGGGTTCGCCTCAGCCGCGCGCCTTTATCGCGAGGGGTGGCGCGTGGTCTCGGCGATGCGCACCCCTGAACGAGCAATGCCGCTGTTGCGCGAGGCGACAGGAGCCGGCGTGGATGACGACCGACTCGTCGGTGTCCAACTCGATCTGATGGACACCGCGTCGATCACCGCTGCTGCCAAGACGATCGAAGAGACCGTCGGAGCCCCATACGCGCTCGTGCACAACGCCGGAATCTCCGCTGCCGGGATGGTTGAGGAGACCGATATTGAGTTGTGGCAGAACATGTTCGCCACTCATGTGATGGGACCGGTGGTACTGACCAAGGCGCTGTTGCCGTCGATGAGGGCCGCTGGCGAGGGCCGGATCGTGTTGGTGTCCAGCGCCGGCGGCGTGCGCGGTCAGCCGGGCATCGCCCCGTATTCGGCGGCCAAGGGTGCGTTGGAACGGTGGGGCGAATCGATGGCGGGTGAGATCGCGCCGTTCGGCCTCGGCGTCACCATCTTGGTGTCGGGGGTCTACGACACGGACATCATCACTGACGCCGGCACCACCGATGATCGTGATCTCAACGGCCCGTATGCGCGGTTGCACAACACCATCAACTCGCGTGGGCGTTTCGCGGTCAGCCTCGCCCGGCCTCCGCAGAAATTCACCGATGGTCTGGTCAAGGCCTTGGAGGACCGTGCATCGTTCCGGCGGCGCGGAGTTGGTCCCGATGCGTCGATGTTGTTGGCGTCTAATCGGATTCTCCCGTCCGCGGGTATGCATCACATATCGCGGTTGGTGATGGGCATCCCTCGGCGGGGGACGATGCGGGGTGGAGCCTACCCATTGACTACGGCCCAGCGGGCGATGGTGCTGGCGATGAAAGTTATTCCGCAACCGATTATGCAGCGTCTGACCGAGCGTGCAGCCCGACGAGCGGCCGCAAAGACAAGCCCGCACGCAGGAAAGTGAGAACGATGGCTGACACAGCGACGGTCTCATTCGAGTCGGTCCGGTACTTGTGGTCATTCCCTACGAGTATGAAGAGGACGCCATCCGTATCGCCAATGACAGCGTGTACGGCCTGGCCGGAAAACGTGACGTCGACCTCGCTGGACCACTCGCTTGCGGTCGCCTGCACAGAACGGCCGCGTCGGCTCCAGCCAGTACACAGAGCGAAATCCGTCGACGGCCCGGCCACTTGAGAGGAGCCAACAATGTCTGATCTTTTCGACGACCTCGAGGACTTCGCGGCGTTCGACGACGTGGTCTCCGGCAATGTCCGCGATCCCTACCCGGAGTTGGCGCAAACAGCCCGCGATACGCCGATCCAGCGGGTCGAGACGTCCGCGATTCCCGGTGAGGAGGGCAAGCCCTTCTTCATCGTGTACCGGCACGAGGACATTCAAACGATGTTGCGCGACCATGAGACCTTCTCGTCCAACGCGGTGATCCAGATCTTCGGTGACGTACTCGGCCACGGAGTGATGCTCGGTATGGATGAACCCGTACACGGCAGGCTGCGGTCCCTTGTGACCAAAGCGTTTACCCAAAAGGCCCTCGCGCGCTGGGAAGACGAGATCGTGGGCCGCATCGGCAACGAGTTGATCGACCAGTTCGCCGCCGAAGGCAAGACGGACTTGGTCAAGACGTTCACGTTCCCGTATCCGGCGCGGATCATCGCCGCGCTGCTGGGCTTACCGGAGGAAGATTTCCCACAGTTCCAGCGATGGTCGATCTCGATGCTGAGTTTCACCATTAACCCCGAACGTGGCAAGGCGGCCTCCCAGGCACTGATCGACTACTTCAATCCAATCCTCGCCGCTCGGCGCACCGAGCCCCGCGACGATCTGATCAGCAGCCTCACCGCGGCCGAAATCGATGGAAGAAAACTCGCCGACGAGGACATCTACTCGTTCATCCGACTGCTGTTGCCCGCCGGCGTGGAGACCACCTACCGCTCGCTTGGCACTCTGCTGTTCGCGCTGTTGTCCCATCCAGACCAACTGGATGCGATTCGAGCCGATCGGTCGTTGATTCCGCAGGCGATCGAGGAGGGTGTGCGGTGGGACGCTCCATTGCTGAACATCACCCGAGTCGCGACCCGCGATACCGAACTCGCTGGGGTGCCGATCCCGCAAGGTTCATCGGTGATGCCGATGCTCGGTGCGGCCAATCGGCAGGAGGACCGGTACTCCGATCCGAACCTCTTCGACATTTTCCGGCAACCGAAGGTCCCGATCAGCTGGGGACACGGCGTACACGTGTGTCTCGGAATGCACCTCGCACGACTCGAAATGCGTACCGCGATCAACCTTCTGCTCGATCGGCTGCCCAATCTGCGCCTGGACCCCGAAGGCGACGACCCACACATCCGTGGCATGGTCTTCCGGTCGCCCACGAGTCTGCCGGTTCTGTTCGATACGAAGTGACGTTATTACCCCCGCTTCGGCCGGTACGAGCGACCCTCTGAACTGGTCGCCAACGATTCGAGACTTTGGAATAGAGGAGAGAGCATATGACCGACTTCGACACAGTTGACTTTTTCACAGATGAATCCCTTGTGTCCGACCCGTATCCATACTTCGACCATCTTCGGTCCAAATGCCCGGTGGCCCAAGCAACCCCGCTCAACGTCATGGCGGTAACGGGATACGACGAAGCGCTCGCGATATACAAGGACTCGGCATTCTCGTCATGCAACTCGCTAGCCGGTCCGTTTTCCGGGTTCCCGTTTGGCCCTGACGGCGGCGATGATGTCACCGAACTGATCGAGCAGCATCGCCACGTTGCCCCCATGGCAGAGCACATTTCGAATCAGGATCCGCCGTTACACACCCGTACCAGAAGCCTCTTGAATCGGTTGATCACACCGAAGCGCCTCAAGGAGAACGAGGAATTCATGTGGCGGCTGGCCGATCAACAACTGGATACATTTATAGAGCGAGGCAGTTGTGAATTCTTGTCGGCCTATGCAAAACCCTTCTCACTGCTCGTTATTGCCGACCTCTTGGGTGTCCCGCAGCACGACCACGAGGACTTTCGGGCAGTATTCGAAGGCCAAGTCGCGGGTGAGCTAGGGGAGGGGACGACAACCCATAATCCTCTCGAGTGGCTCAACGAGAAGTTTTATTCCTACATCGAGGACCGCAGGCGATCGCCGCGTGGAGATGTATTGACGGAGCTTGCGCAGGCGAAGCATGAGGACGGATCGACGCCGGACATCGAGGACGTCATGAATCTGTCCACGTTCCTGTTCGCAGCGGGCACAGAGACCACGACGAAACTCGTCAGCGCAGCAGTACGCGTTCTCGGCGAGAACCCGCAATTGCAAGCTTCGCTTCGCGAAGATCGCAGCAAGATACCGGCGTTCCTGGAAGAGACGTTGCGCATGGAGAGCCCTGTCAAGGCGCACTTCCGAATGGCGCGCAAGACCACAACCGTCGGAGGAGTGGAAGTGCCCGCGGGTACAACTGTCATGCTCCTACCGGGTGCATGTAACCGCGATGAACGAAAGTTCGGCAATCCCAACACCTTCGACCCCGCGCGACCGAATGTGCGAGAACAAATCGCCTTCATCCGCGGCGCCCACTCCTGCCCAGGCGCCCCATTGGCCAGGGCAGAGGGACGGATTTCAATGAACCGAATCCTTGACCGGATGGCCGACATCGTGGTGTCTGAAGAGCATCACGGGCCGGCTGGCCAGCGCCAGTTCGATTACGAACCCACGTTCATCTTGCGAGGAATGCGCGAACTTCATATCACCTTCACATCCCTCAATTGAGCGTGGCCCGAGAAGTGTTCCATCCACGAATTGCGCTAAGCAACGTCCGGACCGCCGTCTCAAAAAGCAAATGACTTAACCGGGAGAATCATGTCAAATACTGTCCTCGTTACCGGCGGCTTTGGCCTGGTGGGCTCGGCAACCGTCCGGAGGCTGGCCGAACTCGGGCGCAATGTGGTTGCCACTGATCTCGATACGCCCGCCAACCGAAAGGCGGCCGCGAAACTGCCGAGCGGCGTCCACGCCCAGTGGACCGACCTAACCGATTACGAGCAGGTGCAGAAGCTCGTCGCTGACGTCTCACCGGACGCGATTGTTCACCTCGCGGCGGTCATCGCACCGGCGATCTATCCCATACCCAAGGTTGCGCGCCGGGTGAACGTCGACGCCACCGCAAACCTGGTTCGCGTCGTTGAGGGGCTACCGAAGCAGCCGAGATTCGTTCATGCGTCCAGCATCACAGTGATGGGTCCTCGAAATCCGCACCGCACGACTCCTCCGCTGAGGGCGGAAGACCCGATGCGCCCCTACGACGTGTACAGCGGCCAGAAGTCTGAAGGCGAGGAGATCGTTCGAGCGTCGAAGTTGGAGTGGGTGGTCCTGCGACTTGGAGCAGTGCTGAGCCCGCACGTGGGGGCACTGCCGGTCACCACCGACGCAATGTACTTCCAGGCCGCACTACCAAGCGATGGTCGGGTGCAGACCGTCGACGTTCGTGACGTCGCTTGGGCTTTCGCTGCGGCGACCACTGCCGACGTCGCTCGCGAAATCCTCCTGATCGGTGGCGATGACTCCCACCGTTTGACATACGCGGAGGTCACCTCGGGCCTCATCGCGGCTCTGGGCATACCGGGCGCCGTGCCGACGGGTCGGCCCGGCGACCCGAACAGCGACGACGACTGGTTCGTCACCGACTGGATGGACACCACCCGAGCCGAAGAGGCGCTGCAGTTTCAGCACCACTCATGGCCCGATTTGAAGGCCGAACTAGCGGAGCGGTACCGACTGTTGCGCTACCCGGGCCGGCTCATCGCCCCGATGGTTCGACTGTTCATGGCGCGACGGTCACCCTATCGGAATGCGCCGGGTCGGTACGCCGACCCATGGGGTGCAATTCGCGCCAAGTTGGGCGAGCCCTTATGGGATCGGCCGAACGGCTGATGCCGACGGCATAGTGTTCGCGCCGAGCACAATGCCGTCATTAGGGGCGGCCCAGAACTGTAACCGGTGAGAAAGGACCTTCATGCGAGTGCCTCGCGCTGTCGCAAACTTCAACCGCCGTGTGACTAATCCTGTGGCCCGCTCGCTCACACCGTGGCTTCCATGCCTCGGGACGCTCGAGCACACCGGACGCAAGTCGGGCAGGCACTACCGAACGCCCCTTTTGGTATTCAAGACCCGGGACGGCTTCGTTGTTCTCATCGGCTACGGGCCTGAATCGGACTGGCTGAAGAACGTATTGGCCGGCGGGCCGACCGTACTGCACAAACTGGGCAAGGATATCGCATTGGCCAACCCGCAGATCGTCAGTAAAGCTGAGGCCGCACCCCTCATCACGCCGGTGCCCCGATTCTTCTATCGTCTTTTCCCATACAACGAAGCAGCATTGGTATTGACGAAAACCGCCTAGACCGACTGACTTTCATTACTCGTCGCGCGTTCACGCAGGACCGCAGTTACAGAGAACTGGCGGGCGATATTCTCCGAATCTCACTATCCCGCTTTGACTTTGTAGCTCTAGCTGGGATGTTACCCACCATCTCACGTTCTCTAGCGCGGTCTTGACCATTCGGTGATTTCAGCCGCAAACGTGCGGGATGGACTGTAAATCCATGGGCGGACATCGCCCTGCGAAGTTGCGCAGATGCATGAACGTGAGGCCCCGGGCCAAACAGCACGTCCCGATGAGTTCGCCGCAGTGGGAATCCGCAAGGGCTTTTCCCGGCGGGGTTTTCGGAGAAGGTCACTCCTTCTGCTCGTACACTGCGATGATGGTTGCGAACCCGCTTCACGCGATCTGGTCCTCGGTTGCACCGGCCTGGAATCAATACGCCGACTTCGTCGACGAACGTGGAGCGAAAGTCGGCGCGGCCATGCTCGCTGCCGCGGATTTGCAGCCCGGTGAGAACGTGCTCGAACTCGGTTGCGGACCCGGCGGCGTCGGGATAGCTGCAGCCGAAGTCGTTGGGGTAGACGGTCACGTGGTGTTGTCCGATGTCGTCCCCGAGATGACCGCGATCGCGGAGGCTAGGGCGCGACAGCACGGCTTGGGTAACGTCACCGTGCGCCAGCTGGACATGGAGCACATCGACGCGCCGGACTCCTCCTTCGATAAGGTACTCGGCCGCGAGGCGCTGATGCTCGTCGGTGACCCGGTCGGAGCGGCACGGGAGGCGATTCGCGTGCTTCGTCCAGGCGGTCGCGCGGTGTTCGCGGTGTGGAGTAAGCCCGCTGCGAATCCCTGGCTCAGCGCTCTGCTCGACGCAGTGAGCACCCAGCTCGGCGCGCCCGTTCCGCCGCCGGGCGTACCGGGGCCATTTTCGTTGTGCGAAGAGGGCGCCCTGGCGGGGATCCTCTCAACCGCGGGCTTCGCCGACGTTGCCATCGACGAGGTCGAAGCCCCGCTACACGCCGAGTCGTTCGACGACTGGTGGACGGTCGTGCCGTCGTTAGCCGGACCGCTTGCCGCGCTTCTGAACTCGCTGCCCGACGAAGCGACTGCGACGATCCGCGCCGACGCCCAGCAGGCGCTGACCAGATACGCCGATGGCAGTGGCTACACGATCCCCGGGGCCAGCCTCATCGGGGTGGGGCACCACAACGAGACATAGGGGTCGTGCGTCGGCCCATTGCTCGATGTAGGCGGCGACCATGAACCCGTTGTCTCGTATTCGTTTTCGTGACTGACGGCGCCACGCACCTTCGTCATACCCCGACCCAGGAGCCGACTTGCCGAACGCCGCTGGGCGGTCGCGCTCAGGCCCCTGATCGGCGCTCAGCCGGGACCATCCCTTCGCTCCCGTCCGGCGACGAGCAGGACGCGTGCCGTCATTATTGCCATCTCGTCACCCACCGTCAGGATCCAGGAGGCTCTGTCTCCGTGTTTCTGCCGGTTCTGTGGTCACTAATCGGTGCCCGTTTGCGTGGGCAAGGCGTGTGCCTGCGAGGCAAAGATGTTGGGTCCCAGTACCCGTGACAGATAGGCCGTGGCACGCTGGCCGCGTACGCTATTGCCGGCTGCGTCTAGGGGCGGTGAGAAGGTGCCGATCCCTGCCTTGCCGGGAGCGATCGTGACAAGTCCGCCGGCCACGCCGGACTTGCCGGGCAGGCCGATCTCGAAGAGCCATTCACCGGACCGTTCGTAGGCGCCGTTGGCCGCCAGGATTGCCAGCGTGTCGCGGCAGACTCCTGCTGACGCGACCCGTCGCCCAGTCACAGGGTTGACCCCGCCGTCCGCCAGCGTCGCACCCATCACCGCCAAATCTCTGGCCGTCACCCGCAGCGCACACTGCCTGGTGTAAACGTCGAGGACAGCCAGGGGATCCATCTCGATACGTCCGTAGCTTTCCAACAAACAAGCGATCGCGCGGTTACGCTGACTTGCCTGCGATTCTGACTGATACACCGTCTTGTCGACCTCTAGCGGTCGGCCCGCGAACTCCGATAGCCCGGCGTGAATCGTATCCCACTGCTCTACCGGCGTCGCACCTCGAACGAGTGCAGTGGTCGCGATCGCGCCGGCGTTGACCATTGGATTCATCGGATGACCCCCATTGAGTTCGATCGCGATCAGCGAGTTGAAAGGCAGGCCGGTGTTGTTCACGCCGATCCGGTCACCCACCACCTCATGTCCGTACTCCTCGCAGACCAAGGCATAGACGAACGCCTTGGAGATCGACTGAATGGTGAACTCGATGTCGACGTCACCCGCAGAGTGCACTGCACCGTCGACATCGGTGACACAGACGGCGAACCAGTCCGGATTGGCCTGAGCCAACACCGGAATGTAGTCGGCGACTTTGCCACCGGTGTCCGATTTGCAGCGTCGATAGGCGGCTTCGACCAGCGACTCGACTTCGGACCCATCCGGTAGGTCACCGGTGTAGGCCTGTTGGGCGACATCGCCGACCTCGACATCCATCGCCGGTCCCCCTTCCCGGCTCAGAAGGCCGCCAGGCAGCGCTGGTTCGTGCGGATATGACGAAGCCTAGGCAACCCGCGGACAAGATGCGACATCTCACTTTTGACGTTCCGCAGGTCATTCGGCGTAGTTTCGCGTAATTCCACGCCGTCACCCGAGCCGCAGCCTTCACTTAATTTTCTCGACTCGAAGGCTATTTCGCAGAGGATATGGACCAAGGATTTCGAGTCCCCTTAGATCCGCAAATACGGAACCCGCTCCGAAGATCAGCTGGGGTGGGTTTCGTCGTCTGCGGGGGATCGGTCGACGACAGGCCGGATGTCCAACTCTGTCCTACGGCTGCCGAGAACACCGCCGACGCGCTGTCGGCCGGTCGTCGGTCACGCTCCCGTAGACGGCCTGAGTCATCCGCTCGGTGTAGCCGTGCCAAGCGGCGACCACATCGGCGGCGTCGCCCGCCGCGCGCATCCGAGAAATGTTGGAGTGGCGCAGCTTTCGAGCGCCGTGCGCAGGCAGTACCGGTTAGCGACAGAATCCCGGGGTGATGAAAATTCGGCCGCCCCACCACTCTTCGGTTACGACGCCCCGATGCTTCTGTGCGGGCCGTTAATTGGACCCGGCGTCGTTGTTCATCGCTTGCGCCGCACGGCTGAGGAGAAACGGGGCGAAGAACCGGTGGCCGGTTCGAATTGCAGGCCATGCTGTTCGCATCATCAGGGCGCCAAAGCGAATTTGCGTCGCAAATACAGCTTGACCCGGCGGCGTCAGCGTGATCAGCCGCACCCCTAGCTTTCCTGCGCCGTCGAGGCCCAGAGCGAAAGCGTCCGCTCGATCAACGATGATCTTGGCGCCGAGGACGTATCCAGGCGCATTCAGCGGTCCTACCCGTGCCCGCATGATGCCCCGCCCGAGCAGATTTATCCAGGGCAGCAGAAACCATCTGGGTGCGTCCTCGATGATCGCCCGCATCCAGTGCTCAGGGGTCCAATGAACGGGTGTCTCAACCACATACGCATCCTGGTAGTCAACACGGTCAAGTAGATTTAGTTCGTTGACAATGCTCGGCACGGGGATTTCGTCTGCCCGGGGAGTCTTCAAGAAGCGCCTCCCGATTCACAATGTGGGAACGTTTTGGAATGTATGCCACGGCAGGACTGTAAGCAACGTCAGCTCGAGCGATGCGCCATCCGTCAGCTGCGAAGGATTTCGCCGCCGGCATCAACTGCACTGAACGTCGTTAGCCGACGGTGCTGGGTGATTGAAGGGTCGAAGCGAGAACAACGATTCCGGCGGTAAGTGCGCCGCCTGCCGTTGCCAAACCGATCAGTCTTTTTGTTGGCGGCATATGCGGCCATGCACCGGCGATTCCTGTGAGATCACTACCGTCCGCGAGGAGGCCAGCGACCAGCCATGGCCGTATCGAGGCGCCTGTTCGAGTGGCGACCCACAGACCGAGCCCGAGCCCTATCTCCCGACCTCCCATGCCCCGCAGAAACGCCTGCGCATCGGGTGCGCTACCCCCAGCGCCCGCCAGTGCCCGCCCTAAACGGGCGGGAAATGCCAGCGATGCGGCCCCGAAGGCGAGACGACCGATCGCATACATCCGGCCGATATTCATGCGGGCCGCCTATTGATCCAGTCGCGTGCCCGCGCGAGTACATCATCGCGGTCAAAGAGCTCGGCGGTCCACGTGGTGGAACGAACGGTTCCACGGCTGCGGTACCGGCGCATTATGTCGATGTGATGCGGCAATTGGATAAACCGATCCAAGGCTTCGGTAGTAGTCCATACCGATACTGACCCGCTACAGCCGGCAGTGGGCACTGACCATAGCCACAGGCCGACTGCACCGGGCATGGCGTACCAGCCCATCCGCATGCGGAGGCCTTTGAGTGCCACTGCGGGGATGTCGCGGCGGTGATGCGCTTGGTACTCAGTGACGCTGACCACGACGGGCGCGTCACCCGGATGCTCTGGACCGGATATCCACGGTGTCAGCAGGGGTGTCGCCTCTCTGGCGGTTGTTTCTTCGTTAAGCATGCGTCCATGCTGGCGCTAGCATTGGTGTGTGTCACGGTCCAATAGTGGGGGCTCCGAACAGACCAATTCTACGGACGTCGGCTTGCCGGCAGATATCCTTCTCAACTTCGATCGGCGCGACCGACGAAAGCTCAGCGAGCACCTCCGCCATCAATTGCGAGCGGCTATTCAGCAAGGCCGACTTTCCGCCGGTACGGTCCTTCCGCCATCGCGAACGCTAGCCAGCGATCTCGGCGTCGCTCGCAGCGTTGTCGTGGCCGCGTACGAACATCTGATCGCCGACGGATATCTTGACGCGCGACAAGGATCAGGCACCCAGGTGTTACCAATTGCACCTGCGGCCGGTCACAACTCCGCGGCTATCGGTGAAACCGGACAGAACGTTCGACTCATTGGCGGATTGCCGGACCCAAGTTTGTTCCCGCGTTCCGAATGGCTCCAGCACTACCGCACCGCGCTACATCTTGTTCCCCATCAGCAGCTGGGCTATCCCGGACCGCAAGGGGCGGCAGCGCTGCGTGAGGCGCTCGCGGACTATGTCAGCCGCGTTCGCGGCGTAGCAGGCTCTGCAGGACGCATGGTCATCACCACAGGCATGACCCAGGCGATCGTGCTGGTATGTCGAGCACTCCAGTCCCGCGGCGCCACCGCTGTGGCCATCGAGGACCCATGCTTTGGCTTTCACCGCCAGGCAATCTCGAGCACGGGCATGCGCGTGGTGCCGATCCCGGTCGATGACGACGGGCTACTGGTTGAGAAACTCTTCGAGCACGAGGTTAATGCGATTCTGCTGTCGCCGGCACACTCCTACCCAAGCGGTGCGGTGTTGAGCACATCGCGGCGAGCATCACTCATCGCGTGGGCGAAACGTCACGATGGCCTAATCATTGAGGACGATTATGACGCTGAATTCCGCTATGACCGTGCTCCCATTGGCGCCATTCAGGGTCTCGACCCCGAGCGAGTCATCTATGCCGGGTGTGCGAGCAAAATGCTAACGCCCGCACTGCGATTGGGTTGGGCGCTTCTTCCCGCCCAGTGGGTAGACCCCGTTGTTGAGCAAAAGCTCGTCGATGACATGGGAACCCCGCTTCTCGAACAGCTCGCACTCGCCCGGTTCATCGAATCGGGCGCACTAACGCGGCACCTTCGCCGCGTGCGTCCCGTATATCGACGCCGCCGCGACAGACTGCTCGACACACTGAAGACGGCGCTCCCCGGAGCCGAGATCAGCGGCGTCGCGGCCGGCCTGCACGTGTACGTGCGACTGCCCCCCTCCTGCGATGAGCGACGCTTCATCAAAGCGGCTCGAGACCGCGGTGTCTTCCTCGAAGGGGCGAGCTGGCACTGGTCTGATTCCAACTCTGCTCCACCAGCGCTTGTACTTGGATACGGCTCGATCAGCGAGTCGGCGATACAGACCGCCATTTCAACGCTCGGTTCTATCGTTGAGCCAGATTCTGTACATGGAGACGCCCCATAAGCCGCGATCTGCGCGCCTACCGGCGCTGCCCTACCACAGCCGCTGTGGTCCTCGATGTTCGGCGGAGCCCGCCGTTGCGCAGTCAGTCGATCATTCGACGACCTTTAACCGATTTGTCACACCACTGCCCTCAGTGCTGTCTGGCCATAGCAACTGATCTTTCAGTGGTGGGGGAATGAAAGCCGTGGTCTTCCTTGCGAGCCCGCCAGCTGATAACTTTTGAGCAAACGCGTGCTCGTGACGTCACCGAGAAAGGCGCATCGCTAGGGAGGTGTAGGGCGCAATGGTGAAACACATGTGGAGGAATCTGGGGGTTGCGGTTGTCGCTATGGGGTCGGCGTTGACCAGCGGGGCTGGGGCCGCAACTGCAGAAACCGACATGACTTCATTTATCAATACGACGTGCACATATTCACAGATGAAGGCAGCGCTGAATGCGATTGCGCCCGATCGAGGCGCTGAATTTGCCGCTGCCCCAATGGCGCAGACGTGGATGCATGCGTTTCTCGACTCGCCGGTTGAGCAACGCCGGCAATTGATTCAACAGGCGCCTCAGGTGATGCAATACGACGATCTTGTTGTCGCCTCTGCCAACACCTGTAAGAACTTTCCGGCTTAAAACGTCATCGGCCCGGGGGAGCAGCTGCCCCCTGTAAGTGGCTAGAGATGACTTACGACGAAGGCTGCTGCGTCGTTCGTCATCCCGTTCATGCCGTAGGTAATGTGCGCGAACCCAGGTTGGCCACCTGGGACGCCGGAGCAGATGTCATCCCCGGGAGCGCACAACTCGATGGTCTTCGGTGCATAGAGCGGGCCGATCTTGATAGGCGGAACGCCATAGCTGCTCAAGAACTGGTCCGAAGGCTTTCCGAACAGGGCAACCGCCGCGACGTGGTTGGCGACCTCCGCAGGCATTGGCTTGGGTACGTACTGGACGTACTCGGCAGGCACTTCTCTCGGTATGGAAGCCGAGGTAACGAAGCCCGCCAACGCCGCGCCTTGCGAGTATCCGCCCAGGACGATCTTCGTATTCGGACAGTTCTTCGCCATGGACTGCACATGATCTCTGGCGTCATAGATTCCATTGATGACGGTGCTGAGGAAGTTCAAACCACCTTGCAAGTCGCCGGGGGCGGGGAAATCGCCGCTGGCGGCGTAATCGACCCCGTATACGCCGATCGACCTGTTGCCGGCCTGCGCTCGCAGTGAGTCGACAAATGCTTGTCCGACGTTGCCCACACCGGGCGGCTCGTAGGTACCGCGGGCGAACACCACGTCGACGTCGGGGCAGGGCTCAGCGAAAGCCGGGCTGATCGTCGACCCCATTACCGCCGCCCAGCACGCGAGTGCGGCAGCAAGTACAGGAGCGATGTGGTGTCCGCGCGCTCGGCGCGGGAATCGGCGCGCCCACCCAGCTTGCCTTGAACCAATGACTCTCATCTGCACCCCACAGCGTCGCAGTCTCCCGACCCTGAACTGATCCAATGCTGCCATGCTTGGCGGGGGTGGGACCCGGTTCTTAGCAAACCCGCCGCACCGGTGCCCGTTCCTGCGTGGTGGCGCTAGGGGGTCAGCATCTTGACGAGCTCTGCAGCCTTGGGGATGTTCGCTATTCCAACGACGTTCGTACCGGCGTATAGCGGTCGCCAATCAACCAGCTCGTCGGGTTCGTCTGCGGTCGGCGGTTGGGCGGCGAGGAACGGCAGCCGCCTCGGCGGTTGTGCCTTGAGCGCACGCTCCTGCACGGCAGGAGGAATCACGGTAGCGAGACGCGTCATGGCCTGATTAGCCTTGCGAACCCAGCCAGGGCCTCGGTCTTCATGGCCCAGCCAGCGACGCGTTGCAGCGTTCGGAATAACCCGATGGGGTGCATCGGGCCAACCCAATCCGAACAGTTCCGTAAGCACGGTGTCATCTGCTTCGACGCAGCGCCGCTTGTACTCGGCATGTGCGCGGCTCTCTTCAGACACGAGGAAGCGAGTGCCGACGACCGCCGCAACTGCGCCAGCGTCGAGCGCGGCCTGCACACCTTCGGCATCGACAATTGCGCCGGCGAGGAGAACGGGGATATTCACCGCGGCGCGTACCCGTTCGAGCAGCTCGAACGCCGGCGTCGCTCCGCGGACGTGGCCGCCGGCCTCGACACCTTGGGCGATCACGGCATCCGCGCCTGCCTTCTCTGCGGCCCGCGCCTCTTCGACAGATCCGCATTGATGGAGCCACGGGGTAGCTGCGAGCCGGCGAGGTGGGCCCCAGAAAGTCACGATGACGTCTGCAGCGGCGGCCGCCTCCGCATCACCGGGACGAAGGAACGGCAGCAGCAGATTAACGGCGATCGGTCGCCCCGTGGACCTGCGAGCGGCGGCAATCTCGGCCGCGATGGGCGCTCGGGCACCACCGATCGTCCCAAGACCGCCCGCCTCCGATACCGCCGCCGCCAATTCGTGTCCCGCGACATAGCCCATGCCGGCTTGTACAACCGGTACTGCGAAGCTCTGCAGATCAAACGCTGCGGCCATTCGCATTAAATTACTTGCCGCATCAGCGGGTGAACCAGACAGAGTCCTCAAATCTTTTCTGTCACTTTGGTTTCGATAGTCACATTCGCAGTCGGGTTTGTCGGTGGGTCGAACTAGTGTTCGATATATGGGTTCGACCCGCGAGGACATCGAGGCGGCGTA
Source organism: Mycobacterium sp. 1274761.0 (assembly GCF_001668615.1). Taxonomy (GTDB): domain Bacteria; phylum Actinomycetota; class Actinomycetes; order Mycobacteriales; family Mycobacteriaceae; genus Mycobacterium. The sequence goes on from NZ_LZMC01000062.1 coordinate 60,805, forward strand.
TGCCGACCTCGATGCCGCGTGGGCGGCGGTCGCCGCGCTGTCCTACGACGCGCTCACAGTCACCGAGAAGAGGGATCTTCTGGTTCGGCTCGAAACTAACCGCCGCCGCGGCCCGGCCGCCGAGCATCGGTTGATCAATCAATTGGCCGCCGAATGTGCTCCGGAGGTGCTGGGCGGCACCTCGCTGGCCGACGTGCTGGCGACGGCGTTGCGGGTCAGCACATCGGAGGCCAGGCGTCGAATCGCTGAAGCCGACGACTTGGGACCGCGCACCGCAGCGTCGGGCGAGCCATTGCAGCCGCGCCTGCCTACCACGGCGTGGGCTCAGGCAAAGGGAACTATCGGCGCTGAACACATCAACACCATCCGCACGTTCTTCCACAAGCTGCCCAACGCCGGGGATCACGCGACCGCGAACAGGCCGAGATTCAGTTGGCCACGCTGGCCGCCGGGCTGGGACCCGCCCAACTCGACAAGGCCGCCGCCCGGCTGGCCCAGCTGCTCGATCAGGACGGACCCGCTCCGACCGACGCCGACCGGGCCCGCAAGGCCTACCTGATGGTCAGCGCCCCCGGACGCGACGGCATGAGCGAGGTCCGTGGCCGGCTGGATCCTGAAGCCCGCGCCTACTGGGAAGCCATCGAAGCCAAATGGGCCGCCCCGGGCATGTGCCACCCCGACGACGACCAGCCCGCCGTCGACGCACCCGCCACCGTGACAGCCCGACAGCGCGATGGGCGCTCCCAACCGCAGCGCAACCATGACGCGTTCAAGGCGATGGCCCGCTCGCTGCTGGCTTCGGGGCAGCTGGGCCGGCACAACGGGTTACCGGTGTCGGTGATCGTGTCCACCACATTGAAAGAGCTCGAAGCCGGTGCCGGGCACGGTGTCACCGGCGGGGGCAGCGTGCTGCCGATGTCTGATCTCATCCGGATGGCCAGCCACGCCTACCACTACCTGGTCATCTTCGACGACCACACCCGCATCCCGCTTTACCTCGGCCGCACAAGGCGCTGCGCCTCACCCGGCCAACGCATCGTGCTGCACGCCCGCGACCGCGGCTGCACCTTCCCCGGCTGCACCGCACCCGGCTACCAATGCCAAGCCCACCACGGCAAAACACCCTGGGCGCGCGGCGGCAACACCAACGCCGACGAAGAGATGCTGGCCTGCCAACCGCACAACCTCCTTGTCGAAAAAGGCGGCTGGACAACACGAATACGCCACGACGGCAAAGTCGAATGGATCCCCCCACCCCACCTAGACACCGGCCAACGGCGCGTCAACGACTACCACCACCCCGAGAATTACCTCCTGCGGGAAGACGACTAGTCACGCCGTGCCGTCAGAGTGCCCGCAAGCCGCGCAGCGTCCGGGTTATCAGTTCACGCCGTTCGTCGATCGTCATCGAGTCGCCAGAAGGGGCGCGCACCCGCACGTAGCCCTTTGTCACCAGGTCACCGACCAGGAACCGCGTCGCACCCAGAGGTAAGGACAGATCAGCGGCGATCTCTGCCACCGAGCGGCCCTGCGCGCAACAGGTCAAGATCTGGTCCCGCACATCATTTCTCGGCCAAGGCGGCCGCGTCACTGACATGTTTACCGATTCGACCGGAGCCTCGAGTGGCAGCTCGACACCGGCGTCGGTACGACCCGCCGTCACTGCGTAGGGACGCACCAGCCTCGGCTCGTCGGAGGGTTTCGGTTCGGTGAACCAGTCGTTGTCCTCCGCCGGTCGGCGTAAGTCGGTGCGGCCCTGCAAGAACTTCAGGGCCTGGTCGGCGTGCACCGATGCGCGTAACTCATTGGAGATGACCTTGAGCACGGTGCGGTCGGTGTCGATGACGAACGTGGCCCGTCGTACCGGCAGCAGCCGAGCGACCAGGCCGCGGCGCCGGGAGTGCCTGCGGCGCCGGGCTGCATCACGCGCCACGACGGAGGTACGCAGTTTGGCGAGCCGGCCTCGCCGCACCCCGAACAGCTCGCACACCACGCCGTCGGCATCTGACAGCAGCGGATAGTCGAACGAGCGTTGTTGCGCGAAGTGGGCCTGCTTGTCGACGGTGTCGGTGCTGATGCCGACCCGCTGGGCGCCCACCGCGTCGAACTCACTGCGCAGGTCACGGAAATGACAAGCCTGGGCGGTGCAGATCGGCGACGACGCCAATGGAAAAAAGAACAGCACGACCGGACCGTCGGAAAGGAGAGTGGACAGTGTCCGAGGCCGACCGCTGTGGTCATACAGAGTGAAATCAGGCGCCTTGTCGCCTGCGATCATCGGCAAAGACTAACGCGGAGTCAGATAGTTCGTACACAGTCAGCTGCAAACCCAGCCGACGACCCGGCAGCCGGGACCGTATTGACTGCATGAGGCCAATGCCTTGCTCTGCGCGCCGGCGGCGGTGAAGTCCTGTCCCCACGCCCAGGACGTATTGGAAGACTGGGTGACCGCACCGCACGCCTTGGTGAAGGCCATGACTGCCCGGCAATCGCGTGCTTTGCAGAGGCCGATGGCCGCTCTTTGTGCCTCGACAGCCGAGTTCATGCCCTTCGAATAGCCCACCGTGCCGGCGCCGGGAGAGATCGCTATCGCTCCCCACCCCAGGGCGCTCGCGATCGGCGCTGTAATTCCGGTACCACCGAACAAACCGGCGGCCACCAGCAAGACCGCAAGCAGACGCCGGAGAGCCACCCGCATGAAAGCGCATCTTATTCTTCCCGGGCTTGCTGAGCGGGTGGACACGCCGCAGTGGAGGCTCGCCGGACTAAGCGGCGCACTTGGCATATCGCCACAGCGAGCGTCCCCGATCCGTCAATATGAACTTATGCGCCTCATGGCCGCGCTCGCCGTTGCTGGCGTCTGCATCCTCGCCGCGGGGTGCAGCGGTGGCACCGACGACGCCAGCAAAACGTCGACTACCACATCCACTACCACAACGAAGCCTCCGCCACCCGTGCAAGAGGCGGCGCTGAACGATTTGTTGCTGCCCCCCGAGCAGATCAACGCCGCCATGGGGGCGACAGACATGGTGGTCACGAAGACCCAAGACGCAATGTCGGACGACAGCGCGACGATGGAGCCAAAGGAGTGCCTCGCGGTCGACGGCGCGTTGCAGGCCGTGGTCTATGGCGGCAGCGATTTCAGCACCGTGCGCGGTCAGACCCTGACGGACGGCGACAACTTCGCGCACTACGCCCTTCAGGCGGTGGTGTTATTTCCAGGCGCCAAACTGGCCAACGCGTTCTTCACCGCCTCCACACAGCAGTGGCCGGCCTGCCACCAATACACCCACTTGCAGACCGGCACCCACTGGACCGTCGGGCCCGTAAACAACGCCTCCGGCATGCTGAGCAGCTCTGCGACCCAACAGGACGCCAAGGCTCCCGGCTGGGGCTGCGGACGTGCGCTGGCGATCAGAAACAATGTCGTGATCGACATCAACACCTGCAGCGCTAATCCTGGCGACTCAGCGGTCAATATGGCCAACCAGATCGCCGCCAAAGTGCCCATACGGTAAGAGAATTGGCTCGACCGCCTTGTCTAGCCGTATTCGAGGTAGTGCCGTATTTCTTCCACGGCCGCTTCCAGGGTGCGGGACGCGATCCCGCGTCCGATGAATTCGATGAACCATGCGGTCACCAAACTGGCCAGCGAGTACGTCAAAGTAAGACTCAGACGGCTACCGTCGCCATCCTCTTCAACCAGCGCCTCGAACGAATGCCGGGTTCCGCGCAGGGAATGCCACGCCAGCCGTCGCGGCTGGGTCGTCGCCAGGATTCGACCACCGAGGAAGATGGTGCCGCTTTGCATGAAGATGTCCCACAGCTCGCCGTCGCTGGTATCGCTGATGAACTGACAGCGTTTGAACGTCGAAACCTTCGGGACCAGTTCGTGCATGTCGGTGATGAACAGGCTTACATCGTCGGCATTACGGCGTATTCGTCGTGTCACCGAGACCGTTTGGGTCATGCGTCACCTGACCATCGGGACGACGGTGCGACTTGCCAGCGATGAAAGGCCGACCTGCATAACGCTTTCAACGTAGCCATAGGCGTGATCCCAGTCGGGCTCCGCTCCGAACTGCTCACGTACGTCGATCGGATCGAGCACCTGCATGCGAATTTTGGCGGGCAATGGAAAGTGCGGAAGCGGAAGCGGCGTTAATCCCCACGGCACACTCACTGACAACGGCAGGCTTTTGACTCGCAGTAACTTGTCGAGTCGCAGCGCCTTTGCGGTTCGGCGCCCATCGTTGAGGACGAACAGTGTGTCATGACCTCCGGTAGCTACGACGGGAACGATTTTGACGCCGCTGCGGTGGGCGAGCCGCAGGAATCCCTTGCGGCGGGAAAGGACGATCTTGTGCCGGTCCCGCCACGGCCGGAGCGCCTCTACGTCACCGCCCGGATAGACCAGGGCTGATCCGCCGCTGTTGAAGATTGTTTCGGCGAGTGGGTTGTCGGCGGCGACGACGCCCAGCTTGCGCGTCATCGGACCAACGAGCGGCGTCTTGGTGATGGTGTCATGTGCTAACGCATACAGCGGTCGCCCTTCCACAGTGAAGTAGGTGTTGTAGGCGAGCAGAAAGACGAACGTGTCTGGGGTCGCCCCGCCACCGCTGTGGTTACCGACGAACAGGACGGGTTCGTCAGGCACCTTCTCGAAGCCCTCCACCTCGGCGCGGAACCACACCGTCGCTGCAAACCAGAATGTGGGCAGTACGTTACGGATGAACTCGGGGTCGCGTCCGCGAAGAGCCTCCGGAAGCTGATCTTTATCCACGTCAGCACGATTAACCGGAAGGTGGTGTTCTCAACCACACCGTCAGCGATCCGGTCAAGTTGGCGCCTTTAGTGACGTCGCAACGTTTCCCAGTCGTGCTCCGTTCCAAGCTCGGCAATGAGACGCGAAGTCCGTTCGCGCATAACCAATGTCAGACCGATGCCGATTACGGCAGCCGCCACGAGCGCGATCCACGAGAACCGGGAAAGCCACCGTTCGGCGGCAATACCCGCGTAATAGACGACGGCTGTGGTGCCGCCGGCCCACACCACCGCGCCACTTGCGTTTGCGGCGAGGAAGCGCGCGTACCGCATCTTCAGGGCCCCGGCCAGTGGGCCTGCAAAGATCCGCAACAGCGCGATGAAGCGACCGAAGAACACCGCCCACACGCCCCATTTGCGGAAGAGATCCCTGGCCAGCGCCACGTGTCCTGGCCCGAAGTGCTTGGGAAAACGATTTCCGAGGCGTTCGAACAATGACATCCCAAATCGACGTCCAATCGAGTATCCGATGGTGTCGCCGATGATGGCTCCGATGGTCGCGGCTGTCGCGACTGCCAGCGCGTTGATGTCAAGAGTGTGACGCGAAGACAGCAGGGCGGCGCTGACCAGAGCTATCTCGCCCGGCAGCGGTATGCCGAGGCTCTCGAGGCCGATGACCGTCCCGACAACGAGATACACCGCCATCGGCGGGATTGTCTGTAGGAAAGCATCGACGTTCATGCGGTCAACAATGCCATTGAGCGAGGTGTCACAAGCCTGAGCGTGCCTCCAACATGGCTGCTCATTTTGGGCGCCGGACGGAATTAATTTGACACATTCGATAAATTAGCCGACTATCTGAAATGCATTCACTGAACTGCGGCCGGTGATACGTTTCCACGCGTGGACGACCCTGCCTGTCAGGATTCCGCCGCATTGGCCATTTCCAGAGAAATGCTGGCGGCGGCTGTCCAGCAACTCGCCGATATCGACGTGCAGAAACCGGTGCTCGAGTCGCTGCTAGACGCTCACATGGCAGTGATCAGAGATATCGGCGCCGGCATGGGTACGGTCACCTTTGAAGAAATGAAATTCATGGGCAAGGCCATTTGGTCGTCGACCGAACTGCAACAGCGGATAGCCGCTCAGCGCGCTGAAATTCTTTCCCCTGTCCTCGCCGACCGCCTGGGAACGTCGAAAACGGATCGACGCGTGCAATACGTCATCAAGCTGTGGTCGGCCGTCCTGGCCGCAACATATTTCGGTGTGCTCGACCGACGCGGCAACTACAAGCCGGGGATCGAGCTCGAGACGCCCACGGACTTCCACGACAGACTGGCCGAGGCCTATCGCATCGTCGTCGGCCGCCCCACGACTGACCGCGACGAATAGCACTCAGTCGCTGAGTGCGACGTCATCGTCGTCGACGAATACCAGGGTGCCGTCGGTGAGTTGGACGGCCCATCGTCGCGCCGCGTCCACAATCTTGTGGTCCCCGATAGCCACGGCCTCACCGGAAATGTCTCCGAAGTCGTCGACCACAATTCCGCGCACCTCACGGGAAGTGCCCGGGTACACCCGCACGGCCGCATCGACTTTGATCCCATCAGAATCGTCGGTCGTCGCTTCATCCGAGAATTGCGTCATCGGTCCCCATTTTCTCCCCAACCACTTTCCGTGGCGTCAATTCTTACACCGTTTTGCAGGCGAACGCGTCGTTAATCGTCGGCATCGGGTAGCCCCTCGGGCGGAGGGGTCGAATAGGCCGGAGACGCCGGCGGTACATCGGTGTCCGAGGGCGCCGGGTCGTTCGGCGCCTCGTCGGGTTCGGGTGTCGTCATGAGATCTGCAAATACCCCGTTTGACGTCGGCTAATCACATTGAGCGCGTCGTCACTGCGCGTAGGCAGGCGGTCCCTGTATATCGGGTGCCGCCGCGGCGAGCAGGGCGGCACGGTCGCCGTCGAGCGGAGGATAGATGCGCTCGCCATTGATCACCCGCTTGGTCGCCTTGGCCTCCGCGCCGCGGCTGACGACCCTGCGGTCCCAGCCCTCGGTGTACACCGCACCCGCCGGGCCGAGATCGAGCACGGTGACATACCAAGGAATCCGCAACGACATCATCGGCGTACCTAATAGGTCTGCGATCACGTTGTAGCCGGCGTATCGGCCCATTGGCCTGCCGTGCTGACACGACATCACAGAGAGGTGGTCGTCATCCATTTTCGCCGCCGCGACGTCACCCGCCGCGAACACGCCGTCGACTCCTTCGACGCGCAGGTAATCGTCGACGAACAGCCGGCCGAGTCGGTCGACGGGAACGCCGAGCCGGGCGGTGAGCGGGTTCGCGCGCATCCCCGCACACCACACGATGGTCGCCGCGGGGATGACCGCACCATCGGAGAGCGTCACGCCTTGCGCGTCGACGGATGTCACGCCCACACCGGTGATCGTCTGTACCCCGTTGTCGGCCAATGCGTGCTCGATGACGGGCCGAGCTGACGCGCCCATGTCCGACCCGATGTGCGGGTTACGGTCGACGAGGATCACCCGCGGCGTGGTGCCTGGTCCCAGCGCGTCCGACAGCCGTGTGGGTAGTTCGCAGGCGGTCTCGATGCCGGTGAGGCCCGCGCCTATGACGACGGCCGCCCCGGTCGTGGAGTCCGCCGCGCGGCTTGCCAGGTTGTGAATGTGGTTCTGCAGCTCGACCGCGGCGTCGTAAGTGTCGACGTCGAAGCCGAATTCCGCCAGACCGGGTATATCTGGCCTGACGACTGTGCTGCCGACCGCGAGAACGAGGCGGTCGTACCCATGCTTCGCTCCGTCGGCCGTCGTCACCGTCGCAGCGTCGGCATCGATCTCGGTGACATGAGCGGTGATGTGCTCAACGCCGACCGGATCGAGCAACTGTCGCAACGGGATTCGGCACGCCGTGAGGTCGGCTTCATAGTTACGGACGCGGATGTCGTGGTACGGCTGTGGACTGACGACGGTGATCCCGACATCGGTACGCGTGCCGCCGAGCTCGTCGAGCCGCCGGGCGGCGCCGAGCGCGGCCCACAGCCCGGCGAAGCCGGACCCAGCTACGAGGACGCGCTTGGCAGACGGCATCGACCTATCGTCACGCCTCGGACGCTGGCGTGACAAGCGCCATGAGTCGGTGCTAGTTGAAGTAGTCGGGGCCGCCGACGTAAACCGTGTCGCCGTTGTCGTGCGGTTCCTGCGTGGCGCCGACGATCGCATCGGCGAACTCCGCTGTGGTCGGCAGCCCGCCGCTGGCGCGCCTGCGTGCATCGATCGCCGTCGGATCCCGTCGCTCGAACAGGCGCACCATTGTGCTTCCTTCGAGCATGTCGCCCGACACGATGACCAAGGTCAGGCCCGCCGCCGTGAACGCCGGAATCATGTCGTGCAGCGCTTTCTCCCCGGCGTGCTTGCTCTCCGCTATCGGAACATAGTCGCGCGGCACGGGTTTGCGACCGTAGAAATGCGCCAGATGGCTGGTGACGAACACGATGCGACCGCCGGCCGGCATCAACGGCAGCGCCAGTCGCGCCAGCCCGACTTGCGCGTCACAGTTGAGCCGCATCGGATAGGCTGGGTCAGCGCTGAGCTCCAAGCCGCCGGATGCGTTGAGCACCAACGCATTCAGGTTACCAATTTCTTTGATGGCGTCGAGCATCGACTTCGTCGCGTCTTCGTCGGTGATGTCGGCTCCGATGGCGTCGGCCGTTCCGCCGTTCGCCCGGACGGCTTCCACGACCGCTGCAGCCCGTTTCGCCTTCTCCCGATAATTCACCAGCACGTGGTGGCGGGGGTCGGCGAGCCGCACCGCGACCTCCGCGCCGACACCGCGGGAGGCGCCCGTGACCAGGACGACCCTGGTCACGACTCGTGACGGGCCATCGTCTCGGTGAGGTCGTAGTCCACCGACACTCCGCCCCAGGCCTCACCGGCTCCATAGGCCACCAACGTCATCCGACCCGTCGCCGGGACCGACTGATCGGCGACGCATGTGCCCAGCGCCAACGGTATCGAGGCCGCCGAGGTGTTGCCGAATTGTTCGACGCTGTCGACGAATACCGCGTCACCCGCATCGACCTGCTCGCGAATCTTCTGCAGAATTCGCGAGTTGGCCTGATGGCCGACGACCACGTTCGGCTTGATCCCATTGTCGTGCAATCGATCCAAAGTCTCGGTCATCATCCGTACGGCTCGGTTGTATACCTGCATGCCGTCGAGCTGGATGCCGCCACCGATTTCTCCCCGCATCAAGTCCACCCGATCGCCGTCACAGCCGGCATGCCACGTGTGCTCCCGGAAATTCGGCCGTGACTCGAGGACGACCGCGCCCACTCCGTCGCCGAACAGGCAGCCGGTATTGCGGTCGGACTTGTCGATCAGGCGCGACATCGCTTCCGCGGCGCAGACAATCACCGCTTCGCCCGGTCTGCATAGCGCAAGCCCGGTGATCAAGCCGTAGACGAAGCCGCTGCAGGCGGCGTTCACATCGAAGGCCAGCACGTCGGTCGGCAGTCCCGACTGTGTCGCAACCCGTTGAGCGATACCGGGAACCTTGCCGCCGGTGGAGCAGCTGACTACAACCAACGCGGTGAACTTCACCCGCCCTCGGTGGCGTTCGACCAGCGGCGCGCAGACAGCCGAGGCGACATCTTCGAGCGGAACGTCGGGATCCATCCACCACCGGGCTGCGACGCCCGTGCGCCGCCGGATCCACTCATCGGTCAGGCCGATCGCGTCGAAATGGCTGTTGTCGATGTGCTTCCCGGGCGTGGCCGTTGCGAGATCGATGATGCCGACGGTCATAAACTGCCGATCAGTTTGCGGAAATAGCTGCCGATGTCGGAGGGCGTATCACAGTCGGCGACGCGGTCCAGATCGGCCTCGACGCCGAATTCCTTCTCCAGCGCCTGGCTGAGGTCGACGACATCGAGAGAATCCATGTCCAGGTCATAAATCGGCTTGTCGAAGTCACCGACGTCGGCGGTGGGCGTGCGCTTGCGAATGATCGTCAGCATGATCGCGTTCATTCGCTCCTCTATGGCCGCCATAGTGTTTTGCCTTTCATCGTCGCTCGTCGAGCTTGTAAAGGACAGCACCTGAGGTGGTGATCGAGCGTGCAGGCACGACGATCTCCACGATTGTTCCCGGCTTTTCGGCCAACAGATCAACACTGCTCTTGTCGGTTTCCAACACGGCGACGACGTCGCCGCGTTCGACGGTGTCGCCGACGGAGGCCAGCCACTCCACGACAAGAGCATCGGTCAGTCCGTGGCCGAAGTCCGGTACCAGGATGTCAATCGGAGCGCTCATGCGCACATCTCCTCGATCGCGCCGGCAATCTCGGATGTGCTTACCAGGTAATGCTTTTCGTAGTCGGCAGGGGGGTACAGCTGCCGCGGGGCGCCCAGTCGGCGCATGGGCGACCTCAGAAAATGTGACCCGTGCTCGGCAATGGTCGCAACAACTTCGGCGCCGACGCCGCCGAATGCGACGGCTTCTTGCACCACCAACAGCCGACCGGTATGAGCGACCGACCGCAACACGCTTTCGGTGTCCATGGGGGCCAGCCAGCGCAGATCGACGACCTCGACGTCGATGCCGGGGGAGAGCCGCTCGGCTGCCGCCAGCACCTCTTCGAGCACGGCACCGTATCCGACCACGGTGATATCGGAGCCTCGCCGCACTATGCGTGCGCTCAACGGCGACGCCGGCTCGGCCAATTCACGCGGCTGCTGCCGTCGCTTCCAATACAACCGTTTCGGTTCGAAGAAGATCACCGGTGATCCCAACGAACTCGAGAACTTCAGCATCGCTGCGGCGTCGACGGGATTGGACGGAATGGCCACATGCAGACCGGGCGTGTGCGCGAAATACGCCTCGTTGGACTCGCTGTGGTGCTCGACGGCGCGGATGCCTCCGCCAATCGGAACGCGGATCACGAGGTTGAGCGAGATGTCACCGTTCCAGCGGCTCGTGATTCTGGCAGCCTGGGTCACGATCTGGTTCATCCCTGGATAGATGAAACCTTCGAATTGAATCTCGCACACCGGCTTCAAGCCACTCAGCGACATTCCGATCGCCTGCCCCACAATCGACGACTCGGCCAGCACGGCGTCGCGGACACGGGCTTGCCCGAACCGTCGTTGAAGGTTTTTGGTCACGCGGAACACGCCACCCAGGCGGCCGATGTCCTGACCGATGAGCACCACCGACTCGTCGCTTTCCAGCAATTCCGTCAATGCATCGTTGAGCGATTCGGCCAGGGGACTCGATACGGTAGCGGTCACCTGGCGAACACTTCCACCAATTCGCTACGGACCTTGGCCACCTCTTCGTCGACAGAGAGCAACCAGCCGGCGTCGACAAGTTCTTCGGCAAGCAGTTTTTCGCGATACTGCGCCACCGGATCGTTTGCCTCCGCCGCGGCGAGTTCCTCTTGCTCGCGGTAGCTGGTGTGGGGGTCGGTCGTGGTGTGCCCGCCGATTCGGGTGGTCCGCAGTTCGATCAGACCCGGCGATCGGGAGGTTTCCACGTATCGCATCGCCTCGAGGCAACTCAGGTAGGTGCCGTCGGGATCATCTGCCGCGATGGACCACGATCGAATGCCGAATCCTTTGGCGCGCTCGGCTATCGAGGTCAGCATCTGTTCACGGCTGGGCTTCGAGATCGCCCAGCCGTTGTTCTGGCAGACGAATAACACCTGAGCGGACTCCACCGCTGCGAGGTTCATGGCCTCCGACATGTCGCCTTCGCTGGTGGCGCCGTCACCGACATACACCACAACCGTTTCGGGCCTGTTCTGCAGTCGCTGGCCGATGGCGTAACCCACCGCGTGCAACGTCTGCGCAGCCAACACCAAGGTGTAAGGGAAGAACCGGTGCCGTCGCGGATTCCAGCCGCAGAACGTGCGGCCCGCCCACTGCGCGGCCAACGACACACCGTCGATGCCCCGAACGACCGCAACCGCGTGCTCCCGGTAGCTGGGAAAGATCACCGCCTCTTCCCCGATGGCCATCGCCGAACCGACTTGCGCAGCTTCCTGGCCGCGGCACGACAGCCACAGGTCGAGCGCCCCTTGGTTCTCCAGTAGTCCGGCCTCGTCGTCGATTCCACGGGCGATCAGCATGTGTCGCAACATTGCACGCCGGATCTCGGCGTCGACGTGCTCGCGGTCCTCGCTCAGCTGGCCCGCGGGTGCGGACCCCCCGATGATTTCCACATCACCAAACTAATGGTAATTACGGGCTTCCCGCGCCAATTACCGTTGCGTTAATGGTTACCGGGCCACATGCTCGTCGTACTGCAGGTCCGGTCCCGGCTCGCCGGGCCTATGGGTTGCCAAGACGCAACCCACGAGGATCAGCACCAGCGCGACCACGTTGACCGCCGTAAGCGCCTCGTTCAGCACCAGCACGCCGCCCAGCAGCGCTACCGCGGGATTGACGTAGGTGAAGACCAGTGCGCGTGCGGGGCCTACCTCGCGGATCAGTGCGAAGAACACGATGAATCCCAGGGCGGTGCACACGATCGCCAACCCCGCCAGGGCCAACAACACTCGCGGAGCGGGCAGCTCGGCGGGCCAGGTCGCTGCGGCGGGGGCGGCGTAAACCACCGCAGCGAAGCCAAGGCACGCCGCCGTCATCGGTAGTGCGGGCACATCCGCCAGGTATCGTGCGGCGATCAACGGAGCGATCGCGTAACAGGTCGCCACCAGAAGTACCTCGACGATCGGCCATGCGGTGCCGCCCGTGAGATGGGGTCCCGCCAGAACCGCGACTCCGGCAAGGCCGACGCCGAGTCCCGCGACGCGCCGGACCCCGAGCTGTTGCTCACCGCCGGTGAAGCGGTCGAGGACTGCCGCGATGATCGGCGAGGCGGCGATCAGCAGGCCGGTCATCGAACTGGTCAGATGGCGTTCGGCGTCCGAGAGCAGGAACCACGCAGCGATGATCTCGAAGAACGAGAAGCCCAGCAGCGCCTTCCAATGTGTGCGGATCATCGCGGGCAGCGACCTCGACAGCGCCATCGGCAGCAACACCGCCGCGCCGACGGCGGTCCGCGCGAGCACCAGCACCGGCACCGAGACGCCTTCGACGGCGACCTTGATCATCAAATAGGGGATGCCCCAGATGACGCTCATCGCGATGAACAGCAGCCATCCGCGGGAGCCCACCTCACCAGCCTACGAAAGCCGCGAGAGGTGCTGCGGCGCTAGCTCGACCGTGACAGCTCTGCGTACCGGCTGATGTGGTGGTCGGTGGTACCGAACTCGAACTGCATGGCCGTCAACCTTTTGAAGTAGTGGCCGATCGCCAGCTCCTCGGTCATGCCCATTCCGCCGTGCAGCTGCACGGCCTGCTGGCCGATGAAGCGGGCAGCTCTGCCCACCGTCGCCTTCGCCGCCGACACCGACCGCGCGCGCACCACGGGATCATCCTGCAAATGCAGGACGGCGAGCAGCACCGCGGCGACGGCCTGTTCCAGTTCGATGTGCATGTCGACCATGCGGTGTTGCAGCACTTGGAAGCTGCCGATGGGCACTCCGAACTGCTGACGCTGTTTACAGTATTCGACGGTGTCCGCCAACACCTTTCGCATGCATCCCACCGCCTCCGAGCAAACCGCGGCGGCACCCTCGTCGCGCGCCTGCTCGATCGACGGCCATGCCTGCCCCGCTTCGCCGAGCAGCGCACCGGCAGGTAGGCGTAGCCCGTCGAGTACCACATCGGCTGCGCGGCGGTCGTCGATGGTCCGGTAGCCGGTGAGCGTGAGGCCGGCGCCTGCGGACTTCACGTCGACGATGAACAGCGACAGGCCTTCAGGGGTGGTCGCGGTGATCAGCAGGTGGGTGGCCAGCGGCGCGCTCACCGCTACGCTCTTGCGGCCGTTGAGGATCCAGCCGTCACCGTCGTGTTGCGCCGTGGTGGCGATGTCGTTCCAGCGCTCGCCGGATTGGGGCTCGCTTGCCGCGAGCGCGACGATGGCGGTGCCCGACACGATCTGCTCCAGCAGCGATGCGGCCAGCTCCCCGCCCCCGCGCTGCAGGAGTCCGCCGGCGACGACGACCGTGTCAACGAACGGCTCGACGACCAGCGCGTGGCCCAGCGCCTCGGTGATGACCATCAGTTCGACTGGGCCGCCGCCGATTCCACCCGCGTCGCCGGGCAGCGTGGCGCCGAGGATGCCGAGTTCGTCGGCGAACGCGCGCCAGATGTCGGGCTGCCAGCCGCTGCCTGTCTTGGCGGCCGAGCGGCTCTTTTCGAGGTCGTAGCGGGTTGACAGGAACTTCGTCAGCCCGTCGCGGAGCAGTTCCTGTTCCTTGCTCAGGTTGAAGTCCATCTAGAGCCCCAATGCTGCCTTGGCGAGGATATTGCGCTGGATTTCGTTGCTGCCGGCGTAGATTGAGCCGGCCCGATCGTTGAAGTAGCGCAGCGGCGCCACGGCCTGCCACGGCTCGCCGGTGACGTACCCGTCAGGTGGTGGCTCGAATTCGGTGATTGGGCCGCCCGGGCGGGTGGCGTGCGGTTGGTATGCCCGTCCCTGCGGGCCCGCGGCTTCCAGCGCCAGCTCGGTCAGCGTCTGGCTCAGCTCGGTCGCCACCACCTTGAGCATCGATGACGCCGTGCCGGGGTTCTTCCCCTCGGAAACCGCAGCCAGCACCCGGTATTCGAGTATTTCGAGTACCTCTGTGCGGATCCGGGCGTCGGCGAGTTTGCGCGCGAACGCCGGGTCGTCGATCAACCGTCCGCCGTCGGGGCCGGGCATGTCGGCGGCCTCCGTCGCGATCTCCTCGGCCATCACCTGCAGGCCCGGCGACGACGCCCCGCCGCCCCGCTCGAACTCCAACAGGTACTTCGCGACGGTCCAGCCGTCGTCGATGTCGCCGATCACATTGGCTTTCGGCACCCGGACCTCGTCGAAGAAGACCTGGTTCTGCACCTCCTCACCGGACGTCATAACCAAGGGGCGGATCTGGATTCCCGGTGAGGTCATGTCGATGAGGACGAAGGTGATGCCCTGTTGCCTTTTCGCGCCGCGAGAAGTACGCACCAGCGCGAACATCCAGTTCGCTTCCCGCGCGTGCGTGGTCCATATCTTGCTTCCGGTGCACACCAGATCGTCGCCGTCGTCGACGGCGGACATCGACAGCGACGCCAGGTCCGAACCGGCCTCGGGTTCGGAGTAGCCCTGACAGAAAAACACCTCGCCGGTCAGGATTGTCGGCAGGAAGTAGTCCTTCTGGGCGTCTGTTCCGAAAGCGATGATGGCATGCGCCACCATGCGAATTCCCATGGGGGACAGGGAAGGGGCACCGGCGAGAGTTGATTCCCGGCTGAAGATGTAGTGCTGGGTCAGGCTCCAATCGCAGCCGCCGTACTCGACGGGCCATGCCGGCGCCGCCCAACCGCGCTCGTGCAGGATCCGCTGCCATTCCATGCTTGCGTCGTGGTCGGCGTAGACGCTCGTCATGAGCCGGCCCGCCGTGCGCAGCTCCGGTGCCAGTTTTTCCCCGAGAAAGCTACGTACTTCGTCGCGAAAGGCGATGTCGGCCTCCGACCAATGCAGGTCCATGGGTTCCCCTCTGCTCGATGGGCACATAGTAAACCTAGTTACTCAACTCCAGGTAATCGGAGGGGCGCTCGCACTGAAGTTCCATCAGGTCTTCCTCGCGATGCGGCCGAAGAATCCGTAGTGGAGGTCGGCGGCCAACGCGCCGATCTCATCGGGGGAATACGCGTTGCTAAAACACGCCCGCATTTTGTTGCTTTAATGAAGACAGCAATCATTCGCATTGGTAAATATCTAATTGAAGGGTGTGTTTATTCCAATCTCTTCCCAATGGCAATTGGAAGGCTAGTTGCTACAAATTGCGATGAGGGAGTCGACATCGTTTGCGCCGCCTCGGTCGGTGGCCTCGCCACCGCGATCGCCGCAGTTGACTCCGGACTGGATGTCCTTGTAGCGAACGCGGCGGGCATCGGCGTGGCCGATGACGGGAGCGATCGCTACTTCTGGGAGCTTTTCCAGGGACGGTCACCGGAGCACCCAACCCGACAATGCCGATTCGGGTGGTCGTCGATCTGATCCCTGCGGCATCGAGCGCGCCGAAAGCACCGCGCGGAATTCTCGGCGGAATCGCTCAACGGGCTGGAGCTGCGGAGAACTGCACCGGTATCCGCCGCTGGGCAAGTAGCGACTCCATCGCAGCGCCTGCGACGGGGCGCGACAGCAGGAAGCCCTGCGCACGATGACAGCCGTGCCGCAGCAGGGTCAGCGCTGCCTCCTCGGTCTCCACGCCCTCGGCGACCAGTTCCAGACCGAACGACTCTGCCAGCGCGATGACCGCACGCACGATCGCGAGGTCGCCGGGGTTGGTCCCCAGTTCGCGGACGAAGCTCTTGTCGATCTTGAGGGTGTCGACCGGCAGCGATTTCAAATGCGACAGCACGCTGTAGCCGGTACCGAAGTCGTCGATGGCTATCTGGACGCCCACCTGCTTGAGCCCAGCCAGCGTGATGCGCGTGGTTTCGATGTCCTGAACGACCACGCTCTCGGTGATCTCCAGGCAGACCGAGCCGCCGTCGAGCCCGAACTCCTCGATGATGTCTGCGACCGCCTGAACGAACCCTTCGGTCACCAGCTGCACTGGTGACACATTCAGCCGCAAGACGGCGTCTTCGCCGATCCCTTTCGCCCGCCACGCGCTGAACTCGGCACAGGCGGCCCGCATCACCCAGCGGCCCAGCTCGCCTGCGAAATTGATCGATTCGGCCACCCCGATGAACGCGTTGGGTGACAGCAGCCCCCGGGTCGGGTGTTGCCAGCGCACGAGTGCCTCGCAGGCCAGAATCTCGCCGGTGCGCATATCGACTTCGGGTAGGTAGTGCAGGACCAGGGCGCCGTTTTCGATCGCGCTCTGCAGGTGCAGCTCGATGTCGTTTCGGAACTCGCCCTTCAGCGACATCTCATCGGAGAACACCGCGATCTTGTTCCCGCCGGCGCTTTTCGCGGCGAGAAGCGCCTGGTCGGCGCGGCGTAGAAGGTCCGAGGTGATGTCGCGCCCGGGAATGCCCAGTGCGACACCGATGCTCACCGTTCGGGTGAGATTCTCCCCGTCAATGGACACCCGCTCCCGCAGCGTCGTCTGCAGCTGGGCTGCCAGCGCTTCGGCTTCGGTGGCTGTCATGGGTTTCGCCGGGACGACGACGAACTCGTCACCGCCGAGGCGGGCAATCAGGTTCGGGCCTTCGACACCCTCGCGCAGCCGTCGGGCGAAGACCCGGATAAACCAGTCGCCTGCGGTGTGTCCCAGGTAGTCGTTGATGGCCTTGAGGCGATCAAGGTCGAGGAACAGTGCGGAGACCGGGCCGGGCTGACCAGGCGCAAGGCGCTCATGGAGGTGAGCGATCAATGCCCGCCGGTTGTTCAGGCCCGTCAGGTCGTCGTGCTCGGCGAGGAAGCGGAGCTGGTCCTCTGCTTCGATGCGCGCCTGCAGCTGTGCGAACAGCGACGCGATCGCCTTCAATGCATTCAGCTCCGCCGGGGACCACTCGCGGTCGCCGAACTTGACGAAGCCCAGGCAGCCGGTGGTGATGTCTCCGGAAAGCATGGGCACTACCGCCATCGTCACGCCGGGGATGTGGCGGGCTTCCTCGATGGTCTTCTGGTAGTCGTCGGTCGCGGGCTCGGGCCGGAAGACAAGGATTTCTTTGGCATCCTCGGCGGCCGCGAACACCGGGTCGGCGTCGGCGAAGTAGACCAGGGCAAGCGGATCGGGGTCGGGAACGTCGTGCCGAACCGGCCATTCGGCGACCAGCTTTGTCGCCCGGATGTTGTGGTCGTTGTGCCTCAGGAAGCTGACGTCGACGCCGAAATGCTCGACGAGGTTGGCCAGCACGCGCTGACTGACTTCTGGCGAGGTAGCCGCATTCACCGCCATCAATTCTGTTGCGACGGCAGTGACGACTTCGTCAAGAGAACGAGCCACATTTGCTCCGGTATCCGCTGTTATGCCAAAAGACTACTGGTAACACCGCCCCGACGCCGACTCCTGACCGACGTGGCGGGCGCGTCGGCGAATCTGAGCACCAGCGCGATCGCGTCGTCAGTCTCGATAGCTGACAGCTTCCGGAAGTCGTCTCTCAAGCGCCGCAGAGCCGACACCCGCGTCGGCGAGAGCTCTTCGAGATCTCGGTCATCGTGGGCGTAGAGAAACACCGGCGAGACCGGTTGCACGGCGATGCCGTTCTGCTGAGCCACCACCCAGACCGCTTCGACGGCCGATCCAGCCCGCGCGTAATCCGTCAGCGCCAAACCTCTGGTCGACACCACGGCCAGACACGAGCTCGCCAGCACGCGGTCGCTGGTGTCCGAACCCAGGGCAGCACCCAGATCCCAGTCAGCCAGATGAGCCATCACGTCGGAACGTCGCAAAACGTCCAGCTTGACCAGGTCGGCCGGGCTCAGCTCGAGGCTGTGGACGTCGATCCCCGAATCCTGATCCGGATCGTCGGGGAACCGGACTTCGGAGATCATGTCGCGGTGCAGCCGGGGGGTCAGGTAACGGATGCGGTCGGACTCGGCCAGAATCGCCGCCGCCTTCGCGACGTCGGCCGTCCCGGTCAGCAGGTGTATCCGCGCGCCTTGCCGCTCAGCGGCGGCGTGGAGTGACTCGACGACGTCGTCGGACAGCGAGAGCGGCTTACCCTGATGGCGGTTGGTCTCCCTGGCGAGCATCGCCGGATACAGCGCGGCGAGCTCGGGATCGGCGCCGTCGCCGAGCCGCACGATGGCCTTGAGCGGGCACGCATCATCGCCGGATTCGAACCACGCCGGTCCGAGGATGCCCTCGGCCGCCGCGGCGACCCGTGCGTTGAACATTGCAGCCCCGATCGCTACGGCGCTGGCGCGATGGCCGACGTCCATGGTTGACGTGAGCTTTGGATTGACCGCGATCGTGATCGCCGCGCCGTCGTTGGAAAGGTGCCAGGGCTGGGTGTTTCCGCCAGATGGCGCAAGAGCCGCGGCCACGAGCACCCTGCCCGCGGCATCGGCGGGAGCAGCGACGGGCGGTTCATCGAGTGTTTGTGAGGACCGCTTGCCCATCGCAGGATCGCGGATGTCGTCAAGGTGGCGGGACACGTCCAGACGCAGCCTGCCGGACGCCAACGGCTGGGCGAGGCCGATGCGCATGACCGCCTCGGCCACCAGCGCGGCGCCCTGGGTGACTTCCGACGCCACTTGCGGCCAAGTCGTCAAGGTGGTGCCGACTTCGACGAGGGAGGCCGCCATCCGTGCCGACAGTTGCGAGCCGTCCATCATGCGCAGCGCGTAGGGCACCTTGTCCTCGTTGGGCAAACCGGACAACTCCGCGAAGTCGACGTCCCCGAGTAGACCGTGCAATATCGGCCGTTCAGGCGTTTCGTCGAACCGCTCGACGTCCAGCGTGCCGCGGTCGCCGGTAGCCATCAGGACGGCAATGCCGCGGTCGCGCGCTGCCTGCCGCAGCAGAACCTTGGCGTCGAGCGAATCGCACACTTCCACGAGGATGTCGATCCCGTCGAGAAACCGGTCGACGCCCTGTGCCGTGATGCCTCTATCGAATACCTCCACCGGGAGATAGGGGTCCAGCTCGGCGATGCGTCTGGCCACCACCTTCGCCTTGTTCAGGCCCAGATCGAAGACTGTGGCCGGCACCCGGTTGAGGTTGGACAACTCGAGGTCGTCGAAGTCTGCGAGGCGGAGCCGACCGCACAGGCCTTCCTGTGCCAGCAGGTGGGCGATCGCGTGGCCGACGCTGAGACCGACGACTCCGATCCGGAGTGAAGCGAGTCGCTCCTGTTCGTCTGCGGTGATCAGGTTGTGGTTACGGTTGAACCGCACCGCGCGATAGCCACGGGGGCCCAGGATGCTGACTATCGAGCGCCGCCACGGGAAATAGGCCCACCTCGACGGTTCGGCGAGCAATTCTGTGTCTGCCGGTGGGCGGAGGCTGAGCAGTTCGTCGCGTTGTTGATCGCACCCGTCGATGCACTCGATCGAGGGGTCGGATTTCAACTCCGATATCAGTTGTCGGTCTGACGTCTGCGTGTCGACGAGGACCGTTGCGGTGAAGGCATCTCCGCCGGCTGATGTCACAGGCCGCTGCCGAGCGCCCGAGCACCCACATGGTCAAGCCGCCGGGACACGATCGCCAACTCGTTGAAGATCTTCGAAAGCTGTTTCGGTTCGGCGTCGTTGGTGAAGGTGCTGCGATCCCACCACATCACCTTCGTACGGTATCGATCGTCCGGATACGGCGTCGCGGGAACCTTCGCCGCCACCACGCCGCCCGAGGTCCGCCACCGGTTCAGCACGTGCACTCCGGCGGTGGCCAAGACGAACTGGGCGTCGAGCAGTGTCATCGCGGTGAACGGCGTGCGCGCCAGCGTGCTGGACAGCGCGCGGCTTCGGCCCGGGTCGTCGCTCATCCAGGCGGTCTTCATCTCCACCACGCCGAAGGGCAACCTGTCGCTGATCATCTTGTTAACGGTGCGCAAACCCGGGCGATCTTGCCACTCGACAAGCGCATGCGAGTCCTCGGGCGACTCCAGCGGGCCTTTGGCGCGGATTCCGCCCATGATCGTTCCGGCGTCGTTGATCACGGCATAGAAGAGCTGAGTATTTGCCTCGTCGGTAAGCGCGTGAATGTCCAGAGCCACCTCGATGCCGTGCATGTGATAGCTGCGTGCCGCGCCGTCGACGAAGGCGGCCCACAGGCCCGGGTCGACGCTCGGAGTGGAGACGACGATAGTGCAGCCTGTGTCTGAATCGAACCATTCGATTCGCTCATCGAGAAAGCTGAAATTCGGACTGTTGGCACTCAGCTGAGGAACGGCCATCTTTTTGGTCCCATCGTCTCGGGTAGCTGTGACCAGAAACGGCGTAGTCGCAGTCACCGGGAAGGTATTCACACGCGGTCTATATGAATACCCAGCATTGAGTATTGCGCTTTTTACGACCGTTATTCCAGCTACCGGCCGATCTTGAACCGGCAGAGAATCCGTTGATCAGCACGGTTGTTTGCGGGCGGTCGAGACCGGTATATCTGGGCAACTATCGCACGCGTCAATAACAGCTGATTGACCGCCTTTTTGTGGTCGGGTGGCGAATGCTGTCGTGAAACTATTGCCCGTGACTTACGTTGCCGTCAACGTCGGCGACGGATGTAGCAGAACCCCTTGGTGACACCGCAGCCGAGGGGTAAGCAGTCTTGTCCGGTGTTTTCCGCCAGTTGTGTACCCACCACCAGCAGAAATGAGAATCTGAAGGTCGGCCGGATCCGGCCGACCGCGGTGGGGAGGTTTGAGGCGATGTCCAGCGGCGACAGCGACGTGGGGGAGCACCCTTCACTCGGTGCGGCCACGCTGCCGACCAAGGACATCGGCCGTCTGCTGCTGCGGTGCGCGGACCGTCCCGGCTTGGTTGCCGCCGTGAGTAGCTTTTTGGCGCGGTCCGGGGCCAACATTGTTTCGCTGGATCAGCACGCCACCGGGCACTCCGGCGGCACGTTCATTCAGCGCACCATTTTTCACCTGCCAGGCTTGAGTGCCGCGCGCGATTCACTGGAGCGCGAATTCGCCGAGGATGTGGCCAGCCGATTCGACATGGATTTCCGGCTGACCGAGGCCGCCAAACCCAAACGCGTCGCGATCCTCGCCTCGAAGGAAGACCACTGCCTCTTGGATCTGTTGTGGCGCAACCGTCGTGGCGAGTTGGACATGTCGGTGTCGATGGTGATCGCCAACCATCCCGATCTTGCCGACGCCGTTCGTCCATTCGGCGTGCCATTCCTCTATGTCCCCTCGACGAAGGAGATTCGGGCAGAAGCCGAACAGCGTCAGCTCGACATCCTGCGAGGCAACGTCGATCTGGTGGTGCTTGCCCGTTATATGCAGATCCTCACCCACGACTTCCTGGTCAACGTGGGCTGTCCTCTGATCAACATTCATCATTCGTTCCTGCCGGCGTTCATCGGCGCCGCACCGTATCGGAGGGCCAAGGAGCGCGGTGTGAAGCTGGTCGGCGCAACCGCGCACTATGTCACCGAGGAACTGGACGACGGACCGATCATCGAGCAGGACGTGGTGCGGGTCGACCACCGGCACTCCGTTGAAGATCTGACGCGGCTGGGCGCCGATGTCGAGCGGGTGGTGCTGTCACGGGCGGTGCTGTGGCACTGCCAGGACCGGATCATTCGTTACGGCAACCAGACCGTCGTGTTCTAGTATCGGCTCGAGCCCTGATCGACCGAGATCTCTTGTGCGGTCACTAATTTCGAATCATCGCTGGCTAACCAGCAGACCGCTGCGGCGATGTCCTCGGGCTGGGCGACCCAGCTCGGCAGGAACGGCGTCAGCATGTTCATCAGCGTCTGATTACCGTAGGACTCAGCCGCTTTCGCCAGCGCAGCCACCATCTGCTCGGAGCCCATGTCGGTGACCACGGGACCGGGGTGGACGCTGTTGACCCGGATCGCATACTTGCCGAGCTCGGCGGCGAAGGCCCGCGCCATGCCGGTGACGGCGTGCTTGCTGGCCGTGTAGTGAACCATGAAGGGCTGCAGTTTGACTCCCGCGGCAGAGCCGATCAGGATGATCGACCCGCCGTTGCCGCCGTCGATGATCTTCTGGGCGCCGGCCATCACGGTGTTCCAGGTTCCCGTGACGTTGACGTCGATCACGTCCCTGAACGCCTCGGGTGTGATGTCGTTCCACGCGGCGGGGGCGGTGATGCCGGCGTTGGCAACGATGATGTCGAGCCGGCCGAAGTCCGCGACCCCGTCGTCGACGGCCTTGCGCAAACCGTCGAGGTCGCGGGTGTCCGTGATTGCGGTGACGACACGGCGGCCGGTCTTCTCGACCAGCCGGGCCGTTTCGTCCAGATCCTCCCGTGTCGCCGAGGGATACGGCGCGCACGCGGGCAGCTGCCCCGCGAGGTCGACAGCGATGATGTCGGCGCCTTCGGATGCCATCCGAACCGCGTGGGCGCGGCCCTGGCCCCGCGCTGCCCCGGTGATGAATGCGACTTTGTCCGCGAGTCTCTGGGGCGTCATGCGCTAGCGCCCTTCATGAGGTTGCCTCCGATGATCAGACGTTGGATCTCACTGGTGCCCTCGTAGAGCCGCAGCAGTCGGACGTCGCGGTAGATCCGCTCCACCGGCACCTCCCGCATATAACCGCTGCCGCCGTGCACCTGGACCGCGAGATCGGCCACTCGCCCGGCCATTTCGGTGCAGAACAGCTTGGCCGCCGACGGCGCGATCCGGCGGTCCTCGCCGCTGAGCCAGCGTTGAGCGGTGTCGCGCACCAGTGCGCGACCGGCGAGGACGCCCGTCTGCTGATCGGCCAGCATGGCCTGCACCAGTTGGAAGCTGCCGACCGGTTTGCCGCCCTGGGTGGCAGTCGCGGCGTAGGACACCGACTCGTCGAGCGCTCGTTGGGCGATGCCGACGGCCAATGCGGCGATGTGCACCCGGCCGCGGGCGAGCGAGGTCATCGCCGCGCGGTAACCGATGTCCTCGCTGCCGCCGACCAGTGCGGCGGCGGGCACCCGGACGTCGGTGAAGTTGACGTCTGCGGTCCACGCGCCTTCCTGCCCCATCTTTGCGTCCTTCACGCCGACCTGGACGCCGGGGGCGTCGGCGGGGACCAGGAAGACGGCAATGCCAGGGCCGTTGTCGTCGGCGGGTCGGCTGCGGGCGAAGACGACGAACAAATCGGCGATTGGTGCATTCGTAATGAAACGCTTGTCCCCGTTGATGATCCAATCGGCGCCGTCGCGAACGGCCTTGGTGCGCAGGCCGGACGGATTCGATCCCGCGCCCGGCTCGGTCAGTGCAAACGACGCCACCTCGCCGGTGGCCAGCCGCTCGAGCCATTGCGCCTTCTGCTCATCGGTGCCGAAGCCGACGAGCACCTGTCCGGCGATGCCGTTGTTGGTGCCGAACATCGACCGCAGGGCCAGCGACGTGTAGCCCAGTTCCATCGCCATCTCGACATCCTGAGCCAGGTTCAGCCCGAGGCCGCCCCACTCCTGGGGGATCGCGTAGCCGAACAGTCCCATTTTCGCGGCCTGTTCGCGCAGGTCGTCGGGAACCTTGTCCTCGGCGAGGATGTCCTGTTCACGGGGAAGGACCACGCTGCGAACGAAATGGCGTGTCTGCGCGAGGATTTCCTGGAAATCCTCGTCGCTGACTTCAGCGGTGCTCATGTGAGACGTGCTCCTGTTCGCCGGAGGGTGTCGCGCGGCGTCGCAAATCATATATGAAATATGATGTCGTCCTGCCGGGGCCCTCGCGGCCCGTAACAGCGGAGGATGAGGTGATCAGGTGTCATTGCTGACGGATCAGACCGCGGTCGTCACCGGCGGAGCGCAAGGCCTGGGCTATGCGATCGCCGAGCGGTTCATCGCCGAGGGAGCCCGGGTCGTGCTCGGTGACCTCGACCTCGCCGCGACTGAGGCCGCGGCCAAACAGCTCGGCTCGGACTCCGCGCTGGCGGTGCGGTGCGATGTGACCAAAGCCGATGAGGTCGAGGAGTTGGTCAGCGCGGCGGTCCAACACTGCGGCGGCTTGAACATCATGGTGAACAACGCGGGTATCACCAGGGACGCCACCATGCGGAAGATGACCGAGCAGCAGTTCGACGAGGTCATCGCCGTCCATTTGAAGGGCACCTGGAACGGCACGAAGGCGGCCGCGGCGATCATGCGCGAAAACAAGAGCGGCGCGATCGTGAACATGTCATCGATCTCGGGCAAGGTCGGCCTCGTCGGGCAGACAAACTATTCGGCGGCCAAGGCGGGCATCGTCGGCCTGACCAAGGCCGCTGCCAAGGAGCTCGCCCATCTCGGTGTGCGGGTCAATGCGATCCAGCCGGGACTGATTCGGTCGGCGATGACGGAGGCCATGCCGCAACACATTTGGGATCAGAAACTTGCCGAGGTGCCGATGGGCCGTGCCGGCGAACCTGCGGAGGTGGCCAAGGTTGCGCTGTTTCTCGCCAGCGATCTGTCGTCGTACATGACCGGCACGGTTCTCGAGGTCACCGGCGGTCGGCACATATGAGTGTCCGTGAGGCCGTGATTTGTGAACCGGTACGCACGCCGATCGGCCGTTACGGTGGCATGTTCCAGTCGCTGACGGCCGTCGATCTCGGGGTAACGGCGTTGACGGGCCTGCTGGAGCGCACCGGCATCGGACCCGATGTGGTGGACGACGTGATCCTCGGCCACTGCTATCCCAACAGCGATGCACCCGCCATCGGCCGCGTGGTCGCCCTGGACGCGGGCCTGCCCGTGACGGTGCCGGGCATGCAGGTCGACAGGCGCTGCGGCTCGGGCCTGCAGGCCGTCATCCAGGCCTGCCTGCAGGTGAGCGCCGGCGATAGCGACATCGTGGTCGCGGGCGGCACCGAGAGCATGAGCAACGTCGCCTTCTATTCGACAGATATGCGGTGGGGCGGTGCGCGATCCGGCGTCGCGGTGCATGACGGGCTTGCCCGCGGACGAACCACGGCGGGCGGCCGGAACTACCCGGTGCCCGGCGGCATGCTGGAGACTGCGGAGAACCTGCGCCGTGAGTACGGCATCTCGCGGCAGGAGCAGGACGAGCTCGCGGTGGCATCACATCAGCGGGCGGTCGCCGCGCAGAAGGACGGCATCCTCGCCGAGGAGATCATCCCGGTCGCCGTGCGTACCAACGCAGGCGAGCAGGTGATCGACATCGATGAACACCCGCGGGCGGACACCTCGGTGGAATCCCTCGCCCGGCTGAAACCCGTTCTGGGCAAGCGCGATCCGGACGCCACCGTGACGGCGGGCAACTCCAGCGGCCAGAACGACGCAGCGTCCATGTGTCTTGTCACAACACCCGACAAAGCGGCCGAGCTGAGGTTGACGCCGCTGGTTCGGCTCCTGGCCTGGGGCTCCGCGGGCGTGGCACCCCACGTCATGGGGATCGGGCCGGTGCCTGCCACCGAGGCTGCGCTCGGCAAGGCCGGCCTGCGCCTGAGCGACATCGACCTGATCGAGCTCAACGAGGCGTTCGCGGCGCAGGCGCTGGCTGTGATGCGGGAGTGGGGCTTCACCGAGACGGACCGCGAACGGACGAACGTCCATGGGTCGGGCATCTCGCTGGGCCATCCGGTCGGGGCGACGGGCGGGCGGATGCTCGCCACGCTGGCCCGTGAGATGAACCGGCGTCAGGTCCGGTACGGGTTGGAGACGATGTGTATCGGCGGCGGGCAGGGCCTGGCGGCGGTATTCGAGAGGGTGGTGGCATGAGCCGGATCGCTCAGACGCTCGGCCTGACCGAGTTTCAGACCGAGATCGTCGCCAACGTGCGGCAGTTCGTCGACAAAGAGGTCATTCCCCACGCGCAGGAACTCGAACACGCTGATACCTATCCGCAGGACATCGTCGATCAGATGCGCGAGATGGGTCTGTTCGGTTTGATGATTTCGGAGGAGTACGGCGGCCTGGGTGAATCGCTGCTGACCTATGCGTTGTGCGTCGAGGAACTCGCCCGCGGTTGGATGAGCGTCTCGGGTGTGATCAACACCCACTTCATCGTGGCGTACATGCTGCGCCAGCACGGGACCGACGAGCAGAAGCAGCGCTACCTGCCGCGGATGGCTAGCGGGGAGACCCGCGGCGCCTTCTCGATGTCTGAACCCGAACTCGGCTCCGACGTCGCCGCGATCCGGACCAGGGCAAGGCGCAACGACGACGGAACCTACACCATCGACGGCCAGAAGATGTGGTTGACCAACGGCGGTAGTTCCACGCTGGTGGCGGCATTGGTGAAAACCGATGAGGGAGCCGACAAACCGCACCGCAACCTCACGGCGTTCCTCGTCGAAAAACCTACCGGCTTCGGCGAAGTCGCACCCGGACTGGTTATCCCCGGCAAGATCGACAAGCTCGGGTACAAGGGCATCGACACCACGGAGATGATTTTCGACGGATACGTCGCCAAGGCCGACGACATCCTCGGTGAGAAGCCCGGGCAGGGCTTCTACCAGATGATGGATGGCATCGAGGTGGGACGGGTCAATGTGTCGGCGCGGGCGTGCGGCGTCGGC
Organism: Mycobacterium sp. 1274761.0; assembly: GCF_001668615.1. Taxonomy (GTDB): domain Bacteria; phylum Actinomycetota; class Actinomycetes; order Mycobacteriales; family Mycobacteriaceae; genus Mycobacterium. The sequence goes on from NZ_LZMC01000062.1 coordinate 87,716, forward strand.
ATCCGCGCCTTCGAGCTGGCCGTTCGGTATGCGCAGCAACGGCAGACCTTCGGCAAGCCGATCGCTGAACACCAGGCAATCGCCTTCCAGCTGGCGGAGATGGCCACGAAAGTGGAAGCCGCACACCTGATGATGGTCAACGCCGCCCGGCTGAAAGACTCCGGTGAGCGCAACGACGTCGCCGCCGGGATGGCCAAGTATCTCGCGAGTGAGTTCTGCTCGGAGGTCACCCAGCAGAGCTTCCGCATCCACGGCGGCTACGGCTACTCCAAGGAGTACGAGATCGAGCGGCTGATGCGCGATGCCCCGTTCCTGCTGATCGGCGAGGGCACCAGCGAGATCCAGAAGAACATCATCAGCAAGCGACTGTTGGCCGACTATCGGATCTGACGTGTCGGTTCAGGAATTCACCAGTCGGCCACAGCTTTCCGAAGCAGTCGCGCGGTTCGTTCGCAACCGCATCTTCGACGGTACCTATGCCGCAGGCGAGTACGTGCGGCTTGACCAGCTGGCAGCCGAACTCGGTATCAGCGTCACGCCCGTACGCGAGGCGCTCTTTCAGCTGCGCGCCGAAGGCCTGCTCGACCAGAAGCTTCACCGGGGATTCGTGGTACTGCCGGTGACGGGACGCGACATCAGCGACGTGTCCGACGTTCAAGCCCACATCGGTGGTGAGTTGGCCGCGCGCGCCGCGGCCAACATCACCGATAGCCAGGTGCGGGAGCTGGAGTCGATCCAGGAGCAGCTGGAGGCCGCCTACGCCAGCGACGATCATGAACGGGCGGTGCGGCTCAACCACGACTTCCACCGCGCGATCAACGTCGCCGCCGACTCGCCGAAGCTGGCACAGCTGATGTCCCAGATCACCCGCTACGCACCGGAATCGGTGTTTCCCGTCGTCGAAGGCTGGCCGAAGCGATCGATGAAAGACCACCGGCGGGTAGTGGCGGCGCTGGCCAAACGAGACGCCGAGGCCGCGCGCGCCGCCATGTCCGAGCACCTTTCGGCAGGCGCCGCACCGCTCATCAACCACCTCAAACGACGAGGCGTCGTCACTTAACTGCTTGGGCCAAGCCCGGTCAGCATCCGCTTCAACGCCGGAACGTCGACCTTGCCGGTGGCGCCCCTGGGCACCGCATCGTCGGAATCGACTGTCAGCCATACCGTCGGCACCTTGAATGAACTCAACAGCGTTCGCGCGGCGACTCGGAGTTGTTCGGCTGTCATCTCAGTGATGGCCACGGCGCCCACCGCACCGGCCGCTTCGGTGACGAACGCGTTCTGGACACCGTCGATGGATCGCAGCGCCTGCTCGACCTCGCTGGGGTACACCGTCGCACCCCTGACCTTGAACATGTCGTCGGACCTGCCGTGGTAGAACATGAAGCCGTCGTCGTCGAGGTGTCCGAGATCGCCGGTGGGGTAGAAGCCTTCGGCGGTGAACACCTCTTCGCGGCTGCGGCGGCAGATTCCGCGCAACGTGTTGGGTCCGCGGATCTGGATCATGCCGATCGTGCCGGCCGGTACGGGTTCACCGGTGTCCGGGTCGACGATGCGAACCTCTGTGCCCGCGAACGGTTTCCCGCAGCTGCCCCAGGCCGAGCGCGGCATGTCGGTGTCAGCGGGGTAGCCGCAGTATGGGCCGAACGCCTCGGTCATGCCGAACAGCTTGGCGCGCGCGCCCGGCGGTGCCTGCAGGTCGGGCGGCAACAGTGCCTCCAGGCTTCCCGGTCGCAGCGACGACAGATCCGCGCCAACCGACTTCAATTGCAGGGCAAGGGCTTCAGCCTGGTCCGGCCAGCCGCGAAACAGAGTGACCCGTTCCCGCTCGAGCAGGCCCAGTGTGGTTTCGGGCCGCGGTATTGGTTCGGTGATGAGCGTGGCGCCGGAGAGCAGAGCCGACAGGATGCCGCTGCCGAAGCCGCCAACCCAGAAAAACGGCATCGGGAGATACAGGCGGGTGTCGGCGCCGATGCATCGTGCGGACAGTCCCGACTGGACAGCCCCGAGCGCATTGCCGTGCGAGTGAATGACGCCCTTGGGTGGACCGCTGCTTCCTGACGTGAACATGATCACGAGGGTGTCGGCGGGCATCACTGTGCCGATGACCGCGTCGACAGATTCACCCGGCACTTCGGTGTGCGGCAGTTGGTCGGGCGTCCAAAGCCGCTGCAGAGCAGGAAGATCAACTGCCGAATTGCAAAACGACCGCAGATCGTCGAGGTATCGGTGCCCGCGGAATTCTTCGACGGCCACCAGGTGTTGCACCGACGCGACCCGCAGTTGCGCGACGAGTTCGCGTGGAGTGAGAAGCGTGCTCAGCGGAACCAGGACCGCACCGATGCGGGTCAGCGCGACCGCGGTCTGCACCCACCGGGCGCTGTTCGGCATGATCAACCCGACCCGCGTGCCCTTTGTCACGCCCGCTTTTAGGAAATCCGCTGCCATGGCGTGCGTCGTCGCATCGAGTTCGCCATAGGTGAGCCGGGTTTCCGGATCGATCACCATCGGCTTGTCCGGGTGCTCAGCGGCGCGGCGCCGCACCACATGATCGACCGTAGAGGGGAACTCAGCCATCGAGCACCGCCGCGAGGCGTTTGACATCGACCTTGCCGCTGGACAACACCGGGATTTGCGCGGGCTTCACCGCAACGATCCGCCTCGGAACTTTGTATGCCGAAAGCTCGCGTTTGAGCGAATCCCGAAGCGCCGATTCGTCGACGTCGTTGTCGGTGGCGACGACAGCGGCCACCGCCTGTCCGCGGTCGGCATCGGGTATACCGAACACGTAGGCCGTGGATCCGGTGAGCCGCGCGATCACCCTTTCCACTTCCGCGGGAGCGACGTTGGCGCCCGCGCTCTTGATCAGCGAATCGCTCCTGCCGAGGTAGTAGTAGTAGCCGTCGGCATCGACACGCACGAGGTCACCGGTGTGGAACCAGCCGTCGGCGTCGAAGCACTCCTCGCGGCTGCGTTTGTGATACCGCTGCATGACGTAAGGACCGCGGATGCACAGCTCGCCGTGCTCGTCGATCTTCGCCTCGAACCCGGGTGCGGGCTTGCCGAACGAGCCGCGCCGGTGTTCTGGTTGGTCGGATTCGTCGCCGTCGAGCAGGACGACGCTTCCGGCCTCGGTCATGCCGAGCATATTGTGGCGCAGTTCCGAATCGGCCGGTCGCACATCGGGGGCCATGATGGGGTAGAGGTTGCCTCGCCGGATCGACGACAGGTCGCGTGCGCCGAGGCTGGGATGCCGTGCGAGCTGGGCGATACCGGCAACGAACCCGTTGGCCATCGTCGGCCGCTCGGCCTCGAGCAGGTCGAGGGTTCGGCCCGGGTCGGTGGCGTTGGAGCACACCAGCGTCGATCCGGCGACCAGTGTGGCGAGCAGCCCGAACGCGAAGCCGCCGATCCAGAAGAACGGCGAGTTGCAGAACAACTTGTCGTCGGCGGTCAGGCCGCGGATTCCATTGAGGTTGTTCTGATGTCCGAGCAGCGAGGCGTGGGTGTGAATCACGCCCTTCGGGGTGCCAGACGATCCGGACGTGTAAATGATCGCCAGTGGATCGCACCCGTCGACATCTTCTTCCAGCACCGTCAGCAGCGCATCGTCGTCGACGGTAGCCGGCGGTGCGGTATCGATCAGCACGTGGCGCAGCAGCGGCACGGAGTTTTCGATATCGGCGAGCCGCCGACGAAAGTCGTTGCCGCGAAACGCGGACGCGGTGAGCAGCATGGCCACGTCGCTGTGCACGAGTTGCTCGCGGAGTTCGGATGCGGTGGCGAAAGTGGTGAATGGGACGACGACGGCGCCGATGCGGGCAGCGGCCAGCATTCCAATGACGAACTCGGCACCGTTGGGGTACAGCAGCCCGACGTGCGTGCCCTTGCCTGCGCCGAGGCTGATCAGGCCGCGGGCCAGGTGAGCCGACCGCCGCTCGGCGTCGGCGTAGCCGAGCCGGTCGTCGTCACACACCAGCAGCGGGCGGCCGCCTCGTGCGGTCGCTTGTTGACGCAGCAGCGCGGCGACCGTGCCCTCAGCCGGCACGGATGGCACTCAAATCGGGTTTGCCGGACGGGGTCCGGGGGATGGCGTCGACGATCGCGATGTCCGACGGGATCTCGTAGTGGGCCAGCCGATTTCGCAGGAAATCGAGAAGTTCGTTCGGCTCGGTGGAGGCACCATCCCGTAACTCCACCACGGCGACGGGTATCTCGCCCAGCCGCTGGTGCGGCCTGCCGACTACGGCCGCGCCTTTCACCGCCGGATGGCTTTCCAGCGCGGCGCGCACGTCATCGGGCATCACCTTGAACCCGCCGCGGATGATCGCCTGGTCGGCGCGCCCCAGGATCCACAGGAAGCCGTCCTTGTCGATACGGGCCATGTCGGTGGTGCGCATCCAGTCCGCCGACGGCCCGAGCTGTCCCGGCTTGACCTCGAGCAACCCGGGCTGATCGGGACCGAGGGTATTACCGTTGTCGTCGACGACACGCAGCTTCGCGCCGGGATTGGGGCGGCCCACGCTGCCCCGTTTGGCCTTCCAGTACCTTTGGTGGTCGGTCAGGGTCCAGCCTGCGACGCCGCCGCCGAATTCCGTTGCCGCGTAAGAGGTCAGCACGGGGATACCGAACTTCTCCTGAAACGCGTCCGCGTCGTCGGCTGACAGCGGCGCGGTACCCGATGTGACCACGCGGATACCTTCGAGGTCCTCCCGCGTCAGGTCGGAGTGCAGCACCATGCGCAATGCGGCAGGCACCAGTGACACCGCGCCAGGGCGATGCCTGCGCACCGCGTTGGCCCACACGTCGAGCTCGAAACGGTCCAGCAGCGCGAACGGCCGGCCCTCGACGATGCATTGCAGCACCCGGAACACACCGCCGATGTGCACGAGTGGCGCGTTCACGATCGCGACACCGCGGCGGACTGCCTCAGGCGCCGGCGAGCGCTCCGGATCGGGCCCCATCACGCTGTGCGCCAGCATGTCGTAGGTCAGGTCGATTCGCTTCGGTGGTCCGGTGGTTCCGCTGGTCAGCATCCGAACGGCCACACCGGGTTTCGCCGTGTCGTGGCCCGCGCCCGGGGTCACCAGCAGGGGCTCGGCGTCGGCAGCCGAGATGGAAACGACGGTCGAGCGCGAGTCCTTCCCGACCAAGGTCTTCAGATCGGTTGGATCGCCTACGATGGCCGGCAGGTCAAGCGCGGCGATGTCGGCCTTGGTGCGGTTGTCGCCGCGGGACGGGTTGATCACCACGACGGTGCCACCGGCCATCAGCACGCCGAGGAAAGCGGCCACGTGTGCCGGCCGATTGCGCAACAGCATCCCTACTTGGCCGCGGTTTTCGACCAGTGAGGAGACACGGCGAGCCAGGGTGCCGATGTCACCGTAGGTGCACCACCGCCCGTCGTACTCGATGGCTCCCGTGTCGGGCGTGAGGTCGAGGACTGTCATGATGCGTTGGCGCAGAGGGTGGTCGGCCATCACCGGATCCGGGGTTGCGATTTTACGGGGCCACCTCCAGCGGCGAGTTCGGCGGTGCCGATCGGGTTGCCGAGCCGGGTGTAGATCAGGTTCTGGTCGAGCGCGGCGCGGTACGGCTTGTCCAGCGACTCCCAGATGGCCTTGACGGTGCCCTGAGTCGCCGACGGCGGCTTGGCTGCGATGGAGCTGGCGATGGCGTGGGCCCTGACCCAGAGTTGTTCGCGCGGTACGACTTCGGAGACGAGTCCGATGCGCAGCGCGGTGTCGGCGCCGACCCGTTCGTCGTTGCCCATGAGCGCAATTCGCAGCGTCTCGGCGAGGCCGATGCGCCGCATCAGGCCGATCGGTTCGAGTGCACAGATCAGGCCGGCGGATACGTGCGAATCGAAGAACGTGGCGTCGTCGGAGCAGAGCACCACGTCGGATTCGTTGACGAAGTAGAACGCGCCTGCGGTACAGATGCCGTGCACGGCGCAGACCACCGGCTTCCACATCTTCTGCCATTTCGGGCTGAGCAGTTCACCGGGATCCTCGTGGTTCCAGACGTTGTCGGGCTGGCCGTAGGACGCTTTGATGTCCAGCCCGGCGCTGAATGCGCGATCACCCGCCGCACGCAGCACCACGGCGTTGACGCTGTCATCAAACTTCACCGTGCGCCACGCCCGTGCCATCTCCTCACACATCGTGCGGTTGAACGCGTTGAGCGCCTCGGGCCGGTTCAACGTGATCGTGGCGACGTGGTCGTCTGCGTCGACATCGAGGAGAAGGGTCTGGAAATCGCTCATCGGCACTGCCAGCTCGGTGCGCGCTTCTCGACGAACGCTTTCGGTCCTTCGAGCGAGTCCGCGGTGTGCAAGTTGCGTTCCCGAAACGCCTCGGCCAGGATCTCGGCCTCGTGCAATGGCAGATCCAGGGTCTTGTGAATGGCCAATCGGGTGCCGCGAACCGCCAGCGGCGCATTGCTGTTCACGATGTCGGCGATTTCGTGAGCGCGCTCGATGAGGCGGTCGTGTTCGACGACTTCGCTGATCAGTCCCAGTTCATAGGCGCGGTTTGCGTCCATCCGCTCATGCTTGCCCGTCAGCGCCATCCGTAAGGCGACGTTGCGCGGCAGCACCCGTGCCAGGCGCACCATCTCACGGCCGGCGACCAGGCCGATGCTGACGTGCGGATCGAAAAACGTCGCCTTGTCCGAGGCGATCACGATATCGCCGGTGGTGACCCAGTCGAGGCCCGCGCCGCAGCAGATGCCGTTGATGGCGGCCAGCACGGGCTTGGCCATCCGACGAAACGGCGGGGTGCCTTCCTGCGGCGCCTCCCACTGCTCATAAGTCGACAGGTACGGCCGCTCGTTGATCACCTTGCCGTCCTCGGGAATCTGCTTGGCGTCTGCACCCGTGCAGAAGGCACGCCCGGCACCGGTGACGATGAGAAGCCAGACGTCATCGTCGTTTTCGGCATCGTCATAGGCCGCGCGCAACTCGGTGATCATGTACGGGCTGAGCGCGTTGAGCGCCTCCGGCCGGTTCAACGTGATGACGGCCTTGTGTCCGTCGACCTCATAGGTGATGGTGTCGTAGGACTTCGCGGTCATCAGTGTTCCCTTTCTCGAATCGTGGTCATCGCCCGTGGAACTCCGGCGTGCGTCGTTCCCGGAACGCAGCCAGACCCTCCTTGAAATCCGTTGTTCGGCAGGAGAGCTCCAGGTTGTACAACTCCTGGTTCATCGTCTGCGCCAGGGTGGCGTTTTGTCCGTAGTGGATGGCCTGCTTCGCCAACCCGACCGCGACGGTCGGGGCGCTCGCGAGCCTGGACAGCAATTCTTCGACGTGGTCGTCGAGGTTGTTCGGCTCGGCGGCGTCGTGTATCAGTCCCCACTGCGCGGCATCGAATCCGCTGACCTGCTCGCCAAGCAGCAGCATCCGCTTGGCGCGCGCCAGACCCACGAGCCGGGGCAGCAGCCACGACGAGCCAGAGTCTGGGCTGAACCCCCGGGATACGAACGGCTCCCAGAAGACGGCATCGTCGGCAGCCACCGCGAAGTCGGCGGCCAGCGCCAGATTGCAGCCCAGCCCGGCGGCCCAACCCCGCACGGTGCACACCACCGGCAGGTGAATGGTGTGGACGAGTTCGACGAGCCGGTGCGAGGTATGGGGGATGCGCCTGACGAGATCTCCTGTCCGCGGCCTCAGGTCACCGGAATTGGTGGCAACCCAATCCGCGCCCGCACAGAAGTCGTCGCCTTCTCCGTGAAGATGGATGGCCCGCAACGAGTCATCGGTGGCCGCTGTCGTCAGCGCGTCGACGAGGGTCTCGACCATCGAGTGGCTCAGCGAGTTGCGCCGCTCCGGTCTGCCCAGCGTGAGCCGCAGAACCACACCGTCGCGGTGCACGGCCACGGCGCCGTCTTGACTCACTGCCCGGGTCCCTTCTCGAGCCGGTACGGATACCCATACAGTAGGCTAAACCCTTACTATCCTATATAAGATAGAAAGGAAAGCCCGGATGGCGGATGACGATGCTCCGCGGTTCGGCGAGCAACCGCTCGCCCAGACCGTGGCCGCCGCGGGCGCGCTGCGGCGCCTCACGGGGCTTTTGCTGTCGTTGGAGCATCCTCATCCCGCGGTGGACGCCATGCTGGCGCAGTTAAGCGGCTGGGAGACCGAGCTGTCGGCGGCGGCGCCTCCGGACGCCACTCCGCGCATCGGCGACGAAAGCACAGGGGACAAAAGGGTTTACCTTTCGCACGCGTTCGACATCGGCGCGTTCAACCCGTGCTTCCCGGAATACCGCTTCGACCGGATCGACACCGAGTCCGCGGCCGGCGGTGTCACCTTCCCCGTCGTCTACGAAGGGCCGCCGGGCCTGGTGCACGGCGGATTTCTCGCCGTGTTCTTCGACTGCGTCATCCAGCACCAAAACTGTGCCATCGGGTTGTCGGGAAAGACTCGGTCGCTGACCGTGAAATTCAGGCGGCCAACACCGATCCTCACCGAGTTGCGCTTCGACATCGTGCGTGAAGAAGTCGACCGCGGCGTCACGTCGACGGCGCGGCTGGTGCTGGACGACGAGGTGCTGTGTGTCGGCGAAGCGACGACGTTGGCTCTGGCTCCGGACAGGCTCGCGGGGTTCAACTTTGGTAAGCGGCGGGAATGATCGTGGAGTTGCAGGGCATTCGTCAGCCGCGCGTCGCCGAGATCGTGGCATCGCGTCTGCGTGACGAGATCCTCTCGGGGCGTTTGAGAGAGGGCGACGTGCTGCCGTCGCAGGAGAGCCTCTTCCAGCAGTTCGGTGTCAGCCCGCCCGCGCTGCGGGAGGCGATCCACATCCTGGAGACCGACGGCCTCATCTCGGTGCGACGCGGCAATGTCGGCGGTGCGGTCGTGCAACGGCCCTCTGCAGGGCGCACGGCGCACATGATCAGCATGGTGCTGCAGACGCGGGGCTCCACGCCCGCGGATGTCAGCGAGGCGCTGCTGCACCTCGAACCGATCTGTGCGGGGATGTGTGCGTCGCGAGAGGACCGCCTGACCGAGGTCGTGCCGTACCTGCAAGCAGAGATCGACCAGCAGACAGAGCATTTCGACGACTTGTCCGCCTATGTGCCTAACGCCAGGCGATTCCATGAGGCACTGGTGTCGCGCTGCGGCAACGAACCGATGATCCTGTTGATCGGATCCCTCGAGGTGATCTGGTCGGCACATGAGTCGTCGGTGTGGAGCGACGACGACGTGAACACCAAGACGATGCGTGCCGCTCTGCGTGACCACCAGCGGCTGTTGGACGCCATCCGTGACGGCAACGCGCCACGGGCGGTCCGGCTCGCCCAGGACCATCTCGCCGCGGCCCGGCGGAACACGCTCGCCGTCGGCACCGACAAAACCATTGAGGCCAACCTGATTTCGAGGAGCCCGGTACGATGACAGTGTCCACCGATGACCGCGTGCTGTTCGAGGCCGATGCGGACAAACGGATCGCCACGATCACGCTCAACAACCCGGCGCAACGCAATTCCTACGACGCTGCGATGCGTGAGGCGATCGGCAGATGCCTGGACCACGTCGCCAACGACGACGACCTGACCGTGGTGCTGCTACGCGGCGCCGAGGGTGTGTTCAGCACCGGCGCCGACATGAACAACGCCTACGGCTGGTACGGGAAAGACAAGCAAGCCAAGAAGAGCCGGCCCAGCCAACGTCGTCGGCTGACGGTCGACCGCAAGTCGTTTGGCTTCTATCACAACCTGCTGGGCTTCCCGAAAGTCACTGTGGGCGAAATCAGCGGATACGCCCTCGGCGGTGGGTTCGAGATGGCGTTGATGACCGACATCTCCGTCATCGCGCGCGACACCAAGATCGGCATGCCCGCCACCCGCTTCCTCGGGCCGGCGCTGGGAAGCCTGCACATGTTCTTCCATCGGCTGGGACCAGTGCTGGCCCGGCGGTTGCTGCTGACCGGCGACATCATCGAGGCCGGCGCAATCGAGCACCTCGGCGTCTTCACCGAGACATGTGAGCCAACGAAGGTGACCGCACGAGCGCGGTACTGGGCAGAGAAGGCGGCCAAGATGCCCGCCGACGGTGTCGTCATCGCCAAGGAGGCGTTCCGGCTCGTCGAGCAGAGCCAGGTGTACCAGGGCGAGGAAGTGGCCAGCTACCTCTTCCACGCCTACGGGACGAACCTGCAGTTCGCCGAGGGCGAGTTCAACTTTGTGAAGACACGCGCGGAGCACGGCACCAAGGAGGCATTCCGCCTACGTGACGAGCATTTCCACGTGCCCGAGCCGGAGTAGACCCCTGCCATCGGGCAGCGCTACACTATCTGCTAGTTTTGTAACGTCGTTATCACCAAAAACTGAGGTCAATGAACATGGGTACACCCGTCATCGTCGGCGCCGCCAGGACAGCGATCGGCCGGTCCTTCAAGGGGACTCTGGTCAACACGCCTCCGGAAACCCTGATCACCACGGTGCTTCCCGAGGTCGTTCGCCGGTCCGGCGTTGACCCGGCCGCTTTTGACGACATCATCTTCGCCGAATCTCATTATGGCGGTGGCGATCTCGCCCGCTTTGCGGCGGCGGCCACGGGCATGGAGGACATCCCCGGGCAGTCGGTGAACCGGCACTGCGCGGGCAGCCTGACGGCGATCGGCAACGCCGCCGCCCAGATCGGTTCCGGGATGGAGCGGGCATTGATCGCCGGCGGTGTGCAGTCGCTGTCGATGACGCCACTGGTGAACTGGCGCATCCCCGGTCCCGAGTTGAAGTTCGAGGAGCGGTGGATGCCGCCCACCCATCCCGAGACGCCCGACGCGCCGTGCAAGGACATGTCGATCACGGTCGGCTGGAACACCGCACAGGCCGCCGGCATCAGTCGCGAGGAGATGGACGCGTGGGCGGCGCGCTCGCATCAGCGCGCGATCGCCGCGATCGACGCCGGCAAGTTCGTCGACGAGATCGTCCCGTTGAAGGTGACGCAGTTCGACGGATCGGTCGTGGACTTCAGCGTCGACGAGCATCCCCGCCGGGACACCACCGTCGAGAAGCTGGCCGGGCTCAAGGTGCTGCACCCCGAGATCGAGGGGTTCTCCATCACGGCGGGCAACAGTAGCGGCACCAACGACGCCGCCGCCGCGGTCGCCCTCGTCGACGATGACTACGCCGTCGCGGAGAACCTGACGAAGATGGCGACGGTCAAGGCATGGGCCGCAGCCGGTGTCGCGCCCCGTGACTGCGGGCTCGGCGCTGTGAAGGTCATCGGCAAGGTGCTCGACCGCGCCGGGCTCAAACCGTCGGATGTCGCGCTGTGGGAGATCAACGAGGCGTTCGCGTCCGTGCCGATCGCCGCGTGCCGCCAATACGGACTCGACGAGGAGCTGGTGAACTTCTCCGGAAGCGGTTGCAGCCTCGGCCATCCCATCGCCGCTTCGGGCGCTCGCATGGTCACAACGCTGGTGTACGAATTGCAGCGTCGTGGCGGTGGCATCGGTGTCGCGGCGATGTGCGCGGGCGGCGGCCAGGGCGGCGCCGTCGTCGTCGAGGTGTAGCGACTTGGCGTGAATGGTTGCGTGTAGCGCAACACGCCGAAATCGCTATTTGCGGGCCGACTTTTCGATGAGGCGTTCGGCGTGGTCGAGGATGCACTCGAGGCCGTACTCGAAATTGAAGTCGTCGGCCGCCCCGATGCGATGGCCCTTCGCTGTCGCCTTGGCGAGCAGCGGCGCGGTCGCAGGATCGACGACCATGGTCTCTTCGAAGTCGCCCGGTCCGCCGTCGGCCGCCCGGTTCTTGTCGTAAAGACGTTGCAGCACAACGCAACCTCGCACATGGACCGAGACCGCCGAATAGGTGTCGAAGGCGTCCTCGGGGGACAGGCCCGCTTCCACGAGGCCGCTGATGGCCTTCTCGACCTCCTGGACGCCGGCCCGTGCGGCCCGCGGGCTCAGCGCCGAGCGGATCAGGATCAGGTCGCACAGAATCGGGTTGCTGAGAAAGGTCTTTCGCATCGTGCGCGCGTGATTGGCCAAGGTGTCGCGCCAGTCCTTGGCTTCCACATAGGGCGTGGCGAAGACGTACTGGCGCAAGGCGCGATCCGTCATCGCGTTGAGCAGGTCGTCCTTCTTGCGGAAGTACCAGTAGATGCTCGTCACGCCCACGCCGAGATGCTTGCCGAGAAGCGGCATGCTGAGGTTGTCGATGCCAACCTCTTCGGCAAGCTCGAAAGCGCCCTTGATGATGTCATCAGGGTTGATGGAACCGCGTTCGCGTCGCTGACGCTTTTCCGCGGTCGCTTGCTTCGCCACGAAGGGCACCTTTCGTCAAAATCAACGGCCGAAACGAATGTACCCGCGCCGGGCAATCCGGGTTCTCCCTTCTACTGTAAGTCCTATAGTAAGCTTTTCCAGCAAATCTGGTTTCAGCGGCGAAGGGCGACATGGATCTCGGACTCGAGAACGCCACCGCGGTCGTCGTCGGCGGGGGTCGCGGTATGGGACTGGCGGCGGCGCGCTGCCTTGCCGACGACGGCGCCCGCATCGCGATCGTCGGCCGCACCGAATCGGTTCTCGGCGAGGCGGCCGAGGACCTGACTCGACGCGGTAGTCCGGACGCGTTCGGATTGGTGGCCGATGTCACCGATGCCCAAGCCGCACAACGGGTTTTCGACGAGGTGGATCGCCGCTGGGGCGGTGAACTGAACATCCTCGTCAACGTCGCGGGCCCAGGATCGGTGGGAACGTTCGAAAACCTCACCGACGAGCAGTGGCGCCAAGCTGTCGACGAAGGCGTGATGGGCATGGTGCACTGCGTCCGGTCGGCCCTGCCGCTGCTGCGCAAGGCGGAGTGGGCGCGGATCGTCAACTTCTCGGCACACTCCACGCAGCGCCAAAGCGTCATCCTGCCGGCCTATACGGCGGCCAAGGCCATGGTCACCAGTATCTCCAAGAACCTGTCGTTGGCGTTGGCGCCCGACGAGATCATGGTGAACGTGGTCTCGCCCGGAAGCATCCTGTCCGAGTCGCTGGCGGGATGGGCGGATTCGGTCGGCATCGACGGATCCGACCCCTACGCCGTGATGGCAGGAATCGACAAACATTTCGGACACCCCGCCCATTTGCCGCGCGCCGGAAAGCCCGAGGAGATCGGACCCGTCGTCGCGTTCCTGGTGTCACGACGCAACTCCTATATGACCGGCGCCAACATCAATGTCGACGGCGGCAGCGACTTCACCTGACACCGGAGACAGCGAGGCGACATGGCAACCGCACGCGAAGCACGCGACTGGGCGCGAACCGCGTTGCGCGGCATCGGAAACAGCCTCTACACGCCGTTCTGCGGCACCGATGGCGACGACATCGACTGGGACGCCTACCGGACTCTGGTGCGCTACTGCGTCGCTGAACTCAAGCACCCGATGTTGTGGTGCACCAGCGGCATCGCGGAGTTCTGGTCACTGACGCTCGCCGAGCGGAAACAGTTGCTGGAGGTCGCCATCGAGGAAGGGCGCTGTGCGAACCCGGACGTCGTCGTCCAGGCGTGCACGGCGACCACGTCGGCCAAGGACTGCCTGGAGTTGACCAGGCACGCCCAGGGAGCGGGCGCAGACATCGTGTACATCCAGACGCCGATGATGGAGGTTCACGGCGGTGAAGGGGTACTGAACTTCTTCCGTTACATCGCCGACCGCACCGACATCGCGCTGGGCATGTTCAACTCGCCGTCGTCGAGCTACGTGCTGACCCCCGCGGAGGGCGCCCGCATCTACGCCGAGATCCCCGCCGTCTGTGCGACGAAGGAGGGCGCGTTCCGGCCCGCGAGCAGCCGCATCCTGCACGAGCTGGCACCGAACCTGACGATCTGGGAGTGCGATCTGACCGTCTACCGCGCGGGCTGGCTGCGCGCGGGGATCGTCGGCCCGGCGCAGCTCGGCACGGCGGGCTACCTGTACGAAACTCCGGACCAGCCGATCATTTCCGAGTACTGGGAGCTGGTCTGGAACGACAAGCTGGTCGAGGCCACGGATTACGCTGCCAAGTCAGGCCTCGACCAGTTCGGTATCGACATGGGCTCGTGGTTCACGTCTTACCCCGGCAGGCCGGACTACTTCACCCACTGGGGCGGGGCATTCAAATACGCGGCGTCGGTGCTGGGCCTGCCGATCGGTGATTACCCGCATTCCCGGCCGCCGCAAGCCGTGTTCCCTGCCGAGGGCAAAGTGCAGATCGATGCTGCGTATCGCCGGTATGGACTGGTATCGGCATGACGTCGGACCGGCCGCGGAAGCCGCTACCGAAAGGTGTACAGTAAGTGCGTACGACACGTACCCTGAGGAGGCCCGCCCGGTGAGTGCCGACGACCCGGTCCTCTACGAGCTCCGTGACAGCGGTGTGGCGGTCCTGACGCTCAACCGACCCGAACGGATGAACGGATGGGGCGGCGGCCTGGCCGCGAGGTTCTACGCGTTGCTCGACAGGGCCGAGGCCGATCCGAACGTGCGGGTGATCGTCGTGACGGGCGCGGGGCGGGCCTTCTGCGCCGGCGCGGACATGGGAGATCTGTCGTCGATAGAGAAGGCGAACACCAACGGCGACACCGACGTCAGCACGCTGGTGGGCGAACGACACCCGCACTTTGTCGCAACGCTGCGCAAGCCCGTCATCGCTGCCATCAACGGCGCCTGCGCAGGCATCGGGCTGACGCAGGCATTGATGTGCGATGTCCGATTCGCTGCGGCGGGAGCGAAGTTCACGACGTCGTTCGCCCGCCGCGGGCTGATCGCCGAGTACGGCATCAGCTGGATACTCCCGCGCGTCGTCGGGTGGGGGGTGGCGATGGACCTGCTGTTGTCCGGTCGCGTCGTCCTTGCGGAAGAGGCCGCTTCGCTCGGTCTCGTCAACCACGTCGTGCCGCCGGACGAACTGCTGTCCCGCGCAATCGCCTACGCCGAGGACGTCGCAGCCAATTGCGCGCCGAGTTCCCTGGCGGTGATCAAGCATCAGGTGTACGCAGACACCATGCGTGATGTGTTCGAGGCCAGCAACCACGCCGAAAAGCTGATGGGCGAGTCGATGCAGAGGCCAGACTTCATCGAGGGCATCTCCGCCTTCTTCGAAAAGCGCACGCCGAACTTCCCGCCGTTGGAGGAGGTCACGCCATGACGACCGAGCAAGTTGCGGAGCCGATCACCTGTCCGAAGCTGGCCTACAGGGCGATCGACGTCGACAACCACTATTACGAGCCGCTCGACTCGTTCACCCGGCACCTGCCCAAGGAGTTCAAACGCCGTGGCGTGCAGATGCTCACGGAGGGCAAGCGCACTTTCGCCGTCATCGGTGGCGTGGTCAACCACTTCATCCCCAACCCCACGTTCGACCCGATCATCGAGCCCGGCTGCCTGGATCTGTTGTTCCGCGGGGAAATCCCCGACGGTGTCGACCCGGCGTCGTTGATGAAAGTGGACCGTTTGGGCGACCACCCCGAGTATCAGAACCGTGACGCCCGCATGAAGGTCCTCGACAAGCAGAACCTTGAAACCGTGTTCATGCTCCCGACATTCGCGTGCGGAGTAGAGGAGGCCCTCAAGCACGACATCGAGGCGACCATGGCGTCTGTGCACGCCTTCAACCTCTGGCTCGACGAGGATTGGGGTTTCGATCGGCCCGACCACCGGTTCCTGTCGGCACCGATCATTTCGCTGGCCGACCCCGACAAAGCCGTCGAGGAAGTCGAATTCGTCCTGAGCCGGGGCGCCAAGATCGTCTGTGTCCGGCCCGCGCCGGTACCGGGGAGGGTCAAACCGCGCTCGCTGGGCGACCCGCTGCACGATCCGGTGTGGGCCCGGCTGGCTGAAGCCGGCATTCCGGTGATCTTCCACCTCTCCGACAGCGGGTATCTGGCGATCGCGGCGCTGTGGGGCGGTAAGGCGACGTTCGAGGGCTTCGGCAAGAAGGATCCACTCGACCAGGTGCTGCTCGACGACCGCGCCATCCACGACTCGATGGCGTCGATGATCGTCCACCAGGTCTTCACCCGGCATCCGACGTTGAAGGTCGCCAGCATCGAAAACGGCTCCTATTTCGTGTACCGGTTGATCAAGCGGCTGAAGAAGGCGGCGAACAATGCGCCGTACCACTTCAAGGAGGACCCAATCGAGCAGCTGCGCAATAATGTCTGGATCGCGCCGTACTACGAGGACGACGTCAAGTTGCTGGCCGACACCATTGGCGTGGACAAAATCCTGTTCGGGTCCGACTGGCCGCACGGTGAGGGGCTCGCCGATCCGATGGCGTTCACCGCCGACATTCCACAGTTCCCGGAGTTCAGCGCGGAAGACACACGGAAGGTCATGCGGGACAACGCCCTTGCCCTCCTCGGCTCCGACGTACCGGTTTCCTGAATGGAGTGGACCATCGGCGGCGTCGTCGACGCCATCGCCGACGTCATACCGAACCGCACCATGACGGTGTGCGGCGACCGCGTCACCACCTACGGTGATATGGCTGCCCGCACGCGACGGCTCGCGAACTTCCTCGCGGAGCAGGGCTTCGGTGTGCATCGCGAGCGCCAAGAGCTGCAGAACTGGGAGTGCGGCCAGGACCGCATCGCGCTGGTCATGTACAACGACCGCTACCCGGAAATGGTGATCGGCTGTCTGAAGGCTCGCACGGTTCCGGTGAATGTCAACCACCACTACACGCAGCGCGAAGTCACCGAGCTGCTGGAGTATGTGAAGCCGCGAGCGGTCATCTACCACCGCGCCCTCGGGGAGAAGTTCGCCGATGTGCTGGGCTTACTGGACGCCGACCTGCTCATCGCGGTCGACGACGGAAGCGACGCCCTTGAGATTCCGGGCTCGGTCGGGCTGGATGACGCTGTCGCGCAGGGCGCGCAGCACCGTATCACCGGTTCACCGGACGACGTCATCATGTACTGCACAGGTGGCACGACCGGTAGGCCGAAAGGGGTGTTGTGGCGCCAGAGCGACACCTACGTGTCTTCGATGGTCGGCGCTGATCACGAGTCGCCGACCGAAATCCACGACAAGGTGCGTCGCAACGAGGGCCCGCCGTGGTTCGCCGTCTCGCCGCTGATGCATGCGGCGGGCCTGTGGACGGTGTTCTCCGGTGCCTTGGCCGGGCTACCCGTGGTCCTCTACGACGACCGCGCCGGGTTCGATCCGGTGCGGGTGTTGCGCACCGCCGAACGGCATCAGGTGGGCATGATGACGATGGTGGGGGATGCTTATGCTGCTCCACTGGTTGAGGAACTCGACCGCGGCCACTACGATTTGTCGACCCTGTATGCCATCGGAACAGGCGGTGCAGCAACCAATCCCAAGCATGTGAGTGCCCTGCTGGAGAGGTTGCCGCAGCTGACGATCATCAATGGCTACGGTTCGTCGGAGACCGGAAACATGGGGTTCGGGCACAATCAGCGAGGCTCCCGCCGCGAGACGTTCGACCTCCGCGAAGGCGGGACGGTGGTGTCGGAAGACCTGACCAGGTTCGTCGTCCCCGGTGAACCGGAAGTCGGGTGGGTGGTACGTAGCGGCCGTATTCCGTTGGGGTATCTCGATGATGCCGAAGCCACCCTCAGGACCTTCCCGGTGGTGGAGGGCCGGCGGGTCGTGGTCTCGGGGGACCGGGCCTCGCTGGAGGAAGACGGCACCCTACGGCTGTACGGCCGGGATTCGTTGGTTGTCAACACCGGGGGAGAGAAGGTCTTCGTCGAGGAGGTCGAAGGAGTGTTGCGGGCATGTCCCGGGGTGGCCGACGCGTTGGTGGTCGGTCGCGACAGCGAGCGGTGGGGGCAGGAGATCGTCGCCCTGATCGAAGCCCGGCCGGACGCAGCCGTCGACACCGAGGCACTGCGCGCCGTGTGCGTCGAGAACCTCGCTCGATTCAAGGCGCCCAAAGAGTTTGTTTTCGTCGAGCGCGTACGCCGTCTCGGTAACGGGAAGGCCGATTACCGGTGGGCGAAAAGCCAAGCGGCGCAAAGGGCGCTGACATGACGACCAAAGCGATTGATTGCCTGGTCAACGTGCACTTCGGCGAGACCGAACAGCAGCCCACCTGGATGCTGAAGGTGCGAGACGACTACTTCAAGGGACCGGAGTCGATGTTCGCGCCCGTGGACCTGTCGGCTCTGATCGATGAGATGGACGAGCAGGGCGTGGCCAAAGCGATCCTGATGGACAACCTCGCCAAACCGTCGATCACCGCCCGCAAGTTCGTCGAGTCACGGCCTGATCGGTTTTGGCTCGCGATGGGCGGCGTCAACCTGCTCAAGCCGATCACGTCGTTGCGTGAACTCACCGCGGTCGTCAGCGACCTACCGGTGGCGTATACCGTTGTCGGGCCCAGCTTCTGGGGGGACGGACAGTATCCGCCCAGCGACGCGGTCTACTATCCGCTCTACACCAAGTGCGCCGAGATGGGGCTCCCGCTGTGTATCAACACGGGCTTGCCAGGACCGCCGATTCCCGGCGAAGTGCAAAACCCGATCCATCTGGACCGGGTGTGCGTGCGCTTCCCCGAGCTGAAGCTGTGCATGATCCACGGCGCCGATCCGTGGTGGGACATCGCTATTCGGCTGATGATCAAGTATCAGAACCTGCGGCTGATGACGTCGGCGTGGTCGCCGAAGCGGCTGCCCGAGAGCCTGCTGCACTACATGCGGACCCGCGGACAGGACAAAGTGATCTACGCGTCGGACTGGCCGGTGCTGCGGATGCGGCGGGTGGTGCCCGAAGCCGCCGCTCTGGATCTGCCCGCGAAGGTGCTGGACAACTATCTGTACAACAACGCTCAAGAATTCTTCTTCGCAGAACAGGACTGACCTTGGACCGATACGAATTACGCCGACTGGACTACAGCCTGTCCGAAGACCATCAAGCCGTTCAGCAGGCGTACAAGCAATTCTTCAAGACGCACTGCCCGATCGAAACCGTGCGCGCTGCCGAGGCGACAGGCTTCGACAAGAGCCTGTGGGAGCGCCTGTGCGGTATGGGCGCCACCACGATGGCGCTGCCGGAATCGGCGGGTGGCGACGGAGCGACACTGGTCGACCTCACCCTGGTGGCGGAGGAGATCGGCCGGTCCATGGCACCCGTACCGTGGATCGACCACGTCGTTGCGTCACGCCTGCTGGCCCGGCTTGAGTCAGTGGAGCCCGACGTCGTCAACGGCACGCAGCTGGCTGCACTCGACCCGCAGCACGACAGTGCGACGGGGGTGCGGCTGATTCCCGCCGGCTCGATAGCCGACCAGATCCTCGTGCGGGACGGTCAGGACGTATTGCGGCTGACGTTTGGCACCCGACCGGTGAGAGTGGACAACATCGGCAAGCTGCCGATGGCGTGGGTCGACCCGGCGGCGGCCGACAGTCGCACGGTGGTGGCAAGCGGTACAGACGCGCTGTCGGAATACCAACGCGCGCTTGATGAGTGGCGTGTCCTGATGGCCGCCGCACTGGTAGGTCTTGTCGAGGAGACGATGACGATCGCGACCGAGTTCGCCAAGAACCGGTACACGCTCGGGGTGCCGATCTCCACATTGCAGGCCATATCGCATCCGCTGGCCAATATCGCCATCACGGTCCAGGGCGGCCGTAACCTCGCCCGGCGCGCGGCATGGTTCCTCGACAACGAGCCCGACGAACGCAAGGAGCTGGCACCGTCGGCATTCGTGTTCATGGCCGAGGAGGCATCGAAGGCCGCCACTATGGCCGTGCACGTGCAGGGCGGGCTCGGCGTCAGCGCGGAGGCGCCCGCTTCGGCGTATCTGGTTCGTGCCCGGGGATGGGCGCTGGCCGGAGGGGATCCCGGCGCCAGCGCGAAATACATCGCCGAGATCGTCTCCGCCCGCGAAAGCCAGGCGGCGAGATAATGGACTTCTCCCGGGTCGAGCTGTCCGAGGAGGACGAGGAGTTCCTGCACGAGTCACGCAGCTATCTGCGGGAGCTGGTCACCGACGAGGTCATTCGGCGTGACCGCGAAACCGGCGACAATTTCGATGAGGGTGTGCATCTGGCGCTCGGCGCGGCCGGTTACCTCACCAAGGAATGGAGACCGGAGTCCGAAGGCGGTTTCAACAGGGTGCGGCGGCGCATCTGGGAGCTGGAGAAGCGCCGGGCCCATGTGCCATGGGTGACGTTCGGTACCACCGCGATGATCGCGCGGTCGGTGGAGAAGTTCGGGTCGGAAGAGCTCAAGGCCGAGGTGATGCCGAGGGTGTTCAGTGGCCATGTCCGGCTCTGCCTCGGTTACACCGAACCCGAGGGTGGGTCCGATGTCGCGACGTGCAAGACGCGTGCGGTGCGCGACGGTGACAGCTGGATCATCAACGGGTCGAAGATGTTCACCACAGGTGCACACAACTGCCAGTACGTATTCCTGATCACCAATACAGACCCGGACGCGCCGAAACACAAGAGCCTCACGATGTTTCTGGTGCCGCTTGATTCGCCCGGCATCGAGATCCAAGGCATTCGCACCGTCGATGGTGACCGGACGAATATCGTGTACTACACCGATGTCCGCGTCGACGACAGATATCGGCTCGGCGAGGTGAACGACGGTTGGACGGTGGTCCGCGAGCCGCTCAACGTCGAGCATGGGGCGGTGGAGGCCGCACCCGACGGTCTGCAGGACGTGTCGATCATGATGCACCAGGCGGGCTTCATGGCCACCGCGGCCGACACGGTCGCCGCCAAGGTCGCCGAGGTGGGACCGGACGGGCGCAGGTTGATCGATGACGGTTCGGTGGCATATCGATTGGGCCGCAGCGTCGCTCGCATGGAAGCCTCCCTGTCGGCCACCAGCATTTTCGGCCGTGTCGCGTTGGCGCAGACGATGCGCGATATCTCGCCGGACCTGATGGACATTCTCGGTACGGCGGCTTCGCTGCCGGTCGGAACCGACGGTGCGGCCGACGACGGCGCTTCCGAGTACGTCTACCGCTTCGCGCCCCTGGTCGGTATCTACGGCGGCACGCTCGAGGTGTTCCGCAACATGATCGCGCAGTACGTCCTCGGCCTCGGCAAGCCGAACTACTCGCCTCCGAAGACGAAGGCGGCGGTATGACAGCACGCAAGGTTCTCGTCATGGGCGCCACCGGTTTCGTCGGCTCCCATGTCACCCGCAAGCTCGTCGAGCGCGGGGACGATGTGCGGGTGTATCTACGCAAGTCCAGCAACACGGTGGCGATCGACGACCTCTCGGTCGAGCGGTGCTACGGCGACCTGGGTGACGACGAGGCGATACGGGCAGCGATGGCCGACCGCGACGTGGTGTTCTACTGCGTGGTCGACACGCGGTTCTATCTGCGCGACCCCTCCCCGTTGTTCGAAACCAACGTGGAGAGCCTGCGCCGCGTGCTCGATATCGCCGTGCAGGCCGACCTGTTCCGGTTCGTGTTCTGCAGCACGATCGGCACGATCGCGATCGCTGAGCGCGGCCAATCTGCAACGGAGGACATGCCTTTCAACTGGGCGGGCAAGGGTGGTGCCTACATCGAGTCACGCCGCCAGGCCGAAGACCTGGTGCTGCGCTACGCCCGCGAACGTGGGCTTCCCGCCGTCGCGCTGTGCGTGTCCAACCCGTACGGGCCGCGCGACTGGCAGCCGAATCAAGGCATGATGGTGCAGATGGCGGCACTCGGGAAGATGCCGGTCTACGTGAAGGGCGTCGCGAGCGAAGTGGTCGGGATCGAAGATGTCGCCGACGCGTTCTTGCTTGCGGCCGAACGAGGTCGGGTAGGCGAACGCTACATCATCTCGGAAAGTTTCATGTCCATGCAGGACTTGATGAAAACGGCGGCACGGGCCGTCGGCGCCAAGCCGCCGCGGCTCGGAGTGCCGCTTCCGCTCATGTATGCCTTCGGTGGCCTGCTCGGTCTGGCGGGCCGGCTGTTGCGGCGCGATGTGCCGATGAATGTGCACGGGGTCCGACTCATGCACATCATGTCGCCCGCCGACCACGGCAAGGCCACGCGCGAACTCGGCTGGCAGCCGCGTCCTTCCGCCGAATCCGTCGCCAGGGCCGCACAGTTCTACGTCGACCGAGAGAGGGCCGGCGACGGGTTGAGCAGCCGGCTCATGGGCTAGCGGGTCACGATCGTCGCGGCAGCGGTGCCTGGGGCGCCGTATAGCTGGGCGAAGCCGACCCGCGGTTCACCGGCGACCTGGCGATCGCCAGCTTCGCCGCGCAATTGCCGCACCAACTCGTGGATCTGGCGCAGGCCCGACGCGCCGATGGGTTCACCGTTGGCGATCAAGCCGCCGTCGGTATTGACCGGCATCGAACCGCCGATCTCGGTCGCGCCGTCGGCCAGCAGCTTCTCCTGCTCGCCGTGTTCGCAGAACCCGCACTCGGCCATGTGAATGATCTCGGCGCCCGCATCGGTGTCTTGCAGCTGGATGACGTCGACGTCCTCCGGTGCGACTCCGGCCTTTTCGAACGCCGCCCTGGCCGCATACACCGTGGGCGCCACGTCCTCGTCGACCGGTGCGAAGGTCGTGTTCACCTCGTAGGCGCCGTAACGGCGGGTGCGCACCTCGACCGCGCGCAGATAGACAGGTTTAGAGGTATAGCGGTGTGCGATGTCGGCGCGGCACATCACTACCGCGGCCGCCCCTTCGTCGGGTGCGCAGAACATGTACTGCGTCAGCGGGTAATTGAGCATGGTCGAGTTAAGGATGTCTTCCTCTGGAATAGGCCTGCGGCGGAAAGCATTCGGGTTCAGCGCACCGTTACGGAAGTTCTTGGCTGCCACCTTTGCCAGCGTCGCCTGCGAGACGCGGTGGTCGTGCAGGTAGCGGTTGGCCTTCATGCCGAAGAACTGAGTGGTCAGGTACTGACCGTTCTCGGCATACCAGCTCGGCATGCCGACCAACGCAGGGTCTTCGGTGAAGGCGCCGCGCGGATGTTTGTCGAGACCGACAGCGATGCCGATGTCGTAGTCGCCCAACCGAATGCCGTCCGCACAGACCTTCGCGGCGCTCGCCGCCGTGGCGCAGGCATTGAAGACGTTGGTGAACGGGATGCCGGACAACCCCACCATTGCGACGATTGCGTCCGGATTCGCGACGGTCCAGCTGCCGCCGGTCGCGAATTGGATGTCGTTCCACGCGACCCCGGCGTCGGCGATCGCGGCGAAGATGGCCTCGACACCCATCTCCATTGCGGATTTGCCTTCAAAGCGGCCGAATGGGTGCAGCCCAACACCGATGATGGCGACGTCGTTCATCCGGCGAGTGTATCGCAACTGTAACGCTTACAGTATCGCAGACCAAACTTCCGCGAAACGATATTCCAGCACCCCATCACTCGCTTTTCGGTGCTGGAATTCCGTTTCGCGGACAGGGGAGCCGAGCGCTGGCATTCGACGTCTATCGAATGTGGCCGAGATAATCGTCGGCACGGAAGCGGTTTCCACCGGTGTCGTCACGCGGAACGAACTCGCGCGGTGGTATCGCCCGTTCTTTCCGAACGTGCACGCGCCGCGCGGCCGAGAGCTGACATTGCGCGATCGTGCGACCGGAGCCTGGCTATGGTCGAAACGGCGGCAGTCGTCACCGGCGTAGCGGCCTCCGCGATCCACGGGGCGGAGTGGGTGGAGCTGGTACCACGATCGAGCTGATCTACAAGCACACCCATGCCTACCCGCCTACTGGCATCGTCGCGCGAAATGAGCGCATCGCGGATGACGAAATATGTCGGGTTGACGGTTTACCTGTCACGACTGTTGCGCGCACAGCTCTGGACATCGGCCGTCATCTTCCGCGTGATCGAGCCATCGCACGCCTCGATGCATTGATGCGGGCCGCGCCGTTCTCGACCGAAGAGGTGTTGCTGCTATCCAAGCGGTATCGCGGTGCGCGGCGTCAAGAAGCTCAAGGATGCGCTGCCACTCGTCGATGGCGGCGCAGCGTCGCCGCGTGAGACGTGGTTGCGGCTGATCTATATCGACGCGGGGCTACCGAAGCCGACGACACAGATACCGATATTCGATACCGACGGCACGCTGTTGCGAACCGTCGACATCGGTTGGGATGAGTTCAAGGTCGTCTCCGAGTACGACGGCGATCAGCACCGGACTAATCGCTCGCAATACGTCAAGGACATGCGGGTAATTCCCAAAATCGAGCGCCTCGGTTTCATCGTCGACCGCGTCATCAAGGAGGACCGGCCTGTCGCGATCGCCCGCCGTGCCTGGGATGCCTAGGCGATGGCGCCGGCGTTCTTGAGTTCCTCGATGCGATCCCAATTCATGCCCAGCTCCATCAGCACGATCTCAGTGTGTTCGGATGCCTGGGGCGCCCTTGTGGTTTCGAGCGGCTCGTGATTGAACTGGATCGGCCCGCGGACCACCTTGAACGGCTTACCGTCGGCTGACTCGACCTCGACGATCATGTCATTAGCGATCGCCTGCTCGTCGGTCGTCAAGTCGATGAGGCTCTGGAACGGCGCCCATTGGCCCCGCATGGTCTTGAGGTGCTGTCGCCAATAGTCAAACGGCTTGTTACGAATCGAGTCCGCGATCAATTGCGCTGCCTCAGACGCGTTCTCGATCAAGGGCATGACGTCACAGAAGCGGGGATCATCGGCCAGCTCCGGCAACCCGAGGTGCTCGAACGCGTCGCGGATGTAGCCCGTAGGGCTGACGATGCACAGGTTGATCGTGCCGCCGTCGGAGGTCAGGTAGTTGCCCATGAACGGGTTCACCGATGGCGCGGCGGCATCGGGCATCGGTGACCGCATGGTCTCGCCCGTCTCCATGCCCTGGGTCACGCTGGCCCCCGCCGCCCACCAGGCGGTGCTCAGCAGGGACACGTCGATTTCGACAGCTTCGCCGGTGCGTTGACGGTGGAAGAGGGCGGCAGAGATGCCGCCGGCGATATTCATGCCCCCGATGGAATCGCCGAACGCCGGAATGCCTTGCGACAGCGCCCCACCGAGCTCTTCCGGAGTCAACGCATGACCGACACCGCTGCGCGTCCAGAACGCGGTGCCGTCGAAGCCGCCCGTGTCGCGCTCCGGCCCCTTGTCGCCGTAGGCGCTGCCACGGGCGTAGATGATCTTCGGGTTCGCGGCGCGGATGTGCTCCACGTCGAACTTGTTCTTCTGGCGCTGCGCAGGCATGTAGTTGGTCAGAAAGACATCGGAGGCCTTGGCGATTTCGTAGAGCACCTCCTGCCCGCCCGGGGTGGAGACGTCGATCCCGATGCTGCGCTTGCCGCGGTTGGGATGTTCGATCAGCGGGTGGCGCTCCGGATCCAATTGGAAGCCACCCATGTTGATGAATCCGCGCTGCGTGTCACCGCGCACCGGGTGCTCCACCTTGATGACGTCTGCACCCCAGTCGGCGAGGATGGCCCCCGCCGCGGGGACGAAGGTGAACTGCGCAACCTCGAGGACGCGCACCCCCTCCATCACCTTGATCACGTCAACCCTCCGCTTCCGTGAGATGAGTCGAGCATAGACAGACGACAGCTCACTTCGCGGGCGCGAAGGTGACGGGCAGCGCCGTCGGCGAACGGAACGGCTGGCCGTGAATGTGCGGGTCGTCGTCGCCGATCAGCTTGATGTCGGTCAGCCGATCGAGGAGGCACTCCAGCGCCACACGGGTCTCCATCCGCGCCAGGTGCAGGCCCAGACAGGTGTGCTCGCCCGCGGCAAATGAGATGTGCGGCACGCGTTTACGCGAGATATCGAACTCTTCGGAGCGTTCCCAGCGATGCTCGTCGCGATTCGCCGAACCAATGCAGACGTCGATCACCGCGCCCTTGGGCACCGGCACGCCCTCCAGCTCGGTCTGCTCTGCCGCATACCGCTGCACCGTGGTCAACGGGGTCTCGAAGCGCAGCCCCTCCTCGATGGCCGACCCGAGAAGTTCCCGGTCGGCCTGCACCGCGCCGAACTGGTCGGGATGGGTGAGCAGCAAGAACAGTAGGTTGCCCGACGAGCGGTACGTGGTCTCGAGGCCCGCCGGCAGGAGCAGCCGCAGGAACGAGTAGATGGCCTCATCGGTGAGCTTGTCACCGTCGATCTCGGCTGTGACGAGATCTCCGATGATGTCCTCGGTCGGCTTCAAGCGGCGTTTCTCGATCTGGTCGAGGAAGTATTCCTTCAATGCGGCAGACGCTTCGAATGCGCGCGCGTACCGGATGTGATAGCTGATCAACTCGACCGCACGCTTGCGGAACCACGGCAGGTCTTCGTCGGGCAGCCCCAGCAACCGAGAGATCACCCGGGTCGGAAACTCCAGCGTGAAGTCGCGCACCAGATCGGCCTTCCCTGTGTCGACGAACTCGTCGATCAACGAGTTGACCACCGGACGTACGATCTGGGGTTCCCACCGCAGCAGCGACTTCGACTTGAACGCCGACGACACGAGATTGCGGTGATCCCAATGTTTCTTGCCCTCCATTGCCAGGATGGTGGGGCCGATGAACAGCCCGACCGTGGAGTCGTAGATGTGTGAGTTGAAAGCCTTGCCGTCGCGGAACACGCGGTTCACCGCTTCGAAGGACACTGCGGCGTACAGATGCTCGGGTCGCAATTCGTCGGGCGCCTTCGTCCAGTCCATGACGCTGCCCCGGAAGACGCCGGTGGTCTCTCGCCGCCTGCGTTCGAAGATGGGGTAGGGGTTGCGGAGAAGGTCGGCCGCTTCGTCGGCCGTGACATCGAGCACCGGCGTATCCACGTAGCGAGCTCCCGCATCTTCCGACGGACTGCGATAGGTACTGTAAAGATTACAGTATCGGTCTCTGAGAAGATATGCCCGCGGTACGCGGTTCAGGTGGCGTCGCTCATCGCCTGCTCACGGGCCCACCGGTAGTCGGCCTTGCCTGCCGGGCTGCGCTCGATCGCCGGCCGGAACACCACAGCTTTGGGCAGTTTGTAGCGGGCGATGACACCGGCGGCGTGGTCGATGAGGTCCTGCGCAGAGGCGGTGGCCCCGTCCGCGAGGGCGACGATCGCGACGACCTCCTGACCCCACCGCTCGCTGGGCCGTCCGGACACCACCACGTCGGCCACCGCCGGATGCGACAGCACCGCGCTCTCGACCTCTTCGGCGAAAATCTTCTCGCCACCGGAATTGATCGTCACCGAGTCACGTCCGAGCAGCTCGATGCCGCCGTCAGCGAGGTGGCGGGCCCGGTCCCCGGGTATCGAGTACCGCACACCATCGATCACGGGAAAAGTCTTGGCGGTCTTGGCCGCATCGCCCTTGTAGCCGAGCGGGACGAATCCCCGCTGCGCCAGCCACCCCATACCGTCATGACCCGGCGGCAAGATTGAGCCGAGGTCCTCGGCGGCGACGCTGGTGTCGGGCCCGGCGTTGAATTTGCCGGTCGACACCGCGCCCGGCGTCGACATGTGGCTCATCTGGATGCCGGTCTCCGACGAGCCGACCCCGTCCATGACGATCAAGCCCGGCTTGACATCGATGAGGCGCTGCTTGGCCGTCGGCGTCAACAAGGCTCCGCCGTTGGCGACGACCGCCAGCGACGACACATCAGCCGTACCCCGCTCGATGGCGTCGGCGATGGGACGGGCCATCGCATCACCAACGACCTGGACCGTGAGAATCTTCTCCTGCTCGATCGTCCGCACCACCTCATCGGCATCGAAATGCCCTTGGGTTGCCGGGAATACGACCGTCTGCCCGGTAGTGAGCGCCGTCATGACGGCCCATTGCGCGGCACCGTGCATGAGCGGCGGAAGCGTGAAGATCTTCGTGCCGGGATTCTCGGCGACCCGCTTGGCGATCTCGTCGTAGGAGCCTGCGACCTCGCCGGTGTACATGTTTCTGCCGCCGAACGACGTCATGAAGATGTCGTGCTGACGCCACAGCACGCCCTTCGGCATCCCGGTGGTCCCGCCGGTGTACAGCACGTAGAGATCGTCGGGTGACGGGTTGACGGGCGGTGGTTCCAAGGCTCCCGAGCCGACGACCGACTCGTAATCGACGGCGCCGTGGATGAGGTCGTTGCCCGAGTCGTCGGCGATCTGAATCAGCACCCGCAGCTTCGGCAGGTCGGGGAGCACCTCGGCGACGCGGCGCGCGAACCTGGCGTGATAGAGCAGCGCGGTGGCGCCGGAATCCGCCAGCAAGTAGGCCAACTCGTTCTTGACGTAGCGGTAGTTGACGTTGAATGGCGCCACCCGGGCCCGCCAGGCACCGAGCATGCCCTCGACATATTCCGGCCCGTTGTACGCGTACAGCCCGAGCAGGTCCTGGCCGACCTCGTGACCGGCCAGCTCCGAGCGCTCGGTGTGGCAACCCAGCCCCCGGGAGTGCAGGTAGGCCGCCAGACGGTTGGACCGCTCGACGATCTGGGCGAAGGTGTAGCGGCGGTCGCCCTGGATGATGTACTCCCGGTCGCCGATGGCTCCCGCGACGGCGTCCGCAGCGGCGGGAACAGTGAATTGCATTGTGGCGGTAGTCTCCGCGGACGTGAGGAGCGGGTCGGACATGAATCCTCTCAGGGCTGGTGCGGCAACAGCGTAACGATCAGGCCGTTCGCTTCGGATAGTACGGTGCTCTGGTCTCGTGGCCGGTTGTCGGTCACCTCCACGCTGCGATCAGATCCTCAGTGGTGGTCACCGTGGCGAGCAACGCCAGGGTGTTGTCGATGATGGCGTTGGCGTAGTCGGCGGGAATGCCTGCGACGGCGTCGCGCGGCAGCACCACACGGTAGCCGGCGTTGACGGCGTCCATCACCAAGTTGGTGATGGCGATGTTGACCGATACGCCGACGGCGACGATCGTCGTCACGCCGAGGTTACGCAGCACCGCGTCGAGGTCGGTTCCGCCCATCGGGCCCACACCGTGCCACCTGTGCAGCACGACATCGGCTGGGGCGGGCCCGAATTCGGGCAGCAGCGTGGCTCCTTCGCTGCCAGGGCTGATGTCGACCTGCTTGCTGCCCAACGCGAATATCGGCGCATTGTGGTTGGCGCCGAGCCCGTCCGGCCTGCGCTGCACGAGGCAGTGCACGATACGCACGCCCGCGCCCCGCGCTACCGGCAGCAGTTGTTCGATGCTGGGCAGCGCCTGCTTGCGGGCGGCTTTGGCGAGCGCGGCCAGGCCGGCGTTGGGGCCGACGACCGCGCCCTGCAGTTCCTGTGTGACGATCGCCGTCCGCCCGGGTGCCGCGATGTCGGCGAGGTCGACGGTCATACCGATGCGGGGACTTCGTAAAACTGCGTCGCCCACTTCCGCATGGCCATATAGGGTTTCGCGTCCACCTTCGACAGCGCAGGATGTTCGACATACTCCTGGTAGCGCCAGATGTTGAGGTCGTCCCACACGGTGCCCATGAATTGGCGCTCGACCTTCTCGCGCACCGAATCGGGCGGCACGTCGGAGGTGTCGCCGGGAAGCCGCGGCCACCAGATCGAATAGAACATGTCCGAATAGCCGTCCTCGACGGGCGTGCACGCGAAGATCAGCCGGTGGTTCGACGACCCCTCGAAAGCGCTGATCGCGAAGCCCAGTCCGGAGAAGTGGCTGTGGATGTAGAGCGCCATCTCGTTCGGGTCGTCGCTGCGGGTGTCGGGCCAGCCGGTGAGGAAACGCCATTCCTCGTCGACGGCCTCCCAGTTGAGGCACACCGGTGTCACGGTGGCGCCGTGCACATAGTGGAAGTGCGCGCTGTCGGGCCCGTTTTCCGCGACGATCTGGGGATGCACCGGCTCATGCTCGGCGCGGCGCGAAAACTCCGGGTAGGGGCGGTAATACGCGTCCGGGTCGGTCGGGAACTGTGGGAACTTGTGAAACAAGTCCGGCATCTCCCACTGCGGGTCCTTGCCGTCGGGTTGGTGCCAGACGAACACGCAGCCGTACTGCTCGCGCACCGGATACACGCGCAGGCGCAGCGCCTTGTTCGGGCGGTCGGGCTGATAGGGGATGTAGCGGTTGGTGCCGTCCGGTCCCCATCGCCAGCCGTGGAACGGGCATTCGACACAGTCGCCGACAACCTTGCCGCCGTGGCCGATGTGCGCGCCGAGATGCCGGCAGTGCCCGGACAGCACGTGCAGTTCACCCGCCTCGTCGCGGTAGGCGACGAGGTCTTCACCGAAGTGCCGCAGCGGGCGCACCTCACCGGTGGCGTATTCGGCCGACCAGCCGATCATGAACCAACCGGTGACCTTCCAGGTGAAGGGCACTTTCACGCGCAGCCTCCTGTGACGCCGAGCCTAGTCAACGGAAGATATTACAGTATAGTTTTCGGCAGTCGCGGGGTGGAGAGGCAGCGCAAGGAGGCGTGGCGATGTCAGGTGATCGCTTCGACGCGATCGTCATCGGTGCCGGATTCTCCGGTCTCTATGCCCTGCACCGGCTGCGCGAACTCGGCCTGCGCACCGTCGCGCTCGAGCGGGCCGACCAGGTCGGCGGCACGTGGCTGTTCAACCGGTATCCCGGTGCCCGCTGCGACATCGAGAGCATCGAGTACTCCTACAGCTTCTCCGAGGAGATCCAGCAGGAGTGGGTGTGGACGGAGACGATGCCGGGCCAGCCGGAGATCGAGGCATACCTGAACTTCGTAGCCGACAAGCTGGAGCTTCGCCGCGACATCCGGTTCGACACCAACGTCGTGTCGATGATCTTTGATGAGCAGGCCGCCGAGTGGACCGTGAAAACCGAAGCCGGACAGGAAATCACGGCGCCGTTCGTAGTCGCCGCCGCCGGCATCCTCTCCGCACCGCTGGATCCCGACATTCCCGGCATGGACACGTTCACCGGCACGTCGCTGTTCACCAGCCGGTGGCCTCGCGAGGACGTCGACCTCTCCGGTAAGCGGGTCGGCGTCATCGGCACCGGATCAACTGGGGTGCAGCTGATCCCGGTGGTGGCCCAGCAGGCCGAACACCTCACCGTATTTCAGCGTTCACCCGCCTACACGCTGCCCTGGCAGGTGCGGGAGTTCGAGCCGGGCGAGCTCGACGAGATGAAAGCCCGCTATGGCGAGATCCGCGCGGCCCAGCGCGAGCATCCGATCGGCGCGGCGCGGTTGTCGGCGTTCTCGGTGATGTTCCAGATGATGGCCAACCCGCCGCTGAAGACGGCCTCGCGGGCCGACCAACTGCGCGCCATCGAAGAGAATGGCGTCATGGGCGCGCTCAGCTGGGGTGACGTGTTCTTCGACATCGAAGCCAGCCGCCTGGCGGCCAAGCTCTACGGCGAGGCGGTGGGAAGGATCGTCCGTGACCCCGAAACCGCCGTGTCGTTGACGCCGACCCATCCCTTCGGCTGTAAGCGGCCGATCATCGATCAGGGCTATTACCGGGCCTTCAACCGCGACAACGTCACCCTTGTCGATTTGCGCAGGGGTCCAATCCGGGCCGTGACACCGTCGGGCATCGACACCGATCAGGGCTCCTATGACCTTGACGTGATCATCTATGCCACCGGGTTCGATGCCATGACTGGTGCGCTCAGCCGCATTGACATCCGCGGTCGTAATGGGTTGTCGCTGAGGGATTTCTGGGCCAGCGAGGGTCCGCTGTGCTATCTCGGTTTGGCGGTCGCCGGG
This sequence comes from Mycobacterium sp. 1274761.0, assembly GCF_001668615.1. Classification (GTDB taxonomy): domain Bacteria; phylum Actinomycetota; class Actinomycetes; order Mycobacteriales; family Mycobacteriaceae; genus Mycobacterium. The sequence goes on from NZ_LZMC01000062.1 coordinate 119,237, forward strand.
TTTCCCAACCTCTTCGTCGTGCAGGCACCAGGAAGCCCGGCTCCGGCCAGCAATTTCGTCGCCGCACTGGAGCAGCATGTGGAGTGGATCGGGGACTGCATCACGTACCTGCATGCTCACGGTTACCGGACGATCGAGGCCCAGCCCGAGGCGCAGCACGACTGGGTCGAACACACCACGTCGCTGGTGGCGCCGACGGTGCTTGTAGACCCGAGCTGCAACTCCTGGTACAACGGCGGCAACGTGCCAGGAAAGAAACGGATGTACATGGGATACACCGCCGGACTTCCGGAGTACCGAAAGCGGTGCGACGAGGTCGCCATGAATGGCTACGCCGGATTCAAGCTCGCGTAGTCGATGAAGACCTCAGAGCGGGCCTACCGGATCGGCCGAGACTTCGCCGGTGTGTTGCCGCGTGCTCACGCCGCCCTGAAAAGCTCCGGCGACTGGAAGCCGTTGTCGCCCATCGGTGCACGGCAGCTGGGCGAGGTGATGCTCGACGAGCTTGCGCTGTCGGGGATGACGTTGACCGCACCGCCGCCCAAGCTGGAGCGCACCGTGGATTCGTGCCAGGCCGCCGCCGAGGAGCTTTCGGCGCTAGGGGTTGAGCAGGCGCACAGCCCGCCGAATCCGTTGCAGGTGCGCTCACTTCGCCGGCGCCGCTTGGGCCGCCTGACGTATGAGAAGCTGACCTTCGACCACGAACCCGTGCTCCCGCCGTCTCTGACCAGCGTGGGTCTCGGCGGTGCTGCCACCGCGCTCGTCCACCTGTGCCGAACCGGTGACGACGGCAGACCATGGCTGGTGTGGGTGCATGGCGCCGGTCAAGGTCAGCCGATCGACCTGTTGTTCTCACACGCCCGCCGGATTCGGGACGACCTCGGCTTCAACATCGCGCTGCCCGTTCAACCGGGCCACGGCGCGCGTCGCACCGCGTGGCCGCCGTATCCGAACATGGACCCGCTCAACAACATTGCGGGCATGATGCGCGTGGTGTCCGAGGTGCGCGCGCTGGTGCAGTGGCTGCGCCCGCAGTCGGCAGTCATGGCGGTGTCCGGGGTATCGATGGGCAGCCCGATTGCAGCGTTGGTCTCCCATTTCGAGGAGGTCGACGGCGTCGCGGTGTACACGCCCATCACGGGGCTCAACGCCATGATCTCCCAGCATCTGCATCGATGGGGGCCGTCGGTGCACGAGACGATCCGGCTGCTCGGGTCCGACACCGTAGCCGCGCTGGCATCCGTGGTCGACCACACCAAGGTCGATCCGACGCCGCCGCCGCGGGGCCGTCTGATCGTGGGCGCCTGGCACGACCAGATGGCCAGACGCGAGGCCGCCCTGCAACTCCATCAACGGTGGGGCGGAGAACTCGTCTGGCACAAGGGAAGCCATGTCGGACACTTGTTCGCCAAAGGTGTCCAGCGGGCATCGGAGCGGTTCTTGCGTACGCTGACGGCGACGTCCGGAATTGCCGATACAAACTAGGAGTGTGGGCGTGACGGAGCGATTGCTCGACGAGCTCGGCTACTACCTGCTCGCTGGGGCAGGTGGAGACGGCCCTTCGTCGCTTATGGAGGAGGCCCGCCGCGGCGAGGCGGTGGGCTTCGGTACGGCGTTCATCTCCGAACGGTGGAACGTCAAGGAGGCGTCCTCACTCGTCGGCGCCGCGTGCGCCGTCACCAACCGCATGCAGATCGCCACGGCCGCAACGAATCACAATACACGCCATCCATTGATCACCGGTTCGTGGGCCACGACGATGCACCGGTTGTCCGGCGGCCGCTTCACACTGGGAATCGGCCGAGGCATCGGCGCGATTTATGGCGCATTCGGCATCCCGTCGGTCACCACTGCGCAGATGGAGGACTTCGCCCACGTGATGCGGCGGCTGTGGCGCGGCGAGCTGATCTTCAACCACGACGGTCCCATCGGCAAGTATCCGGTGCTGTTTCTCGATCCCGACTTCAATGAGGACATCCGACTGGCGTTGGTGGCATTCGGCCCCAACACGCTCGCGTTGGGCGGCCGTGTCTTCGACGACGTCATTCTCCACACTTACTTCACTCCGGAGACGCTTCAGCGGTGTGTGAAGACCGTGAAGGACGCCGCCGAGCAGGCCGGCCGCGACCCGGCCAGCGTGCGGGTGTGGTCCTGCTTCGCGACCGTCGGCGATCATCTCCCCGAAGAGTTGCGACTGAAGAAGACCGTCGCGCGGCTGGCCACCTATCTGCAGGGTTACGGTGACCTACTGGTCACCACCAATGGCTGGGATCCTGCTGTGCTGCAGCGCTTTCGCGACGACACGGTCGTGCAGTCGATACCCGGTGGCATCGACCACAAGGCCACCGCTGACCAGATCGAACACATCGCGGCGCTGATACCCGACGAATGGCTCGAGCCCGCGGCCACCGGCTCGGCTCAACAGTGTGTCGAGCGGATTCGCAAGGAGTTCGACTACGGCGCTGACGCGTTGATCATGCACGGCGCAACCCCCGACGAACTCGCGCCGATCGTCGACGCCTACCGGGCTTTCGAAATCGCACGAAAGGCTAGGGGGTGATGAGGGTTCGGCTGACGGGTTCTGCCGCCGCCTGCCTGCTGTAGATCGCGCGTCGCAGCGCCGCCAGCAGAGCGTCGCGGGTCTCCTCGGGATGGATCAGGTCGTCGAAACCCAGGTGGCCCGCCGACCGGAACGACGCCTCCACCTCTGCCCTGCGGAGCTTGGCCTCGACGTCCTCGGCGGCATGCGACGCGCGGCTCAGCGCGGCGGCACTCATCGCGCCCATTGTCGCGCCCGGGTAGGCGAACGTCGCGCTTTGATTGTCGAATCCCAACAGCGACATCACCATCGACCCGAACCCGTACGCCTTTCGTAGCGTCACGTGCAGCTTGATCGTCGTTGCGACCGTCTGCGCCGCAAACATGCGCGCGCCGCTGCGCAGCACGCCGCTCTTCTCCGATCGGCTGCCGGGCAGCATGCCGGGATTGTCGGCCAGGAAGACGATCGGTAGGTGGAACGAGTCGGCGACCGTGATGAAATGGCCTGCCTTATCGGCGGCATCGGCGTCGATCGAGCCGGCCAGAACCTTCGGCTGGTTGGCGACCACGGCGACGGGATGGCCGCCGAGATGGGCCAACGCAGTGATGATCGCGGGCCCGAACTTCGGCTGCACCTCGAACCAGTCGGGGCTGTCGAAGACGACGTCGAGCACAGCGCGAATGTCGTACACGCGCCGGTTGCCGCGGGGCACGATGTCGAGCAGCTCCGGTGTGGCCCGCGGCTCGGCGGACTCGTCAGCGGGCAGCTGCGGTGGGTATGACCACGCGCTCGCAGGAAAGTACGACAGGTAGCGCCGAATGTCGTCGAGCACCGCTTCGTCGTCGTCGGCGAGATTGTGGATCACTCCGCTAGCGAGTGCGACCCCGGGACCGCCGAGGTCCTCCTTCGAAATCTCTTCGCCCGTCGACTCTTTCACCACCGGCGGTCCGGCCGTGAAGATCGCGCCCTGACGGCTCATGATCGTGAAGTCGCACACCGGCGCCACCAGCGCACCATGTCCAGCGGACGGCCCGAGCACCCCGGCCACGGTGGGTACCTTGCCCGAGCACTGGGCCTGTGCGAGCAGGTCGGTGGGGGTGCGGCCGTAATGCTCTCCGCTGGGCCGGAACCCAGCGCCCTCGAGGAGCATGACCATGGGAACCCTGTCACGCAGAGCCAACTCGGCCAGCCGATACCGCTTGGCGTTGCCGCCGGGACCGATGCTGCCCGCCAGCGTCGTGAAGTCCTCCGCGCCGACCATCACCGGTGTGCCGCCGATCATTCCAGTTCCGGCCACGATTCCGTCGGCGGCGATTTCACCGCCGACCAACGTGCCAAACTCGCGGAACGTGCCCTTGTCCAGCAGATGATCGAGTCGTGCACGAGCATCGAGCTTCCCCTTGCTCCGGTGCTTTGCCAGCCGATCATCTCCGCCCATGGCGCGCGAGCGCTGACGCCGGAGCTCGAGGTCTTCGAGCGTCTCCTGCCAGCCCTGCTCGTGTGTCATGTGCAATTCCCGTCGTCCCCAGCCGATCGTCGCACCAGCGTGCTCACGTTGACCATACTGAATTGCTTACTGTAGCGTCCCCGCTTATGGGTGACCGCGACGGTCTCAAGGTGGACGGGGCCGTCTCCAGCCAACTGGGCGACGCCGCCGAGGCCGCCACCCGGATGGAACGTCGCGGCTACGACTGCTGCTGGACCGCCGAGATCAACCACGATCCGTTCCTGCCGCTCGTCCTGGCCGCCGAGCACACCTCGACCATCGAACTGGGCACCAGCATTGCGGTCGCCTTCGCGCGGAACCCGATGACCGTCGCCAACATCGGTTGGGATCTGCAGGCGTACTCGCAAGGCCGCTTCATTCTCGGTTTGGGCTCGCAGATCCGGCGCCACATCGAGAACCGATTCAGCATGCCGTGGAGCAGACCCGTGGCACGCATGCGGGAATTCGTCGTTGCGATGCGCGAGATCTGGTCGTGCTGGCAGACCGGCACCACGCTGGCGTTCGAGGGCGACTTCTACACGCACAAATTGATGACGCCCATGTTCACTCCGGAACCGTTGGCCCACAACGCTCCCAAGGTGTTCATCGCCGCGGTCGGTGAAGCCATGACGGAGATGTGCGGCGAGGTCGCCGACGGTCTGCTCGCGCACGCCTTCACGACCAAGCAATACTTCGATGAGGTGACGACGCCCGCCCTGATGCGTGGCATGAAGCGATCCGGCCGCGACCGCAGTGACTTCCAGGTGTCGTGCCCGCTTTTCGTGGTGACGGGCAATGACGACGCCGAGGTCGCCGCGAACGCCGCAGGCACGCGCAAGCAGATCGCCTTCTATGCGTCGACGCCCGCCTACCGCAAAGTGCTCGAGCTGCATGGCTGGGGAGGATTACAGCCGGAGTTGCATCGGCTGTCCCACGCCGGCGAATGGGATGCGATGGGCTCGCTGATCGACGACGCCATCCTCAACGAGTTCGCCGTGGTCGCGCCCGTCGACGAGGTCGCCAAAGCGATCCGCCACCGGTGTGACGGGGTGATCGATCGCGTGCTGGTGGGTTTCCCGCCCTCGATTGACGAGGCCACCGTCACCACCGTGCTGCAGGAGATGAGGAGCCAAACGTGAGTACGCCCATCATGGACGATGCCGCACGGGTATTCGCGACACCGCAGGCGTATACCGACGAGACGGCACTTCATTCGGCGCTGACGCATCTGCGTGCCAATGCGCCGGTGTCCTGGGTCGATGTCCCGTCCTACCAACCGTTTTGGGCGATCACCAAGCATGCCGACGTCATGGACATTGAGCGCGCCAACGAGCTGTTCACCAATTACCCGCGGCCGGTGCTGGTGCGCGCCGAGGACGACGAGCGCCAGGCCGCCATCGGCGTCCGCACGCTTATCCACATGGACGATCCGCAGCACCGTGCCGTGCGGGCAATCGGCGCTGACTGGTTTCGGCCGAAAGCGATGCGGACGTTGAAGAATCGGGCCGACGAGCTCGCGAAGGTCTACGTCGACAAGATGGCCGATATCGGGCCCGAATGTGACTTCGTTCAACAGGTCGCTGTGAACTATCCGCTGTACATGATCATGTCGCTGCTCGGTGTGCCGGAATCGGACTTCCCTCTGATGCTCAAGCTGACCCAGGAACTGTTTGGTAGCGACGACGACGAGTTCAAGCGGGGCACCGACGGCGCTGAACAGATATCCGCGCTGGTGGAAATGTTCGAATATTTCACCGCGTTGACCGCTGAGCGGCGCCAAAACCCAACCGATGACCTGGCTTCGGCGATCGCCAACGCCACGGTCGACGGCGAGCCGCTGTCCGACATCGACACCATCTCCTATTACGCCATCATTGCCGCCGCAGGCCACGACACGACGAGTGCAACCATCTCCGGTGGCATGCTCGCGCTTATCGAGAACCCCGCAGAATTGGCGCGTCTCCACAACGATCTCGGGCTGATGCCGCTGGCGACCGAAGAGATGATTCGGTGGGTCACGCCCGTCAAGGCGTTCATGCGGACGGCGGTCGCGGACACCGCCGTTCGCGGCGTGCCGATCACAGCGGGGGAGTCGGTGCTGTTGTCCTACGCGTCAGGCAACCGTGACGAGGACGTGTTCGACGATCCGTTCCGCTTCGACGTGACGCGGGAACCCAACAAGCACATCGCGTTTGGCTACGGCGTCCACTTCTGCCTCGGCGCTGCACTTGCCCGCATGGAGGTGAACAGCTTCTTCACCGAGCTGTTGCCGCGACTCGAATCCGTGGAATTGGCCGGCGAACCGCAGCACGTGGCGACGACGTTCGTCGGTGGGCTCAAGCACCTCCCCATCCGGTACTCCCTTCGCTGAAGCGTCGACGACCGCCTCGGGGATGAACCGAGGCGGCCGTCGGCAGGAGATTCGTTATATAGGCAGCGGAATCCAGATTCCGAAGAACCAGAAGCCCCACTGGTTATAGCCGGGATCCCAAATCGGCTGCTCTTGGAAACCGAAGTAGTTGATGGGCGGTGGCGGCGGACCCCACGCCGGCGGCAGCGGTCCGTTCCATGCCGGTGGTGGCGGCGGCCCCAAGCCCCACGGCGGTGGCCCGTCGCCCCACGGCGCTCCGCGGAACCGCCCGCGCCAGTCGTTGTCCTGCGGGTTCCACGGCGGTCGCCAATCATGGTCACCCGGGCGGTTGAAATCTCCGGGTGGTGGCCCACCCGGGCCGCCGGGCCCGCGGAAGTCGCCGGGTCCGCCGGGTCCGCGGAAGTCGCCGGGACCACCAGGACCACCGGGGCCACCCGAGCCCCCGCCGGGACCGCGGACATTGCCCGGTGGCGGCCCGCCCGGCCCGCCATGGTCACCTCCGCCAGGGGGGCCACCGGAGCCCCCGCCGGGACCGCATTGCGCGCCAGGCGGACATGGCGGCGCAGCATTGGCAATGCCTGCGCTCAGGCCGATGCCTGCGGCACCGATCGCGCACGTAATCGCCGCTCCCGCGACGACTTGACCGAGTTTCATTCGAGGCCTTTCACGTCGATTGACGTCCCCAACCCGCGGTCGAGGTTAGGAAGGCAAAGTAAGAATCGGCTATGTCGTCGCTTTGAATGTGTTAGAGCGCTTGTTCAGCAGCATCGCGGGTTGGGGTTGCTATCCGTCGCGTCGTGACGCATGCGCCAATATTCGCGTTCGGACAAGACGGGTTCGCCGGGGTGAGTGATCCTGCGGTGTTCCAGGTAGCGGCGGTAATGGTTGTCGCCCATCAATGAACCCCAGTACCAACGGATTTGGCGTGCGACTTCCTTTGTGGCGCTGGCAGCGCGTCCCATTGCTTCTGCACCTCCCGTTCCGGCTTTGTCGGGATGAGTCCGGATGAAGCAAACAGCTGGGAGGGCACCGGTTCGTCTTCGGTGAGCGGGCTGCCGGTACCGCGAACTGCGCGCAGCGCGACGATCACTCCCGCGGCGAAAACAATGAGCACCAGCACAGCGAACAGAATCGACAGCGATCCCTGGATGACCGTGTTGCGCACGATCTTGTCCACGTCGGCCGGGTTCTTGGCTGTCAGACAGGCCTTGCCCGCCTCCTTCGCAGCCTGACAGATGCTGTGCTGCTTCCAATAACCGAGCTTCGGGTCGGCCGAGAAAATCTTCTGCCACGATGCCGTCATCGTGACCGTGAGATCCCAGAACAGCGGAAGTGCCGGTACCCAAGCCCATTTCAGCAGTCCACGTTTGATGACGACGACGGTCACCACCGTCAGCGCGATAGCGGCCAGCAACTGGTTGGCGATGCCGAACAGCGGGAACAACGTGTTGATGCCGCCCATCGGGTCGGTGACGCCCATCAGCAGGATGCTGCCCCATGCCGCGACGACGATGATGCTGCATATCCAGGCGCCCACACGCCAACTCGGATCTTTCAGCTTGCGAAGCGGACCGCCCAGATTGCTCAGCCCGTCAGACAGCATGAAACGCGCCACCCGCGTCCCCGCGTCGACCGTAGTGAGGATGAACAGCGCCTCGAACATGATCGCGAAGTGATACCAGAACGCCTTCAACGCCGTTCCGCCGAACACCTGGTGCAGCACCTCGGAGATGCCGATCGCCAGCGTCGGCGCCCCACCGGTGCGCGAGATGATCGACTTTTCGCCGACGTCGCCGGCGGCCTGAGAGAGTTGTTCGGCTGTTGCCGGGGCACCGGAAAGCCCTAAGCCATTGACATATTCGGCCGCGCTGGCGGCGGTGGTCCCAGTCTGAGCCGTCGGTGCGTTGATCGCGAAATACAGGTGCTGGTTGAGGATAGCCGCCGTGATCAACGCCATGATGCCGACGAACGACTCGGTCAGCATGCCGCCATAGCCGATCAGCCGCATCTGACTTTCCTTCTCGAGCAGTTTGGGGGTGGTGCCCGAGGCGACCAACGCGTGGAAGCCCGACAGGGCCCCGCACGCGATCGTGATGAACAGGAAGGGGAACAGGGAACCCGCGAACACCGGTCCGGTGCCCCTGCCGGCGAACTGGGAGATGGCCGGGGCCTCCATCACGGGGCGGGCCAACAAGATTCCGATCGCCAGCAGGACGATGGTTCCGACTTTCATGAACGTGGACAGATAGTCGCGCGGCGCCAACAGCAACCACACTGGAAGGACCGACGCCGCGAAACCGTAGATCATGATGGCCCACGACAGGGTGACCTTCGACAAGGTGAACCACTCAGTGCCCCAATCGGTGTCAGCCACCCAACCGCCCGCGATCACGGCCAGCAGAAGGAGTGCGACGCCGATCAGCGAGACCTCCGACACCCGGCCGGGCCGCAGGAACCTCAGGTACAACCCCATGAAGATGGCGATGGGAATCGTCATCGCGATCGAGAAGACACCCCACGGACTTTCGGCCAGCGCGCCGACCACCACGAGCGCCAGCACCGCGAGCAGTATCACCATGATGACGAGCACACCCACGATGGCGGCGGCGCCGCCGATGGCTCCGAGCTCGTCGCGCGCCATCTGGCCGAGCGACCGCCCGCGCCTGCGGGTGGAGATCGCCAACACCAGATAGTCCTGAACGCACCCGGCCAGCACCGCGCCGATGATGATCCAGATGGTGCCCGGCAGATACCCCATCTGCATGGCCAGCACCGGGCCGACGAGCGGGCCCGCGCCGGCGATTGCCGCGAAGTGGTGGCCGAACAGCACCCGCCGGTCGGTCGGCATGTAATCGGTGGCATTCTCGAAAAGCTCTGCGGGCGTGGCATCGTCGTCGCGCGGGCGAACGATCTTCATCTCGATCAGCCGGGCGTAGAACCGGAAACCGATGATGTAGGTGCAGATTGCGGCAATGACAAACCACACGGCGTTGACGGTTTCCCCGCGAAAGAACGCGATCACCGCCCAGGCAACCGCGCCGACAATCGCGATGATCCCGAAGATGATCCTGTGTCGCAGCGTGATCGGCGACCGGTCGATGATGGCCACCGGCGGCAGATCCCTGTCGGTACGGATATAGGTGACGTCGCCGTCGGTCTCTTCGAAGCGCTCGGCCGACGCGGTGGTGGGTGTAGCCACAGTGCCCTCCCTCGATCACGGCGGAGTCTGGGTGCCTAGTGATCCTGTCAAAGCCGGTGCCGGGCCTGAAGGGGAATGGGTGAACATGCCCGAAATGGCGGCTATCCGCGCTCGTAGAGCGCTCGGACAGTGTCGATCGTGTCGGCTTCGGCGGGGGTCTTGTCGTCCCGGTAGCGCAGCACGCGGGCGAATCGAAGCGCCATACCGCCGGGGTAGCGTGACGATGTTTGCACGCCATCGAACGCGATCTCCACCACCTGCTCGGGGCGGACTTTGACCACCCAGCCGTCGGTCGGACCGTCGGCCAACTCGGTGAACCGGGCCGTCTGCCAGTCGAGCATGGCGTCGGTCATGCCTTTGAATGTCTTGCCCAGCATGACGAACCCGCCAGTTGCGGGATCGCGGGCGCCGAGGTGGATGTTGGACAGCTTGCCGGTGCGGCGGCCCGAGCCCCACTCGACAGCCAGCACCACCAGGTCGAGAGTGTGGACCGGTTTGACCTTCAGCCAGCCCGCGCCGCGTCGGCCCGCCTCGTAGGGCGCCGACAGAGACTTGGCCATCACCCCTTCGTGCCCCGCGGCCAGCGTGGCATCCAAGAAGCGCTGAGCTGCAACGGAATCGGTGGTGAAGAGCCGATCGACGCGTTGAACCGGAGGCACGATGGCGTCGAGCATCGACAAGCGCTCGCGGGTCGGTTCATCGATCACGTCTGTGCCGTCGACGTGTAGGACGTCGAAGAAGAACACCGACAGCGGCTGCGCCGCACGGGCGGCCGCGATGTCCACACTGCGATCCTTTGCGCCGCGGCCACCGCCACGGCCGAACCGCGACGCGGTGATTTGAAACCGGTGCGGGCGGCCGTCGGGGCGCAAGGCGATTGCCTCGCCGTCGGCGATCAGATTCGTCACTGGAAGCGCGAGCGTCGCCTCGACGACCTCGGGCAGGCGCGCGGTGACGTCGTCGAGGCTTCGGGTGTAGATCGACACGTCGCTGCCCGAGCGGTGGATCTGCACGCGGGCCCCGTCGAGCTTGGCCTCGAATACGGCCTCCCCGCGGAGGCGTTCGAGAGCGTCGTCGACTCCGGTCGCCGTCTGCGCCAGCATCGGGCCGACGGGCTGACCGACGCGAAGCGTGAATCCTGACAGTGCCAGCTCCCCGCCGGTCAATGCGGCCGCCGCGACCCCGGGCAGGTCGCCGCCCAGCATCGCCGCGCGCCGAACGGCGGCAGCGGGCATGCGGGCCGCTTTCGCGACGGCGTCGGCCATGACCCCGGCAAGCGCGCCCTGGCGCAACTCGCCGCTGAGCAGCCGGCGCAGGAATGTCTGCTCGTCGTCGGTCGCAGCCGCGAACAGCTCGGTGACGAGCCCGGCGCGGCGGGCCTGGGAACCCTTGCCTGCGACGGCCCCGATCTCTGTGAACGCCGCGTCGACGACGCCGACCGTCAACGTCGGCTCTCGAGCGGGCTGCGGCAGTGACCGGAGTGCGGCCCAGCCGACGCCAATCTGGCGCTGCGGCAGCTCACCCGACAGCCATGAGACGACGACCGCCACCAGCCTGGCATCGCCGCTTTCGGCGACGGCCGACAGCAGCTCGGCGATCCGGGCAATCTTCGCCAGCCGTGCCGAAGATGCGCCGACTTCCGCCGATGCGGTAGCGACGTCGACCAACAACACGTCTCCACCTTGTCACGAAGGACGGGATCACATGACGGCGAATGTCACCGAGTGCCAGCCGGAGGCGCCGTCGGGCACCGGATCGGCCCGCTGCTCGGTCTGTACCGCGCCGGTGTTGTCGGTGGCTCGCACCGTAATCGTGTGTGAGCCAGGGGCATCGGCATGCCACGGGAATCCCCACAGCCGCCACGTGTCGTTCGAATAAGCGGCTCCGAGTTGGGCCGGCCGCCACGGGCCGTCATCGATGCGCACCTCGACGGCCTTGACACCGCGGTTCTGCGCCCAGGCCACTCCGCCGAAGGTGACCGGGCCGCGGGCGACCTCCTGCCCGTTCTGCGGCACGTCAATGCGCGATGCCGTCTTGATCGGACCGCGCGGTGACCAGCCGAGCTTCGTCCAGTACGCCTGGGCCTTGTCGAACCGGGTGAGTTCGAGGTCGACGACCCACTTCGTCGCCGACACGTACCCGTACAGGCCCGGCACGACAAGCCGTGCGGGATAACCGTGTTCGGTGGGCAGCGGTTGACCGTTCATGGCGATCGCAAGCAGGGCGTCGCGTCCGTCGGTCAGCGCCTCGACCGGCGTACCCGCTGTGAACCCGTCGCTCGAGGTCGACAGCACCATGTCGGCATCGGGCCGAACACCGGCCTCGGCCAACAGGTCTCGCAGCCGGTAGCCCGTCCAGCTCGCGTTCGAGATGAGGTCGCCGCCGACCGGGTTGGACACACAGGTCAGCGTCACGACCTTCTCGACCACCTCGAAGCGCCGCAGATCCTCGAAGGCATAAGTGACTTCGCGATCGACCATGCCATGGATTCTCAGATGCCAGTTGGCGCGGCTGAGCTGCGGCACGGACAGCGCCGTGTCAATCCGGTAGAAGTCGTTGTTGTTGGTGACAAATGATGGCAGCGCAACACCTTTCGGCTGTACCGTCGGTGGGATGGGCGGTGCCGCGACATCGGCGGCGGGCAGTGAGAACGCCTCGCGGTCACCGGCAACCGATGTCCTGGCCCTGGACACCACGACACCGATGACGCCGGTCAGCGCGCCCCCGGCGAGCAGCCCCAGTGTCACCAGCGACAGTCGGCGACCGTGATCGGGAACGTCGGGGTCCTCGGAAGCAGGTTCATCGGTGATCCTGCCCGAGGCCAACAGGCGCAGCACCGCGACGCCGCACAGGGTGCCGATCACGGTGGGCACGATGTGGACAATCGACGCGCCCGTGCGGGACAACACCGCGGCGCAGCCAGCGAGCCCGGCGAGCACGATCGCCGCGCTGCCGATCGGGATGCGGCGCCGCTCCAGTGAGCCGGCGACCGCGGCGATGAGTGCGATCACGGCCAGCACCAGAAGCGATAACGCGAGCTTGTCGGCGGTGCCGAACGTCGTGATCGCCCATTCCTTCACCGGTCCGGGCGTCAGATCGATGACCGTCGACCCGATGGCGGTGCGCGAGTCCGATTGCGGGCCGACGAACGCGGCCATGAGCTGGGTCACCCCGAGCGCGACCGCAGCCGCCGCAATCCCTGCCATCGCACGAACGCCGCTTGACGCCATGCTGGCCAAGGTACCGATCAAGCGACCCGAAAGCCTTACCCGAAAACGGCGTCGGTAGGTTCCTTTACGAATTGAGCACTTTTTGGAAAGGGAGCCAGATGGAGATCGCGGGTAAGAAGGCCGTCATCGTGGGCGGCGCATCCGGGTTCGGCAAGGCGACAGCCGAGGCGTTGGCCCAGCGTGGTGCCAGCGTCGCGATCCTGGACCGGCCGCAGTCGAAGGGTAAAGAGGTCGCCGATGCGATTGGCGGCACCTTCCACGAGGTGGACGTCACCGACTTCGAGGGCACCGAGACGGTCCTGAACGACGCCATCGAGGCGCTCGGGGGCCTGCACATCGCCGTCACGACAGCGGGTGGCGGCAAGGGTGAGCGCACCATCAGCAAGGAGGGTCCGCACAGCCTGGACTCTTTCCGCCAGGGCATCGACCTCAACCTCATCGGCACCTTCAACGTGAGCCGGTTGGCCGCCTGGGCGATGAGCAAGAACGACCCGGTTGATGACGAGGCCGAAGAACGCGGCGTCATCATCAACACCGCATCGATCGCGGCGTTCGAGGGCCAGATCGGACAGGTCGCCTATACCGCTTCCAAGGCCGCCATCGCCGGGATGTGCCTGACGATGGCGCGCGATCTCGGCAGCCTCGGCATCCGGGTGCTGGCCATCGCGCCGAGCCTGTTCGCCACCGGATTGACCGAAGGCATTCCCGACGAGTTCGCCAAGGTGCTGACCAAGGACGCCGCGTTCCCGAAGCGGCTGGGCAAGCCGGAGGAGTACGCGAAGCTGGCGGTCGCCATCGTCGAGAACGCGATGCTCAACGGCCAGTGCCTCCGGTTGGACGGCGGTCAGCGCTTCGCACCCAAGTAGCGGCGGCTTCGGCGTGGCTGGTTGCGGTGACCGCGATCATCCACGCCGAAATCGCAATACTGTGTCGGTCCGGACTAATGTTTGCGCATGCAAATTCACGCGTGGTCCGTGGACTGTCAGGCCGACGCCTACACCAGCACGTACCACATCTCGCCGGGCGACCTCGACGAAGGCATCAAGGCGCTGTTGGTCTTTCGCGGCGAGGGCGACACAGAGCAGCAGGGCGCGGGATTTGTGCGGGTCCGCGCATTCCGCGAAGGCGTCATGAACGGAGCCCAGTCCTGCGTGACCTACCAGGGGTGAATGCGTATGGGTCCGCGGCCTGACACCATGTCACCCATGCCCGCTGACGCGCAGCCCCTGCCGACCCTGAGCGAAACCGACCAGTCCGCGCTGCAGGACTGGCTGCGACGGCACGGGATCGGCGAGATCGTCACCGATGTCGAGCCGCTGACCGGCGGCACCCAGAACATCGTCGTGCGGGTGCACGTCGACGGGCGCCCGATGGTGCTGCGGCGACCGCCCCTGCATCCACGGCCGACCAGCGACAAGACGATGCTGCGTGAAATCGCCGCACTGCGCACGCTGGCGGGCACCGACGTCCCGCACCCCGGTTTCATCGCCGCGTGTGAAGACCTCGACGTGCTCGGTGTCGTGTTCTACCTGATGGAGGAAATCGACGGTTTCAACCCCGGCAGCGACATGGCCGAGGCCTATGTCCGCGACAAGAGCATGCGGCACGACGTGGGGCTGTCCTATGCGGCCAGCCTCGCACAACTGGGCAACGCCCCGTGGGAGGGTAAGCCGCTCGCCGAGCTGAGGCGGCCGGGATCCTTTCTGGCGCGCCAGGTTCCGCAGTTTCTGCGGTTGCTCGAGAGCTACCGGCACGACCGGTACGACCCAGCATCGCTTGCCGTCGGTGATCTCGCGGACTGGTTGCAGACCAACCTTCCGCCCGACAGCGAGCCGGGAATCATGCATGGTGACCCGCACCTGAGCAATGTTCTGCTGCGGCGCGACAGGCCGGAGCTGGCGGCATTCGTCGACTGGGAGATGTGCACGGTCGGCGATCCGCTCCTGGACCTCGGCTGGATGCTGATCTGCTGGCCGCTGGACACAAACGCCATCACCGCCGGCGCAATGCTGGCGGCGCTTGGCGGTCTGGCGACCCGACGGGAGCTGCTGGAGGCGTACTGGGCCGCCGGGGGACGTGAGACGCCGCGGCTGGATTGGTACGTCGCGATGGCCTGTTTCAAGCTGGGCGTGGTCATCGAGGGCACGTGGTCGCGGTACCTGATGGGCAAGGCCAGTCGAGAGGCGGGCGAAGCGCTGCATGCCAACGCGCAGAATCTGATCCACTTGGGGACCCGGGTAGCCAAGGGCGACAGCCCCTTTCAGCTGGACTAGCCGTAGGCGTCGAGCCCCAGCTTGAGGGCCAACGCCAGACCCGCAGCCCCGATCAACACCCGGAGCGGACCTGCGGGCGCATGTCGTACCACCACGGGACCCAGTCGCGAACCCACCAGACAACCCGCTCCGAGCGCGATGACCGCGAGCCAGTGCACGGGTGCACACACCGAGAAGATCAGCGCAGCAACAGAATTGGAGACACCGAGCGCCACATTTTTGCCTGCGTTGGCGACGGCGAGCGTGGTCCGCTCCGCATGCAGAAATAATGCGATCAGCAGAACCCCGGCGGCGGCCCCGAAGTAGCCGCCGTAGATACATATCAGGAAGACGACGACAAACGCCAACCGGTATCGCCGCTGGCTTGATGCACTGTTGGTGGTCCGCGGCAGCAGAATCACCACTGAGGCGAGGCCGAGCAGGATCGGTACCACCCGCTCGAAACCCTCGCTGGGCGTCGACAACAGCAGTACTGCGCCGAGGATTCCCCCGGCGACGGCGGCGGGCACGATGCGCTTGACCCAATCCGACCGGCCGAGGAGTTCGGGATGTGAACCCCACACCGAGCCGATGCCGTTGAACACCACCGCGACAGTGTTCGTGACGTTCGCGGTGACGGGCGGCAGACCAACCATCAGCAGAGCGGGATACGTGGCCACCGACGCCAGTCCAGCGATGCTGCCGGTCAACCCTCCAGCGATGCCGGCGGCAGCGAGGAAGGCAGCTTCCCACCAATTCATTTGAGCGATATCGTGCCTGGCCGCCCGATCCGGCGTCGCAAGCGCCCCGAGCGATCCGCTATCCGGCCACCCGCTGGTGCGCGGTGAGCAGCAACTGGTCGGCTCGCGCTCGGACGTCTGCCGGGATGTTGAGCCGGCCGGTGTAGTCCTCGACGATCTGCCCAACCAGCTTGCGTAGCTTGGTGTTTGTCTCCTGCGAACGCCACACCATGATGTCGAACGCATGCTCGGCCGAGATGCCGTACACGGCCATCAAAATGCCTTTCGCCTGTTCGATCTGTGACCGATGCTTGGTGAAGTCAGCGATAGCGGCATTCATGGTCTCCTCAGTGGCGATATCGCTGAGGTCGACGTAGAAGCCTTGACTGCCCACCACCGCACCATCGTCGCCGCGGAGCTGCTCGGCCACGACCAGCACGCTATGGGTTCGGCCCGCCGTGTCAACGATGCGATGCCGGCTGCTGAACGCGTCGCCCTGCTTTGCCATTGCGTCGATCAGCTGCGCGACCTTGGCGGCGTCGTCAGGATGCTTATGCGACAACACCAGCGCCGTGGTCGGTTCGACCGTCGACGGCGCGTAGCCATGCATGCGCGCGACTGCGTCGGACCACTCCCACCGGTCGTCGTCGCGAAAATAACGGAAAGCGCCGACCCGGTTGGTCGGCCTGATCGCTGTGTTGTCTGCATCAGCGCTGCAACTTCTCAACGCACCCACCCCACCCGTGCCTACCTGCGGTTAAGTGAAGCGAGGATCCCATCTAAAGGACCGGGCAAACAGTGCGCCGAGCGAAGAATCGGCCCTCGCTCCGTCCGAAAAACGAAGTTGGCGGGTTCGCCGGACAGCGGCTAGCATTCGTGACGTGCCGAGACGACTCGTAGTAACAATCCCCAGCGGGGTCTGATTCTGACCGACCCCTCGCTGCGGGTCGTTGCTACACCGTCGGTCGCTTGCTACACCGAGAAAAGACCGGCACATGACATCTCCACCACAATCCGCGACGAGCGCGCCCTCGGCACCGGCCACGGTCGCGGACAATTTGGCCGCACCTCTGCCGCGTGGCCTGCGCAGTGAGGCAGATGCGATGGACTGGACCATGTTCATGACCACGTACGCCCCGACCTCGGGTCCGCTGCGACTCGGGCAATGGGTCTGCACCGACAAAGACTGCCCGCCGACGCGGCTGGGTCCCCAGCCGCGCAATTACCAAGCCACGCTCGCCATCGGGGACCGGATCGCCACGGCGACGGCCTCGGCGTCAGGTCCGGTGGCCGCACTCACCGCCATGCTTCATGAGCAGGGCATCGCCATCGAGATGGTGTCGTTTCACCAGCTCCCTGCCCTCGGCGAAACCGCGACCTTCATACGGGGCGGCAACGGCTACCACACCGAGTGGGCGCTGGGTCTCGACGAAGACCCCACGCTGTCAGCGCTGCGCGCGGTCATCGCCTGCGCCAACAGGCTGTTGTCGACGGGCACCTGACCCGCGAAACGATATTCCTGCACGCGTCCTCTCGCACTTTTGGTGCTGGAATGCCGTTTCGCGGAACTGGAGGCTAACGCAAGGGGCGAAGCACTATGTGCATTCCGTCTTTCGGCACCGGCATGCCCCCGTAGTCCCATTCGGTGGTGTAGTCGGGCCGGGGCAACTCGAGGTGGTACTTGCGCAACAACCGGTGCAGGATTGTCTTGACCTCGAACTGGCCGAACGTCATGCCGATGCACTTGTGGGCCCCTCCGCCGAATGGGCTGAACGCGTAGCGGTGCTTCTTGTGCTCGTTGCGGGGCTCGGTGAAGCGCTCCGGATCGAACTTCATCGGTTCCGGATAGAACTCCTCGAGACGGTGGTTCATGCCGGGGTAGGCGATGACATTCGTGCCCTTCGGCAGGTAGTACCCGAGCAGTTCCGTATCGCGGACGGTCTGCCGCATCGCCCACTGGACCGGTGTGACCAGTCGGATCGACTCATTGAGCACCAGATCGAGCGATTCCAGCTTTTCCAGGGCCTCGATGTCGACAGGACCGTCCCCGAGTCGGTCGGACTCGTCACGGCAGCGCTCCTGCCACTCGGGGTTCCTGGCCAAGTGGTAGATCATCGTGGTCGCCGTCGACGTCGAGGTGTCGTGGGCGGCCATCATCAGGAAGATCATGTGGTTGACGATGTCGGAGTCGGAGAACTTGTTTCCGTCCTCGTCCTCGGTGTGGCACAGCACGGTAAGCAGGTCGGAGCCCTCCTTGCCGCGACGCTCCTTGACCCGCTCCTCGAAGTAGTTCTCCAGCAGCTTGCGGGCCTGTAAGCCGCGCCACCAGGTGAACGGCGGCACTCCGGTGCGGATAATGGCGTTGCCCGCGCGCGTGGTCGTGGTGAACGCCTTGTTGACTTTCGTGACCAATTCCTTGTCTGTTCCGGGCTCGTGGCCCATGAACACCATCGAGGCGATGTCGAGCGTCAGCTCTTTCATGGCCGGATACATCAGGAACCGCGGATCGTTGGGCACCCAGTCGTTTGCGATGACTTGCGACACCACCTTGTCGACCTGTTCCTGGTAGCCGACCAATCGGGTCCGGACGAATGCCTCCTGCATGATCCGCCGGTGGAACATGTGCTCCTCGAAATCGAGAAGCATGAGGCCCCGGTGGAAGAACGGCCCGATCACCGGCACCCACCCCTGCTGAGAGAAGTCTTTGTTGCGGTTGGAGTAGACGGCTTGCGCCGCGTCGGGACCGAGTGCGGCGACCGCGGGTAGCGCGGGGGAGTCGGCGTAATACAGCGGGCCGTATTTGCGGTAGATGTGCAAGAGGTAGTCCGGGCCGCCGCGAAACATCTCGATCATGTGGCCGATGATGGGCAGTCCGGCATCGCCGATGACCGGTTTCAGGTCGCTACCCGGAGGCGGCGTTGCCATCGGCCGCTGAGGGAAGTCGGTGTCGAGCAACTTACGTTCAACCAGGCCCATCCCCGGAAAGTTGTTGAACGACGGCGTCAACCGCCGCTTCGCCTGGTCGAGTAGATAATCCTTGGTGCTGATCGCGGGCATCGATGCTCCTGAAGCAGAAAAGACTGTGGCCGTTGTCACTCTCATTCTCATACTGAATGGCAGACTTGACGCATGTCAAGTTTGGCCGAAGTGAGGCGTGCTGCGAAGGTATATGGACATGACTGCTGAATCGGCGCCGCAGCAGATTCGGCGCAGCCGGGGGGATCGGCAACGTGACGCGATCGTCGAGGCGGTTCGCGAGCTGCTCCACGAGAGGTCGTTCGCCGACCTGTCGGTCAGCACCATCAGCGAGCGGGCGGGTGTCGCCCGGTCAGGCTTCTACTTCTACTTCGACTCCAAATACGCGGTGCTGGCGGTGATTCTGGCCGACGCCAGTGAACTGCTCGATAGCCTCACCCACCATTTCGCGCCGCGGGAGCCCGGGGAGTCTCCCGCGGATTTCGCCAAGCGGATGGTGGGTAGCGCGGCGGCTGTGTACGCCAACGACGATCCCGTATTGAAGGCCTGCGCCGTTGCCCGCAACACCGACGCGCAAATCCGCGAGATGATGGACGACTTCTACGACGCCATCATCGACAAGCTGATCACGCTGCTCGAACAGGACTCCGAGGCGCATCCGATATCCGCCGATCTGCCTGCGCTCGTCCGCACGTTGGCGGCCACCACGACATTGACGCTCACCCACGACAGCGCGTTCGTCGGGCGCGGCACCGATCCCAGCCGCGCCGTCGATGCATTGGAGCGGCTGTGGGTTTCGGCGATCTGGGGCCGCGACGAGCTCGACAAGGCTTGAGTCAAAACGGTCTAGAAAGGTCCAACCATGGGGCAGAACGGCTTTGCGGGCAAGCGTTGTTTTCTGACCGGGGCCGCCAGCGGCATCGGTCGGGCCACGGCGCTGAAGCTGGCCGCCCAGGGGGCACAGCTGTACCTGGCCGACCGTGATGCGCGCGGTCTGGCGACGACGGTGGCGGATGCACGCGCGCTGGGCGCCGATGTGGCCGAGCACCGTGCCCTCGACATCTCCGACTTCGACGAGGTCACCCGCTTCGCCGCCGACATACACGCCAACCATCCCGCGATGGATGTGGTGATGAACATCGCGGGCGTCTCGGCGTGGGGGACGGTCGACCGCCTCACCCACGACCACTGGAAATCGATGATCGACATCAACTTGATGGGCCCCATTCACGTCATCGAGGCATTTGTCCCGCCGATGGTCCACGCGCGTCGCGGCGGCCACCTGGTCAACGTGTCCTCGGCGGCCGGCCTTGTCGCGCTGCCGTGGCATGCCGCCTACAGCGCCAGCAAGTACGGTCTGCGGGGTCTGTCGGAGGTACTGCGCTTCGACCTCGCTCGCCACCGCATCGGTGTGTCCGTCGTGGTGCCCGGAGCCGTGAAAACCCCACTGGTGCAGACGGTTCAGATTGCCGGCGTGGACCGCGACCATCCCGACGTGCAGAAGTGGACCAACCGGTTCACCGGACATGCGGTCTCACCCGAACACGTCGCCGACCGGATCCTGCGTGGTGTGGCCCGCAACAGGTTCCTCATCTACACCTCACCCGACATCCGTGCCCTCTACACGTTCAAGCGGGTGGCGTGGTGGCCGTACAGCGTCGCGATGCGCCAGGCCAACGTCATCTTCAGCCGCGCACTACGCCCGGGCATGACGTAACCGCGCATCAGCGCTTACCCCAGTCCCACGCCGGCGTGCTGAGCATGCCCAGCCCCTCGATACGTGTTTCGCCGAGATCCTTATACAGCGGAATTTCCACCGCGTCCGTCTCATCGTCGGCGTCGGCCACCGGTGTCGTGGACAGGAACTCCAGCATCTTCCGGGAATGAGTGACGACGACGACCTGCGTCAGGCTGGCTGCCGCCGCGATCAGGGACGCCAACGAGTGCAGCAGATCGGGATGTAGCGACGTCTCGGGCTCGTTTAGCACCATCAGCGACGGTGGTTGCGGGCTCAGCAGCGCGGCGGCCCACAACAGGAATCGCAGTGTGCCATCGGACATTTCGGCGGCGCGCAGCGGACGCAGCATGCCCCGCTGGTGTAGCTGCAAATCGAACAGGCCGTCGTGCACGGCGACCGAAACCCAGGCGCCGTCGAAGGCATCGGCGACTGCGCGGGCGAGGTCGTCGAATCCCGCCTCGATGATCGTCTGCACCGCCGCCGCGACGTCGCGCCCGTCGTCGGCGAGCACGGGTGTGCGGGTGCCGACCTGGGGAAGCCGTGACGGCGCTGAGGTGTCGACGCGGAAGCCGTCGTAGAAGCGCCACGTCCGCAGCCGCTGGCGCACCGCGGCCAGTTCCGGATGAGCACCGGGATGGGCATATTCGGTGAGCACGCTGCGATATGGCGGCAGTGAACGGGAAACCTCCTCGAAGCCCCGCCCGGACTCCGCGCTCACCTCGACGTAGTCCCGCGTTCGTCTCACCATCGTCGAGCTGCGCCGCATCACCGATCCGGCGAACACCACTTCGCGCTTGATCTCTGGATCACGGGCGAACAGGGACTTGAAGCCCGCCATCTGCGGCATCCCGAGATCGACGAGGTAGCCGAAGTCCTCTGAGGCGAAGCCGAGTTCAAGTGCCACCGGTCCCGTGCGGGCAGTGCCCTCGACGCGGCCGCTGCGCCGTGCTTGACCGAGGCTTTCCGGTCCGGCCCACAGCACCGAGTCCAGCCCACCTTCGCGGGCGAGCGATCCGATCACTTCACCGCGGCCGCAGTCGGCGAGCAGTCGCAACGCACGGTACAGCGACGACTTGCCGGTGCCGTTGGCGCCGGTGACGACGGTGAGCTGACGAAGTGGCAGCACGACCTCGCGCAGCGAGCGGTATCCGCGGACCGCGACTGTGTGCAACATGGGGTGAGGGTATTGGTTGGGTGTGACGTCAGTAGCCGCTCGGCGGCGGCGCCAGCTCCAACCGCACACCGAGCAGCCGGACCGGACGATCGAGTTCGAACTGGTCGAGCAACTGCAGGGCGATCGCCACGATTACGTCGGCGTCCATGCCGGCCGAGGGCAGTTTGCGGATTTTCGTGCGGGTGAAAAAGGTCTTGGTGCGCACGATCACCGCGACCCGCGTGACGACCCGGCCTTGGCCGGCTACCTCGCTGAGTGTCTTGCGGGCCAAATCGGCTACGGCAGCGTCGATCTCGGCGCGATCGGTCAGGTCCTTGGGGAAGGTGATGACGTGGCTGCGAGATCGCGGCACCCACGGCTGTGCGCTGACGCTGGTGTCGCCTCCGCCCTTGGCCAGCAGCAGGATCCACAGACCGGTGGTGGGTCCGAACGTCGACGTCAGCAACGCAGCGTCGGTTGCAGCCAGATCGGCTACGGTGGTGATGCCAAGCCCGGCAAGCTTTTTGGCGGTCTTGGGCCCGACACCCCACAGCGCGTTGACTGGACGGTCGCCCATAACGGCCATCCAATTGGCTTCGGTGAGCTGATAGATGCCAGGGGTGGGCTTACCGAAGCCGGTGGCCACCTTGGCGCGTTGCTTGTTGTCGCTGATTCCGACCGAACACGTCAGACCGGAGCCTGCGGCGACTACCTCGCGAATCTGTCCCGCCAGCGTGGCGGGGGAGACGGCGTCATCGAGGTCAGCGCCGATGTAGGCCTCGTCCCAGCCCCACACCTCAACCGGGTGACCGAAGTCGCGCAGCAGGCCCATGACTTCCTCGGACGCTTCGTCGTAGGCATTGGTGTCCAAAGGCAGGAACACCGCGTCGGGGCATTTGCGTGCCGCCGTGCGCAGCGGCATCCCGGCGTGCACACCGAATTCGCGCGCCGGGTAGGACGCGCACGTGACGACCTTCCGCGGCTCGGCGGGGTCGCCGTTGCCCCCGACGATGATGGGCAGCCCGCGCAGTTCCGGATGCCGGCGCATTTCGACAGCGGCCTGAAACTGGTCGAGGTCGACGTGCAGGATCCAGCGAGTGCTCACGTGCCACAGAGCTTGCGCGCCAAGCTCTCCCACTTGTCACCGAGGCTGTCCAGCGTCTCGCCACGATCCGTGAGTTGGTGATGCACATAGTCGGCGTCGAGCAGCGCCAGCAGCGCATCGGTCTGGGTGTCCAGGTCCCCGGTGGTTCCCGCGCCCTCGAGCAGCAGCCGCACGTGCGTGTGCTGCACCATGGCGGGTGCGCTGTAGCGCGTCTCGGGGTCGCGATTGGTCGCCGACAGAAGCGCGTAGTGGGTGTGGGCGAACTGCAGGCGTTCCCGGCCGAAGGCCAGCAGACGCTCCAGCGGCGGCGCATCAGGACCTAGCGGGGGAGGCCCGAACAGAAACGCGTGCTGACTGGCCTTCTCGTCTTCGTCGAGAAGCACCATCATCAATCCGGCGCGGCTGCCGAACCGACGGAACACGGTGCCTTTGCCGACGCCCGCGGCCGCCGCGATATCGTCCATCGACACGGCGTCGGCGCCCCGTTCGGCGATGAGGGTGCGCGCGGCATCGAGCAACAGCGCCCGGTTACGTGCGGCGTCGCCCCGCTCCTGTGGGGCGGAGATCGGCAGGCCGCCGAGCTGGGGGACGCTCATTTCTGAACTTTAACGCAGCAGGAATAAAACGGACCATAGTCCGTTTCAATCGTGCGAAGATAACGGCGAAAAGATTGAGGGGAACACATGGGCGAGGTCAAGATCCTGACGCTGGTGGGCAGTCTGCGCGCCGCATCGATCAACCGTCAGCTCGCCGAACTGGCCGCTGAAACAGCGCCGGACGGCGTCACGGTAAATGTCTACGAGGGCCTCGGTGATCTTCCGTTCTATAACGAGGACATCGATAACGAGGACGCGCCGGATTCCGTTGTGGCGCTGCGTAAGGCTGCCGCTGAAGCCGACGCGGCACTGGTCGTTACACCCGAATACAACGGCAGCATTCCCGGCGTGCTGAAAAACGCCATCGATTGGTTGTCTCGACCATTCGGAAACGGTGCACTCATGGGCAAGCCGGCGGCTGTCATCGGCGGGTCATTCGGTCGATACGGCGGCGTGTGGGCGCACGATGAGACCCGCAAGTCATTCGGGCTCGCGGGTCCGCGCATCGTCGAGGATCTGAAATTGTCGGTGCCGTTCAAGTCGCTAGACGGAAAGCACCCGCGCGAAAACGCTGACGTCGCCGCGAAGCTACGCGACATTGTCGGCAAGCTGGCCGCCGAAGTCGCCTGATTGCACTTTCTTTGCATAGCGGGGGCTGAGCGCGGCTAGGTGAATTCGCCCGCCGTAATGGGCGATGACGCGCGGGTCCATGACGCGGCGCCACAGCGGCGGCACCATTGCAATCAGCATCATGGTTGCGTAGCCCGACGGCAGCTGCGGTGCTTCGTCGGCGTGCCGAAGGGTCTGATATCGGCGCAGCGGATGGGCGTGATGATCGGAATGCCGCTGCAAATGGAACAGGCAGAGGTTGGCGACGATCGTGTTGCTGTTCCAGCTGTGTGAAGCGCGCACGCGTTCGTAGCGCCCGTCGGGCAGCTTCTGTCGCCGCAACCCGTAGTGCTCGAGGTAATTGACCGTCTCCAGCATACAGAACCCGATGACGGCCTGTCCGGCGAGCCACGGCACGATCACGACGCCGAACCAGGCCACCAGAACCGCGAACAGGATCACGGTAAGCAGCCAAGCGTTGAGCACGTCGTTGCGCAGGCTCCAGTGCGACGTGCCGATCCGCTCGAAGCGAGCACGTTCCAGTCGCCAGGCCGACCGTATGCCGCCGATCACCGACCGCGGGATGAAGGAGTAGAGGGATTCTCCGAGCCGTGCGCTCGCCGGATCCTCTGGTGTGGCGACGCGCGCGTGGTGTCCGCGGTTGTGCTCGACGACGAAATGGCCGTACCCCGATTGGGCCAGCGCGATCTTGCCCAGCCTGCGCTCGGGCCCGACCCGCCGATGCCCGAGTTCGTGGGCCGTGCTGATCGCCACCCCGCCGATGATCCCGACGGTGACCATCAGCCCGAACCTGTCGACGAGCGTCATGTCGACCCAGCCGCCGCCCGCCCAAATCCAGCACGCGAAGATCAGCGACAGGTATTGGCCGGGCAGATAAAGCACATTGACCCACCGATAGAAGCGGTCGTTCTCCAGCCATGCCAGCGCACTGTCGGGTGGATTCTCGGCGTCAGGGCCGACCCAATGATCGAGCACCGGGATAACCGCGAACGCCAGGATCGGGCCGAGCCACCAAAACAATTCGAATCCTGTCACCTGCACCAGAAACCAGGATTCGGCTACGAGCGACGGAACAAGCGGCGCGAGTAGCCATAGAAGCCGTTTTCGGTCCCGCCAGCTGTATTCGTCCCCGGCCTTCTCACGGGTCTCATCGCGCCCGCATGGCGCGGTCCGCGAAAGCGGTCCCATCGTGAACCCCCGTTTCGTTGCCATAACTACTATCGCAAACTACAAAATGCGGCTAATGTATTCAACCCGTAGCCAAAAAGCAGTGGAAAAGTTGCTGCGAATGCGGCGAGCCCGACGGATGAGGGGAGAATGCCATGACGTCGGCCCAGTGCCCGGAGTGCGGTTACACCTATCGAGAAATTGCAGGTAATCCCCGTGAAGGCTTTCCAGCGGGCACGCCTTGGTCGGCGGTCCCAGTGGATTGGAACTGTCCCGATTGCGGGGTTCGAGACAAGCTCGACTTCGTCGTCTGCGCCGAAGCCGCGGCTCCCGGCGCGCGAAGCTGACCGCATTGGTTAAAGATGAAATATTCGCCAAACCTGCAAGGCACCGACAAGTTACCGATCCTCGACGGCGCGAAGTCGAGGCCCCCGAGGGTGCTCTCTCGACGGCGTTTCCTCGGCGCGACCGCCGGGGTGGCCGTCGGCGCCGCACTCGGGGCGGGATTCCTCGAATTCGAACGACGGCGATCTGACTCCGCGGGGCGAAGCCACTTTCCGGCCATCGTGGTCGGCAGCGGATACGGCGGGGGAGTCTCGTCGCTGCGGCTCGGTCAGGCCGGTATCGAGACTCTGATCCTGGAGAAGGGCCGGTTCTGGAACACCCCGGACGACGACGGCAGACGCTTCACCCGCATGCTGCCCGCCGACACCCGGGCCGGCTGGTTCACCGACGTGCCGCCCAGCCTGGTGCCGTCGTACATGGGCGTGTCCGTCGAGCAGGTGACCAAGAACAACCCGTCCCCGCAGCCGGTACAGGCGGGCATCTGCGACAAGTCCGTGCATGGCGCTCACAGCGTGTTCCGCGGAATCGCCGTCGGCGGGGGATCGATGATCAACGCCGCGATCGCCGCGGTGCCGACGCCGGACCAAGTGCGCGCGGCGTTCCCCGATATCCCCGCCGAGGAGTTTCTCGGCACCTACATCGGCCGCGCCGCCGAGGTGCTGAAGATCAACCACCGCGACATGGACTGGTTCGAGCAGACGCCGTACTTCCAATACGCCCGCGTGGGCCGTCAGTACGCGCAGACCGCCGGGTACGGGGTCGACTACAACGCCAGCGCGTACTCATTTGAATACATGAAACAGGAAGAGGCGGGCCAGGTTCCGCGCTCAGCGTTGGACTTCGAGCAGCAGTACGGCAACAACTTCGGACGGTTCGGCAGCGTCGACCAGACCTATGTAGCTGCGGCGCTGGCCACCGGCAACGTGACGCTGCGCCCGCTGACCGAGGTCACCGCTATCCGCCGTGAACCGTCCGGTGAGTACGTGGTGTCGATCCGCGAGATCGACCGTTGGGGCGGCGAGGTCTCGCGCGACGAGCTCGGCTGCGACCGCCTTTTCGTGAGCGCAGGCGTGCTCGGGACGTCGGAAATTCTGCTGCGGGCCCGCGACACTGGCGCGCTGCCAGATCTGAGCGAGGAGCTCGGCCGCGGATACGGCAACAACGGAGACGTCATGGTTTCTCACATGACCAGCGACTCCGATCCCACCGGCACCCAGCAGTCGCTGATGGGGATGATCAACCTCGACGGCCGCGACGATCCCGACAATCCGGTGTACGCCAGCGTCTTCTCGATTCCTCTGCCCGTCGAGACCCATGCGCTGGGCTACTACGCGATGGTCAGGACCGACGACCGCGCCGATATCCGCTACGACCGGGCCACCGACAGCGTCACCATCGACTGGCCCGACGGACACACCGAACATCTCGTGGCCAGGGCCAGGGCGGTGTTCGACACGGTGGTCGCCGCCAACGACGTCGACTATCGCGACGACATCTTCAACGGTGAGGTCTTCGCACCCCACACCGTGCATCCGCTGGGCGGCGCGGTCCGGGGCAGGGCCACCGACAGCTTCGGGCGGGTCAAGGGCTACGACAACCTGTTCGTCAACGACGCGTCGCTGATCCCGGGCTACATCGGCTGCAATCCGTTCATGTCGATCACCGCCCTTGCCGAGCGCAACATCGAGGGCATCCTGCAGGGCAGGCACGACACCGCCGGCACCGCCCTTCAATAACCGTCCGGAGGCTTTGCTGTTACGTCACCGTGACGATCCGGCCTCAGCGGTTTGTCGGTGCCTCCTGGTAAACCTCTCCCTTACGGGCGACACAGGGGGAATGTGATGTGCGACACGCCGAGGCGGCTGGCGCGCTCGGGCTTACGACCAGGGAATTTCATAAATGTTGTTTCGAAGATGTGGTATCCCTTCTGAATGTCGGACACTAGGTGTAGTGTTTGGCGCACCGACAGACCCCCACAGATTCCACGCTTTGTACGGGTCGGCCGGAGTGCTGAAACCGGCGGAATCGGTGTCCCCGACAAGCCGGCCAAGCAATCCGGACGGCTGGAATTTTGAGGGCCCGTGGGTCGCTGAACCTCAGTGATGAGCAGTTCGAACGAGTTGCCAGTCCGTATTTCGTCCCGTCCGCAGAGGAGCTGTACCGCAGATGACCCGCACATCGATCACCGTGTACACCAAGCCGGCATGCGTGCAGTGCAACGCCACCTACAAGGCGCTCGACAAGCAGGGCATCGCCTACGAGAAGGTGGACATCACCCTCGACTCCGAGGCCCGCGACTATGTCATGGCACTCGGCTACCTGCAGGCACCTGTGGTGGTGGCTGGTAACGACCACTGGTCGGGGTTCCGTCCCGATCGGATCAAGGCGCTGGGCGCGGTCGCGGCGACGGCCTAAGGGGTATCCGGCGGGCATGAGCAATCTCGTCTACTTCTCCAGCGTCTCGGAGAACACTCACCGCTTCGTCGAGAAGCTGGGCATGCCCGCCAGCCGCGTTATTCGAATCCCTCTGCACGGGCGTATCGAGGTCGACGAACCGTACGTGCTGGTGCTGCCCACCTACGGCGGCGGGCGGGCCACGCCCGACATCAACGACGGAGGCTATGTCCCCAAGCAGGTCATCGCCTTCCTCAACAATGAGCACAACCGGTCGCTGATCCGCGGAGTCATCGCAGCCGGCAACAATAATTTCGGTGCGGAGTTCGCCTATGCGGGCAATGTCGTATCCACCAAGTGTGGAGTTCCGTACCTGTACCGCTTCGAACTGATGGGAACCCCCGACGACGTCGACGCCGTCCGTGCGGGCTTGAAAGAATTTTGGAAGGACCAGACGTGCCACCAACCGTCGCAGCTGCAGAGCCTGTAACCACCGGCGCGCACGCGCTCCCGGGAGAGACGGATTACCACGCGCTCAACGCGATGCTGAATCTGTACGACGCCGACGGCAAGATTCAGTTCGACAAAGACCGCGAGGCAGCACATCAGTACTTTCTGCAGCACGTCAACCAGAACACGGTCTTCTTCCACGACGTCGACGAGAAGCTCGACTACCTGATCCAGAAGAACTACTACGAGCGCGAGGTGCTCGACCAGTACTCACGCAACTTCGTCAAGACGCTGCTGGATCGCGCTTATGCCAAGAAGTTTCGGTTCCCGACGTTCCTCGGGGCGTTCAAGTACTACACCTCCTACACGCTGAAGACGTTCGACGGCAAGCGCTACCTCGAGCGCTTCGAGGATCGGGTGGTGATGGTGGCGCTGACGCTGGCCGCCGGTGACACCATGCTTGCCGAGAAGCTGGTCGACGAAATCATCGACGGCCGGTTCCAGCCGGCGACGCCGACATTTCTCAACTCGGGCAAAAAGCAGCGCGGCGAGCCGGTCTCGTGCTTCTTGCTTCGCATCGAGGACAACATGGAGTCCATCGGGCGTTCGATCAACTCTGCGCTGCAGCTGTCTAAGCGTGGTGGCGGAGTTGCCTTGCTGCTGAGCAATATTCGCGAGCACGGCGCGCCGATCAAGAACATCGAGAACCAGAGCAGCGGCGTCATCCCGATCATGAAGCTGCTCGAGGACTCGTTCTCGTATGCCAATCAGCTGGGCGCGCGCCAGGGCGCCGGCGCAGTGTATCTACACGCCCACCACCCCGACATCTACCGGTTCCTCGACACCAAGCGGGAGAACGCCGACGAGAAGATTCGGATCAAGACGCTGTCGCTGGGTGTGGTGATCCCAGACATCACGTTCGAGCTGGCCAAGAAGAACGAGGACATGTACCTGTTCTCACCGTACGACGTCGAGCGGGTGTACGGATTGCCGTTCGCCGACATCTCGGTGACCGAGAAGTACTACGAGATGGTCGACGACGCACGGATCCGCAAGACGAAGATCAAGGCGCGCGAGTTCTTCCAGACGCTGGCCGAGCTGCAGTTCGAATCGGGTTACCCCTACATCATGTTCGAGGACACGGTGAACCGGGCCAACCCGATCGAGGGCAAGATCACCCACTCCAACCTGTGCTCGGAGATCCTGCAGGTGTCCACACCGTCGGTGTTCAACGACGACTTGTCGTATGCCAAAGTCGGTAAGGACATTTCGTGCAACCTCGGCTCGATGAACATCGCCAAGACCATGGACTCGCCGGACTTCGCGCAGTCCATCGAGGTGGCGATCCGGGCGTTGACCGCGGTCAGCGATCAAACGCACATCTACTCGGTGCCGTCGATCGAGCAGGGCAACAACGACTCTCACGCGATCGGCCTCGGCCAGATGAACCTGCACGGTTACCTGGCCCGGGAGCGAATCTTCTACGGGTCAGAAGAGGGTATCGACTTCACCAACATCTACTTCTACTGCGTGCTGTATCACGCGCTGCGGGCGTCGAACCGGATCGCGATCGAGCGCGGTACGCATTTCAAGGGATTCGAGAATTCGAAGTATGCGTCGGGGGAGTTCTTCGACAAGTACACCGAGCAAGTGTGGGAGCCCAAGACCGACAAGGTGCGCCAGCTCTTCGCCGGGGCAGGCATCCGCATTCCCACTCAAGAGGATTGGGTCAAGCTGAAGGAGTCGGTGCAGAAGCACGGCATCTACAACCAGAACCTGCAGGCGGTGCCGCCGACGGGGTCGATCTCCTACATCAATCACTCGACCAGCTCGATCCACCCGGTGGCGAGCAAGATCGAGATCCGCAAGGAAGGCAAGATCGGCCGTGTCTATTACCCGGCGCCGTATCTGACCAACGACAACCTCGAGTACTACCAGGACGCCTACGAGATCGGCTATGAGAAGATCATCGACACCTACGCCGCGGCCACCCAGCACGTGGACCAGGGGCTGAGCCTGACGTTGTTCTTCAAGGACACCGCCACTACGCGCGATGTGAACAAAGCGCAGATCTACGCGTGGCGCAAGGGAATCAAGACGCTGTACTACATCCGGTTGCGCCAGATGGCACTGGAGGGCACTGAGGTCGAAGGCTGCGTCAGCTGCATGCTGTAGCTTCTCGGCTCAACGGCTTGCGTTATCCGAGTTCGGCGACTGGCAAGTGGTCGAACGGCGTCAGCACAGGCCTTTTCGGGGGAACGCTGGGGCCGGGATTGGCCTCTTCCAGCTTCGCCTCGTGGTCGATCCAGCACTCGCCGGTTTTCTCGTCGTAGTCGCCGCCGTAAAAAACGCAGCAGACGCCGATGCCGTCGGTATCCTGGTGGTCGCCGACGCACTCCCAGAAGTCGTCGCTCACCGGGGCCGCGGTGGCGGTCGCGGCGAATCCCATTGCCAGACCTGCCATTAGGCTTGTTATTGCCAGGCCGCGTCGCAGTGCGTGCTCGATGCTCATGAATGAGATTCTCACGATCACCGCATTGACCGGAAACCTCCGGCAAGCCACATTCCACTCGTGGCCGGTGAGGGTTTCCTAGCTGCTGGGTAAGCGCGCGAAGTAGGAGTTATGACACGGGTTTCACGCAAATGCGTGTCATAACCCGTATCTCGCCGCCAATCGCCGCGCTACTTGTAAGTGTGCTGCGGGCCTTGCGCTTTCTTGTACAGCGCCTTGAGCATCCGATCGCGGAACGCAGCGTTGTCGATCAGGTTGATGCCGGCATTTGCGACCTTGGGAAAGCCCAGCAGCTTGTGAAAGTACCGGCCCCGCCGGTACTCGCGGCCCCACGCAGCCTCCATGCGCTGCGCGTAATTGGTGAAGTCGTCAGGACCGCCGTTCTGCAGCGCCGCGATCGCGCACTCGCCGGCGGCCAGCCCTGATTCGAGCGCCTTGGAGATACCCGCACCAGAGGCGGGCTTGCCCGCACCCAGCGAATCGCCGGTGAACAGCACGCCTGGACGCCACGGCGGCCACGCCGTGAAACCCATCGGCAGCCGCCACGCTCGTACGCTCTTGTTCTTCTTCAGCTCCTCGATCGGCGGCAGCTCCCACTCGGATGGGAGCGTGCGGAGGAACTCGCCGAGGAACTGGGTCGCGTTGATCGCCTGCCAGTTCTTGTAGCTGTTGACGTAACCGAGCCCGATGTTGAAGCGGCCGGCCCCCATCGGGAACACCCAGCCGTAGCCCGGCAGCTGGTCTCCCTTGAACACCAGCTTCAGGTAAATGTCCAACGAGTCGGAATCGGGCCGGTTGGCGTGCATCTCCGAGCGAATCGCGATGGCCGAGTAGCCGTTGTATTCCGAGTCGATCTTCAGCGCCCGCTTGATGGGGGAGTAGGCGCCGTCGGCTGCGATGACCGCGTCGCCGTAAACCTTCTCGCCGCTCTTCAGCGTCACGCCGACCACCCGGTCGTTCTCCACGATCGGCCCCGTCACCTCAGCGGACTGGCGCACCTCGGCTCCCGCCGATTCAGCGTGTTTGAGCAGCAGCGTGTCCAACTCCGTCCGGCTGACGGTGTGGCCGTGGTCGGGCATGCCCGGCCGCTTCGGGAACGTGAGCTCCCACTGGCTCGGGCTGAATGCCGTCACTCGGTTGACGCGGTGGAAGGCGGCGACCTCCCTGGCCAGGCCCATCTTCTGCAAGTAGCTGACCGCGCGGGCGGTCAGGCCGTCGCCGCAGGGCTTGTCGCGCGGGAACTGGGCCTTGTCGAGCACCACCACGTTGGCGCCGGTCTGCGCGGCCTGCCACGCGGCGGCCGAACCCGAAGGGCCCCCACCTGCGATGACCAGGTCATATCGCTGTGTCATACGTCTCGTCTCGTCTGATGACTGTCGCCGCGATATTACCCGGGTCTGCCCAGCTCAGCTTCTCCGCCGATGCCAGCGATCGGCTGTTTTCGCGGCGCGTCCGGGCCCGGTTCGGGCAGGTCAGACAGTTTCCGGCAGGTACAGTGGTCCAAATGCGCGGGATGTCGAAATCACGCTCCGGTCGTGAACCGGGCGTCAAAGTCGACGCGCGGAGTGAACGCTGGCGTGAACATCGCAAGAAGGTGCGGGCGGAAATCGTCGACGCAGCCTTCCGCGCCATCGACCGCTTGGGGCCGGAGCTGTCGCTGCGTGAGATCGCCGAAGAGGCGGGTACTGCCAAGCCGAAGATCTACCGTCACTTCACCGACAAGTCAGACCTGTTCCAGGCGATCGGTCAACGCATGCGCGACATGCTGTGGGCAGCGATCATCCCGTCGATCGACGTGGAATCCGACTCCGCGCGCGAGCTCGTCGGCCGCGGCGTCGAGCACTACGTCGACCTGGTCGATCAACACCCCAACGTCGTGCGGTTCCTCCTGCAAGGCAGGTTCGCCGACCAATCCGCGGCGGCGATGGCCACGGTGAACAAGGGTCGTGACATCACGCTCACCATCGCCGAGATGATCAGCGGCGCACTGGAAGAGATGGACCTCAACCCTGCGGCCTTCGAGCTTGCTGCGTTCGCGATATTCGGCACCGCGGCCTCGGCCACCGATTGGTGGCTGGGTGCCGACGAGGAGAGTCCCCGCCGGATGCCGAGCGATGAGTTCATCAGGCACATGACCACGATCATGATGGGTGCGATCAACGGCACCGCGGAGCTGCTAGGTATCGAAATCGATGCCGATAAGCCGATTCAGACCGCGGTTCGCAGGCAACAACCCGTGGCCTGACACGGTTTGTTTCTCGCAAACTTGAGGCAAGCGCCTCATGTGGCGACGTGGGTGCCGAGCCGAACATCGGTGCATGAACACAACACGCACCCCCCTCGACGCCGTGAAGGCCGTCCTCGACAACCCCGTTCTGCCTGACGGGGACGACGAGCGATTCGCCGGCTTCGGCGTCATGGGGCTTCCCTTTGAAAATGGCCATTATCTGGCCCTGCGCCAATTCCCGACGGCATCGTTCGCACCGGCGTATCTGTCGGTGTGGCACCGTGATCCGGCGGGCGACTGGACGTTCTACGCCACCACCCCGGCCGAGCAGAGTTGCGCTCGCTACTTCAGTTCGGCCACCGGCAACGACGCCGTCCAGTGCGATATCGACGTCACGTGGGTGACGCCATGGTGGTTCCGGGTGACGATCCCGGGCCTGCTCGAATGGTCGGTGCACCTGCAATCAACGTTCGTGAGCCGGATGCTGACCAAGGTCGCCGGCCTGCTTCCGGAGTCCGCGTGGACTAACCGCAGCATGCTCGACATCCTCGGCCGCGTTGCGGGAATGACGTTGGGGGCTGGCGATCTTCGGCTCGCCGGCGCGGCGCCCAACGGCCAGCATTTCATGGTCGCGCCGCGGAAAGTGTGGACGGTATGCGCGTCGCGGGCAGTGCTGTGCGGTGAAGACCTCGGCCCGATCGGGCGACTGAAGGAACAGGCGCGGTTGGCCGATTTCCGCCCGCCGCAGACCGGCATCTGCGTGATCGGCACAGGCCATTTCGAGACTTTCGACGAGACCGTCCACATCGCCGCCGGCGAGACCGCGCTGATCGGCTGACGCAGTGGAATCCGACCGGCACAATTCGCAGATGGATTCACGATTGGCCGATCCGACACCTCGGCCCGCTCCCAGCCGGGCCGAGGTGTTGGCGGCACTGTCGGTGGCCATCGATCTCGGACTTGGCCAGCCCGCCGAGCACATGCTGCGTTCAGCGCTGATTGCGACACGCATCGCCGACCGCTTCGGGCTCAGCCGCGAACAAAGGGACTGCACTTACTACGCGACGTTGATCATGTGGATCGGTTGTCACGCCGACTCCCACGAATACGCGCAGTGGTTCGGCGACGACATCGCGGTGCGTCACGACTCCTACCTGATCGACTGGTCGGGGTTGCCCTACCAACGCTTCCTGCTTACCAACATTGCGCGCGGTCAGTCACTGATCCGCAGGCTCAGCGTGACGGCGTCGCTGTTGGCCAACGCCCGCGGCCAGATCAGCCGATTGATCCACTCGCACTGCACATCTGCCGGTCTGCTGGCCGACCGCATCGGGCTCAGCGGCGATGTGCAGAAGGTATTGGCGTTCACGTTCGAGCGATTCGACGGTGGCGGATTACCAACTGGCGCAAGTGGAGACGCGATCCCCATCGAGATGCGGGTGGCCCAACTCGCCGAGATGCTGGAGGTGCATCAGCGGGCCTACGGCATCGACGGCGCGATCGCCATGGCCCGCGGTCGCCGCGGCGGCCAGTTCGACCCGCAGCTGGTCGATCTCGTCACCGCC
Organism: Mycobacterium sp. 1274761.0; assembly: GCF_001668615.1. Classification (GTDB taxonomy): domain Bacteria; phylum Actinomycetota; class Actinomycetes; order Mycobacteriales; family Mycobacteriaceae; genus Mycobacterium. The sequence continues at coordinate 153,912 of NZ_LZMC01000062.1, forward strand.
GATGCGGAACAAATCCTCACCGGTCCGCCCGCAGGCGATGTGTGGGCGGCAGCACTGCGGGAGGCCCCCGACCGCGGCACGCGGCTCGACGAAGAGGGGCTCGACGCGCTGCTGGTCGCGCTCGGCGACTTCGTCGACCTGAAATGCCCCTTTACGCTTGGGCATTCCCGCGCCGTGGCCGCCCTGGCCGCCGATGCCGGCACGGCAGCGGGGCTGGAGGCCGACACCGTAGCGTCGCTCCGGCGTGCCGGACACGTCCACGACCTTGGCCGCATCGGCGTGTCCAACCAGATCTGGTCCAAGCCGGGCCCGTTGAGCGCCGCCGAGTTCGAGCGCATGCGGCTGCATCCCTACATGACCGTGCGGATCCTCAGCCACGTCTCGGGGCTCGAGCTGATCGCTCAGCTCGCCGGCAACCACCACGAATGCCTGGACGGCACCGGCTACCCACGCGGCCTGACCGATGCCGGGCTGCCGATGGCCGACCGGGTGCTCGCCGCGGCCGTCAGCTACCAGTCCGCGCTGGAGCCGAGGCCCTACCGCGAGCCGCAGTCACCCGAGTCGGCGGCCAGGCGGCTGCGAGGCCGGGTCAAGGACGGCGAGCTGGACCCCGCGGCCGTCGAAGCCGTGCTGCGCGCGGCGGGCCATAGGCCCGAACGGCCGAACGTTCGGCCCGGCGGCCTGACGCCTCGCGAAATCGAGGTGCTGTGCCTCGTGGCGCGCGGCGCCTCGAACAAGGAGATCGCCAAGACGCTGGTCATCAGCGAGAAAACCGCCCGAAACCACGTCGAACGCACCTACGCCAAGATCGGCGCCTCCAACCGCATCGGCGCCAGCATGTACGCGCTCAAGCACGGGTTGGTCAACCCCGTCGCATGACTCGAAATACCCGGTACCGTCGTTCCCAGATAGTCGCAACCGGCGGTAGGGTGGGGCCACACTGAAAAGTAGGGGAAAGTTCATGACCGTTGCCGAGCAATCGCCCGCTGGCGCGACACAGAAGGCGGTCCACACCCGCGCGCTCATCATCGGGACCGGCTTCTCCGGAATAGGGATGGCCATCGCGCTGGCAAAGCAGGGGGTGGACTTCCTGCTGCTGGAGAAGGCCGACGACGTCGGCGGCACGTGGCGAGACAATTCGTACCCGGGCTGCGCGTGTGACGTCCCGTCCCACCTGTACTCGTTCTCGTTCGAGCCGAAGGCGACGTGGAGCAAGCTGTTCTCGCCGCAGCCCGAGATCTGGGATTACCTCAAGGGGGTCACCGAGAAGTACGGGTTACGCCGCTACATCACGTTCGGCGCACATGTCGACCGCGCGCACTGGGACGACTCCGAATACCGATGGCACGTATTCACCACCGACGGGCAGGAATACGTCGCGCAGTTCCTGATTTCGGGGGCGGGAGCACTGCACATCCCGCTGATCCCCGATATCGAGGGCAAGGACGAATTTCGCGGCGCCGCTTTTCATTCCGCCGAATGGGACCACAGCGTCGACCTCACCGGCAAACGCGTCGCGGTCATCGGGACCGGCGCCAGCGCCATCCAGATCGTGCCCGAAATCGTCAAGCAAGTCGGCGAACTGCAGCTCTACCAACGCACCCCGCCATGGGTCGTTCCGCGGCCCAACAAGCCGTTCCCCGAGGCGCTCAAGCGAGCGTTCGCGAATGTGCCGGGCCTGAGACTGGCCGTGCGCGGCGGAATCTACTGGTGGCTGGAGGGTTTGGGCTTCGCGATGACGCGACAGCCCGCGCTGCTGCGGGCGGTCGAACTGGTCGGCAAGTGGAACATCCGGCATCACGTCAAGGACAAGGAGCTGCGCCGCAGGTTGACGCCGACGTACCGGGCGGGCTGCAAGCGAATCCTCTACTCGCCCAACTACTATCAGGGCGTCGCGAACCCGAAGTGCCGCCTGATCACCGATCGGATCAGCCGGATCACACCTGACGGGATCGTCACGGCCGACGGCGCCGAGCACAAGGCCGACATCATCGTCTACGCCACCGGATTCCATGTCACCGACTCCTACACGTACGTCGACGTCAAGGGCGCCGGTGGCGAGGATCTGGTGGATCGCTGGAACCGCGAGGGCGTGGTGGCCCACCGCGGGGTCGCAGTGGCCGACGTGCCCAACTTGTTCTTCCTCCTGGGACCCAACACCGGGCTAGGGCACACCTCGGTGGTTTTCATGATCGAGCAGCAGGTCCGTTATGTGGCCCAGGCCATCGCGACGGTCGACCGCCACGACGCGCAGGCGCTGGCGCCCACGCGCAGCGCGCAGGACCGCGACAACGCCGAACTGCAGCAGGAACTCAGCCGCACCGTGTGGAACACCGGCGGGTGCCGTAGCTGGTACCTCGACGAGCACGGCGTCAACCGCGCCCTGTGGAGCGGGATGACCTGGGAGTACTGGCGTGATATGCGCAAGCTCAAGCCGTCGGAGTACACGTTTTTGGGCGTCGGGCAGCGTGCGGAGGTAGCCGCTAAGCGCTAAATCTGGCACGACACACGATGTTGTGTTGAGGGTCGATGTCGGCCCCCAGGGGTAGTGTCGGTCACGTCAGGAGCCGCTTCGGCGGCGACATCAGGCTTGTGACGGCAAACCTAATTGTGCGGCGAAATGGGGTCCAGGTGTCCGAGGGAATGAAGCTCATCGATCGTGTCTCGGCGATCAACTGGAACCGCCTGCAGGATGAGAAAGACGCCGAGGTCTGGGACCGGCTGACCGGCAACTTCTGGTTGCCGGAGAAGGTGCCGGTGTCCAACGACATCCCCTCGTGGGGCACACTGACCGCGCACGAAAAAGAGATGACGATGCGGGTCTTCACGGGCCTGACGCTGCTGGACACCATCCAGGGCACCGTCGGCGCGGTGAGCCTGATCCCCGATGCGCTGACCCCCCACGAAGAGGCGGTCTACACCAACATCGCGTTCATGGAGTCGGTGCACGCCCGCAGCTACAGCAACATCTTCTCGACGCTGTGCTCGACGGCCGAGATCGACGATGCGTTTCGCTGGTCGGAGGAGAACCCCAACCTGCAGCGCAAGGCCGAGATCGTCATGCAGTACTACAAGGGTGACGAGCCGCTGAAGCGCAAGGTGGCCTCCACGCTGCTCGAGAGCTTCCTGTTCTACTCCGGCTTCTATCTGCCGATGTACTGGTCCAGCCGCGCCAAGTTGACCAACACCGCCGATATGATCCGGCTGATCATCCGCGACGAGGCCGTGCACGGCTACTACATCGGCTACAAGTACCAGAAGGGCTTGGCATTGGAGGACACCGCCAAGCAGGCGGAGCTCAAGGACTACACCTACGAGCTGCTGTTCGAGCTTTACGACAACGAGGTCGAGTACACCCAGGATCTGTACGACGAGGTCGGGTTGACCGAGGACGTCAAGAAGTTTCTGCGCTATAACGCCAACAAGGCGTTGATGAACCTGGGCTACGAGGCGCTGTTTCCGCGCGATGAGACCGATGTGAACCCGGCGATCCTGTCCGCGCTGAGCCCCAACGCCGACGAGAATCACGACTTCTTCTCAGGTTCCGGTAGCTCGTATGTCATCGGCAAGGCCGTTAACACCGAAGACGAGGACTGGAACTTTTAAAGCCAAACTCAGATGAGCAGACACCTTTCGACCGGTATAAGTCGGCAAGCGCTACGGCTCTGACAAGGTAGCGACCGAGGCGTTGTGCCCACATTTTGCCCACTCGTGGCGCCGTACGAACCAAGCAGGGCAACCGGCAGACCGATCGGCGCGGATTCACAACCAAGCGTGACGCGCAGCGGTTCGCCAACACCGTCGAAGCTCAGGGTGCTGCGTTGCTCGTGAGCGGTTACCGGATCGCCGCCCACCCGACAGGTTTGACCGGTCTGCACTTGGACGGCTTGCCCTTTCCCACGAAAGCGCTGGCACATCCGGTTCACCCATTTTGCCGGAAGCGAAGGCGATCTTGAGCGGTACCTGCAATATTGCTGGAAGCCGCCTGTGCGGGGCGAGGGTTGGGGACTAGGAAATTGATCATGATGACAATCATTCGGGGGTTCGTTGCCGGCGGGGTGCTTGCTTCCGCTGCACTCGGGTTGGCGGGACCTGCAACAGCCGAAGAAATGACCGGGACGTACGTCTACACAACCCCGAGCGGGGGACACGCTGGACACTGGGATTTCACGCCGTGCGGACCTGACTGCGCCACTGTGCACATGCAGGAGGGTTCGCAGTGGACAGCCAACGCGAACTTCTCCGGGGGGCGCTGGCATCTGATCGTCGACGACCCCCAGGGGATGAATTGCGGCACCCCAATGAATCCCAGGGAGTGGGTCCCTATGAGACGCGAATATTACTGGGACCCCGCCACGCTTCAGGGCACGGACACCATAACCAATCCAACAGGTGGATGCGGCAAGCCAGTCGGAGAGACGAACACCTATCCGTTCTCTCTGGTAAGGGCTTAGAACCTACATCGGGCTGCCGCCGTGCGGTTGGGTGACGTCTAACCGCGTGAGCCAGCCACGGCTCGCAACGTGGCGGCGGCGCGCGGTAGCTGCTCTGGTCGAATTGCTGCGGCGTCGAGCGCGAGAACGTCTAATCCCGGCATGGATCGCATCTGGCAGTGGGCTTGGGATCGATACGGGGCGAGGTATTCGTGGGTGATCTACGCGGTCACCGTTCCCGTGATGCTGTCGATTTACCTTGTTTACTCGTTCGTCGTCGTCGCCTATGAAGAGGCCGATGATTATGGCTACGCAGCCGTTGTCACGTTGGCTGCCGTGCCGCTGCTGGTGTACGCGATGGTTCTTCCTGGCATGGGACGGATTCGTGTAGCTGAGCAGTGGTCAGCTGGCGACGTTGTCGATCCGGCTCGGGCACTCGAAGCCACCTACACGTATGCCCGAACGACGGTACCCCGCGTCGTGGTGAGCGGAACAGTATGGGCTGCCTTATTGACCGTGATCATCGCCGCACTGGCCGGGGCGTCCTGGGCGCGGTTAGTTCAATACGCAATCGTGGGCGCTGCGTTCGGAATGGCCGTTCAGCTGATTGCCGTGCACAGTTTCTTGGAAGGAGCGTTGCGTCCAGCGCGGCTGGCGATGGCCGGTGGCACCGAAGTCGGTGACACCTTGCCTCGATCCCTCCCTACGTTCGCGGCCTGGTCGAAAATCTCGGTACTCGCCGCCGCATTTGGATTTGCGCAATCCGGTGCGTTTCTGGCTGGGGCATTCAGTTGGGCCAGTTCGGCCCCAATAGTCTGCAGCGCTATCGCTTTCACGTTGACGCTGTTCTGGGCGGTGCCGATCACCATCGGCTTCGCGTTCTCGCCGTCCCTGCGCCCCATCCGCGACCTCGCGGCGGGAACTGAACGTGTGGCCGCTGGCGACTACACCCAACGTCTGCCGGTGGTTCAAGACGATGACCTTGGCGCATTGGCGGCATCGTTCAACCGGATGCAGGCGGGTTTGGCTGAGCGCCAACGACTTCAAGCAGCATTCGGCACCTACGTCGACCCCATGCTCGCGACCAAGCTCCTCGAACAAGGCGATGACGTATTCACCGGTGAACGTCGCGAGGTGACGGTGATGTTCGTGGATATCCGCGACTTCACTCCCTTCGCCGAGTCGAACCCTGCCGAGGATGTCGTCGCCCGCCTCAACGCTTTATTCGAGATCGTCGTGCCCGCCGTTGTCGATGCCGGTGGGCACGTGAACAAGTTTCTGGGTGACGGTGCGCTGGCGGTCTTCGGTGCTCCGAACGATCTTGCAATCCATGCTGATGCCGCTCTCGATGCTGCCCTCCTTATCCAGCGCCTCGTCGAAAAGCGCTTCGACGGCGAGCTGCGCGTCGGCATCGGCATCAACACTGGCACAGTGATCGCAGGAACCATCGGAGGTGGCAGCAAGCTGGAGTTCACGTTGATCGGCGACGCCGTCAATGTGGCCGCCCGTGTAGAGCAGCTCACCAAAACCACCGGTGACACGGTTCTTGTCACCGAGCAGACCGCCGATGCGCTGGCGTCGCGTCCAACTGATCTCGTGGATCGCGGATCGCATGCGCTGAAAGGGAAGTCGGCTCCGGTGCAGATCTTCGGCCTTGAGATCGAGGATTCCCGTCGGCTTAATGCATGATCCAACCCGCCGAGACATTGATAGCTTGCCGGTGAACTGTGCGCCAGATGTAAATATTTGCCGCGACAATTAATTTCGCCCGATAGCGCAGGTAAAATAAGATACAAGAAATTGTGCGAAGTTGCCATAAGGCTGCAGCCATGAGCCTACAGTCGGTCCGTCCTAGCCGAACACACAGCAGGAAGGCGGCCATCATGACCATCGTCTCGGCAATAACGATTCACCCAAATCCGGGCAAATGGGACGACCTTCAGAAGCAACTGAAGGAGGGCTGCGACCTATCCCGCAAGCACGGAGCCGAAAACGTCACCGTGCTGGCGACCATGATTGGCGGGGCAGCGACCAATACGATCGTCATCCTCTCCACCGCCTCCGATTGGTCGCGGTACGGCCAGATCCAGCAGGCGATGATGGACGATCTTAAGATGCAGGAGATCATGCTTGAGGCTGGCAAGATCGCCACGTGGGAAACATACGTCAGCCAGACGATCCCCGACATGTAACGAGAACTCTGGCAGCGCGATATGTGACGCCCTGCCGGGTGGCATGCTCCCACCCTGAAGCTGCGACCGTCTTTGGGGTGGGCGTAAGCCTGCTCAGCGCAACGTCCCTGCTTATGACTTTCATTTGTGGGCCCAGGTTCTCTGGGCAATAAATCACCCCGCCCGCAGATACGATTCTGCTCGCGACGTCGAACCAGTATGCGCCTTCGCGCATCAGGTTGATTACGACTCGTGCCCCTCGCATGCCGTCGCGGCTGCGTTGGCATCCGTGCAGCGCCTGCGTCCGCACGAGAGTGCGATCCGTCACGGCGATACCCGTGAGTTCTCGAAAGCGGTTGGGGGCCTGCTGCCGGCGGCACTACCGACCGGTTCGGCGAAGTTATCGATAAGGTACTTCTATGTCGACATCGCCGGGCTTGCGCCCGGAGCGACGGCGTCGTCCGAAAGACCGAAAAGAGCAGATCGCGCGGGTGTCAGCCGATGCGTTCAGCGAGCTCGGCTACCACGGCGTCAGCATGGAGGGGATCGCCGGCCGCGTTGGCGTGACCGCGGCGTCGTTGTACCGCCACTACGCGGGCAAGTACGAATTATTCCAGGCGGCCGTCTTAGCCCTGGGCAGCCAGCTGGTCGGCTGCACGGCTTTTGTCGATGAAGACGACGACACCGACCCTGCGCTTACGTGGGATCGTGCCGTCAGTCAGTTGATCGACACAGCGCTGAAGAACCGAACGAGCGGTGGGCTGTATCGATGGGAGGGTCGTTATCTGCAGCCCGACGACCAGGCAATCCTCAACGGACAAATCAAACTGGTGAACCGGCGGCTGCAGCGCCCGCTGATGCTGCTGCGACCCCAACTCAAGTCGCGCCAACGGTGGACGCTGTCGTCGTCGGTGCTGAGCGTGATCGGCAGCATCACCGACCACCGGGCACACCTGCCGGAGGCACAGATTCACGCCGCGCTCGCGCGCATCACCTCCGACATTCGTGATACCGACTTGCCTGCCGAGGGCTCGACGGGCGACGTGGTCGCCACATTCGAGGTGGGTGCGGCAGCAGGGGAGTACGAGCAGATTCTGCACGAAGCACTGCTGCTGTTCTATGAACGCGGCTACCGTGACACCGGCATGGAGGACATCGCCGCCGAGGTCAACATGCCCACATCGAGCCTCTACAAGTACTTCAGCGGAAAAGGCGCCATTCTGGCCGCGATCTATCGCCGCGCCGCCGACCGCGTCTCCGGCGACGTATCCGCCACGCTTGCTGCAACCACCAATCCCGTTGAGGCGGTTGAAGAATTAGTGGAAACTTTCGTTCGTCGCTCCTTCGCCAATCCCCAGCTTGCCTACGTCTACTACGTCGAGCGCGGCAACGTACCGGAGCAGGATCGCATCGCGATTCACAATATTCAGCGGGCGACCATCGAAGCGTGGGTGCGACAGGTAGTGGCGGCGCGGCCGGACATGAGCGCCGGTGCTGCGCGGTTCGCGGTGCACGCCGCCTTCGCCCTGGTGGTCGACCTCAGTCGTCTCATGCAGTTTGAACGCCAGGAAGGCTCCCGCGCTGTCGTAAGCCATCTGCTGCGCACCACGCTGCTCGGCAACGGCAGTTAGTGGCGACCTCTGCGCGGCACGCGCCGAACGAGGCGCCTGGTCTCCGACCTGGGTAGGAGACCGATGTCGGACCGCAGCATGATGCACGCCGCTGTCGAAGGCCACTACGATGTCACGATGCTGGGTGCAACGGCGCGCTTCTTGCACGACCGGGTCCGACGACGGGCCGACCTCATTCCGCTCGGCTACAACTGGTCGTTCGTCTGGGCAACCGACGCCACCTTGGTCGCGACCGGAATCATTGCGGTGCTGCAGCGGCCGACCGCGGACCTGCCCGTGGCGCTCAGCGCGCTTGCGCTCGTGGTGAGTCCCCTCTTGCTGTTCTTCGTCGCCGGCATCAAGTTCGATCCGCGAATCATGTGGCTGTGCGGGACTGCTTCGGCCACGGTGCTGCTGTTCGCCACGTCGACGCCGATCGCGGCGGATTTCGCTCCGCTGTTGCTGGTGATGACCGTCGGGGTGGTCGGGTCTCTGACGTCGTGGCTGGGCGGATCGCTGGCCGCGTTGTCAGCTTCTGCCGTGCTGATCGCAGCGGCTGTCGCGCATCGGTTGGATGCGGTGGGCTTGTATCTGTGCGTGGTCGGAATCGGCTGGCTGGTCGGCTTTCTGATGTACACGCAACAGCAGTTGATGATCAGACAATTGGAGGCGCAGGACGCGTTGGCCGAGCATGCGGCTGCCGATGAGCGACGGCGAATCGCACGGGAAGTGCACGATGTCATCGCACACTCTTTGAGCGTGACCTTGCTGCACATCACCGGCGCCCGCCGCGGGCTGCAGCACGACCGTGACATCGACGAGGCGATCGAGGCGCTCGAGCAAGCCGAGCGGTTGGGTCGCCAGGCGATGGGTGACATCCGCAGCACTGTCGGACTGCTCGATTGTGCGCCGATGAAGGTGACACCAGAACCCGGTGTCGACGACATCGCCAGTCTCATAGACGATTTCCGCGGCGCCGGCCTGCCGGTCAACTACGACGCCGACCCGGGATCGTTCGGCCGAGTGTCAGCCGCGGTCGGGCTGGCGCTCTACCGCATCACTCAGGAGTCGCTGGCCAACATCGCCAAGCATGCGCCCAATTCGCACTGCGTGGTGCGCCTTGCGATTTCGTGCGGCTCGGTGGCCTTGACTGTTGCCAATCGAATGCCCACCGCTGGTGACGCAACGCCGGTGATGGAAGGCCGTGGAGTCCGCGGCATGCGGCAACGTGTCGGACTACTCGGCGGAACAATCGAAGTCGGCCCGAACGCAGAGGGGTGGCTGGTGAATGCGAAGATTCCGCTTGCCGGCTCCAACGCCAAGCGCCGCGTGGTGTTCTAATGACCGTCCAGGCACCTGACATCACCGTGCTGCTCGTCGACGATCAGGACTTGGTGCGGTCCGGACTGCGCCGTATCCTGCGCCGCAAAGACGGCTTCATCATCGTCGCTGAATGTTCCGATGGCGACGAAGTTCTCGACGCCGTGCGTGTCCATCAACCCGACGTCGTCGTGATGGACCTGCGCATGAAGCGCGTCGACGGTATAGAAGCGACGGCGCTGCTTGCGGACAACGAGGGCCCGCCCGTATTGGCGCTGACGACATTCAACGATGACGAGCTACTGTCGGGAGTTTTGCGCGCCGGAGCCGCGGGCTTTGTCTTGAAAGATTCGTCGGCGGAAGAACTCATCCGGGCCGTTGCTTCGGTGGCGCGGGGAGACTCATATCTGGATCCAGCGGTGACCGCGCGGGTGCTCACCACCTACCGCAGCGCCGCCGAGCCCGTGCGGTCAACCATAGATGCCAACTTGACGTCGCGCGAGCTGGACGTGCTGAGTTTGATGGCCAAGGGTAAATCGAACACCGAAATTGCTGAGATGCTGAGCATTTCGGCGGTTACGGTCAAAAGCCACATCGGTCGGATCTTCGTCAAACTGAACCTTCGCGACCGCGCCGCCGCGATCGTCTATGCCTACGACCACCGGATTGTCATGCCTCGCACTGCCGGATACTGAGGTCGGGGCGACCATCCAACCGAGGTATGAGAGAAAGAGTATCTCGTCGGACGATGTGCGATCGATGGCGACACTTCTAATGTCAAGTCATGACATCGACACCCATCCCCAACCCCTTGAGCGGCAGGGCAATTCAGTATTGGCTCACCGACCTGGCGCACAATCTGACGCAAGCACTACAGACCCTCGGCGCCAGCCCGCCGTCGCGGCCGCGACCAGAACGGCGGCTTCATCCGCCCGAACGCCTGACATTTCTCGAGAACTCCTTGATGGCCCGCGAGATGCGTCGGCTCTGAACCCTCGCGATGCGCTAGGCGGTTGCTTCCTCGGCCCGCTCGTGTGCGTCCTCCATCACCGTGCGGCCGATCTCGGCGTAGACCGCCGGCTTGGCTGACCGCAACCACAGCGCGTAGATGAGGCCGACGACGAACACCACCAGGATGATGTAGGGCTCTGACTTGAATACCAGCGAATTGGCGGCGTAACCGGCGGCGAATGCGCGGTTGTCCCACAGCAGCCACACCACATACAGCATCGCGGCACCGCCGATCAAGGGACACACCAGCGTGGTGATCACGTTGCCGCGGTGGGTTTTTCGCACCCAGAAGTACCAGATGACCGCCGCCGAGCAGATTGCCTGCACCAGCAGGATCGCCGCGGTGCCGATCAACGCGAGCAGACCGTAGACGTTCGTGTACGGCACCAGCGCGGGGGTGTCGACCGGGTTTCCGTTGGCGTCGGGGACCTGCACCGCGGTGAAACCGGCGAACAACAGGATCAGCACCAGCGTGACGGCGCTCTGGATTCCCGATGCAATGTAGGGGGATCCGTGCGTCGGATGTGCGGCCCCTACCGTCTTTGTGACTGCGGCGGAAGGGATTTCGCGTCCCAGCGCGAAGAGATACCGCGATGCGGCGTTGTGGAAGGCGAGTGCACAGGCGAACGACCCGATCACCAGCAGGATCTTGTAGACGTCGAGCAGAACCCCGCCCAGATTGGTCTTCACCAGGCCGAAGAACAGGTCGAGCGGTGACGCGCTGATCGAGGTCTCCACCGCCGTCTTGGCGCCGTTGCCCGCGACCACCATCGCCGAGATGAAGGTGTAGAACAGGCCGAGCCCGATGACCGCGATGAGCGTCGCCCGCGGAATGATTTTCTTCGGATTGCGGGACTCCTCGCCGTAGACGGCCGTTGTTTCGAAGCCGACCCATGACCAGAAGGCGAAGAACAGGCCGATCGCCATCGATCCGGCCGCCGCCGCGGTTCCGAACGCGCCCGCGGGAAGGCTCTCGAATGCGTTGTTCAGCATCACCGTCTGGTTCAGCATGAAACCGTCGGGGCCGCCGCCTTTGACGATCACGCTGAAGGCCAGCGCGAGAAGGACGATCACCTCGGCCACCAGCGTGACGCCCAGGATTGCCGCCGTCAGGCTGATGTGGAAGTGACACAACGCGGCGATGATCAGGATGGCCCCGACGGCGAACACCAGCCACGGGATGTTGACGCCGAGGATCGTGTTGACCGCGTCGTTGGCGAAGTAGGCGCAGCCGCCGATGAGCGAACCCTCGAAAACCACATAGGCGAACGTCGCCAGCAGGCCGCTGGCCATGCCCCACACCTGACCGAGGCCATGGCTGATGAAGCCGTAGAACGCGCCGGTGGTGGTGATGTGCCTGGCCATCGCCACGTAGCCGAGGGCGAACAGCGTCAGGATGATCGTGGCGAACAGGAATCCCGCCGGCGCACCCGGCCCATTACCGAATCCGACTGCGATGGGGGTGTTGCCCGTCATCGCGGTGATGGGCGCCGCGTTGGCGACGGCCATGAAGATGACGGCGACGATGCCGATTGCGCCCTTCTTCAGGCCAGGGCGTGGCTGCTCGAGCTCACCCGCGCTCGGCGTCGCTGCGGATTCAGTTGTCATCGGCCGCCTTCCGTTCGAATCTTAGTGCGTGGAACCCATCGCGTTGCAGTTCCCGAAGTGGATCGTGACACTGCGCGGCCAAACCGACAACTCGAACGGCGAGAAAATAGGCTCCGCCCGGCACACGATTCTGCGGCCAGATCGCGAATTCAGCGGCTAGGGCGCTCTCTCTGCAGAATCGGCGTCGTCGGGCTCGTCGTCGCCGTCGTCTTCGGACGGCTCGCTCTGGTCGGCGCCGTCGTCGCCGTTGTCGACGATGTCGGACGTCGATTCTTCAGCGTCCGAAGGCTCTTCGTCCTCACCGTCGTCGGTGGCCGGTCGGTCTTCCAGCGCGACCGCAGACGTCGCCACCGGCGACTCTGCCGCTGCGGCCGGACGCGACGGATCGTGCACTGGCTTGTGCCATGTCGGCGCGCCGACCACCGTGCCGAACGCCAGCGGCTCGTCCAACTGCTCAGGCGGCGGCTCGGAGGCCTTGCGTTCGTCTTCGAGGGTGATTTCACCGAGGCCGATCCGCTCCTGCAGGCGCTTCATCCATTGCGGTGCCCACCAGCAGTCGTTGCCGAGCAGCTTCATCACCGACGGCACCAGGAACATCCGGACCACGGTCGCGTCGAGCAACAGCGCCGTGATCAGGCCGATCGCCAGGTATTGCATCATCACCAGGTCGGAGAACGCGAACGCCCCGCCGACGACGACCAGCACCAGCGCCGCGGCACTGATGAGCCGGCCGGTGGTGGCGGTGCCGTGGCGGATGGCCTCTTCAGTGGTCATCCCGCGGGCCCGCGCCTCGACCATCCGGGAGACCAGAAAGACCTCGTAATCGGTTGAGAGACCGTAGATCACGGCGATGATCAGCCCGATCACCGGAGCCGTCAATGGGGTCGGCGTGAAATTCAGCGCCGAAGAGAAGTGGCCGTCGACGAAAATCCACGTCAGCACGCCCAGCGTCGAACACAACGTGAGCGCGTTCATCAAAGCGGCCTTGATCGGCAGTACCAGTGAGCCGAACGCCAGGAACATCAAGATGGTCGTCATCGACACCGCGATCAGGATCATCGCGGGCAGCTTCGCCGAAATGGTGCGGACGCTGTCCTGTTCGAGCGCCGGTGTGCCGCCGACCAACAGCTTGAGATCGTGCGGCTTCGGAATCGCCCGCAGCTCATCGACTTTCGCGCGTGCGTTGAGGCGGTTCACCAAACCGTTCTGGATCACCCGGACCGACTTGTCCTTGGAGGCGCCGTCGAGATACGGCCGCTCCTTCCACATGTTGGCCGGGTCGTTGTTCGGCTCGGTGAACCCGGGGATCGCCTGTGCCGCGCTGCGCACCTGGGCGACCTCGGCGTCGGTCACCGGTCTGCCGTTGGTGCTCTGGATCACCAGCGTGATCGGCTCGACGCGGAAGCCGGGGAACGTGCGGTCGAATTCCTCCTGCGCCTGGCGCACGGAGTTGGTCGGCGGAAGATACTTCTCGCTGATGCCGCCCAGCGCCAAATTGCCCAGCGGCAGGATGAGCACGATCAAGATGAGGAGGATGGGGGCGGCGAACATCAGCGGACGTTTCATCACGCGGTCGGCGAGCCTGCCCCAGAACCCGTTCTCCACCTCCGCGGTCGTCTTGGTCTTCTGCAGCCGGTCACCCAGCCAGTCGATGATCCGGTGGGTAGTTGCGTTTTTGCGCAGGAACGGGATCCGCAGAAGCGTGCGCACATTCAACGCGTCGACGTTGGGGCCCAGCATGCCCAGCAGGGCGGGGAGCACCGTGATCGACAGCAGTGCCGCCAGTGTGACCGAGGCGATCATCGCGTAGGTGAGCGATTTGAGAAAGCCCTGGGGGAAGAGCAGCAACCCGCCGACGGAGGCCGAGATCAACACCGAGGAGAATGCGATCGTGCGGCCGGCCGTCACCACGGTGCGGCGCACGGCGGTTTCGGTGTCGTAACCCTCGGCGATCTCTTCGCGGAACCGGCTGACCACGAATAGCCCGTAGTCGATGGCGATGCCGAGCCCGATGAGCGTGACCACCGGTTGCGCGAAGTAGTGGACGGGCACAGACAGTGCCGTCAACCGCATGATGCCCAAGGCGCCAGCGATGGTCAGCCCGCCGATGATGCCCGGCAGGAACGCCGCGACCACACCGCCGAACACAAAGAACAGCAACACCACCACCAGCGGCATCGCGAGCACCTCGGCGCGCTGCTGATCGGTGGCGATGGTTCCTGTTAGTTCATTGGCCAGCGGCAGCAACCCGGCCAATTGAACGTTCAGCGCCGGATCGGACAGGTCATGCTGGACGGCCTTGAAGTTCTTGAGGATGAGGTCGTCGTTGTCGCCTTTGAGCTGAATGGACATGAACGCGTGCTTCTTCGACGCGTCGGCCATGTTCCTCAGCACATCCGGAGTCTTGAAATAGCCGATCGACCGCAGGATCTGGTCGGGGTGGTCTTTCTCGACCCTGGCGAGGTTGTCGAGGACCTTCTTGCGGAAGGCGGGGTCGTCGACCGTTTTGCCGTCGGGAGCGGTGTAGATCGCCACGATGTGGCTGGAGGTGTCTCTGCCGTAGTGCTCGTCGCCAAGGCGCGACGCCTGCGCCGACTCGCTGCCGTCGTCGAAGAAGCCGCTCTGCGTGACGTGCTCGCCCAGGCTGCTTCCGTAGATCCCGCTACCGAGACACAACGCCACCATCACAGCGACCACGACGAACCGGTAGCGGTATACCGTCCGACCCCACCAGGCGAAAACGATTAGCCCCTAACTGCGCGTAGCTCCGTCGAGCGATCACTGCATGTGCATGAGCGAGATTACAAGCAGGCGCGCGCCTGGCGGCCATCGATCGACGCAGAAGCCCTATCGCAGCGACGCCGTGTCGATGACGAAGCGGTACCGCACGTCGCTGGCCAGCACCCGCTCGTAGGCCTCGTTGATGTACTCCGGTTCGATGACCTCGATCTCGGGCCGCACATCGTGCTGGGCGCAGAAGTCGAGCATCTCCTGGGTTTCGGCGATGCCGCCGATCAGCGAGCCGGCGATGCTGCGGCGTCCGAACACCAGCGCCCCGGCCGGGACGGACATCGGATGCGAGGGCATGCCGAGCTCGACGAGCGTGCCGTCCAGCTTCAGCAGTCCCAGATAATCGGCCATGTTCAGGTTCGCCGAGACCGTGTTCAGGATCAGATCGAACTTTCCGGCCAGCTCCTCGAACGTGTCCGGGTCGCTGGTGGCGTAGTACTCGCTGGCGCCGAGTCGCAGCCCGTCCTCCATCTTTTTCAGCGTCTGGCTCAAGACGGTGACCTCCGCGCCGAGCGCGACTGCAAGTTTGACGGCCAGGTGGCCCAGCCCGCCGAGGCCGATGACCGCCACCTTGGTGCCGGGGCCGGCATTCCAGTGCCGCAGCGGGGAATAGGTGGTGATGCCCGCGCACAGCAGCGGTGCGGCGGCGTCGAGCGCGATCTCATCGGGGATGCGCAGCACGTAGTTCTCGTCGACGACGATCGCGCCGCTGTACCCGCCCTGGGTGGGCCCGCCGTCGCGGCCGATGCCGTTGTAGGTCCCGACCATCCCGGGGTTGTTGCAGTACTGCTCTTCGCCGGCGGTGCAGTATTCACATTCGCGGCAGGAGTCGACGAAACAGCCGACACCCACGCGGTCGCCGACCTTGTACTTCGTCACCTCCGAGCCGACCTCTGTCACGACGCCCGCGATCTCGTGCCCCGGCACGAGGGGATAGTTGACCGTCCCCCACTCGGCCTTGACGGTGTGGATGTCGGAGTGACAGATGCCCGCGAAATGGATATCGAAGGCGACGTCGTGCGGTCCGACGTCGCGACGGGTGATCGTTGTCCTGGTGAGCGGTTCGGTGGCCGACGGGGCGGCGTAAGCGGAGACGGCGGTCGTCATGTGATCCCTCTTCAGTGCAAGCGCGAACAATGCGCAAATCGAGCAAAGGAAAGAGCCGCAACAGGCGGCTTCTCTCTGTAACCGGGAAACGCGAAGCGGTAATCCGGGCTGGGGTGTGAGCTATCTCCTACAGCCCCGGCGCGCGGAATGCACCGTTGAACGAGGTCCGCTCGTAGCTGGCGACTCCGGCCCGGGTGTAGGGATCGCGGGCCACCATGGCGTCGACGTCTTCGTCAGCGAGGTCAGCGGTTATGAGTACGCCGCCGGAGCCGTCGGCTTGTCGGCCCGCAAGCAGAAGGCGACCGGCGGCGATCTCGTCTTTGAGGAAATCGAGGTGGGCCGGACGGGTCTGCTCGATGACGTCGGG
The DNA here is from genome assembly GCF_001668615.1 of Mycobacterium sp. 1274761.0. Taxonomy (GTDB): domain Bacteria; phylum Actinomycetota; class Actinomycetes; order Mycobacteriales; family Mycobacteriaceae; genus Mycobacterium. The sequence goes on from NZ_LZMC01000062.1 coordinate 170,329, forward strand.
CGACTGCAGATACGTCGACTTCAAGACGTGAATCACGGTGCCGACGTTAGTTGATCGGTGCGTTGATCCACCGCAGATCGGTGAGCATCCCGCGGGCGGCCACGATGCACTCGCCGGTCTGCCATACCTCGTTGTTGACGATGAACACCCGGTTGTCTTTGTTGGCGGACAGCTCCTTCCACGAATCGCTGCCCAGCACCTCGCCGGCGCGGTCCTTGGCCGTCGGCGATGCGAACGACACGTAGACGACGTCGCCGTCGGCAAAAGAGAGGTCGGGGGAGGCGTCGAGATCCTCCTTGGTGATGCCGACCTCGATATACGGCTTATCGGTAAACCGTTGTGCTGCAGGCCGATCCACGCCGACATCGGCAAGCACGCTGCCGGGGAAGTTGTTGGCACCGAAGACCCGCATGGTGGTGTCGGTGAGCTGCACGACCGACGCCTGAAAGTGCGCGGCGTCGCTGTCGGCGCCGGTCTTCTTGGCCGCGGCGGTGAAGTCGGCAATCAACTCGTTGGCCGCGCCGGCGCGCCAGGTCGCCGCGCCGACGGTGCGCAGGGTGTCCTCCCACGCCGCACCCGGGGCGCCGGTGAACACTGTCGGCGCGATGGCCGACAGCTCGGTGAACAGATCAGGGGTGAGCCCCGCCGACCCGAGGATCAGGTCGGGCTGCGCCCGCTGGATCGCGTTGAGATCGGGCGCGCTGCGTGTGCCGACCGGCGACAATCCGTGGATGACCGTGCCCAGGTAACCGGGCTGGCTGTCGGATCCGTCGGGCAGCGCGGCGGCGACGATGCGCGACTGCAGTCCCAGCGCGCACAGCGCGTCGAGCTGGTCGCCCGCGAGCACCACGATCTTCTGCGGCTCGGCCCGCACCACCGTGCTGCCCGCGGCGTGGCGGACGTCGCGGTCGGCCCCCCCGGGATCGATCGGCGTCGGAGCGGGTGCGCAGGACTCGTCAGGTCTGCGCTGATTGCCCAGCACACCGGCGCCGGCAATCTTGGTGGTGCTGGTGATGACGCTGGTCTGGTTGGCCGCGGGCGGCGGTCCACCGCCCGGCTCGCCGCAGCCTCCGGCCGTGGTCACCACGACGGCGGTGAGGATGGCCGCCGCGGCTGCCAGCGGACCGGGCGCGCGGCGAATCTGCACGGCGCCGACGGTAACATCCGGGCACGTCGCGACTGGTCAACCGGTGAGTCGTGACCGTCGGGGAATCAATTACGACCGTTTGTAGGACCCATGCCGACAGCGAGCGGTTCTCAGAGATAGGATTCGAGTCGGATATTGCGGGCATTACCCGCAGGAGACTTTTGGAGGATCTGTTGGTTGCCGAAGCGCCCCCAATCGGAGAACTCGAGGCACGCCGTCCGTTCCCGGCGAGGCTCGGCCCCAAGGGGAGCCTGGTCTACAAGCTGATCACCACCACCGATCACAAGCTGATCGGCATCATGTACTGCGTCGCCTGCTTCATCTTCTTCTTCATCGGCGGCCTGATGGCGCTGTTCATGCGCACCGAGCTCGCGCTGCCCGGCCTGCAATTCCTTTCCAACGAGCAGTACAACCAGCTGTTCACCATGCACGGCACGGTGATGCTGCTCTTCTACGCGACGCCGATCGTGTTCGGGTTCGCCAACCTGGTGCTGCCACTGCAGATCGGCGCACCCGACGTGGCGTTCCCGCGGCTGAACGCGTTGTCGTTCTGGCTGTTCCTGTTCGGCGCGACGATCGCGATAGCCGGCTTCATCACCCCGGGCGGCGCCGCTGACTTCGGCTGGACCGCCTACACGCCGCTGACCGACGCGATCCACTCACCCGGCGCCGGCGGCGACCTGTGGATCATGGGCCTGGCCGTCGGTGGTCTGGGCACCATCCTCGGTGGCGTCAACATGATCACCACCGTCGTGTGCATGCGCGCCCCAGGCATGACGATGTTCCGGATGCCGATCTTCACCTGGAACATCCTCGTGACGTCGATCCTGGTGCTGCTGGCCTTCCCGCTGCTGACCGCCGCACTGTTCGGCCTGGCCGCCGACCGCCACCTGGGCGCCCACGTCTACGACCCGGCCAACGGTGGTGTGCTGCTGTGGCAGCACCTGTTCTGGTTCTTCGGCCACCCCGAGGTGTACATCATCGCGTTGCCGTTCTTCGGCATCGTCACCGAGATCTTCCCGGTGTTCTCGCGCAAGCCGATCTTCGGCTACACCACGCTGATCTACGCGACGCTGTCCATCGCGGCGCTGTCGGTCGCGGTGTGGGCGCACCACATGTACGCGACGGGTGCGGTGCTGCTGCCGTTCTTCTCGTTCATGACGTTCCTGATCGCCGTGCCCACCGGTATCAAGTTCTTCAACTGGATCGGCACGATGTGGAAGGGACAGTTGACCTTTGAGTCACCGATGCTGTTCTCGGTGGGCTTCCTCGTCACGTTCCTGCTCGGTGGCCTATCAGGTGTGCTGCTGGCCAGCCCGCCCTTGGACTTCCACGTCACCGACAGCTACTTCGTCATCGCGCACTTCCATTACGTGCTCTTCGGCACGATCGTGTTCGCCACCTATGCGGGCATCTACTTCTGGTTCCCGAAGATGACCGGCCGACTGCTCGACGAGCGGTTGGGCAAGCTGCACTTCTGGTTGACGTTCATCGGCTTTCACACCACGTTTCTGGTGCAACACTGGGTCGGCGACGAGGGCATGCCGCGCCGGTACGCCGACTACCTGCCCACCGATGGCTTCACCACGCTCAACGTGGTGTCGACGATCGGCGCGTTCATTCTCGGCATCTCGATGCTCCCGTTCGTGTGGAACGTGTTCAAGAGCTGGCGCTACGGCGAGCCAGTCATCGTCGACGACCCATGGGGCTACGGCAACTCGCTGGAGTGGGCGACCAGTTGCCCGCCGCCGCGGCACAACTTCACCGAGCTGCCCCGGATCCGTTCGGAGCGGCCCGCTTTCGAGCTGCACTATCCGCACATGGTCGACCGGATGCGTGCCGAGGCGCACATCGGCCGCAGCCACGGCCCGGCCAGTGGGGATGTCACGCGTTTGGGTGACGAGAACGTCAGAACCTGATGCTTGTGGGGGACTCAGTCGGGCGTGAATGATCGTACGGTGCCCGCACCCCAAGGCTCTTCGCGTGAGCGCTCGTCGCTGCTGATCACGGTTACCGGTGTTGATCAACCCGGTGTGACTTCTGCGCTGTTCGAGGTGCTTTCGCGGCACAAGGTCGAACTCCTCAACGTTGAGCAGGTCGTGATCCGTGGCCGTCTGACGCTGGGTGTGCTGCTCTCGGCGACACCGGAGGTCGCCGGCGGCCGCGAACTGCGCGACGAGGTCCGCGCCGCTATCCGCGGTGTCGGGCTCGAGGTGACGATTGAGCGCAGCGATCAGATGCCGGTGCTGCGGGAGCCATCCACGCACACGATCGTCGTGCTGGGCAGGCCGATCACCGCCGAGGCGTTCGGCGTGGTGGCCCGTGAACTGGCTGCGCTGGGCGTCAACATCGATTTCATCCGCGGCGTCTCTGACTACCCGGTGACGGGGCTGGAGCTGCGGGTTTCGGTGCCGCCCGGCGACGTCTACACGCAGTTGCAGACCGCGATGGCGCGGGTGGCCGTCGACGAGAACGTGGACATTGCACTCGAAGATTACAGCCTGGTGCGGCGGGCCAAGCGGCTCATCGTGTTTGACGTCGATTCGACGTTGATCCAGGGTGAGGTCATCGAGATGCTGGCCGACCGGGTCGGTGCGCACGCCGCGGTCGCCGAGATTACCGAGGCCGCGATGCGCGGCGAGCTGGATTTCACCGAATCGCTCAACCGCAGGGTCGCCACCCTTGCGGGCCTTCCCGCCGAGGTGCTCGAAGAGGTCGGCGAACAGATCGAGCTGACCCCCGGAGCGCGCACCACGTTGCGGACCTTGCGGCGCTTAGGTTTTCACTGCGGGATGGTGTCCGGCGGGTTCCGTCAGGTCATCGAACCGCTGGCCCACGAGCTGGAGATGGACTACGTGGCCGCCAACCAGCTCGAGATCGTCGACGGCAAGCTGACCGGCCGCGTCGTCGGCAACGTGATCGACCGGGCCGGAAAAGCAAAGGCGCTGAGGGACTTCGCGCAACAGGCGGGCGTGCCGATGGAGCAGACGGTTGCCGTCGGCGACGGCGCCAACGACATCGACATGCTGGCCGCCGCCGGTCTCGGGGTGGCCTTCAACGCCAAGCCCGCGCTGCGTGAGGTGGCCGACGCGTCGCTGAACCACCCCTACCTCGACACCGTGTTATTCATCCTCGGCATCACCCGCAGCGAAATCGAGGCCGCCGACAGCGTCGACGGCACGCTGCGCCGAGTCGAAATCCCCGACTGACGCCTACACCACGACGGTGGTGGGCTCCGGGGCGGTCGAACCGGTGACGCTGTGCCATGCGCGCGCCAACAACTCGATGGCCGCTGACAGTTCGTCCTCCGGCAGAGCATAGGGCACCCGAACGAAGCGTTCCAGGGTGCCGTCGACGCCGAACCGCGGGCCTGCGGGCAGCTCGAGCCCCATCCGGGACGCCGCGGCCGACAGCGCCGTGCTCATCGGAGCGGGCAGCCGGACCCACAGCGACATCCCGCCGACGCCTGGGCCGGGTTCCCAGTCGGGCAAGTGTCGCTCGAGCAGCGACAGCAGATGCGCCCGTCGCGCCCGTAGGATGTCGCGTCGCTCGGGCAGAAGCTCGTCGCAGCGGGCGAGAAGCCTTGCGGCAGTAAACTGTTCGAGCACCGGCGTGCCCATGTCGATCGACGGGCGCAGCGCGGCGATGGTGGCGATCGTCGCCCGCTCGGCCCGGATCCAGCCGATGCGTAAGCCGCCCCAGAATGACTTCGACATCGAACCGACGGTCAGCATCAGATCGCGTCGGGTCGCCATGGCCGCTGCCATGGGCTCGGGTACGGGCTCGTCGAGCCACATGTCGAGGATCGTCTCGTCGATGACGGTGCGCGTCCTGGTGTCGGCGATGATGTCCGCCAAACGCTTTCGGTCGTCGGTCGGCATCGTCAACCCGGTGGGATTCTGGTTGTCGAGAATGAAATAGGCCAGGCTGGGCGAGAGTTGTTGCACCGCAGCCTGTATTGCGTCGAGTTCCCAGCCGTCCTCGGTCATCGCCACCGGGACGGGCCGTGCGCCGACGGTGGTGATCGTGGACAACGCACCGTGATAGGTGGGTTGCTCGACCAGCACCCGGTCGCCCGGCTGGACATAGGTTGCCAGAATCAAACCGATGGCGTGCAGCGCTCCGGTGGTGACCAGGACCTCGTCGGGCTCGGTGGGTAAGCCTCGCCGGCAATATCTTTCGGCGATCGCCTGCCGCAGCACTTCGACCCCGACGAGTTCGTGGCCGACTCGGTGCAGGTAGGGCGTGACGTCGTGGGTGGCGTCGACGAACGCCTCGCTGACGGCGGCGGCCGGGGCGGACAACGCGGCGGCGGCCAGGCTCATCGACGGCGCTGTCGGATCGGCTCGCGGAGCGGGCGCGACGGGTAGCGCTGTGGTGCTGCGGGCGCCTCGGCGGGCGTTGAGGTATCCGTCGTCGCGCAGCTGCGCGTAGGCGGCGGTGACGGTCGTGCGGGAAATCCGCAGCGTCTCGGCCATCGCGCGCTCGCTGGGTAACCGCGCCCCCACCGGTATGCGCCCGTCGACTACCAGCAGCCGGATGGCGTCGGCGAGGCCGTGATAAGCAGGCCCGCTGCGACTGGATGTGCGCCAGTTGCCGAGTTCGCGGGCCAGGAGGTCCACATCGAGCGCTCTGGCATGCAGTTCTACGGTCATTTGGAGGCCAGTATGCGCTGACTGGCTATTGATAAGCAAGCCAGTCACAACGGATGCTGGGGCATGCGTACCACCTGGACATCCCGCCTGACCCGCCCGCTGGGGCGGATTTTCCGTCCCGCCAACCGCATCCCGGCCGAGTTCGTCGACCGCGACGCCGAGCGGATCGCCCACGAGATCGAGTTGATTCGGATTCGCTTCCCGCACCATGCGTAGCGCCGTGCTGAGCGGTGCAGCGCTGTTGGTGGGGCTGACCGGTTATGGCTTCTCGATGGCGTTGATGGTGCGGTCCGACCTCGGGCTCGACCCGTGGGACGTGTTCCACCAGGGGCTGGCGTTGAGGACTGGCATGACGATCGGTCTGGCGTCGGCCGTCGCGGGTGTGGCGGTCTTGCTGGGCTGGATCCCGCTGCGCAACCGGCCCGGCATCGGCACGGTCGCCAACGTCATCGTCATCGCCGTGACCGTCGACGCCTCGCTCGCGCTGTTGCCAACGGCAACAACGTTTCCGGTGCGCATTGCGATGATGCTCGGGGCGGTCGTCCTCAACGCGATCAGCACGGTGCTCTACATCGGTGCCGGTCTGGGCCCGGGTCCACGCGATGGGCTGATGACCGGGTTGGTCGCGCGAACGGGCTTGTCGGTGCGGCTGATCCGGACCTCGATCGAAGGCAGTGTGCTGTTGGTCGGCTGGCTGCTGGGGGGCACCGTGGGAATCGGCACGCTCGTCTACGCGTTCGGGATCGGTCCGCTCGTCCAGTTCTTCCTCGGGATCGCCCCGAAGCGCGTGTCCGGTGATTTGGGCGTGCACAGTCGCGCCAGGCGCAACCAAGCACGCCGAAATCGCTTCACTACGATGGGCGAGTGCCCGAGTCCGGAAGCGACAGCGTCGACCCCGACCTGCTGATCGACTTCGCCAAGGTCACCCTGCGGCGCGGCGGGCAGACGCTCGTCGGCCCCATCACATGGTCAGTGGAGCTCGACGAACGCTGGGTGATCATCGGTCCGAACGGCGCCGGCAAGACCTCCCTGCTGCGGATCGCCGCCGCCACCGAGTACCCGTCGTCAGGCACCGCTTACGTCCTCGGCGAGCGCCTCGGCCGGACGGACATGTCCGAGCTGCGCGCCCGCGTCGGTCTATCCAGCTCGGCGCTGTCGCAACGGGTGCCCGACGGGGAAGTCGTGCGCGACCTCGTCGTCTCGGCGGGCTACGCGGTGCTAGGCCGGTGGCGTGAGCAATACGACGACGTCGACTACACCCAAGCGATCGACATGCTGGAAAGCGTCGGCGCTGAACACCTCGCCGAGCGCACCTACGAGACGCTGTCGGAGGGCGAACGCAAGCGCGTGCTGATCGCTCGCTCGTTGATGACCGACCCGGAGCTGCTGCTACTCGACGAGCCCGCGGCCGGACTCGATCTGGGCGGCCGCGAGGAGCTGGTCGCGCGGCTGGAGGATCTGGCCGCCGACCCCGACGCCCCGGCGATCGTCCTGGTCACCCACCACGTCGAGGAGATCCCTCGCGGCTTCAGTCATGCCCTGATCCTGTCGGAGGGGCGGGCCATCGACGCCGGGCTGCTGAGCGACGTGCTGACCTCGGAGAATCTGTCGAAGGCCTTCGGCCAGTCCATCGCCCTCGAGTACATCGACGGCCGTTACTTCGCCCGGCGCACCAGAAGCCGGGCAGCGCACAGGAGGCGTTGATGACTGAGCCGCTCGTCCCGCGGCCGGCGGCGACCGTGATGCTTATCCGGGATAAGCGCGCGGGCTTCGCCCGGGGAATTGAAGTGTTTCTCATGAGGCGGCACCGCAAGATGGACTTCGTCGGGGGAGTAATGGTGTTCCCCGGCGGCGGGGTCGACGATCGCGACCGCAACGCCGACATCGCCTGGCACGGACCCGACACATTCTGGTGGGGCGAGCGGCTGGGCACCGATCCCGCGCTCGCCGAGGCATTGGTCTGCGCGGCGGCCCGCGAGACATTCGAAGAGTGCGGCGTGCTGTTCGCGGGCGCCGCCGATGATCCCGACCTGCTGGTGGACGACGCCTCGATCTACCGCGAGCAGCGGGCCGCATTGGTCAGCAAGGAGCTGTCCTTCGCCGAGTTCCTTCGCTCGGAGAAGCTGATGCTGCGCTCCGACCTGCTGCGGCCCTGGGCGAACTGGGTGACGCCGAAGGAGGAACGCACCCGGCGCTACGACACCTACTTCTTCGTTGGTGCGCTGCCCGACGGACAACGCGCCGACGGTGACAACACCGAGTCCGACCGTGCCGACTGGGTCACCCCGGAGGCCGCGCTCGACGACTTCGCGGCGCATCGGAGCTTCCTGTTGCCGCCGACGTGGACGCAGCTCGACGCGCTGGCGGGACACACGGTCGCCGAGGTGCTCGCCGTCGAACGCAAGATCGTGCCCATCTCGCCGAACATGAGCATGACCGACGGCAACCTCGAGTTCGAGTTCTTCGACGGCGAGCGCTACAACAAGGCGCTGGGGGGCCGCACCCCGTGAGGGAGTTCGTCAGCGTCCACACTTTCGACGAGCATCCCGGCATCGCCACCCTGCTGCTGTCGCGGCCGCCGACAAACGCGTTGACCCGGCAGATGTATCGCGAAATCATCTCTGCCGCAGGAGAAGTCAGCGCGCGTGACGATATCTCCGCGGTGATCGTCTTCGGTGGGCACGAAATCTTCTCGGCCGGCGACGACGTGTCGGTGCGGGCGACGCTGACCGCACAAGAGGCCGCCCGGGCAGACGAGGTTGGTCGAGAGGCCTGTGACGCGCTTGCTGCGATCAGCAAGCCGACCGTCGCCGCCATCACCGGCTACGCCCTCGGCAGCGGGCTGACCCTGGCGTTGGCCGCGGACTGGCGGGTGGCGGGCGACAACGCCAAGGTCGGCGCGACGGAGATCCTGTCCGGGTTTGCGCCCGGCGAGACGAGCCGGCTGGCCCGCACGGCTGGCGACAGCAAGGCCAAGGACCTCGTATTCTCCGGACGGTTCGTCAACGCCAAGGAGGCCGCGGCCCTCGGCTTAGTCGACGAGCTGGTGGCGCCAGACGACGTCTACGACGCCGCGGTGGCGTGGGTGCAGCGCCTGGTCAGCCATCCGCCGCAGGTTCTCGCTGCCGCCAAGGCGACGTTCGACGGCTCCCGTTAGGCTGCCCTGCATGAGTTTCGAGGAACCCGACGCTGGACTCGATGTCGCCGGCCTGCCGGCTCCGAACCCGCACGCCACGGCGGAGCAGGTGGAGGCGGCCCGCAACGACTCCAAGCTCGCCCAGGTGCTGTACCACGACTGGGAGGCCGAGAGCTACGACGAGAAATGGTCGATCTCCTACGACAAGCGGTGCGTTGACTATGCCCGTGACCTGTTCGACGCCACCGTGCCGTTCTCCGAACAGCGGAAGCTGCCCTACGACCGCGCGCTCGAGCTGGGTTGTGGCAGCGGGTTCTTCCTGTTGAATCTCATCCAGGCGGGCGTGGCGCGGCGTGGTTCGGTCACCGACCTGTCTCCCGGCATGGTCAAGGTCGCCACCCGCAACGGCGAGAATCTCGACCTCGAGATCGACGGACGTGTGGCCGACGCCGAGCGCATTCCCTATGACGACAACACCTTCGACCTGGTCGTGGGTCACGCGGTGCTGCACCACATTCCCGACGTCGAGCTGTCGCTGCGCGAGGTGGTCCGGGTGCTCAAACCGGGCGGCCGGTTCCTGTTCGCCGGTGAGCCCACGAACTCCGGCGAGAACTACGCCCGCCCGCTGTCGACGTTGACGTGGAGGGCGGTGACCAACGTGACCCGGCTGCCCGGACTGTCGGGCTGGCGTCGGCCGCAGGCCGAGCTCGACGAATCGTCGCGCGCGGCAGCGCTCGAGGCGATCGTCGATCTGCACACGTTCTCGCCGCAAGACCTCGAACGCATGGCGCGCAACGCGGGTGCTGTTGATATCTCAACCAGCACAACTGAATTCACCGCCGCGATGCTCGGCTGGCCGATCCGCACGTTCGAAGCGGCGGTGCCGCCCGGCCGATTGGGGTGGGGCTGGGCGAAGTTCGCGTTCACCAGCTGGATGACGCTGAGCTGGGTGGACCACAACCTGTGGCGCCGCGTCGTGCCGAAGGGCTGGTTCTACAACGTCATGGTAACTGGGGTCAAACCGTCGTAGATTTCACACCAGAAGCCGTCGCCTACCTGAGCAGCGAAACCGGAGCGCAAGCGCTGCGCGATGTCGACGGCTTCCGGCTGACCGAGGCGACCCGCGTCTCGGATATCGCCTCGGTACGAAGGCAATTCGGCCACCACGCTCCGGCGCTGGTGGAAACGGTGCTGCTGCGTCGACGCGCAATGGCGAAGTTTGCCGACCCCAGCGGTTGGCTGTTCACCGACGATGCGCTGCAACAGGCCACGGCTCAACCCGTGGCCCACCACCGGGCCCGGCGGCTGGCCGGTGGCACCGTGCATGACGTCACATGTTCGATCGGCACAGAGCTTGCCGCGCTGCGGAACTCGGTCGCACTGCTCATCGGCAGCGACATCGATCCGGTTCGGTTGGCGATGGCCCGCCACAACGCCGGTGGCGTGCCACTGTGCCGGGCCGACGCGTTGCGACCCGTCACCCGCGACGCCGTCGTGCTCGCCGATCCGGCGCGCCGACGATCCGGGCGGCGGCGGTTCGACCCCCGCGATTACACCCCGCCGCTGAACGGCCTGCTCGACATTTATCGTAACCGGCTACTCGTCGTAAAGTGCGCTCCGGGAATCGATTTCGCGCAAGTCGAGAGGCTCGGCTTCACCGGCGAGGTCGAGGTCACCTCGTGGGCCGGCAGCGTGCGCGAGGCCTGCCTGTGGTCGGTGGGCCTGGCAGAAGCGGGGGTGCGGCGCCGCGCGACCTTACTGGACACCGGCGAGCAGATCACCGACGCCGAACCCGACGACTGCCCGGTCGCGCAGGCAGGACGGTGGATCGTCGACCCCGACGGGGCGGTGGTGCGTGCGGGGCTGGTCTGCCACTACGCAGCCAGGCACGGCTTATGGCAACTCGACTCGGATATCGCCTACCTGTCGGGAGACCGATTGCCCGACGGCGTGCGCGGGTTCGAGGTTCTCGACGAGCTGGGCTACCAGGAGAAGCGGCTGCGGCAGGCCCTCTGCGCACACGACGCAGGCGCCGTCGAAATCCTGGTTCGCGGCGTCGACGTCGACCCGGACGCGTTGCGCAGGCGGCTGAAGCTACGCGGTTCCCGACAGGTGTCGATCGTGATCACCCGCATAGGTTCCGGCTCGGCAAGTCGGGCAACGGCATTCATCTGCCGGCCGTCACGCTGATAACCCGGTTTCTTGTCGCCTGTATTGTTGCCTCGGCGGCTACGGGGCCGCTCCTGGACCTTTATGAGGATTACACCCATGCGTATCGCCACGTCGGTTCTCGCTGCCACTACGGCCGTATTCGTCGGTTTCTCCAGCGTCGTCGGCGCATCGCCGGCTTCCGCGGCGCCGCCGAAGTGTTCGGATCTCAAGGGCAACCTTGTCGGGCAGAATTGCGTGATCGAGGAAGCTGATACCGGTTACAACCTGCGCATCACCTACCCGGCCGGCTACCCGGACGTGCAGGCCGTTTTCGACTGGGTCAAGCAGACGCGTGACGGATTCGTCAACGTTGCCAAGTCGCCCGACTCGCGCACCCATCCCTACCAACTGGAAGTCACGTCCACTGAATACAACTCGGCGGTTCCGCCGCGCGGCACGCAGTCGGTGGTTTTCAAGGTCTACCAGGACGTCGGCGGGGCGCGTCCGCAGACGTTCTTCAAGGCGTTCAACTGGGATCAGACGCTGCGCTGGCCGATTGTGCTCGACTCTGGCGGCCGCGAGAAAACACAACCACTTTTCCAGCCCGGCACCAACCCGTGGCCGGTGATCTTCCCGCTCGTGCAGGCCGAGTTGGAGAAGCAGACGGGAACCAAACCCACCATCGCGCCGGAGGTCGGCTTGAACCCGGCGACCTACGAGAACTTCGCTATCCAAAACGACACACTCGTCTTCTTCTTCGCCCAGGGAGCGGTCCTGCCGGATTCGGCGGGCGCGCTCACCGTGCCGATTCCGCGGGCACCCGTCGACCGGATGATCGCCTAGCCGCTAACGGGGCCCGAAGCCGTAGACCTGTCCGACGCTGGTCGTGACGACGACCCGGCGGTCGTGGCCGATCGACACCCCGACCGGATACCCGGCCGCTTCCGGCACCCGATATTTGTTCACGGTGCGACCGTCGCCTGGGTCGAACACCAGCAGAGCCTGGCCGTTCTCACCGTCCTTGACGACGGTGTAGGCGACGTGTGAGCCCGCTTGGCTGGCCGTGGTCAGCGGTGTGATGTCATCGCGCGTCCACACCACGTCGACGTGGTCACCGCGGTCACGGAACGCGGCCAGCTTGGTGGCCGATCCGCCGCCGGCGAGGATCAAGCCGTCAGGCGCCACGGAGGGCGGGGTCGACGACTGGAACGACAGTGGCTTCGACCACTTCGGTTTGCCGTTGGTGGCGTCTAGCGCCCACAACGTTTCGTCGCGGCCGTTGACATAGATGGTCGACCCGTCGGCAGACGCGACCGGGCTCGCGAGTGTTCCCGCCTTGACCGCGTCGCTGGTCCAGGCCACCGCCAGATTCGGGGTGCTCTCGGGTCGGTACTTCAGCCCGACGAGCACGGAGGCCGGCGCGCCGGGCCGCCACACCGGCACCACCACGACGCCGGATCCGTCGGCGAAGGCGGGCGCGGCTGCGACCGGGCACTGCGGCCGTGCCGGCCGGCAATCGGCCAGTCCCCGCTGGGAATCCGTCGGGTCGATGCCTTCGACCAGATCCAGCGGAGTCCCGATCACCGTTCCGCGGTGGGCGTCGAACAGCAGCACCTGTCCTAGATGCGTCACGACCAGAAGATGGTCGGGCGCCAGAATCCTTGCCGTGGTGGGCATCCCGATGACCGGCTGCCGCCACCTGATCCACTGCGTGGGCGGAAACGACAGCATGGCGCCGGGCTGACCGATGTAGAGATTGTCGAATCCGTCCCACAACGGGCTGGACGATCCGCCGCCCTGCCACAGCCGTGTGCACCAGCGCTGGCGGCCGTTGTTGTCGGCCTCCCACACCATCAGCGAGCAGCCCGCCGGGGTCTGCCCGTTGACCGCCAGATACGGCCCCGACCCGAGCACCGCCGCGGCGTCGAGCTCACCCTTCACCGAGCGGCTCCACCGCAGATCCAGCGCTTCGGCGCCGGCCAGACTGGTGTAGCTGCTGTTGGCGGCGTCGGCGTACTGGGCGGGCCAGCCGTCGGACGCATGCGCCTGGACCCAGGAGTCGGTGTTACCGCACCCGGCAAGCGCACCGGTGGTCAGCGCCGTCAATACCGACACGGCCGCCACGATTAATCGCCGGAACACTCGATCCTTCCCGTCGCTGTTGGAGGCATTGAGAGGCATTGATAGGCCCACGTGAGGGTAACCGCTCAGGGCTCAGACGCTCGCGTAGGCTTTCCGGCCATGACGACGATGTGGGGCGCGCCGCTGCACAAGCGGTGGCGGGGATCGCGGCTGCGCGACCCGCGCCAGGCCAAATTCCTCACGATGGCGTCCCTGAAGTGGGTGATCGCCAACCGTGCGTACACCCCCTGGTACCTGGTGCGCTACTGGCGGCTGCTCAAGTTCAAGCTGGCCAACCCGCACATCATCACCCGGGGCATGGTGTTCCTGGGCAAAGGTGTGGAGATCCAGGCCACCCCGGAGCTTTCCACGATGGAGATTGGCCGCTGGGTCCATATCGGCGACAAGAACACGATCCGCTGCCACGAGGGATCGCTGCGTTTCGGCGACAAGGTTGTGCTGGGTCGCGACAACGTCATCAACACCTACCTCGACATCGAGCTCGGTGACTCCGTGCTGATGGCGGATTGGGTGTACGTCTGCGACTTCGATCACAAGATGGACGACATCAACATGCCGATCAAGGACCAGGGCATCCTCAAGGGCCCGGTGCGGATCGGGCCCGATACCTGGATCGCCACCAAGGTGACCATCCTGCGCAACACCACGATCGGCAAGGGATGCGTGCTGGGGGCGCACGCTGTCGTCAAGGGCGATATCCCTGACTTTTCGATCGCGGTGGGCGCGCCGGCCAAGGTTGTGAAGAACCGCAAGCTGGCGTGGGACACCTCGGCCGCCGAGCGCGCCAAGCTGGCCGAGGCGCTGGCCGACATCGAACGGAAGAAGGCCGCCCGCTAGCCGCCATCTCCCCGCGAGCGGGCGTGTTTGTATGCCGACGCCCCGTGCTTCCTGAGCAAAAGCAGCACGCTCGCGCGGTGCGAGAGTCACAGTAATGACGTGACGGCGGGTTTGTCCTGTGAAAACTGCGGTGCCGCGCCGAGAGCGGAGGCGCGATTCTGCGATGCCTGCGGGGCATCGCTTGCCTCCGTCCCCGGCCGCGCAGAGTACAAGCAGGTCACCGTCCTGTTCGCCGACGTCGTGCATTCGATGGACATCGCCGCGGCGGTCGGCGCCGAGCGATTACGCGAGATCATGGCCGAGCTGTTCGCGCTGTCGTCAGCCGTCGTCAAACGCTACGGAGGCACGGTGGACAAGTTCACCGGCGACGGAATCATGGCCGTCTTCGGTGCGCCGATTGCGTTGGAAGACCATGCTTTACGTGCGTGCCTGACGGCTCTGGACATTCAGGCCGAAGCGCAGCGCCTCGCTTTAGAACTGCGGTACCGCGACGGCATTGAGTTGCAGCTGCGTGTCGGTCTGAATTCCGGTGAGGTAATTGCCGGCGAAATCGGTTCGGGCCCTTTGAGTTACACCGCTGTTGGCGAGCAGGTCGGAATGGCGCAGCGGATGGAGGCCGCGGCTCCTGCCGGTGGGGTGATGCTCAGCGAGTCGACGGCGCGTCTGGTCGAGGATTTCGCCGTCCTGGGCGAGCCGGACAAGGTGCAGATCAAGGGCAGCGAGGCGCCGGTGGTCGCTCGCCGCTTGATCGCCACAGCTGCCGAGGACGCCCGCCCGGAACGGCAGCTGGCGACATTGGTCGGCCGGGACTGGGAGATGAGCACGATCACCGGCATTGTCGACCAGTCGGTCGAAGGCAAGGGACGCGTCGTCGGGCTCGTGGGCCCGCCGGGAATCGGCAAGAGCAGGATGGTCAAGGAGGTCACCCGGATCGCGACCGAGCGGGGCGCGGACGTGTATACGACGTATTGCGAATCACATACCACTGATATCCCGTTCCACGTCGTGGCCAGGCTGTTGCGAAATGTCTTCGGCATACGTGATCTTCCCGACGACGTGGCGCGCGCGATAGTCCGGGGCCGCATGCAGGACAACGACCCTGAAGATCTTGTGCTGCTGGACGACCTGCTTGGTATCCGAGCGCCCGATGTCCCCCTGCCGGATGTCGACGCCGATGCGCGCCGACGCAGACTCGCCAGAATGCTGAATACCGCTGCGGCTGCGCGTACCAGGCCCGCGGTGTTCGTGATCGAGGACGCCCACTGGATTGATGTGGTCAGCGAGGCCATGCTTGCCGAGTTCGGCGCGGTGGTCCCGCATACTCCCGCGCTTGTCCTCGTGACTTACCGCCCGGAGTACCGCGGCTCACTTGATCGGCTGCCCAGCTCTCATCGCATTGCGCTCGGCCCGCTCGACGACTCGGGGTCACAGGCATTGGCCGGTGAACTGCTCGGCGTGGATTCATCGTTGGCCGTGCTCGCGATCCAGGTGGCCGAGAGGGCCGGCGGTAATCCGTTTTTCGTTGAGGAGATCATCCGCGATCTGGCCGAACGTGGAGTCATCCAAGGCAGGCAGGGCGAGTACGTGTCGCAGCGTGATACGACGGATGCACACGTTCCTGCTTCTCTGGTTGCGACGATCTCGGCCCGCATCGACAGGCTCGACCCGGTCGCGAAGCGAACCCTGAATGCCGCGGCGGTCATCGGCTTACGGTTCGACGTCGAACTGCTTGCGCTCTTGACCGACGACATGGAGCTGTCGGAGTTGATCGCGGCGGAGCTGGTCGATCAAACATCGTTCGCGCCCCGGGTCGAATATGCGTTCCGGCATCCGCTCATCCGCACGGTTGCCTATGAATCGCAGCTGAAATCGGACCGGTCGCTTCTGCATCGAAACCTGGCCGCGGCGCTCAAACGCACCACGTCGAGCGGTGCCGATGCCGCGTTGATCGCCGAGCACCTCGAGGCCGCAAGCGAACTTCGGGAAGCCTACGACTGGCACATGCAGGCCGGCGAATGGGCGCGCTTCCGCGATTCCAACGCGGCTCACCGTAGTTGGCTGAGGGCACGCGATGTGGCCGACCAGCTTCCGGTGGACGCCCCGCACAGAACTGCGATGCGCATCGCTCCCCGAACCCTCATTTGCGGAACTTCATGGCGCGTGGCCACCGTCGGTACCGATGACGCCGGCTACGAGGAGTTGCGCGCGCTGTGTATGTCGATCGGTGACGACGTCTCGTTGGCCATCGGCATGGGCGGGGTGATGACCACACTGCTGTTCCAACAACGGATCAACGAGGCGGCGCGTGTCGCGTCGGATTGCAGCAGGCTGCTCGAGAAGATGACGGTCGATCCGGCGTTCACGTTCGAGGCGGCCGCGGCCATGAGCAATGTCTTTTATCAGGCCGGCTCGATCGTGGAGGGTATCCGCACGGCTCAGGCGGCGATCGACGCCGGCGGCGGTGATCCTGCGAGGCATCACAGTATTGTCGGCTCGCCCTTGGCCCTCGCATTCGCCGCGCGCGGAGTAAACCGTTTCTGCCTCGGACAGAGCGGCTTTCGTGACGATCTCGACCGTGCGATGGCCATGGTCGACTCGACAGAGGACGCGTCTTCGTATGCCGCCGCGCTGACCTTCAAGTACGCGTGGATCATCGAGAACGGCGCGATGGTGGTCGACGCGGCCGCTGATCGGGAAAGCGCGGAGGCACTGCAACGAGCGGAACGATCCGGTGACGACACCGCGCTGGGCTTGGTCTTGGGCACTCGGGGAATCATTCTGGCCAATCAGGCGCCCCAACGTTCCGCCGGCCTGGAACTGCTCGACCAATATCGCGAAGCCGTGCGGCAGCGGCTTCCAGGAACGAAGTTCGTTCGCTTGGCCGACATCGAAATCGCCAGGCAGAAGGCACGACTCGGCGATCTGGATGGAGCGATTGAGCTCAGCCGAGGAACCCTACAGTTTCTCTTTGACAGCGGCGATATGAGCACCCGCGGTCCGACGCTTGCGGTGTTGGTGGAGTCGTTGCTTCAGAGGGGATCTGACGCCGACTTATCCGAAGCCGAAGCCGCAATCGAGAGACTGGCCGCCGTGCCCACCGACCCCGGATTCGTCTTGCACGAACTGCCGATACGGCGGCTGCGGGCGTTGCTGGCCCGGGCGCGCGGCGACGAAGCGGGGTATCGCCGCTATGCAGACAGCTACCGGCGGATGGCCGATAACCTTAACTTCGAAGGGCATATGGCGCTCGCGGAGGCCATGACGTGACGGCGGATCCGGCCTGTCGCAGCTGCGGTGCCGCGCCGCGAGCGGAGGCACGGTTCTGCGATGCGTGCGGGGCACCGCTTGCTCCGGTCCTGGTTCAGGCCGAGTACAAACAGGTGACGGTGCTGTTCGCCGATGTCGTGCATTCGATGGACATCGCCGCCGCGGTGGGGCCCGAACGGTTGCGGGAGATCATGGCCGATCTGTTCGATCGATCGGGTGCGGTGGTGACCCGTTACGGCGGAACAGTCGACAAATTCACCGGCGACGGGATCATGGCTGTCTTCGGGGCGCCGAGGACCCTCGAGGATCACGCCTTTCGTGCCTGCATCACGGCACTGGAGGTACAGAGGCAGGCCGCCGCGCTTGCTGCTGAGGTGCTCGACCGTGACGGTATCGCCCTGCAGCTGCGAATAGGGCTCAATTCAGGGCAAGTGATCGCCGGCGAAATCGGTTCCCGCGACGTGAGATACACCGCCTTCGGCGAACAGGTCGGGATGGCACAACGGATGGAGTCGGTGGCCCCGCCGGGTGGCGTTATGCTCAGCGACTCGACGGCGCGCCTGGTCGAGAACGCGGTCGCGCTCGGCGACAACGAGATTCACCACGTCAAGGGTGCCGCGAGCCCGGTCACGGCGCGGCGGCTGTTGGCGATCGACAACGAACAACCCCGCATCGGCAGCCAGTCAGTTCTGGTCGGACGGGTGCGAGAGCTGAATTTTCTCACCGGCGTGCTGGATGAGGCTATTGCGGGCGCCGGTTGCGTGGTGAACATCATCGGACCACCCGGAATCGGCAAGAGCCGGTTGGCTCGCGAGACCGCCGCACTCGCGGCGAGTCGAGGAGCTGCGGTGATCACGGCGCATTGCGAATCGCATACCACTGACGTCGCTTTCCGCACGATATCGAGCTTGTTCCGGGCAAGCATGGGGCTCGATCAACTGGATGATGCAGCCGCCAGAGCGCAGATCCGCATGCGGTTCGCCGATGCCGACGCCGAGGACCTGCTTCTGCTGGAGGACCTCTTGGGCGTTGCGGACACCGACACCGCGCCGACTGACGTCGCCGCCGATGCACGACGGAGACGGCTGGCGGCGCTGATCAACGCGGCGGCACTTGCCCAGACAGAACCGGCGGTCTACGTGATCGAGGATGTGCACTGGATCGACGAAACCAGCGAATCGATGCTGGCGCAGATGATGTCGGTAATTCCGCACACTCCGACTTTGGTTCTGATCACGTGTCGACCCGAATACCAAGGGGTGCTGACCCGGGTATCGGGCGCTCAGACGATCGGACTACGTCCGCTGAGCGATGTGCAAAGCTCGACGCTCGTCACCGAATTGCTGGGCACCCACTCGTCGTTGGCCGGTGTGGCCGGCCAAGTCTGCGCTCGTGCTGCAGGCAACCCCTTCTTCGCCGAGGAGATCGTGCGTGACCTCGCCGAGCGGGGGGTGCTCGAGGGAACCCCGGGAGCGTATGTGCTGCGCGGTGATCGGGCAGAACTCGACGTGCCGGCAACGCTCCAGGCGACCATCGGCGCACGCATCGACCGGCTGAGCGCTGCAGCCAAGCACACACTGAGCGCGGCGGCAGTGATCGGGTCGCGATTCGATGCACGCCTGCTGGCAGACGTTGTCGAGGCAGCCGAAGTCGCGCCGCTGATCGCCGCCGAGCTGGTCGAGCAGGTGCAGTTCGGACGGCGAGACGGGTATGCGTTCCGCCACCCGCTGATTCGAACCGTCGCCTACGAATCACAACTGAAATCGGATCGCGCGCAACTGCATCGACGTCTGGCCACCGTCATCGAGGCTCATGACGCCGCGGCAGCCGACGAGAACGCGGCACTGATCGCCGAGCACTTGGAAGCCGCGGGGGAGCTGCATGCGGCGTTCGGTTGGCATCTGCGGGCAGGTACGTGGTTGGCGAATCGTGACTTCGCGGCTGCGCGCAACAGCTGGCGGCGTGCACAACAAATCGCCGACAGGTTGTCCGACACCGACCCGCAACGCGCCTCGATGCGAATTGCCCCGCGAGCGTTGTTATGTGGAAGTGCACACCGGCTCGGCGGTGGCGTGGAGACCGGTTTCGATGAATTGCGCGAGCTGTGCATGGCCACAGGTGATTTGCGCTCATTAGCGATCGGTTACAACGGTCATATGACCGTGAAGCTGTTCGAGGGGCGCAGACGTGAGGCCTCTGAGCTGGCCGATGAAATGATCCAGCTGCTCGAATCGATCGGCGATCCGGCGTTGATGGCCGCCCTGTCGCTGGCCCCCTCGACGATCAAATGCGAGACCCGGGAGATGCGTGAAGTACTCCGGCTGACGCAGCGCGTCATCAGTCTTGCTGAGGACGCGGCGGGCGAGAGTGCGCTGTTCATCGGGTCGCCGGTGGCGCTCGCTCTAGCTTTGCGGGGCCAAGCTCGTGCGTGTCTAGGTCTCGCCGGGTGGAAGGAAGACATGCGCAGGGCTCCGGCGATTGCGCAGAATTCCAACCCGCTGACGCGCCAGGCGGTGGCGTTCTACACCTATGGTTTCGCCATTCCCTACGGCGTATTGCTGCCGGACGACGAGGCCCAGCGCGAGACCGCCGAGACACTGGTGATCGCCGAACACATCGCCGACAACCCCACGTTCTTCGTCGCCCGACTTGCCCGCGCGATGATTCTCGCCCAAGGCCCCGACCGCGAGGCCGGTGTCCAGCTGCTGACAGCGATGTGCGGGGAGGGCGGAATCGATGCGGTACTGACGATGCCCATTGCCGAAACGCACGTCGCGCAGGAGCGCGCCAGGACGGGCGATTTCGACGACGCGATTGCACTGTCTGCGTCGGCGTTGAAGCGCCTGACCGAGTCGGGAGAATCGACCTGGTCCGCACTGGCCAGCATGACTTTGGCGGAGGCTCTCATACAGCGCGGAGATACCGGGGATCTCGAGCGGGCTCAGTCTGTGATGGACCAATTGGCGGCGATCCCAACCGATCCGGGATTCGTCCTGCACGACATCACGTTGCATCGTCTGCGTACGGTGATGGCTCGAGCGCGCGGCGACGATGCCGGGTACCGCGAGTCGCGTGACTGCTACCGCTCCATGGCGGAGAGGCTCGGCTTCGAAGGGCATATGGCGTGGGCGGCTGAACTCTGATCACTGCTGCCAGTCGATACCGAAACCGTCGGCCAGCGCCCTGCATCCCTTGTCGGTCACCGTCACCGCCCGTCCTCGCGGCACCCGCTTCGCCCAGCCCGCCGACAAGAACCGGTCCAGCACCGCCCTGCCCAGCGCGCCGGACAGGTGGTGACGCTGTTCGGTCCAGTCCACGCAGTACCGCACGAGCGGTCTTCTGCCCGTCGGCACTTGGACTCCGATGTCGGTGAGGAAGCCGCGGCCGTCGCCGGTCAGCTCGTACTGAATCTCGTGGCCGGGGCGACTCAACGCGTCGCGGCCGTCACGGCGAGGGTGGTAGCGCCCATCACCGCCGACGAGCGCCTCGCGCTCGAGCAGGTTGCCCATGATCTGTACTCCGAGCCTGCCTGCGAGGTGGTCATAACACGTACGCGCGCTGCGCAACCGGGCCGCGCGGGTGCCCTCACGCAGGGACCGGACCGGCCGCGGAGGCGCGAGGCGGACCAAATGTTCCAAAAGCTCACCGATTTCGGGGCCGGCCAGCCGGTAATAGCGATGCCTGCCGTGCGTCTCAACCGACAGCAGTCCCGCATCGGTCAGTTTGCCGAGGTGGCTGCTGGCCGTGGACCTGCTGATGCCCGCCTCATCAGCGAGCACGCTGGCGGGCAGCGCGCGGCCGTCGTCGAGGGCGAGGAGCACCGCGCATCGCGCCGGATCGGCCAGCAGCGACGCCACCGCGGCGATGTCAGCGTCTCCACTTGTGGGCAGGGCAGCCACATCACGCATGACAGACCTCCTTCGTCGCGCCGGTGTCGGCTCGGGTTCCTCGCCACGCCACCGCGGTGCCGATCAGCTGGACGGTGCCGCCCACCGCCATCGCGGCCTGGACGCCGACGGCCGCCATGGCACTACCCAACACGGCCACACCGACAGTGATACCCACCAGACGGGCCAGATTGACCACGCTGGCGGCCAACCCGGCACGCTGCAGCGGTACGGCTGCCATCGCGAGCCCCACTGCGGGGCCGGTGTTGAGCGCCAGCCCGGCGCCGGCCAGCACGAACGACAGCTCCAGCAGCCAGACGTCGGCGTGTGGTCCCGCAACCGCGTACAGGAGCAGCCCCGCGGCCATCAGGCCCATGCCTGCGGTCATCGGGAGTCGCGGGCCGGTCCGGTGCGCCAACGCGTTGACCAATGGGATGAGCACCAGATACGTCAGAGGCATCGGCAGAAACCAGATGGCGGTCTCCACTGCGCTGACGCCCCGCTGCTGTTGGAAGACAAAGCTGTTCACCAACAGTAGGCCGTAGATGCCGAACGTCATCGCGAACGTCGCGAACAGCGCTGCGTTCAGCCGGCGGCTGCGAAACAGGTCGAGCGGCAGCATCGGTGTGGCGGAGCGGCGCTGGCTGTGGACGAACGCAGCCATCGACGCGACAGCGCACAGCGCCAGCACGGCAACGCCGGAGGCAGACATCGAGCGCCCCTCGACGAGGACGACGGTCAGCGCGGCGAGGCCGACGACGGCCAGCGTCTGGCCGCGCACGTCGATGCGCGACGCCCCGTGGTCGCGGGATTCCGGCAGATAGCGATACGTCATCAGCAGGGCAAGGAAACCCACAGGAATGTTGAGCCAGAAGATGTAGCGCCAGCCGGCGGTGTCGGTCAACACGCCGCCGAGGATGGGACCGATCGCGGTGCTCATCGCAGCTGCGATCGCCCAGGCCGCGGTTGCCCGCCCCCGCTGGATGGAGTCGGGAAAGGCTGCGGCTGCGATGGCCAAGCCTTGCGGCAGCATCAGCGCGGCGCCAATACCCTGCACTGCGCGCGCGGCCAGCAGCACGGGCAGTGAGGGCGTCGTCGCGCAGGCGAGTGAGGCGACGACGAACAACGTCAGCCCCACCCGCAGCAGCCGTCGCCTTCCGAACCGGTCGCCCAGCGATCCCGACGTCAGCAGCAGCGCGGCGAAGGTGACGTTGTAGGCGTCGATCGTCCATTGCGCGCCCGAGATGCCGCCGCCGAGGTCGGTGCGCACGGCGGGCAGCGCGAGGTTGACCGCGTTGGCGTCGACCAGGCCGACGAATAGACCCAGGTAGGCCGCGACCAGGGTCAGTGCCGAATCGAGAGTGATTTTTCTGCTGTCCATACCCGCACGCTAGGTGCGGAATGATTCGACGGCGGTCGAACTATCCGCGGTCGGGCAGGGCGTGCTCGATGATCATCTGACGGGGGTGCGGTTGCCGTTCACCGCGTTTGGCCGCCAGGTAGACCTGCGCCGTTTCGGCGGCCACGGTGTGCCAGTCGAAGTCGGAGGTCAACCGTTCCCGTGCCGCGGTCGCGTGTTCTTGGGCCGCCTGCGAATCGTCGAGCACGGCCCGCACCGCCGCGGCCAGCGCGGCAATGTCGCGCGGCGGGAACGACCGTCCGGTCCTGCCGTCAATCACCGCCTCGCCGAGACCGCCGACGTTCGACGCCACCAACGGTGTGCCCGTTGCCGCCGCTTCCAGCGCGACGATGCCGAACGGCTCGTAGTGGCTGGGCAGGACCGCCGCGTCGGCGCTGTGCAGCAACTGCACCAGGCCGTCGTGATCGACGCGCCCGACAAATGTTACGGCCTTGAGCACCTTGAATTTTCGCGCTTGCTCGACGAGCCACTGGTATTGCGTGCCGTCGCCGGCGACGGTCAGCGTGGTGCCGGGATGGGTGCGCCTGATACGCGGCAGGGCCGCGATCGCATCGTGGATGCCTTTTTCGTACTCGAGCCTGCCGAGGTAGAGCAACTGCGCGGGACCCTTGCGCGGCCGCCGTTCGGCGAACGGCCACAGACCGGCGTCGATTCCGTTGCGGATGACCCTGATTTCGGCGAGGCCAGGTCCGAAGAGTTCGGTGATCTCGTCGCTCATCGATCTAGAACATGTGATGAGCGAATCGGATTCACGCACCAGCCAGGACTCCAGGGCGTGCACTTGACGGCTGATCGGGCCCGATATCCAACCCGAGTGTCGGCCCGCCTCGGTGGCGTGAATCGTGGAAACCAGTGGTACGTCGAAGTATTCAGCCAGGGTGATGGCCGGGTGGGCGACAAGCCAGTCGTGCGCGTGCACGACATCCGGACGCCACGGCCTGCCCGATGCCTTGATCGCCAGACCGGCGCGCGTCATCGAATGACCCATCGCCAGCGTCCACGCCATCATGTCCTTGCCGAAGTCGAATTCGTGCGGGTCGTGGGCGGCGGCGACGACGCGGACGCCCTCGCTGAGCTCGTCGGTCGACGGATGCGTGCTGGGGTCGGTGCCGGACGGGCGGCGGCTGAGGACGACGATCTCGTGGCCGGCGGCGGCCAGCGCCGTCGCCAGCTGGTAGACGTGCCTGCCGAGCCCACCGACCACCACCGGCGGGTACTCCCACGACACCATGAGAATCTTCATGAGCGGGCCAGCCTTCGGGCGTCGAGGGCGCCGAACAGGCCGTCGGCGCGGTTCCAGCCGGCCGCCAGCTGTTCGGCCTGGCCCCGGCGGCCGCTGGCCAGTGCACCGGCGATCTCGCGGGTGGCGTGCGCGTGCAGGTGGGCGCGGTAGCGGGCATAGTCGGCCGCCGAATCCTTGCTGACCATGAACGGCCAGTCGCTGGACACCGTCAGCAACGTCTCCCGCAGGATCTGGTCGGCGACCACGTCGCGGGCCACCGGTGCGCCGACCGACGCGTTCTGCTCGAACGCCTTGTCCACGGTGCTCAGCGCGGTGTCGACGACTTCGGCGTTCAACTGCACCATGTCGGCCACGTTGTCGCCCGACCACACCGACCAGTCCTTGCCGGAACCCCAAGAGCTGGGCGGTAATTCGACTGGGCTGCCGGTGAACCCGTCGGTTTTCGCATCGGCGAGCGTGCCGATTCGGATGCCCGCTGCGGGCAGCGCCCGAAGCACCCGTTCGAGCCAAAGCGGGCCCTCGTACCACCAGTGGCCGAACAGCTCGGTGTCGAACGCCGCGATGACATGCGCGGGCCGACCGATCCGCTCGCTTTCCCCGATGAGCCGTCGGCGCACCACATCAACGAAGTCGTCGACGTGAGCGTCCACCGCACGATCGGCGCGAGCCGGGTCGTAGGACGCCTTGGCATCCGAGGGCACGTTGCGGCCGGTGACGCGGGCCGGCTTCAGCCCAGTGGTGTGGTCATAGGTATGGAAATCGCGGTACGCAGCGTGGCCCGGATAGCCCGACTTCGGCGACCACACCCGGTAGCTGACCTGCAAATCGCGCCCGAAGGCGATGACATCGGAGTCGCCGACCGGCCGGCCCAGCGCCGTGTCTCCGCGCAGTGAGGGGCCGTCGACCATGAAATGGCCGACACCTGCTGCGGCGTAGTCGATTTCCATGCCGGGGGCGTACGCGCATTCGGGCGCCCAAATCCCGGCCGGGGTGTGCGCCAACCTCTGGTGGGTGTCGGCGAGTCCTTCCCGCAGCGCGAACTCGCGCAGCCGAGGATTCAGCAGCGGTTGGAAGGGGTGCGACAACGGGCCGCCGAGCAGCTCGATGCTCTCGGAGTCGATCAGTTCGCGCAGCAGCGGGCTGCCGCCGTGCTGCCACAGGCCGGCGAACTCGTCGAGCTCGCGGTCGGCCTCAGCGACCTCGCGAACACCGAACTCGCGCAACGGGTCCCGTAATGTTGTCGCTTCCACCGCACGCAGCCGCCAGTTGGCCAGCCAGTGGTGCATTCCCGTCAAGCAGTACGGGTCGTCCAGCTGTGCGGTGACAACCGGCGTCATCCCGAGTGTCAGCAGATGGCCGCGGTTCTCGTCGGCCAGCCGGCGCAGCACCCGCATCAACGGCAGGTAGGACGCCGACCAGGACTGGTAGAGCCACTCCTCACCAACCGGCCAGCGACCGTGATGGGCCAGCCACGGCAGATGCGTGTGCAGGACGAGGGTGAATAGCCCCGGCACCGGATCACTCACGGTCGCACCGCGATCGCGACGAGGTCCAGGCTTTCATCGATATCTCGGTCGTCCGCGTCGGTCAGATCAAAATCGTCCACCCCCACCGAGCTGACGTCGGCCAGCAGGTCTGGCGGCCACGGCGCGTCGGCGAGCGCGCGGGCGACCTGAGCCTCGATGAGCGAACCGCCATGCTTGGCGTCCAATTCGGCCAGCGTGGGGCCGTGGAACACACCAAGCATGGATTCGACGGCGAATCCGGCGGATTCCAGCAGCTCGGTCAATTCCGCGGCGTTGAGCTCGCGGGTGTGAAACGGGTTGATCGGCGTATCGCGGCCGGGGGAGAAGGTGATCCTGTTGGGCGTCGACATCAACAGCAGCCCCGAGGGCCGCAGCACGCGCAGGCATTCGGCCACGAACTGTGGCTGATCCCACAGATGCTCGATCACTTGGAAGTTCACCACCACATCGACGCTGCCGTCGGTCAGCGGAAGCTGCGCCAGGTTGCCGTGGCGCATGTCCACCCGGGGGTAGCGCGCGCGGACATGGGCGACGGTGGCGTCGTCGTAATCCAGACCGATCACCCGGCGGGCGACGTCAGCGATCAGGTCGGCGCCGTACCCCTCGCCGCAGCCGGCCTCTAGCACGTCTCGACCTGCGCAACGGTCGCATAACCGCTGGTAGACCACCTCATGGCGGCGAAACCAGTAGTTCTCCTCGGCCAAACCCGGGATTGTGCGCTCCCCGGTCAGAGGCAGAGCACCCTCCGGCCCGGCCGGACCGTCGGTCACAAATGAGCTCATTGCAAAAGGCAGGCTAACGCAGGCGGCGGGGCAATGACTGGTTCGTGGGCCGGTTCGCGCGGGGTTGGCCCGGCTCAGCACCGCTAAGGGGAAGTCAGCGCACAAACTTCGACCAGCTATGGTGTTCGTGCGAACCACCGTAAGTTACTGACGAGTAACATGGTGGCGACTGCTCAAAACGTGGTATCGGGGGCCGACCGCCGGTCTCCTTCGAGGAGGACGAACCAGACTCATGACGAACATCGTGGTCCTGATCAAACAGGTCCCTGACACGTGGTCGGAACGCAAGCTGACCGACGGCGACTTCACCCTTGACCGTGAGGCGGCCGACGCCGTGCTCGACGAAATCAACGAGCGTGCCGTCGAAGAGGCGCTGCTGATCAAGGAGCGAGAGGGCGATTCGGGGGGCACCGTCACCGTTCTGACCGCCGGTCCCGAGCGCGCCACCGAGGCCATCCGCAAGGCGCTGTCGATGGGTGCCGACAAGGCCGTGCACCTCCTCGACGACGGTCTGCACGGCTCCGACATGATCCAGACCGGGTGGGCCCTGGCTCGCGCGCTGGGCACGATCGAGGGCACCGAACTCGTCATCGCCGGAAACGAGGCCACCGACGGCACGGGCGGCGCGGTGCCCGCAATCATCGCCGAGTACCTGGGCCTGCCGCAGCTCACTCACCTGCGCAAGGTCACCGTCGGGGGCGGCAAGGTCACCGGTGAGCGGGAGACCGACGATGGCGTGTTCACCGTCGAGGCGTCGCTGCCCGCGGTCATCAGCGTCACCGAGAAGATCAACGAGCCGCGTTTCCCGTCCTTCAAGGGCATCATGGCCGCCAAGAAGAAGGAAGTCACCACGCTGACGCTCGCCGAGATCGGCGTCGAGGGTGACGAGGTCGGTCTGGCGAACGCGGGTTCGAAGGTCCTGTCGTCGACCCCCAAGCCGCCGAAGACGGCCGGCGAGAAGGTCACCGACGAAGGTGAGGGCGGCACCAAGATCGCCGAGTACCTCGTGGCGCAAAAAATCATCTAGCCCCCGCGACCGAATTCCTTTCCGACACTTAAGGCGAATCAACTCATGGCTGAAGTACTTGTGCTCGTGGAGCACGCCGAAGGTGCCCTCAAGAAGGTCACCTCAGAACTCATCACCGCCGCCCGCGTCGTGGGCGAACCGTCGGCCGTCGTGATTGGCAAGCCCGGCACCGCCGAGCCGCTGATCGACGGCCTGAAGGCCGCAGGAGCGGCCAAGATCTACGTCGCCGAGTCCGATGACGCGGAGAACTACCTCATCACCCCACACGTCGACGTGTTGGCGTCGCTGGTGGAGTCGGCCTCGCCGGCCGCCGTGCTGCTGTCGTCCAACGCCGACGGCAAGGAGATCGCAGGCCGGCTCGCCGCCCGCATCGGCTCCGGAGTGCTCAGCGATGTCGTCGACGTCAAGGACGGCGGCAAGGGCGTCCACTCCATCTTCGGCGGTGCGTTCACCGTCGAGGCAGAGGCCACCGGCGAGGTTCCGGTCATCACCCTGCGCGCCGGCTCGGTGGACGCCGAGCCGTCCGACGGCGCGGGTGAAGTGGTCAACGTCGAGGTTCCGGCGCAGGCCGAGAACGCCACCAAGATCACCAAGCGGGAGCCCGCGGTGGCAGGCGATCGCCCTGAGCTGACCGAGGCCACCGTCGTCGTCTCCGGCGGCCGCGGCGTCGGCAGCGCCGAGAACTTCGGCGTCGTCGAGGAATTGGCGGACGCTCTCGGTGGTGCGGTCGGTGCCTCGCGTGCCGCGGTGGACTCCGGTTACTACCCGGGCCAGTTCCAGGTGGGCCAGACCGGTAAGACCGTCTCGCCGCAGCTGTACATCGCACTGGGCATCTCGGGTGCGATCCAGCACCGTGCCGGTATGCAGACGTCGAAGACGATCATCGCGGTCAATAAGGACGAAGAGGCGCCGATCTTCGAGATCGCCGACCTCGGCATCGTCGGTGATCTGTTCAAGGTCGCCCCGCAGCTGACCGAGGCGGTCAAGGCTCGCAAGGGCTGATTTCATCCGCTGAGCTGTTCGCCGAGCGCTCAGTCTCGTACGCAAATTCCAGGCGAAATCCGCCGATGGCGCGTGCGAGATTGAGCGCTCGGTGTGTTTTTGACATCGCTGCTAGTCACAAATAGTCACTTGGCGTGCACGGACACGTCACCGTGAGGATGCCGTTTCGAGAGGCAGAGACGCGACCGTGCAGTCGTGAGCACTGCTTCCGTTCTGATAGCCGCTGATCAACCGAGCGGTCCGACGACGTCGTCGGCGCCGCGTTACACCCTGCTGCTGTCCACCGACCCCGCGCTCATCGATGCCGCTCAACGACTTCGACACGACGTATTCACCACCGAACCCGGTTTCGCTCTCACAGGTACGACCGATGGCCGAGATGCCGACCGATTCGACGAGTTCTGCGACCATCTGCTCGTCCGTGAGGACAACACCGGCGAGGTGGTGGGCTGCTACCGCATGCTGCCCCCGCCGGGAGCCATCGCCGCCGGAGGGCTCTATACCGCAACCGAATTCGATGTCCGCGGGCTGGACGCGCTGCGGCCCTCGCTGGTCGAAATGGGCCGCGCGGTGGTCCGCGCCGACCACCGCAACGGCGGTGTGGTGCTGTTGATGTGGGCGGGCATCCTGGCCTACCTCGACCGGTGCGGTTACGACTACGTCACCGGTTGCGTGTCTGTGCCCGTTGAGGATTCGGTCACTGCCCTGGGCAGCCAGATCCGCGGAGTCCGAGACTTCGTGCTGCGACGCCATGGCACCCCGGCCGAATACACGGTGTACCCGTACCGGCCTGTGACGATCAACGGCCGGGGACTGGACGACATCGATCCGCCTGCGCGCGTGACCGTTCCACCGCTGATGCGGGGCTACCTGCGGCTCGGCGCCCAGGTGTGCGGCGAGCCGGCCCACGACCCCGACTTCGGTGTCGGCGACTTCCCGGCCCTGCTAGACAAGCGCAAGGCCGACACGCGATACCTCAGACGGCTGCGATCGGTCGCGGCGGCCAACGAGATCGCCTCATGACCGCCACCGCGGAAACCAGTCCCTGGGTTCCCAGGGCCACCTGCGACGCCGGCTGTGTCGCGGCGGGCGCGGCGCCCAGCGGCCGAGCGCTGGTCGTGGCGATGCGAGTGGCAATCCGGGCGTCCCTGGCGATCACACTGCTGACGGCGGTTCCGCTGTTGGCGATCCCGATGCCGGGCCGCTACCACATCCAGCGCGGCTACTGTCGGCTGATGTTGCGCGCGCTGGGCATACGAATCGCCGTGTCGGGCGGCCCAATTCGCAATCTGCGCGGCGTGCTCGTGGTCAGCGGGCACGTGTCCTGGGTCGACATCTTCGCGATCGGTGCGGTGATGCCAGGCTCATTTGTCGCCAAGGCCGAACTGATCAGCTGGGCCGGCCTCGGGATCGCCGCGCGGCTGATGAAGGTGATCCCGATCGAGCGGGCCAGCCTGCGCGGGCTGCCCGACGTCGTCGCCATGGTGGCCACCCGCCTGCGCGCCGGGCAGACGGTGGTCGCGTTCCCCGAGGGCACCACGTGGTGCGGTCTGGCTTACGGCCCGTTCCGACCCGCCATGTTCCAGGCCGCCGTCGATGCGGGACGGCCGGTGCAGCCGCTGCGGCTGGCCTACCACCACCGTGACGGGTCGCCGTCGACTGTGGCCGCCTACGTCGGCGACGACACCTTGATCGCGTCGATCCGCCGCCTGGTCACCGCCCGTCGCACCATCGTCGGCGTCCAGGTTGAGTCGCTGCAGTTGCCCGGCGCCGACCGCCGCGACCTGGCCGCCCGCTGTGAGGCTGCGGTGCGCGGAGACACCGGGCGGCGGGCACACGGTCACGTGCTGGTCGCCTGACCTGCGAGTCCGGGTGTTCGCCGGTCGGCGGCTACCATGGAACGGTTATGACCTCGGACTCTCGGTCGGTCTACCTGGATCACGCCGCCACCACCCCGATGCATCCCGCTGCCATCGAGGCGATGACGGCCGTGCTGTCGACGGTCGGTAACGCGTCGTCGCTGCACGGCACCGGCCGCCTGGCACGCCGCCGCGTCGAGGAGTCACGCGAAACGCTCGCCCATCTGCTGGGCGCGCGGCCTTCCGAGGTGATCTTCACCGCGGGCGGCACCGAAAGCGACAACCTGGCCGTCAAGGGCATCTACTGGGCGCGTCGCGACGGCGAACCCCGTCGTACCCGCATCGTCGCCACCGCCGTCGAGCACCACGCAGTTCTCGACTCCGTCGAGTGGCTCGTCGAACACGAAGGCGCGGAGATCACCTGGCTGCCCACCGAGCCCGACGGTTCGGTCACTCCCGCCGCCCTCCGCGACGCTCTGCAGGCGCACGACGACGTCGCGTTGGTGTCGGTGATGTGGGCGAACAACGAGGTCGGCACGATCATGCCGGTGGCCGAACTCGCTTCGGTGGCGGTCGAATTCGGTGTGCCGATGCACAGCGACGCCGTGCAGGCCGTCCCACAGATACCCGTCGACTTTGCCGTGAGCGGCCTCTCGGCGATGAGCATCGCCGCGCACAAGTTCGGCGGACCCACAGGGGTCGGTGCGCTGCTTCTGCGGCGCGACACCGCCTGCGTGCCGCTCTTGCACGGCGGCGGCCAGGAACGCGACGTCCGTTCGGGGACAGCAGATGTCGCGGGTGTCGTCGCGATGGCCGCTGCCGCCGAGATCACGATCGACGCCATGGAGACCACCAGCGCACGGGTGCAGGCACTGCGTGACCGGCTGGTGGACGGGGTGTTGTCCCGCATCAATGACGTCGTTGTGAACGGCGCGACGGGCGCGCGGCGGCTACCGGGCAACGCGCACTTCACATTCCGCGGCTGTGAGGGTGACTCCTTGCTGATGTTGTTGGACGCCAAGGGGATCGAGTGCTCCACCGGTTCGGCTTGCACGGCAGGTGTCGCCCAGCCGTCGCACGTGCTGACCGCCATGGGCGCCGACCCGGCCAGTGCCCGCGGATCGCTGCGGCTTTCGCTCGGCCACACCAGTGTCGAGGCCGACGTCGACGCCGCACTGGAGGTGCTGCCTGCCGCCGTGGACCGTGCGCGACAGGCAGCGCTGGCGAGTTCGGGAGCGGTTGAGTTGTGATGAGCGCTTGCGCGAAGAACAGACGATGATGCGTGTTCTGGTTGCGATGAGCGGCGGGGTCGACTCGTCGGTCGCCGCCGCGCGGATGGTGGACGCCGGACACGACGTGGTCGGTGTGCATCTCGCCCTGTCTGCCGCGCCGGGAACGTTGCGCACAGGATCGCGCGGATGCTGTTCGAAGGAGGACGCGGGAGATGCCCGTCGCGTCGCCGACATTCTCGGGATCCCGTTCTACGTCTGGGATTTCGCGGACAGGTTCAAAGAAGATGTCATCGACGACTTCGTGTCGGCGTATGCCCGCGGCGAGACCCCCAACCCGTGTGTGCGGTGCAATGAACGAATCAAGTTCTCGGCGTTGTCAGCGAGGGCGCTCGCGCTCGGGTTCGACGCCGTGGCCACGGGCCACTACGCGCGGCTCGCCGACGGGCGACTGCGACGCGCCGTCGACCGTGACAAGGACCAGTCCTACGTGCTCGGCGTGTTGACCGCGCAACAGCTGCGTCACGCTCTCTTCCCGATCGGCGATACGCCCAAGCCGCAGATCCGCGAGGAGGCCGCGCGCCGCGGCTTGGCCGTCGCCGACAAACCCGACAGCCACGACATCTGCTTCATCCCGTCCGGGGACACGAAAGCGTTTCTCGGCAGCCGCATCGGCGTGCGCCGGGGCAGCGTGGTGGATTCGGCCGGTACGGTGCTCGCCGAACACGACGGCGTGCACGGGTTCACGATCGGTCAGCGCAAAGGGCTCGGCATCGCGGGGCCCGGTCCCGACGGGCGACCCCGCTACGTGACGGCCATCGACGCCGACACCGCGACGGTGCACGTCGGCGCCGCCGCCGACCTCGAGGTGTGGACGCTCACCGGCGAGAAACCGGTGTTCACCTCGGGGGCGGCGCCAAGCGGCCCCGTCGAGTGCGCGGTGCAGGTGCGGGCACACGGTGGCATCGCCGACGCCGTGGCCGAACTGCGCGACGGCACGGTGGCGGTCCAGCTGCGCGCGCCCCTGCGCGGGGTGGCACCCGGCCAGACCATGGTCCTCTACCGGCCCGACGCCGACGGCGACGAAGTGCTGGGCAGCGCCACCATCGCGCGCAGCGATTAGTTCGGCACCTTGTTCATGATGTTGGTCATGACGATGTCGGGCACCGACTCGGGAAACGAGCAGAACGACACCTCGGCCAGCACGACGTTCTTGATCCGGTAATCGCGCCCGCATGTCCCCGACGAGCGCATGGTCAGCGTGTCGTGGTCAGCGGTCCACTCGCCGATGAATGTCGATCCGAGTTCTGTTGAGCCGCAATCGTATACGCGCCTGATGAGGTCAGCGAACGCATTCCGGGCGGTTTCGGTATCGCGGTAGGCGGCGGCGCCCTCAGAGATGAGCCCGCCGTCGGGCGGATTCTGATACGTCGTCTTGTGGAACTCCTCGACCTGCGAGCCGAATGTCTGCGTTTCAGCGAAGTACCACTTGCACTCCTGCGGGGTGCCGTTCATCAGGTCGCTGACGTCGACAGGGATCTTGCCGTCCATGCTGGGCACGATCGTCAGGTTGTCGCCGGCGCCGGTGACCGCCCGCATCTGCGCCTGGTCGAGCATCACCGACTCGACGTCGACCGGCGACTGCGATTCGTCATCGATGCCCGGCACGGCGCGAATCGCGGTGCCCTGGATCGACTGCGCACAGCCCGCGGCGAGAAGCGCAGCAGCGCACAGCACCGCCAGTCGAACCGCCACTGAGGACATGGTTGACGACTCCTTCCCCTGTCGCAGACTAACGCGTGTGGCAGGTGTGGCGGATAGTGTTGGCGAAGTGACTCCCTTTGATGGTGCTCCTCGCGTCCGCGGCTCTGATGGTGCTCCTCGCGTCCGCGGCTCCGATGGTGCTCCTCGCGTCCGCGCGTTCGCCACGGGCACCGGCATCGGATCCTGGCCGGGGACGTCGGCCCGCGAGGCCGCCGAGATCGTCGTTGGCGAACTGCACCGTCTGCCGCATCTGGTGGAGTTACCGGCCCGCGGGGTGGGGTCGGACGTCATCGGCCGGGCGGGCGCGCTGCTCGTCGACATCACCCTCGACACGGTGCCGAGGGGATACCGCATCGCCTCGGGCCGCAGCGCGGTGTCCCGTCGCGCCATCAGCCTGCTCGCCGAGGACATCGATGCGCTCGAAGAAGCGTGGGAGAAGGCGGGCCTGCGGGGCAGTGGTCGCACCGTCAAGGTTCAGGCCCCCGGACCGATCACGCTTGCGGCGCAGCTGGAATTGTCCAGCGGCCACCGCGCGATCACCGACAGCGGAGCGGTGCGCGATCTGGCGCGATCGCTGGCCGAAGGCGTCGCTGCACACCGCGCCGAGGTGGCCCGGCGGCTGGACGGCGCGGTCGTCGTTCAGTTCGATGAACCGTCGCTGCCTGCGGCGCTGGCCGGCAGGCTCACCGGGGTCACCAGTTTGACCCCGGTTCATCCCGTCGACGAATCCGTCGCCGCCGCGATCCTCGATGAGTGCATCGCGGTCGTGGGCGGCGAAGTGGCGCTGCACAGCTGCGCCGGCGAGCTGCCGTGGGCCCTGTTGCAGCGCAGTGCCGTTGGCGCGGTGTCCTTCGATGTGTCGACATTGACCGCGGAGGACCTCGACGGCGTCGGTGAGTTCATCGAATCCGGCCGGACGGTGATGCTGGGCGTCGTGCCCGTCACCGGACCCGACCGCCGACCGTCGGCCGAGCAGGTGGCGGGTTCGGTGGTCGACCTAACGGACCGACTGGGCTTCGCCCGGTCGACATTGCCCGGGCGGCTCGGCGTCACGCCGGCTTGCGGCCTGGCCGGGGCAACATCGCAATGGGCCCGCGCAGCCATCGAGCTGGCGCAGAAGGCCGCCGACGACATCGCCGACGACCCTGAAGCGATCGCCAAATAGTGTTTGCCGGGCAAAGTTTTGTGCAACAATGCCGGACGGGTCCTGGGTGGGGTGAGCCCAGCGGGTCAGGGAAGGTACCGTGGCGCTCTCGACTATTCGCATTGCCGTGGGCGCCGGCGTGGTCGCAGCCTCCCTGTTGATCGTCGGGCCCAATCCTTCCCACGCCGTAGCCGACAAGCATGGCTCTGGGATCTCTTCGAACGACGACAGTCGTCAGGGCGGGTCACGTGGGCCCGGCAACGTCGGCCGGGCGGTATCCGACCTCATCAACAACGTCCTGAGGGGCGGCGCAAGGAGGTCGAATCCGAACCCACCCCACATGGACATCGGCGGTGCGGTCAACGACCCCCGAAACCTCACCGTCATCGAAGACGTCGGTCCCGACGGGCCGGCCGCCATGCGCTCGGCGGCGATTGCCGAGCAGCCTGTCGGCGACAACATGGCGGTCGCTGCGCCGCCTGCCCCTGCGGCCTCGGGTGGGGGCGGATCCGGCTACTCGGGGCCGCCTGTTGCGACGTTCGATGCTCCTCGCGTGGTAATCGGCAACGGGCGCACGCCCGGGACTCGGTTGCCGACGCCAGGCCCGCCCGCGGCGGTATCCGCGCCGATCAGCGGGCCGGCACCGCAATTGGCGACCATCGCGCCGGTTCCGGCAGAGGTGCCCGCCGTCGCGCCGCCGGTGCCGCCGGCTGCCGAAATCCACGTCCCGCCGCTGCCACCACCCCTGCCGCCGGTCGAACGCATCGGCCCGGCGGATCTTGTCGTGGCGGAGTTCGGCACCGGAACCACAATCACGGTCACCGACCCGTTGGCCGGAGTCGCCGGGCTGATCCTTATTCCCGCCATCGGGGCCATGCTCGGATACCGCCAGGCGCGCGGGGCCCAGACGCTACGGGAGTCACTCCGCCGTTGAGCTGTCGCGCAGATCCTTGCGCAAAATCTTGCCCGAGGCCGACTTTGGGATCGCGTCGATGAACGCCACCTGCCGCACCTTCTTGTACGGTGCGACTTCCCCGGCGACGAAGTCCATCACCTCGGCCTCGGTCAGCTCCGCCCCGGATTGCTTGACCACGAAGGCCTTTGGCACCTCCTCGCCCGATTCGCGGTCACGCACGCCGACCACTGCGGCGTCGGCGATCGCGGGATGGGCGAGCAGGACGGCCTCCAGTTCGGCGGGCGGCACCTGATAGCCCTTGTACTTGATGAGCTCCTTGAGTCGGTCGACGATGTAGACGCAGCCGGAGGAATCAACGCGCGCCAAGTCCCCGGTGCGCAGCCAACCGTCGTCGTCGATGGTCTCCCGCGTCGCTGCCTCATTGCCGAGATAACCCGCCATCACATTCGGCCCGGTGAACCACAACTCGCCGATGTCGCTGAGACCTCTTGCGGGAGTGTCGATCTCGTAGCCGGTCTCGGGGTCGACCAGCCTTGACTTCGAGTTCGCCACGGTCCAGCCTGCAGCGCCGATGGGTGCGACGGAACCGACGAGGCTCTTGCCGCCGTCGAAGGGCGTGCAATGGCTCACCGGGCTGAGTTCGGTCATGCCGTAGCCCTGCACGACGCGGCACCCGATGCGGTCGGCCACCGCCTGGCCCAGCTCTTCGTCCAGCGGCGCGGCGCCCGACAGCACCACCCGCAGCGACGACAGGTCGTAGCGGTTCACCAGTGGATGCTTGGCGAGGGCCACGGCCACCGGCGGCGCGATGAACGCGACGCTCACCTTGTGGTTGGCGATGGTCGCGAGAAACTGCTCCAGGTCGAAGCTCGACATCATGATCAGGCGTGCCCGCGCCCGCAGAACGGCGTTGAGTAGCACCGTCATTCCGTAGATATGGAAGAACGGCAGAAACGCGATGACGGCGTCGTCGGCGTTAAGGTCTTGAGCCGCACGGATTTGGGCGACGTTGGCGACCAGGTTGCGATGTGTCAGCATCACGCCCTTCGGGTTGCCGGTGGTACCCGAGCTGTAGGGCAATGCGGCCAGATGGCTGGCGGGGTCGAAGCTGACCTCCGGTGGCGTCGCGCCCGCGGCGAGGAGATCGGCGGCGCTGGGGTGTCCGTCGGCGCCGTCGAGCACCACCAGACGATCGTCGGCTATGCCGACCGCCGCGGCGGCCTCCCTGGCTTGCGGCAGCAGCGGACCGACGGTGATCAGCATGGTGGCCTTCGAGTCGGTCAGCTGCTTGACGATGTCTTTGGTGGTGAACAGCACGTTGATGGTGGTCGCCGTCGCCCCGGCGCGCAGGATGCCGTGGAAGGCGATCGCGAATGCGGAGCTGTTCGGGGCCAGGAGCCCGACCACGTCCCCGACGGCGATGCCCCGCTCGGCCAGCGCGCCCGCGAAGGCGTCGATCTGCGCAACGGTGTCGCGATAGCTGGTTTCGTCACCCGACCGTGCGTCCACGAGCGCGACGCGGTCGGTGGAGGCCTCGTCGAGGTCGCCGAACAGGTACTCGTAGACGCTGGCGTCGGGAATTTCCACGTCGGGGTAGGGGCTGGCGAAGCTCACGCTTTCGATCGAACCACGACGGCCGCGGTGGTCGTCAGCCCCCGTCGAGCTGGTGGATGCGTTTCTTGGGTGCGACGATCCGGAACGACGCGTCGATCAGCTCACGCACCTCGGTCCAGTCGACCTTCTTGGTCGCAGAGAAGTCCAGACCCAGCCAGCCCGACGGCCCGAGGTAGGCGGGGTAGAAGAACCGCCGATCCTGTTGCAACGCCCTGCGATCGCTCTCGTCGACCTTCACCACGATCGATCGCGGGTAGGAGATGTAGTCGGCGCCCTTGGTGTCGGGCTTGGCGCTGCCGCCGTACATCGCGAACATCTTCGAGACGAAGAACGCCGGCCTGCCGTGCGAGACCTTCTCGAACGCACCGGGAAAGCGCAAGGCGATCGCACGCACCTTCGCCAGATCGGGATCGTCGTCGCGGAACATGATCGGGTGCGGCATGCCGCCAAACTACCGTTGGCGTGCGGTTTCGCCACTCATCTCCCAAGGCGCCTGCGGCAGCACGTGCCCGGTTTCCAGCAGCGATTTCAGGTTCGACACGACCGCTGCCCAGCCGGCCGCGGCCGTCTCGTAATCCGAATCGGTGGGGATGTCGGTGTGCGTCACCGTCAACCGCACGATGTCGTGGTGCGGTTCGATGTCGAAGCGCACCACCGAGGGTCGGCCCGCCTCATCGGCACCGCCGAAGGTGATGACCAACCGATGTGGCGGCGATGCCTCGATCACCTCGCCGGCGACATCGACAACGCCCGAAGCGTCAGTGCGGACATGTTCCCAACGTGATCCCGGCTGCCAATCCGACACATTGCTGTGGCCCCAGTACTGCGCAGTGAGGTCGGCGTCGGTGAGCGCCTCCCACACTGTGTCGGGGGTGCTGTGGATGTAGGTCACGTACACGAACGAGGGCTTGCCATCCGGTGTCGCCATGTCCGCCTCCTCTGCCTTGTGCTTCAGCGCGCGCAGCGCGTGAAGTCGCGAATATTCGAATTCCTGGATCCAGCGGTACTGAATTTCTTGCAGCGGAACAGGATTCAGATAGTGCAGTTTGAGCCGACCGCGCCGCACTGTGCTGATGAGGTTGGCTTCCTCGAGCACCGAAAGATGCTGACTCACCGACTGCCGCGCGATCTCGAGGTACTCGCACAGCTGCCCGAGCGTTTGACCGTTGTCCTGCCGCAGTCGGTCGAGCAGCAGCCGCCTACCAGGGTCGGCGAGCGCCTTGAACACCTTGTCCATCGGATCCTGCGCCACTCGACCATTATGCAGGTAGTTACCTGCATATAGTCAAATGTGCAGGTCGCACCGCGCGATTGGGCGGGTTTTGTTGTCGGGGGGCTCGGATAGCCTGCGAGGGTGAGCCCGAAGGCAACCGACGCGCAGCAGGCGCTGGCCGAACAGTCCGAAGACGCCCCCGACGCCGATCTGCGACGCCGCTGGCAGGAGCTGGCTGACCAGGTGCGCGAACACCAGTTCCGCTACTACGTCAGGGACGCGCCGATCATCTCCGACGCCGAGTTCGACACGCTGCTGCGGGAGCTTCAAGGCCTCGAAGATGAACACCCGGAACTCCGGACCCCCGATTCGCCGACGCAGCTGGTCGGCGGCGCGGGCTTTGCAACCGACTTCACCTCGGCCGAGCACCTCGAACGCATGCTCAGCCTCGACAACGTGTTCACCCCCGACGAGCTTGCCGCGTGGGCCGGCCGCATCAAAGGTGAGGTCGGTCCCGACGCGCACTATCTGTGCGAGCTGAAGATCGACGGCGTCGCGCTGGCGCTGGTGTACCGCGACGGAAAGCTGACACGCGCAGCCACCCGCGGCGACGGCCGCACCGGCGAGGACGTCACGCTCAACGCACGCACCATCGACGATGTGCCTGAAAAACTCAGCGGGTCAAAGGAATTCCCGATTCCGAAGGTGCTGGAGGTGCGCGGGGAGGTGTTCTTCCGGGTCGCCGACTTCGAGGAGCTCAACGCCGGCCTGGTGGCCGAGGGCAAGGCGCCGTTCGCCAACCCTCGCAACAGCGCGGCCGGCTCGCTGCGGCAGAAGAACCCCGCCGTGACCGCACGGCGCAAGCTGCACATGATCTGCCACGGCTTGGGCCGGGTGGAGGGCTTCACCCCGAAGACGCTGCACGACGCCTACCGTGCGTTGAAAGCGTGGGGGTTGCCGGTCTCCGAGCACACCACCAGGGTGCAGGGTCTGGAAGCGGTCACCGAACGCATCGCCTACTGGGGCGAGCACCGCCACGACGTCGAACACGAAATCGACGGCCTGGTCGTCAAAGTCGACGAGGTTGCGCTGCAGCGTCGGCTCGGGTCCACCTCACGCGCTCCGCGATGGGCGATCGCCTATAAGTACCCGCCGGAGGAGGCGACTACCAAGCTGCTCGACATCAAGGTCAATGTCGGACGTACGGGCCGCGTCACCCCGTTCGCCTTCATGGAACCGGTCAAGGTCGCCGGATCGACGGTGAGCCAGGCGACGTTGCACAACGCCTCGGAGGTCAAGCGCAAGGGTGTGCTCATCGGAGACACGGTCGTGATCCGTAAGGCCGGTGACGTGATTCCCGAGGTGCTGGGTCCTGTCGTCGATCTGCGCGACGGCTCCGAACGCGAATTCGTCATGCCCACAACGTGTCCGGAGTGTGGAACGAAGCTGGCCCCGGCCAAGGAAGGTGACGCCGACATCCGCTGCCCAAACACCCGGTCATGTCCGGCGCAGTTGCGGGAGCGGGTGTTTCACGTAGCCGGCCGCGGCGCGTTCGATATCGAGGGCCTCGGTTACGAAGCGGCCACCGCTTTGCTGCAGGCGGGCGTCATCACCGACGAGGGGGACTTGTTCACCATCGGCAGCAAGGACCTGTTGCGCACCGAGCTGTTCCGAACCAAGGACGGCAACCTGTCGGCCAACGGCAAGCGGCTGTTGGTCAACCTGCACGAGGCGAAGGCACAGCCGCTGTGGCGGGTGCTGGTCGCATTGTCGATCCGCCATGTCGGCCCGACTGCAGCCCGTGCGCTGGCCACCGAGTACGGCAGCCTGGACGCGATCATGTCGGCCTCTGAGCAGGAGTTGTCCGTCGTCGAGGGTGTCGGCCCGACCATCGCTGCCGCGGTCACCGAATGGTTCACCGTCGACTGGCACCGCGCCATCGTCGACAAGTGGCGAGCGGCGGGTGTGCGGATGGCCGACGAACGCGATGCCAGCATCGAACGCACTTTGGAAGGGCTGTCGATCGTCGTGACAGGGTCGCTGACCGGATTCTCGCGCGACGACGCCAAGGAAGCGATCGTCGCCCGCGGCGGCAAGGCGGCGGGTTCGGTGTCGAAGAAGACCGCGTATGTTGTGGCCGGCGATTCGCCGGGATCGAAATACGACAAGGCCGTCGAACTCGGCGTACCGATCCTCGACGAGGACGGCTTCGCCCGGCTGCTGGAACACGGCCCGGACGGTGTCTGACCCGCGCATGGAGTTTGCCGCTCCCATCGGCCGGGAATGCGACCGGGCGAACCGATGTGAGGGGAGACTGCGATGACGATCTGCGCCACCTGCGGCAACGACTACGACAAGGCGTTCACGGTGACCTGGCACGACGGCCGCAGCGAGACGTTCGACAGCATCGAGTGCGCCGCCATGCACCTGGCTCTGGAGTGCCCGCACTGCGGATGCCGGATTCTGGGCCACGGGATCGAGACCGACGACGGCATCTTCTGTTGTGCGCACTGCGCACGCAAGGACAGCAACGCTGACGTCAACGACCGCTACCCGGTGCCCGCCGGCGGCTGAGGCGTCAGCGCAGGATAGTCGCGACGATCCCGGCGAGGTACCCCAACCGCGCCACCTCCGACGGCCGAAACGCCGGACCGCCGGACCTGCCGAGCACGATCGCTGTTGTGTGGTCGCCGAGCGGCGCAGCGGCCGCGGTCGTATCCATGTCGCGCCAAACCTGCGGCATCCAGTCGGCGTCGTCGAGCGCCGTGGCACGCTCGATCGGTAACCAGGGCACCTCGTTGAGATGGGTTTCGGGCGCCCCGGCGCTGCCCACTATGCGGTCGATGCCGGAGTCGGTCAGCCGCACCACCGTGCACCAGCCCACTCGCAGCACGCGCGGCGCCTCGGTGGCGAGGACCTGGAGCTTGGCGTGCCTGTGCGGCGCGGCGGCGATGTGGTCGACGAGCTCGAGTTCCCGATGGGCTTCCAGTAACCCGGTGTGCGGACGGATGCTATCCACCCGAACCCCTTTGAGGTTTTCCGCTGCAGTAATGAGCATGTCGGGCATCGCGCCGGGCGGCAGGTCGACGATCAGATCGTCGATCGCGTATCCCGTCCCGCGCTCCACCACATCGAGGGACAGGATGTCGGCGCCCACCGAACCGAGCGCCACTGCCAGCGAGCCGAGGCTGCCCGGTCGATCCTCCAGCTGGACCCGCAGCATGTACGAAGGCACGCGCAACACTGTTGCACAGGGTCGCGGGCTCGGCATTCCAGCCTCGCTGGCCCGATTAGGCTGTGATGTCGTGTCACAGATCTCCCGAGACGAGGTTGCGCACCTCGCCCGCCTGGCCAGGCTCGCGTTGAGCGACGACGAGCTGAACAGCTTCGCCGGTCAACTCGACGCCATACTCGAGCACGTCAGCCGAATCCAGGCCGTCGACGTCACCGACGTCACGCCCACCGACAACCCGCTGTCGTCGGTCAACGTGACCCGGCGAGACGTTGTCGAGCCTGGCCTCACCCAGCAGGAGGCGCTGGCACAGGCGCCGAAGTCGGCCGAGGGTCGGTTTGCGGTGCCGCGCATCTTGGGGGAGCCCGCATGAGCGATCAAGATCTCACCCGGCTCGACGGCGCGACGCTCGGCGCCAAGATCGCGGCCAAGGAGGTCTCGTCGGTCGAAGTCACGCGGGCCTGCCTGGACCGCATCGCCGAGACCGACGGCCAGTATCAGGCGTTCCTGCATGTCGCCGAGGAGCAGGCGCTGGCGGCGGCCGCCCGCGTGGACGCCGCGGTGGCAGAGGGCGAGCAGTTGCCGTCGTCGCTCGCCGGTGTTCCGCTGGCGCTCAAGGACGTCTTCACCACCACGGACATGCCGACCACCTGCGGCTCGAAGATCCTTGAGGGCTGGACGTCGCCTTACGACTCGACGGTGACGGTGCGGCTGCGCGCCGCGGGCATCCCGATTCTCGGCAAGACGAACATGGACGAGTTCGCGATGGGCTCGTCGACGGAGAATTCGGCCTATGGGCCCACACGCAATCCCTGGGACGTCGACCGGGTGCCCGGCGGATCGGGCGGTGGCAGTGCCGCCGCGTTGGCGGCGTTCCAGGCCCCGTTGGCGATCGGTTCGGATACCGGCGGGTCGATCCGTCAGCCGGCGGCGCTGACCGCGACCGTCGGGGTGAAGCCCACCTATGGCACGGTGTCGCGCTACGGTCTGATCGCCTGTGCATCGTCGTTAGACCAGGGCGGACCGTGTGCACGCACGGTGCTCGACACTGCGATGCTGCATCAGGTGATCGTCGGGCATGACCCGAAGGACTCCACATCGATGGAGGTCGAGGTGCCCGACCTCGTGAGCGCGGCCCGAGCCGGTGCCGACGGCAATCTGCGCGGCGTCAAGGTCGGCGTGGTGCGGCAGCTGCGCGGGGACGGATACCAGGAGGGCGTGCTGGCGTCGTTCAACGCCGCCGTCGAGACCCTGACCGAGCTCGGCGCGGAGGTGTCCGAGGTCGATTGCCCGCACTTCGACTACTCGCTCCCGGCCTACTACCTGATCCTGCCGTCCGAGGTGTCCTCCAACCTGGCCCGGTTCGACGGCATGCGCTACGGGCTGCGGGTCGGCGATGACGGAACGCACAGCGCCGAGGAGGTCATGGCGTTGACCCGCGAGGCCGGCTTTGGTCCAGAAGTCAAGCGCCGCATCATGATTGGTACTTATGCGCTGTCGGCCGGCTATTACGACGCCTACTACAACCAGGCGCAGCGGGTGCGTACGCTGATCGCCCGCGATCTCGACCAGGCATACCAGAAGGTGGATGTACTGGTGTCGCCTGCGACACCGACCACGGCGTTCCCGCTGGGGGAGAAGGTCGACGATCCTCTGGCGATGTACCTGTTCGACCTGTGCACTCTGCCGCTGAACCTGGCCGGCCACTGCGGGATGTCGGTCCCGTCGGGCTTGTCTGCCGACAACAATCTGCCGGTGGGTTTGCAGATCATGGCTCCAGCGCTCGCCGACGACCGGCTGTACCGTGTCGGCGCCGCCTACGAGGCCGCTCGGGGGGCACTGCCAACCGCCGTGTGAAGTGGGCGATCTGCGGGCAAGATGGACGCATGCGGATCG
This sequence comes from Mycobacterium sp. 1274761.0, assembly GCF_001668615.1. Lineage (GTDB taxonomy): Bacteria > Actinomycetota > Actinomycetes > Mycobacteriales > Mycobacteriaceae > Mycobacterium. Next base: position 213,418 of record NZ_LZMC01000062.1, read on the forward strand.
GAGTCTTGACCGGAGGCGGCGACTGTCCTGGCCTGAATGCGGTGATCCGGGCGGTAGTCCGTACCTGCGATGTGCGGTACGGGTCGTCGGTGGTGGGTTTTCTGGACGGCTGGCGCGGGCTGCTCGAAGACCGTCGCGTCCAGCTCCGCAATGACGACCGCAACGACCGGCTGCTCGCCAAGGGCGGCACGATGCTCGGCACCGCGCGGGTGCATCCGGACAAACTCAAGGCGGGCCTCGATCAGATCAAACAGACGCTGGACGACAACGGCATCGACGTGCTCATCCCAATCGGCGGCGAGGGGACGCTTACTGCGGCGCATTGGCTCTCCGAGGAGAATGTGCCCGTGGTCGGCGTACCCAAGACCATCGACAACGACATCGACTGCACCGATGTGACGTTTGGTCACGATACCGCGCTCGGCGTTGCCAGCGAGGCCATCGACCGCCTGCACTCCACTGCCGAGTCGCATCAGCGGGTGATGCTGGTGGAGGTGATGGGCCGCCATGCCGGATGGATCGCCTTGAACGCGGGGCTGGCCTCGGGTGCGCACATGACGCTGATTCCCGAGCAGCCGTTCGACGTCGAGGAAGTGTGCCGGCTGATCAAACAGCGTTTCGTGCGCGGCGATTCGCACTTCATCTGTGTCGTCGCTGAAGGTGCCAAGCCCGCCGAGGGCTCAATGAAGCTGCGCGAGGGCGGAGTTGACGAGTTCGGCCACGAGAGGTTCACCGGTGTCGCCCAGCAGCTGGCGATGGAGGTCGAGAAGCGGATCAACAAGGAGGTGCGGGTCACCGTGCTGGGCCACGTACAGCGCGGCGGTACTCCCACCCCATACGACCGGGTGCTCGCGACGCGGTTCGGGGTCAACGCCGCCGACGCCGCCCATGCGGGCGAGTACGGGATGATGGTGTCGCTGCGCGGCCAGGAGATCGGCCGCGTGCCGCTCGCCGATGCCGTCCGTCAGCTGAAGCTGGTCCCGCAGAGCCGATACGACGACGCCGCCGAGTTCTTCGGCTGAGTTTCGAGCGAACTAGGATCAGGGGCATGTCTGTTGCCCACACCGCTGACCTGGTCGACTACGACGACGTCGTCGCGCGTTACGAGCCGGTCCTGGGCCTCGAGGTGCACGTCGAGTTGTCGACGGCGACCAAGATGTTCTGCGGCTGCGCCAATCGATTCGGCGCCGAGCCCAACACGCAGGTGTGCCCGGTGTGTCTTGGCCTGCCGGGCTCGCTGCCGGTGCTCAACCAGGCCGCCGTCGAATCTGCTATCCGCATCGGGCTGGCGCTGAACTGCGAGATCGTGTCTTGGTGCCGCTTCGCGCGGAAGAACTACTTCTATCCGGACATGCCGAAGAACTACCAGATCTCGCAGTACGACGAGCCGATCGCGATCAACGGCTATCTCGACGTACCCCTCGACGACGACACGACATGGCGGGTCGAGATCGAACGGGCGCACATGGAAGAGGACACGGGCAAGCTCACCCATCTGGGCAGCGAGACGGGGCGCATCGCAGGTGCCACCACTTCGCTGATCGACTACAACCGTGCCGGTGTGCCGCTGATCGAGATCGTCACCAAGCCGATCGAGGGCGCCGGGGCGCGTGCGCCGGAGATCGCCCGCGCCTACGTGACTGCGCTTCGAAACCTGTTGCGTGCCTTGGGTGTTTCCGACGTGCGCATGGACCAGGGCTCCATGCGCTGCGACTCCAACGTCTCGCTCAAGCCCACCGGGGCGACGGAATTCGGCATCCGCACCGAAACCAAGAACGTGAACTCGCTGAAGAGCGTCGAGGTCGCCGTCCGCTATGAAATGCGGAGGCAGGCAGCGGTTCTCGACGCCGGCGGCCGAGTCCACCAGGAGACCAGGCACTTTCACGAGGACGGCTACACATCGCCGGGCCGCAGCAAGGAAACCGCGCAGGACTACCGGTACTTCCCGGAACCCGACCTGGAACCGATCGCGCCCGACGCGGATTACGTCGAGAGGCTGCGCAAAACCATCCCTGAGTATCCCTGGTTGGCGCGCAAGCGAATTCAGCAGGACTGGGGCATTTCCGATGAGGTTATGCGCGACCTCGTCAACGCCGGCGCCGTCGATCTCGTCACCGCCACCGTGGCAGAAGGCGCCTCCAGCGAGCAGGCGCGGGCCTGGTGGGGCAACTTCCTGGTGCAGAAGGCCAATGAGGCCGGTGTCGAACTCGACGCGCTGAACATCACCCCCGCACAGGTCGCCGCTGTGATCGCGTTCGTCGATGAGGGCAAGCTGTCCAACAAGCTGGCCCGTCAAGTCGTTGAGGGCGTGCTCGCAGGCGAGGGCGAACCTGCCGAGGTGATGAAGGCGCGCGGGCTGGAACTGGTCCGCGACGACTCGCTGATCCAGGCGGCAGTGGATGAAGCGTTGGCTGCCAATCCCGATGTGGCCGAAAAGATCCGCGGCGGGAAGGTGCAGGCCGCGGGCGCCATCGTCGGCGCGGTGATGAAAGCGACCAAGGGGCAGGCCGACGCGGCACGGGTGCGCGATCTGGTGCTGGCGGCCTGCACCTAGATGGCAGCGATAGACGTCGAGCTGCTGGCGGCGGTTGAGCGGTCGCCGGCGGCGACCGACGTGCACGACCGGACGGGGTGGATCGGCATCTTCACCCCCCACGGACGCGTCGAAGATCCCTACGGATCGCGCCCCCACGTCGGAGTCGACGAGATCGGCCGGTTCTACGACACCTTTATCGGCCCGCGGCAGATCATCTTTCACCGCGACGTCGATGTTGCGGTCGGCAGCGCGGTGGTGCGCGACCTCATGCTCGAGATCGTGATGGCGGCAGGCGTCACGGTCGACGTCCCGATGCACCTGCGCTACGACCTTAGGCCGGTCGAGGGCGACTGGGCGGTCGAGCGGCTGCGCGCGCATTGGGAGCTGCCGACGATGGTGGCGCAGATGCTGCGCCAGGGCGGCAAGTCTCTGCCCGTGGCGGTGCAGTTGGCCGGTGAGCTGCTGCGCAACCAGGGGATCGGCGGGACGGCCGGCTTCGCGGCGGGGTTCAGGCGGCCGGGCCGACGCGATAAGCGACGTTTCGCAGAATTTCTCGATGCCGCCATCGCCGGTGACCAGTTGGCCGTGCGGCGCGCCATCGGCCGCGGCGCCGACGTCAGCCTCGGTGAGGACCAGCCGATCGCGGTCGGTGACTTCGTTGACAGCCTGCGCGGCGGCCGCTGGTTCAAGATGATCGCCGCCGGCGACACCGTCAGCGCCTCGGTCGCCGCCCCGTCCGGCCGTGGCGTCGTCTTCTGCGAGACCCCGAAGGCGGCGGGAATCAGCCGGGTCCGCTACTTCGGCTGAGCCTTAGGTATTGTCGGCGTTACTACGCGGGAAGCCGCCGCCCGACGGGAACACCGGGAACACCACATCGTCGAGCTTTTCCGGGTCGCCTGCCGTCTTGTTCACCGTGGCCCCCCAGACGTTGCCGTCCGGCGAGGTCTGCAGCGCCCACGCGTGGCCGTGCACATCCTGGCGCACCACCTCGGGTTCGCCGGTCACCGCGCCCGTATCCGCGGCCAGCCGCACCGCGACCGTCTGCTTGGTGTTGATCAGGTTCACCAGCACCGTGCCGTCCATCGCGGCGCATCCGGCCACACCGGGCTTATCGGGCCAGGTCCACACAGTGGAGACCTTCGAGTCCTTGGTGATGCGCTGCAGCCGGTCGGCCGTGGGCGTGCGGTCGGTGATGTAGAGCGAACCGTCGGACGGGTCGACACACAGCCCGCCACCGGATCCCATACCGGTCAACGCCGTGGTCTGCGGAGCCTGATTGACCGTGGTCGGTTGTTCGATGCGCAGCACCTTGCCGGCCGGCGACGCCGGGTCGGCCGCGAGCGCCGGATCACCGGCATCACCGGTCAGCACGACCAGCGTGGTCGGACTCGTGAACTGAAGCGCGCCCATGTTGCCCGTCGCGCCCTTGGGGATGCCCGTGAAAATCGGCTTCGGAATATCACCGTCGGCGATGCGCACCACCCGGTTGTCGGTCGGTGTGCTGACGTAGGCATACATCAGCCGGTCCTGGGAGTAGGTCGGCGACAGCACGATGTCCATCAGCCCCCCGTCACCGCTGCCGTCGACCGGAATCACGGTCTTGACCTTGGGCTCCGCCTTCACCGACACCTCTTTGACGGCGCCGGTGATGCGTTCGGCGACCAACGCCGACTGGCTGTCGGGCAGCATGATCAACCCGCTGGTGCTTTCCAGGCAACCCTGCATCACCCCCGGAGCCGGGCACTGCTTCGGAAAGGGCTTGGGGGGCAGCGGGGGTGGCGGCGGGGGAGTCGAGCTGGGGCCCGGCTGCAGCTCCGGCTCGGTGGTGAACGGCTGCGACTGGGCGTTGTCGAAGCGGGCGCACGAGACGGCGAGCAGCGCAGCGCAGAGCAAAGCGACGGCAGCTCGCAACGGCCCGCGCAGTGTCATGCCCGCCAGGTTACGGATTCATCGGCCGGGCGCGCCACGCGGAGGTTTGACGCGCCGCGCCAATCCAAGGTTCACCGATCATGAGCACTTACCCTGGGCACGTGACCAGTAATCCCCAATGGCAGAGGCCCGACGACCTGGGCCGGCCCGCGTCGGCAAGCCTGGTCGATCCCGAGGACGATCTGCCGTCCTCTGACTATGGCGGCGATTTCGAGACCACCTCGATCCCCAACTACAAAACCGGCTCGCAGCCGGGGTTCGGCCTGATCGGCGAGCCCGAGCCGCTGCCGTACGTGCAGCCAGGCGACAACCAGCCCCTATCGCCCTATGCCCATCCGGCCGACGTCGCTCCGCTGTACGAGGACCGCCGGGCCGACGAGCGGCGCGGCACGCAAGACCTCGGCTTGATGCTGCTGCGGTGGGCCATCGGAGCACTGTTGGTCGTCCATGGGCTGCAGAAGGCGTTCGGCCTGTTCGGCGGCCCCGGCCTGGACGGGTTCGAGGCCCGGCTGGCAGACGTCGGCTACCAGCACGCCGACCTCCTGACCTATGTCGCCACCGGCGCCCAAATCCTCGCGGGTCTGCTGCTGATCCTGGGCCTGTTCACCCCGTTGGCCGCCGCCGGGGCGTTGGCCTATCTGATCAACGGCCTGCTGGTGGAAGCGATGGCCGCTCACAACCAGGCCAGGCTGTCGGATTTCCTGACCGACGGCCATGAGTACAAGGTCGTGCTGGTCGCCGCGGTCGTCGCGGTCATCCTCGCCGGGCCGGGCAGATACGGCCTCGACGCAGGACGCGGCTGGGCCCGTCGCCCATTCGTCGGCTCCTTCGCCGCGCTGGTCGTCGGCATCGGCGGTGGCATCGCCCTGTGGGTGCTGCTCAACGGCGGCAATCCACTGGGCTGACGACCTCAGCCGTACGGGTTGGGCACGCGGCCGCCGCTGACCGCCGTCAACTGTGGCACCGTCGCGAACGACACCGCGGGAAGCCGCAGCTCACGACCGTCCGTCAGGCGGGCCCTGGCCCACGAGCCTTTGGTGAACGCCAGCCCTTCGATGTCCTCCCACCGCACGCTCTCGCTGCCGAGCAGCCCGTGCGCGGTCACCGTCTCGCGATCGGCGACGGTGCGCAGCCGGATGATGCATGCCGACAACGCCACGGGTATGACGAGCAGCACCCACGTCCAGGACGCGCTGAAAATCACCGCCAGCATGCCCAGCACTAGGAAGCCGACGCCGAAGTGCGCCATCGGGGAAATACGCAGTACCACCCGTTCGGCGGGGGCGCGCGACGTTTTCGGGGTCACGCTGCCATCGTCCCACCCGACCGGCGGTGGACGTGAATTTGACCTTTGACCAGTGCGGCGGCTACCGTCATCAGTTGTGCAGAACCTTGGCTTGCTCGTAGTAATTGGGTTGCGCGTTGATACCGCGCTAGCCCGGACTTGGGCATAGTCACAAGTATCAACGCGCAACCCTCGTACAGCGGCATCGCTGGCGGGGGTTTTTTCTTGCCCCAGCAGTGATTTGAGTCCACAACACACAACGACAAATGAGGACATCGTGAGCGCACCAACCACACGACCCCCGGGACGGTCGGCGAACCCGCCGTACGGGGATTTGGCCGAGGCCAACGCCGCGCAATCCGCGGCGAAGGTTGCCGGCCACGGCTCGTCAAGCAAGCCCGAAAAGGTTGCCCCGCAACAACTCACCGGAGCCGAGTCGGTTATTCGGTCGTTGGAGGAGCTCGACGTCGAGGTCATCTTCGGCATTCCCGGTGGGGCCGTGTTGCCGGTGTACGACCCGCTTTTCGACTCGCAGAAGCTGCGTCACGTCCTGGTCCGCCACGAGCAGGGTGCAGGGCATGCGGCCAGTGGTTACGCACACGCGACGGGCAAGGTCGGCGTGTGCATGGCGACATCGGGCCCCGGGGCCACCAACCTCGTGACGCCGCTGGCAGACGCCTACATGGACTCGATTCCGGTGGTGGCAGTCACCGGTCAGGTCGGTCGAGGGCTGATCGGCACCGACGCCTTCCAGGAAGCCGACATCTCGGGCATCACGATGCCGATTACCAAGCACAACTTCCTGGTGCGCGACGGCAACGACATCCCGCGGGTGATGGCCGAGGCGTTCCACATCGCCAGGTCGGGCCGTCCTGGCCCGGTTCTCGTCGATATCCCCAAGGATGTGCTGCAGGGGCAGTACACGTTCAGCTGGCCGCCGCGGTTCGAGCTGCCCGGCTACAAGCCGAATACCAAACCGCACAGCCGCCAGATTCGCGAGGCCGCGAAGCTGATCGCCGCGTCGCGCAAGCCGGTGCTGTACGTCGGCGGCGGCGTGATCCGCGGTGAGGCCACCCGCGAGTTGCTGGATCTGGCCGAGCTGACCGGCATTCCGGTGGTCACCACCCTGATGGCGCGCGGCGCCTTCCCCGACAGCCATCCGCAGAACATGGGCATGCCGGGCATGCACGGCACGGTGACCGCGGTCGCGGCGCTGCAGCGCAGTGACCTGCTGATCGCGTTGGGCACCCGATTCGACGACCGGGTGACGGGCAAGCTGGACTCGTTTGCGCCCGAGGCGAAGGTGATCCACGCCGACATCGACCCGGCGGAGATCGGCAAGAACCGCAACGCCGATGTGCCGATCGTGGGCGACGTGAAGGCCGTCATCAGCGACCTGATCGAGGCGCTCCGCAGGGACGGCACCTCCGCCGACTCCATCACGATGGACAGCTGGTGGGAGTATCTGCGCGACATGCAGTCGACGTACCCGCTGAGCTATGGGCCGCAGAGCGACGGCAGCCTGTCGCCTGAGTACGTGATCGAACAGCTGGGCAAGATGGCCGGCCCCGATGCGGTGTATGTGGCAGGCGTTGGGCAGCACCAGATGTGGGCCGCGCAGTTCATCTCGTACGAGAACCCGAAGACGTGGATCAACTCCGGTGGCCTGGGCACCATGGGCTTCGCTGTCCCCGCTGCAATGGGCGCGAAGTTCGCGCGTCCGGAGGCCGAGGTGTGGGCCATCGACGGCGACGGCTGCTTCCAGATGACCAATCAGGAGCTGGCCACCTGTGCCGTCGAGGGCGCGCCGATCAAGGTTGCGATCATCAACAACGGCAACCTGGGCATGGTGCGCCAATGGCAGACGCTGTTCTACGAAGAGCGGTATAGCCAGACGGACCTGGCCACCCACAGCCATCGCATCCCCGACTTCGTCAAGCTCGCCGAGGCACTGGGCTGCGTCGGATTGCGTTGCGAGCGGGCCGAAGACGTCGAGGCCGTCATCAAGCAGGCGCGCGAGATCAACGACCGACCGGTGGTCATCGACTTTATTGTCGGCGCCGACGCCCAGGTGTGGCCGATGGTGGCGGCAGGCACCAGCAACGACGAGATCATGGCGGCCCGCGGAATCCGGCCGCTGTTCGACGATCCCGAAGAAGGGCACGCGTGATGAGCACTCCCACCCAAACCCTGTCGGTTCTCGTCGAGGACAAACCCGGCGTGCTCGCCCGTGTGGCGTCGCTGTTCTCACGCCGCGGCTACAACATCCAGTCGCTGGCCGTCGGTGCCACTGAGCAGAAGAACCTGTCGCGGATGACCATCGTGGTCAGCGTCGACGAGCATCCTCTCGAGCAGATCACCAAACAGCTGAACAAGCTGGTCAACGTCATCAAGATCGTCGAGCAGGACGAGTCCAATTCGGTGTCTCGCGAACTCGCATTGATCAAGGTGCGCACCGACGCCGCAACCCGTGGCCAGGTGATCGAAGCGGTGAACCTGTTCCGCGCCAAGGTCGTTGACGTGTCGACGGAGTCATTGACGATCGAAGCGACCGGTACGCCGGAGAAGTTGGAGGCGTTCCTGCGAGTGTTGGAGCCCTACGGCATCCGCGAGATCGTGCAATCCGGAGTGGTGTCGTTGTCGCGCGGCCCGCGCGGCATCGTCAAATAAGGCCTATCAAGTAAGACCAACAAGCAAAAGATCGAAGAAGGTAGGGAAATCACAGTGGCAGTAGAGATGTTCTATGACGACGACGCGGACCTGTCGATCATCCAGGGACGCAAGGTCGGCGTCATCGGCTACGGCAGCCAGGGTCATGCGCACTCGCTGAGCCTGCGTGATTCCGGCGTCGAGGTGAAGGTCGGCCTGAAGGAGGGCTCGAAGTCGCGGGCCAAGGTCGAAGAGCAGGGCCTGGCGGTCGACGCACCTGCCGAGGTGGCCAAGTGGGCCGACGTCGTCATGCTGCTGGCGCCCGACACCGCCCAAGCCGAAATCTTCAAAAACGACATCGAGCCGAACCTCGAGGACGGCAACGCGTTGTTCTTCGGGCACGGGCTCAACATCCACTTCGGTCTGATCAAGCCGCCTGGCAACGTCACCGTCGGCATGGTTGCGCCGAAGGGGCCCGGCCATCTGGTGCGTCGCCAGTTCGTCGACGGCAAGGGTGTGCCGTGTCTGGTTGCGGTCGAACAGGATCCCAAGGGCGAGGGCCAGGCTTTGGTGCTGTCCTACGCCAAGGGCATCGGCGGCACCCGCGCCGGCGTCATCAAGACCACCTTCAAGGACGAGACCGAGACCGACCTGTTCGGTGAGCAGGCCGTACTGTGCGGTGGCACTGAGGAACTCGTCAAGACCGGTTTCGACGTGATGGTCGAGGCCGGGTATGCACCTGAGCTCGCGTACTTCGAGGTACTGCACGAGCTGAAGCTGATCGTCGACCTGATGTATGAGGGCGGCATCGCGCGGATGAACTACTCGGTGTCTGACACCGCTGAGTTCGGCGGCTACCTGTCGGGTCCGCGGGTCATCGACGCCGATACCAAGCAGCGGATGAAGCAGATCCTGTCCGAGATCCAGGACGGCACCTTCGTCAAGCGTCTGGTGGCCAACGTCGAGGGCGGCAACAAGGAGCTTGAGGGCCTGCGCAAGCAGAACGCCGAGCACCCGATTGAGGTGACCGGCAAGAAGCTGCGCGAACTGATGAGCTGGGTCGACCGCCCGATCACCGAGACGGCATAGCGGTTCCGTTCAGGGGCGGCGCTCGTGGCCTGCCTGGCCGTGGGTGCGGCGCCGCTCCTTCATCTCGGACTCGAATACGTGGCGGGCGCCGCCTTGCAGTTCGTCGCGAAGGCGGCGTTCGTGGTCGCGGAACACCGTCCAATAGTTGTCGTCGAAGTCTTCCACGATTTGGAAGGTCCACCGGCCGTGGAGGACGTTTCGGCCGACGAGCTCCTTTTCCAGAAGGTCTGCGGCACTCTCATGGCCCGCCTGCCGCAGGTTGTCGCACGCCTCGCCCAGCAGCAGATCGGCGCGCCCCATCAGCTGATGAAACGAATACAGCTCACCGCGCGCCCTTTCCACCCACTCCAACGCTTCCGATACCTTTCCCACGGCATTCACGGTCGCGTCATCGACGCCATCCGGACGCCGGTGGTTTTCTGGTTCAAGCTGAGTCATTGTGAGGTAGTACCCACTTATGAGCCGTATGCTATGAACCGTATGCATCGGTTATGCATCAAAATTCGCGCCGGCGTGGCCGTGCGCTGTGCTGTCGGCGTTGAATACGGCAATGCCGGATAGGGACGACGCCGACGTGCCGCGATACACCGTCAGCGTGGTCGCGGAACGCGTAGGTGTGCCCACGGCGACGCTTCGCAGCTGGAATCAGCGCTACGGGGTCGGCCCCACAGATCACAGTCCGGGACGGCACCGGCTGTACAGCGATAACGACATCGCAATCGTTGAGGAGATGCATGAGCTAATCGCTCAGGGTGCTAGCCCGCGCAGCGCAGCCCGGACCGCACTCGAGTCCATCAAACCGCGGTCAGGTGATCAATACGCGTTGCTTGCAGCCGTGTTCGAGTTGGACGTCGGCACCGTGAGCCGCCTACTCGATCGCCATATCCGCCACTTAGGTGTGGTGGCGACGTGGGAAGACTTCATCCGGCCGGCCTTTGCCGCGATCGAGGCCCGACAGGCCGACGGTGAAGGGTGCATCGACGTGGAACATGCCCTGTCATGGTCGGTTTCGCGATCGTTGCAGGCGGTGCCGCTTGCCAAAGCCGAGGCGTCAGAGTCGATCATCTTGGCCTGCACCTCCGGCGAAGCGCACTGCCTGCCGCTCGAAGCGCTTCGGGCGGCGCTTGCAGAGCGGGGCCAACAAGCCTTGATGCTCGGTCCTGATGTACCCACCGATGCGCTGCTCGACGCGATTTCGCGTCAGCGGAATCCGGTCGCCGTGGTGCTGTGGTCGCAATCGCAGCGGACCGCTGACCTAGCAACGGCCAAGGCGGTCCTAGGAGCGGACGCCCAGCTCGTAGTCGGGGGTTCCGGCTGGGCGTCCGCACGATTGCCGAAGAAGGTCGAGCCCCTCGAGGACCTGCGTACCGCCCTTCACCGGCTGGAAGTATGCTAGCAGCGAATGCATCGTTTATGCATCGATAGATCGGGTATGTAACCCTGGTGGCGGAGGTTGGATTGACTTCTGGTGAGGAACGCGTCGTGTTGCTCGACGAGGAAGGCCGGGATATCGGCAGCGCCGACAAGTCGACCGTGCACCACGCCGCGACGCCTCTGCACCTTGGCTTTTCGTGCTATGTCTTCGATGGGCAGGGGCGCGTGCTCTTGACCCGGCGTGCTCTCAGAAAGCGCACGTGGCCCGGGGTATGGACCAATTCCTTTTGCGGACATCCGTCGCCGGGGGAGCCGGTCACCGATGCCGTTCGCCGCCGCGCCAAAGAGGAACTGGGAATGAGGATCGATTCCCTGACGTGCGTGCTGCCGGAGTTTCGATATCGGGCCGTTGCGGCCGACGGAATCGTGGAAAACGAGATATGTCCAGTGTTTTTCGCCCGTGCCACCGGTCCGGTGCGCCCAGAGCCAGCGGAGGTCATGGATCACCGATGGGTCCCGTGGGAGCAGCTCCGCTCGCCTGCCGACCTGCCGTGGGCCATCAGCCCGTGGGCATTGGAACAGGTGCCGCTGCTGGAAGCGACTACTGCTTACACGGGTCGTGGCCCCAGTTCATCAGCGAGTAACGCCAAGCTGATTCACTGATCTCGCCCGATGGGCGCTGGGCAAGATGTCGGTGCGCATAGCCCACCACCTTGCGCATATGCGCGTAGTCGTCGTCGGTCAATTCGGACTTCTTGGACCGCAACAGCTTCACGATCCGCCGGCCGCTCGCGTGTCCAGTCGACTCGTCGCCGCCGGACTTCTGTCCAACCTTCTTGGAAGCGTCTGTACGAAGCCATTTTTCGAGTTCGCCGGCGGTCATGTTGACGATGTGCTGAAACTCGTCGTAGGTCGAGGGTTCCGCGTCGGCCATGATCAAGGCTTCTTCAACGCGTCGGGTTTGTGCACGGCGTCACGCCCACTCTTGTCGCTGCGCACGCGGTACTGCGGATTGTCTTCGTCGGCGCGGACCGTGCGACCAGCCGCCTCCGTGTCGGAGGTGATAGTCTCCTCGACCGTTCCCGAAACAGTGGTCCCGTGGCTTTTCCACTCGACTTTGTCACCTTTGTGGAGTTTCTTGCTCATGCGGTCGGGATACCCGTAGTAATCGATGCAAAACCGACTCAGTTACCGGGCCCGCACCGCGTAAAGGCGCTCTGCGTATGCAATATCGTCGCGCCACAGCCGGCTTGCCGCCCGTCGCATGACGGGTGTGATGAGCGGTGCGGCGCGCAGCGCGTGCTCGAACCCAGCGCGGTCGGAATGGGCCACCACGGCCTCAAGCACCGCAGTGCGCGGAGAGCCGTCGGACGCCGTTTTGATTGGCGTGGCATGGGTCTCCACCACGCTGCCCGCCCCTTCGCCGTCGACGATGCGCATCACGATGGTGCGAGATTCTGGACAGGTGAACTCGGCGATGACCGGGATTCCTACCCTGCCGATCCGAAACGTCACAGCGACCAGGAAACGATCGAGATCCGTGGGTATGTCGTCATCTGCCGGCGGCGCGCTCAGCACCTCGAGCCGGGTGAAAGAGTACGGGTGAAACCACGACCCGTGCCACGGATCCAATCGGTTGGCGATGATGTCACGCGGTTCACACGTGCCGACCAGACGGGTCACCGCATGAATCTGGGCGCCAATTGGACGTCTCGGAATGATCGGTGCATCGGTGGGCTCCTCACCGCCGGTGCTGTCCAATCGAACCCAAACCAGAACGCCGTCGTCGTGCGACGGGTACGGCCGCCACCCGAAGTGCCGACGGCCGTCCAGCCGCAACCCATGCCACGGGCAAATCAGGGCACCGCAATCCAGCTTCCCCGTCCTCAAATCTGCACCGAGGTGCGGGCATTGGCTCGGACCTACATGCAACGCACCGTGTTCACCGCGCCAGGCGACGATCTCGTGCCCTGCGACGGTAGCGCCGAACGGCTTGGTTCCGACATCCCGGCTACCGGCAAAGGCGTACCAGTTCCCACTGCGCCGTCGCTGTGACCGGCGTAGCGCCGCGGCGATGAGTTGCGGTTCGGCCTCGCGATACGTGGGCTTCTGGTGGGACCATTCCAGCGGAGGAAGGACCTCGAACGGAGAAGACTTGGACAATCGCGACCTCAGCGAGCGAACCACGTTCATGTCAAGACCCGTCTCTCTCGGTTGGCATATCGCCGCAGCAGCGCCGAACGGCCTTCCACGGGTACCGTGTGGATGTCGTGGCCTTGCACACCAAAGCCTTGCAGCAGCTCGTTGGCCGCTGACCAACCCGTTGTCGCTGCGCGTTCCATCAGCGCCACGGGCAGGTCAATTCGGATGCAATCACCGGCGAGCACCAGTCCCGCTTGTGGTGTGGTGATGCCGGGGCGATCGAAGAAGTCGCCCGGGGCAAAGCGCGGACAATCATTGCGGCACAGAACCTTCTCGGAGACGACTCGTGCGTCTTTGGTCTCGGGATAGACCCCGTGCAGTCGGTTGAGCAGTCTGCGGCTGAGGTCGTGCGGGGACGTGACCGCATAGGAGTGCAATTCGACGACGGAGCCACCTGTGGCGGCCGACCAGTCCGCGGCCGCTCGCTCATACCGCTCGATTACACTGACGTTGTCCAGCGGGGGTAGGCCGCCGGTGCCCATGAATGCCGGTCTGTCCGGCCGCACCGCCCGATCCAGCCAAAGCCGTTGCACCACGAATGGTTTCGCAATCTGTAGCCTCGCGACTTGCCGCCGCCATGATGCGGTTCCGAGTTCCGGTGATGCGGCAACGATGTGCTGCAGGCCGGCCACATCGGTGGCCAGGACTATGGCGTCCGCGGCGTAAGAGCCTTGCGCGTCACACTCCACAGAGAACCGCGTGCCTGCGTGGACTGCGCTCACCGACGTGCCGAGATGAAAGCGAACTCCGAGGCCTGACAGATAGTCCCGCAACGGATTCCACATCGCGACATCGAAGTTGTCGTTCGCGACGTCGAACACCAGCCCCTCGCTGGAGCCGAGGAAGTAGATGTGAAACATCGTCGCCAACTCAGCCGCGGACAGGTCGGCCGGCTCGGAGAAAAAGCTTCGGGAGAACACCTCAAACGCTAAATGGCGCGCCGCCCGTGGAAATCTGATCGCTTGCAAAAACGATTCGGCGTCGACGTAGTCGAGTCGGTGATAGATGTCGGGCACTGACACCGCCGCCAGCGGAGCCGCCGCGCGGGCGCTGAGGCGCACCAGATCTCGAAGCCGGAACGTGGGGCTGCGCAGCGCGAACGCCAGCGCGTTCAACGGCGGCGTCTGCGGCAAGCCCCGGAAGGTGTCACGGCGACCCTGGGCGTCGATCAGCGGATAGTCATCGACGGGACGCAACATGTTGAGCGCCGGATCGACGCGCCGCAGCAGGGACCGCAGGTTGTAGTACTGGCGGAAGAACGCGTGGAACCCGCGGTTCATCGCTACCGGCGTTCCATCGAGTAGTGATTCGGTCCAGGCGCCGACTCTGCCGCCGAGATAGATTTCGCGTTCGACGACATCCACGGTCACTCCGCGTTCTGCGAGAGCGGTGGCGGCCGTGAGTCCGGCAATGCCGGCGCCCACGACAACGACATGCGGTGTGTCGGCACCGGAACCAGCGTGCGGAGCCCCCGACTTGCCCTTGTGGGTAACCCGCCGTGGATCGGTCATTGTTTCGCTTCTGCAAGGAAGGTGTGCACGATGTTGCGCTGCCACCCGGGCATAGTGTGACTGCGCACATGTGTAAAGCCGTTGCTGGTCAGCCTGTTCCGGAAGGCCGTCACGCCGTCGAAATCGTTGACGCTGCGGCGGAGGTAGCGGTACAGGGTGGCATCGCCGCTGCGCACCCGACCGCTCGGGATGATGATCGCGGTACTGACGGCGTTCCACACGGCGGTGGCCACCCGCGAGTCCCGCACGGAGTATTCGTGGATCGCCATGGTCGCTCCTGGCCGCAGGAGTGAGCGAAACAGTCGTAATGCAGCATCTGGGTCTGCGAGGTTGCGTACCAGGTAGGCGGCCAGGATGCCGTCGAACGGGCCCTCCACACCGGCCTCGACGAGGTTTTCGACCCGGGTGTGCACGAACTGAACGGCGGCAGGCCAGTTCTTGGCGGTCGCCTGGGCGAGCATGCCCGGCGACCCGTCGACGGCCACGATTTCCGCTTCGGGCGCGACGGCGAGCAGAGCTGCGGTGGACGCGCCGGTGCCGCAGCCGGCATCGAGTAACCGCAATCCTCGGCCAGCATCGGGCAAGCCCATCCGCTCGGCCGTCAGTCGGAGGTGAGCGTGGTAGCCGGGGTTAGCGCCGACCAATTTGTCGTAAATCGCTGCGCCGTCATCGAACGCACGAGGGATATCGCCGATGGATCGACTCATGACGGCGTCCTTCTGCCGGCGCGACGCTGACGTTCCCACAGCAGGAGCACGGCGGTGACCAATGCCCAGCCAAATAGGAAATCTTCGACAGGTATGTCGAATGGGAAACGTAGGCCAATCGTTTGACGGTGGTCGTACATGACAATCGGTGCACTCAGTTTGGTGAGCCAACCGTCGACGAGTATCTGGAATCCGAAGACGATCGCCATTGAAATCCAATACGCGGCACGACGAAACAATCCGGTTCGCAGGACAGCCAACTCCAGCACGCAGACCGCGATGACCGCAAGGGCGGCGGGAAGCGTATAGCCCAACCCGATCACGATATGTGCTCCTCGAGTCGGTCGGTTCGGCGCAATCCCGTCAGGATGGTGTCGACGGCGTTGTAGGTGAGCAGCCCGCACAGCGGTATCACGACGAAGAACAACACCTCTTCGACCGGCAGCGAAGCAGGCAGCCGGATACCTGTGAGGTACCTCGGGTTGTAGGACCAGACCTTGGCAGCGATTGCGATGGCGTCCCATACGACGAAGAGCACTGCGACGGGAAGCACCGCCGCTGCGGTGCGTTTCGGCTGCCGGTACGCACCACGACCGAAGAACTCCAGGGGAGCCGTTATCAGGAGACAGCCGGCCAGGACGGCGAGATATTGCCAGCGGTCGGTCATTTGAGCACCGAGTGGTCCCGCTGGGCCGCCCGCGCCTTGGCCAGCCCGTTGACCGCTACCCGAATCCGGCGGACGTTACCGACGGTCGCGCGTTTGGTGAAGACGGCGAACTCCAACTCTTCGATGCGGTCCAGTATCTCGGAGTACAACGTCAAGGCAGCCGCCACACACGGGCGCGATCGCGGTGCCAGCATCGAGATCCCCTTCCGCGCATAGGTGTAGATGCGCCTGGTCTCGGCGTGCTGCTCGATCAGCGCACTGCGCACGCGGCCGTCGGTGCGCCGGTTCTCATGGCACCACATCAAGACATCGCGGTCCACGTGATGAGCCGCCAGCTCGTCGGCGGGTAGATAAACACGTCCGCGTAGCAGATCTTCGTCGATGTCGCGCAGGAAGTTGGTGAGCTGGAAGGCTTTTCCAAGCGCCGCGGCGTACGGTGCCGCTTCTTCGCGCGGGCACACCGTGCCAAGAACGGGAAGCAGCTGAAGTCCGATGACCTCGGCCGAACCGTGCATGTAACGCTCGAGCGTGCTGCGGTCGGGATAGTCGGTCACGGTGAGGTCCATCCGCATCGCGTCGAGGAAGTCGTCGAACAGCTGCCACGGAATCTGGTACTTCCGTGCTGTGTGGACCACTGCGGCCAAAGAGGTGTCACCGTCTACTGGGTCGTCTCGGACCAGCCGGTCGAACAACTCGGTTGCCAACCCTTGCAGCCGCTCCGCTCGCTCGGGGATTGCAACCGCGGGATCGAAGTCGTCGAGGATGTCGTCGGCGCGCCTGGCAAAACCGTAGAGCGCGTGCACGGCCGGCCGTTGCTCCGGGGCAAGCAATCTGGTGGCGAGGAAGAACGTCCGGCCGTGCGCTGCGTTGATGGATCGGCAGTGACGGTAGGCGTCCCGCAGTTCTGGGTCGTGGACACCGGCGGCGTCGAGTTCGGATTTGATCATGTCTGTACCACCCGAGAACGCCGGGGTTGTCTACTGGTACCGGTGATCCGATCGGCGGCCAGCCGCCCAGACAGCAGGGCCGTTGGTACGCCGACCCCTGGAACCGTGGAGGATCCCGCCAGCACGACGTTGTCGATACCGCGGATTGTGTTGGCGGGACGGAACGGGCCCGTCTGACCGAACGTGTGCGCGAGTGCGAACGGTGTTCCTGCCAGCATTCCCTGTCGCGCCCAGCCGGCAGGATCAACGACGTGCAAGACCTCGGCGTCGAGTCCGAGCTGAGGGAGTCTATCGGTGACGGTCGCGAGTATCCGTTGCGTGTAGGAAGGGCCTACCGCATCCCAATCTATCTGCCCGACATGAGTGTTGGGCGCAGGCGCCAATATGTAGAGCAGATCACGGCCGGGTGGCGCGAGTCGTGCGTCGCCGGCGGTCGGCCGGGTGACCAATAGCGACGGGTCCGCCATCAGGCGGCCGTCGTCGATGATGTCGTGGAAAGTCTGCTGCCAGGCCTCACCGAAAACGATTGTGTGATGAGGGGTGTCGTTTCCGGCGGCCTCACAGCCGACATGCGCGACGACGGCAGACGGTGCAGGTCTCAGCGGCAGCAGGCGGCGCGGCGTACGGCCCAACAGCCGGTAGGTCGCGGGCAGTTCGGTGGTCAGGACCACCGCGTCGGCCGCTATCCGATCACCGGTGTCGGTACAGACGGCACTGATTCGCTCCTGGTTGCGGTCCAAGGCGGTAACTGTCGCGCCGTAAAGGAACTCAATCCCAGCGTCTTTCGCAGCGGCGGCCATTGCATCGGGAAGGGCGCGCATTCCGCCGCGCGGAAAGAAGACGCCAGCAACGGTGTCCATGTAGGCGATGACGGCATAGACGGCCAGTGCCCGATGCGGGGGCACACCGGCGTAGAGCGCTTGAAAGGTGAACACGCGCAGCAGTCGTTCGTCGGTGATGAAGCGGCGGACCATCCGGTCCCAGCGCCGGAATCCACCGATCGCGGCCAGCCGGGCAAGTTGGGGAGTGAGCAGCGACAGCGGGGAGTCGAAGTTCGCGGCGATGAAGCCGTCGAATTCGGTTCGGTACAACTGGCCGAGCCAAGCGCGCAACCTCAGGTAGCCGTCGGCCTGTCGGCGACCGGCGAAGCGTTCGATCTCTGTCGCCATTGCCTCGGGATCCGAGTGCACGTTCATCTCGCTGCCGTCGGCGAAGCTGGCGCGATACGCAGGCTCGACAGGCATGAGCTCCAGTCGCTCGGAGAGGGATTCGCCAACAGCGGCAAACGCCTCGTCGATGATGTCCGGCATGGTCAGCACCGTGGGTCCGGTATCGAGTTGATAGCCGTCGATGTCGAGGCGCCCGACCCGTCCGCCCGGGTGGTGATCGCGTTCCACCACGGTGACTGCTCGGCCCGCTCCCGCGAGGTGGAGGGCGGCGGACAGGCCGGAGAGTCCGGCGCCGACGACTACGATCCGGTCCGTGTCACCCCCGACAGTGCGCATCAGGCGGCCCTGTCCGTGCACGCGGCGGCCATCTCGGTAAGGGCTTGTCGCACCGCCGAATCCAGCAGGTCACTGTCGATCCAGGCCAGTGCCCGATCAAGTCGCGAACTGATCAGTTGTTCCACCCATTCCACTGCACCCGTGGCGGTGATGAGGCCGCGCCAGCGCCGCACGTCCTCATCGTCGAGCTCACGGGCGCTCATCACCTCGCGGAGTTGATGCCGCAGCGCCGGTCCGGCGAGAGTATGTGCAGCAACCACCACGCTGGTCGCTTTGTGTTCAGAAAGGTCGCCGCCCACTGGCTTGCCGGTGGCAGACGTGCAGCCGAAAATTCCGAGAAGATCGTCGCGGAGCTGGAACGCATCGCCCAAGGCCTCGCCGTAACCGCTCAGCAGCGTCACCACGTGCTGTTCACACCCCGCCAGTGTGGCCCCTATTTCCAAAGGCCGGCGCACCGTGTAATTGCCCGACTTGCGGCGGGACATCTCGAGCACCCGGTCCAGGGCTGGAAACGCACCCGCGTCATTGATGAGATCGGTGAACTGCCCGACCGCGAGCTCGACGCGCATCGCGTCGTATCGGGATCGAACTCTGTCGAGGGCTTCGGGCTCCAAGCCGCTTTCCCGCAGCATCTGTTCGGCCCAGACAAGGCACAGATCGCCGAGCAGCACGGCCGCCGATTCGCCGAAGCGCTCAGCTGACCCGGGCAGCGCCCGACCGCGGTGCCATCGGGCGAACACGACGTGGGCCGACGGGCCGCCGCGGCGCATTGCCGCCCCATCCATGACGTCGTCTTGTAGTAGGGCGAACGCGTGTAGCAACTCGAAACTCGCCGCAGCGCAGAGCGCCGCCCCGTCGGGTTCGGCGGCCGACAACCACCCCAGATATGCGAATGTCGACCGGAAGCACTTTCCGCCGGCGACATAGTTCTGCAGCACCTCGGCGGCGACGTCGACGCCTGTGTCAGCTAGGTGCCCGGTGCAGCGGTTGGCAACGAAGTCATTCACTGCTGCTGATACGCCCCTGCGAAGGTCCCGGTGCCACTGCGCGAACGTCTCTGTCGGTCCACTTTCCGACGGTGGCGATGCCGATACATAGGTGTCAGTCTGCGCGCGGAGGTCGGTCAACAGCGCCCCTTTCGCCATTCGTCTGCTAATACCCCGGGCTCACGTGGCCAATCGCGATTCGCCCGATCAGCACAGAACCGTCTTACCCAATCGATGCATCGATTATGCATCGATTGGTCTGCGGCGCCAGATTCAGGGGTGGCTCGTGCGGTCTACGGGCTCAGGGTGGGCATCGTCTTGATGCCGAATTCCCGTTTGAGCACCGTGCGTGCTGCGTAATAACCGGCCATGCCGTGCACCCCGCCGCCGGGCGGCGCGGCGGACGAGCAGATGTAGGCCTTGGGGATTGGGGTGGTCCACGGATCCAGCCGCGGCGTCGGACCTGCCAATGCGCTGACCATGTTGTTGCCGCCGACGCCGATATCGCCCCCGATGAGATTCGCGTTGTGGTCGGCCAGCCGCGATGCCGGCACGCTGCGCACTGCGACGACAAGGTCGCGAAATCCCGGCGCGAACCGCTCGAAGATCTCGGCCACCACGTCGGCCTGGTCCCGCGAAGACCCATGCGGCACATGCACATACGTCCACAGTGGGCGGCGGCCAGCGTCGTCGATGCGGGACGGATCGGCCAGATGCGGCAATGCCGCCAACACCATCGGCCACTCGGCGTGCCGGCCCGCGGCGATCTCGGCCTCGGCCAGCGCCATCTGCGCCCGGCTGCCGCCCAGGTGCAGGGTCGGCGACTGTGCCAGCCGCTGGTCGCTCCACGGGATTTCACCCGACAGCACGAAGTCGACCTTCGCCACACCGGGCCCGTACCGGTAGCGTTGCAAGGCTTTTGCGTAGGCCGATGGCACGCCGTTGCGATAGATGTCCAGCAGCGCGGTCGGAGCTGTGTCGTAGATCGCCACACCGTCCGGCGGCGCGATCACGGGTTCACCCAGCACCAATTCACCGCCGTGGGCGGAAAGGTCGGCGAGCAGCGCGTCGGGGATGGCCTGCGAGCCGCCGACCGGAATCGGCCAGCCCACCGCATGAGCAAGTGTGCCGAGCATCAGGCCCGCCCCGCTGGACACCAGCGACGGCATCTTCGAGATCGTATGTGCGGCAACGCCAGTGAACAGAGCGCGAGCATCCTCACCCTTCAATGCACTCCACAGCGGGCTGCCTTGTGCGAGCAGCCGCGGACCCACCTTGATCGCCGCGGACAGCGGTGGCACCGAACGTTTGTCGCCGAGGATCAACCGCACCACGTCCTCGGCGTCGTCGACCAGCGGGCCCAACAGCCGCCGCCACGACGTGCCGTGTTCGAGCTCGGCGCAGGTGCGCCCGATATCGCGGTAACCGATCGCGGCGGGACGGTCGGTCAGCGGGCTGGCGTAGGAGATCTCCGGCACGGCCAGCCGGACACCGCGGGAGGGCAGGTCGAAGGCGGCGAAGAACGGCGAGGCGAGCGCCAGCGGATGCACCGCCGAGCAGATGTCGTGCCTGACGCCGGGATAGTCCGGGTCGGGCAGGGTCCGGGCGCCGCCGCCTGCAGTCGGTTGACCTTCGATGACGCGCACCGCTAGGCCCGCCCGGGCACAGATCACGGCGGCGGCGAGGCCGTTGGGTCCACTGCCGACAACGGTCACGTCCATTCCTGATATTCAAGCCCATTAGTCTGGCCGGGTGAGCCTTCCCGTCGTACTCATTGCCGACAAACTGGCCGAATCGACCGTCGCCGCGCTGGGGGACCAGGTAGAGGTCCGCTGGGTGGACGGCCCCGACCGCGAAAAACTACTGGCCGCCGTGCCCGAGGCCGACGCGCTGCTGGTCCGGTCGGCGACCACCGTCGACGCCGAGGTGCTGGCCGCCGCGCCCAAGCTGAAGATCGTCGCGCGGGCCGGTGTGGGCCTCGACAACGTCGACGTCGACGCTGCCACCGCCCGCGGCGTGCTCGTGGTCAACGCGCCGACGTCGAACATTCACAGTGCCGCCGAACACGCGCTGGCACTGATGCTGGCGGCGGCGCGCCAGATCCCCGCCGCCGATGCCTCGCTGCGTGAACACACCTGGAAGCGGTCGTCGTTCTCCGGCACCGAGATCTACGGCAAGACGGTCGGCGTGGTCGGCCTCGGCCGGATCGGTCAGTTGGTCGCGCAGCGGCTCGCGGCGTTCGGCACGCACGTCGTGGCCTACGACCCTTATGTGTCGACGGCGCGCGCCGCACAGCTCGGCATCGAGCTGCTGACCCTCGATGAGTTGCTCTCGCGGTCCGATTTCATTTCCGTGCACCTGCCGAAGACACCCGAGACCGCCGGGCTGATCGGCAAAGAGGCATTGGCCAAGACGAAGCCGGGCGTCATCATCGTCAACGCCGCCCGCGGTGGATTGGTCGATGAGGAGGCGCTCGCTGAGGCGGTCGCCAGTGGTCATGTGCGGGCCGCCGGCCTCGACGTGTTCGCCACCGAGCCGACGACCGAGAGTCCGCTGTTCGAGCTCCCGCAGGTGGTGGTCACGCCACACCTCGGCGCATCGACCGCCGAGGCGCAGGACCGCGCGGGCACCGATGTCGCTGCGAGCGTCAAACTGGCGCTGGCAGGCGAGTTCGTGCCGGACGCGGTGAACGTCGGCGGCGGTGTCGTCGGCGAGGAAGTCGCGCCGTGGCTGGATCTGGTGCGCAAACTCGGCCTGCTGATCGGTGTGCTGTCGGCCGAGCTACCGGTGTCGTTGTCGGTTCAGGTGCGCGGTGAGCTGGCCGCCGAAGAGGTTGAGGTGCTGCGACTTTCGGCGCTTCGCGGGCTGTTCTCGTCGGTGATCGAGCCGCTCAGCGACGGCGGCTCTGCAGGCTCCGCGCCGCAGGTCACCTTCGTCAACGCGCCCGCACTCGCCGCCGAGCGCGGTGTCGACGCGTCGATCAGCACCGCCCCCGAAAGTCCCAATCACCGCAGCGTCGTCGATGTCCGGGCAGTGTGCTCCGACGGCGGCGTCGCCAATGTAGCGGGCACCTTGTCGGGTCCGCAGCAGGTCGAGAAGATCGTGCAGATCAACGGCCGCAACTTCGACCTGCGCGCGGAGGGCATCAACCTGATCATCAATTACGCCGACCAACCGGGCACGCTCGGCAAGATCGGCACGCTGCTGGGCTCGGCCGGCGTCAACATCCACGCCGCGCAGCTCAGCGAGGACGCCGAAGGGAAGAGTGCGACGATCTTGCTGCGCATAGACCGCGACGTGCCGGAGGAGCTTCGGTCTGAGATCGCGGACGCCGTCGGCGCCAATCTGCTGGAAGTGGTGGACTTGTCGTGAAATTGGCGGTCATTGCCGGCGACGGTATCGGCCCCGAGGTCATCGGCGAAGCGCTCAGGGTGCTCGACGTGGTGCGACCGGGTGTCGACAAGACGGAGTACGACCTCGGCGCACGGCGATACCACGCGACGGGGGAGACGCTGCCCGATGGTGTCGTCGACGAGCTCAAGGGTCACGACGCCATCCTGCTGGGTGCCATCGGCGACCCCTCGGTGCCGAGCGGTGTGCTCGAGCGCGGCTTGTTGCTGACGCTGCGCTTTCAACTCGATCATCACGTCAATCTCCGCCCGTCGCGGCTGTATCCGGGTATCGCCAGCCCGCTGGCCGGTGACCCGCCGATCGATTTCGTCGTGGTCCGGGAGGGCACCGAAGGTCCGTACACCGGCACCGGCGGCGTCATCCGCGTCGGCACACCGCACGAAGTGGCCACCGAGGTGAGCCTCAACACCGCATTCGGCGTCGAGCGCGTCGTGCGCTACGCCTTCGCGCTAGCCGCGGAGCGGCGCAAGCATCTGACGTTGGTGCACAAGACCAACGTGCTGTCGTATGCCGGAAAGCTGTGGTCGCGGGTGGTCGAGCAGGTGGGCCGCGACCACCCCGACGTCGAGGTCACCTACCAGCACATCGACGCGGCCACCATCCACATGGTGACCGACCCCGGTCGGTTCGACGTCATCGTCACCGACAACCTGTTCGGCGACATCATCACCGATCTCGCGGCAGCGGTGTCCGGTGGTATCGGGCTGGCTGCGAGCGGCAATATCGATGCGACAGGGGCGAATCCGTCGATGTTCGAACCAGTGCACGGTAGCGCGCCCGACATCGCGGGTCAGGGCATCGCCGACCCGACCGCGGCCATCATGTCGGTGGCGCTGTTGTTGTCTCATGTCGGCGACGCCGACGCCGCTGCGCGTGTGGACAAAGCCGTCGAGCAACACCTGGCTACCCGTGGGGACGCGAAGCTGGCCACCAGTGAGGTCGGCGAGCGGATCATCGCGAGCCTGTAGTCTGCCGGCGATCGGCGTCGTCTAACCCTTGGCGCGTTGCTGAACTTCCTTGATCGCAGCCCAATTGACCTGCGGTCGCGCGAGACTGCGTCTGTCGAGGTACTTGGGCCGATCTGCGGCATCGCATGATGAAATCCACAAAGGCCAGCTTCGACGGCGGCTGAAAGCTTTCGCTGCGGAAGATCCATGTCCCATCGTTGTCGACGAGCGCCCCCTTTATCGAGAGCATCTGCAGCCTCCACAGCTTCTCGTCATGCGAGTGGCACATCAGGTTGACCGGTCCCTCGACGGCTCGCAACATGTCGGGCAACGGCGCCGGCAGCTGACCCGACGTCGACACGGTGTGGAGCTTACGACGGCGAGGGCCCGCTGATCCGCGGATTCGCACCCGTGATGCGAAGCATCGCAATGGGCCTACTGCGGTTTGTCGTCGACCTTCAGATCGAATTTGACGTCGGTGCCCTCGACCTTGGTCACGTTCACGTTGACGCCGTAGGTCTCGCCGCCGTCGTGGAGCATGCAGCGTGTCGTCGCCCCGACTTCGCCCTTCAGGTCGTCGGGACACTTGACCGACTCCGGCGTGTGACCGACCTGCTTCTCGAGTTGGGCCGAAATCTCTTCAGCCAGTTCTTCCTTGTCGACAGACGGGCCTACCGATGCGGAGAACGAACATGCCGCCACGGTGGTTAACGCCGCAGCGACCCCCACCACCGGTCCGATAACTCGCCGCATCTCCAGCCTCCTACAGATGTGCTGCTGCGCAGCAACTGTGGCACATACGCCCGTTGTGTCGGCGATTTGGGGCGGGTTTACGGGTGCGGGCTGAGCAACGGGTCGGCCTCAACGGGAACCAGCGGTATCGCGAGCAAGGGCAAGATCGCGCACACCGCGAACGCGGCCGCATAGCCCGCGGCTCCGATCAGCGCGCCGAACAAAGGCGGTACGACGCCTGCGGTGAAGAGCTGGCTGGTGTTCTGCGTGCCGAGCGCGCGCCCGCTCCAGAACGGGCCGGCGATCTCGGCGATCGCGGTGAACGCTAATCCGTTGTCCGACACTGTGATTACCGAGGCGGCGATCACCATCACCACGCTCGCCGGTGAATCGACCCAGTCGGTCAATGCCAGCAGACCCATCGACACGGCGGCGGCAAGGGCGATGGTGCGGATCGGGCGCAAGCGAGAGCTCACGATGTCCGACCAGCGGCCTGCCGCGATACGACCTGCGGCACCGAGCACTTGTGCCAGCGCCACCAGAAGCCCCGCCGATGCCGCCGACCATCGGCGCTCGGTCATCAACCACACGAGCGTGAACGTCCACACCACCACCTGCGGCGCTACTAGGAGCATCGAAACTGCGTGGATGCGCCAGAGCGTTCCCGTGCCGCGATAGGGGTTGGCGAGATCGTCACGGGCGGCCTCGGCGCGCGGCGGACGTGGCGGATCCATAACGGCCAGCGCACATACCACGGCTGACACTGTGCACACCACGGCAGGGAAGAGCAGCGCCGCCGAGACGCCGTAATTCTGGGCCAGTTGCGGAATCACCAACGCACCCAAGCCAACTCCCAACGGCTGGGCCGTCTGCCGGATGCCCATGACGAGACCGCGTTGATCCGGAGGGAACCAACCGACAACCAGCCGCCCGCTCGCCGTGTTGCTGCTGGCCGCCGCCATCCCGCCGAGCAACAGAAACGCACCGACTGCCACCAACGAGTGCACCGACGCCGCTGCGAACGCCGCGGAGGCCGTGAGCGCCGATCCCGCCGCCAGCACGATGCGCTCGCCGAGCCGGTCGACGACATAGCCCCACGCGATGAGGGTGAACACCATGCCGAAACCCGGCAGGGACGACATCAGGCCCGCCTGCGCCAGGTCGAGCCCGCGCTCGGTGTGCAGCGTCGGAATAAGGAACGCCGCACCGTTGATGAACACGTTGGCGAACATCGTCGACGTCAGCGCGATCGCGAGCATCCACCACCGCCGGGCGCTCCCGATGCTGTCCGTCGCCATGCGGCCATCCTCGCACAGCCGTCTCAATATATTGAATTGCCTTCCCGTATCCTGAGACATCGCGACGAAAGGAGTGGCTGCCGACGGCCCCGGACCCGACCACTAGGCTGGGGCGATGCGTCTAGGCCGAATCGCCAGCCCCGACGGAGTCGCCTTCGTCAGCATCGAGGGCTCACCCGACGACCCCGCCGCCATCGCCAAAGAGATCGCCGAGCATCCGTTCGGCAACCCCACCTTCACCGGACGGCAGTGGCCGCTGGCCGACATCCGGTTGCTCGCGCCGATTCTGGCCAGCAAGGTGGTGTGCATCGGCAAGAACTACGCCGCTCACATCGCCGAGATGGACGCGCACGGGAGGAGCAATACAGAGGTCGGCGCCGGCGAGTTTTCCGAACCGATCATCTTTATGAAGCCGAACACCGCGATCATCGGACCCCACACGCCGATCCAGCTCCCGGTAGACGCCGACCCGGTGCATTTCGAGGGCGAGTTGGCCGCCGTCATCGGAAGGCCGTGCAAGGACGTACCTGCGGCGCGCGTGCCCGAGAACATCCTCGGCTACACCATCGCCAACGATGTATCGGCGCGCGATCAGCAGAAGAAAGACGGCCAATGGACACGTGCAAAAGGCCATGACACGTTCTGCCCAGTAGGTCCCTGGATCGTCACCGACGTCGACCCGGCCGATCTGGCCATCCGCACCGAAGTCAACGGCGAGGTGAAGCAGGACAGTCGAACGTCGAACATGATCCACGACATCGGCGCCATCGTGGAATGGATCTCCGCGGTGATGACCCTGCTGCCCGGCGACCTCATCTTGACGGGCACACCTGAGGGCGTCGGTCCGATCGAGAACGGTGACACCGTCAGCATCACCGTCGAGGGCATCGGCACACTCACCAATCCGGTTGTGCGCAAAGGAAAACGATGACTGCTGCCGATCGCGTACGAGTTCGGTTCTGCCCGTCGCCGACCGGCACGCCGCACGTCGGGTTGATTCGCACCGCACTGTTCAACTGGGCCTACGCTCGCCACACCGGCGGCGATTTCGTGTTCCGGCTCGAGGACACCGACGCCGAACGTGACAGCGAGGAAAGCTATCTCGCGCTGCTGGACGCGCTGAGCTGGCTGGGCCTCAACTACGACGAGGGCCCCGAGGTCGGCGGACCCTATGCCCCCTACCGGCAGTCCGAACGCCGCGACATCTACCGCGATGTGGTGGAACGACTGGTGGCTGCGGGCGAGGTTTATGAAGCGTATTCCACGCCCGAGGAGGTCGAGGCGCGGCACGTCGCCGCAGGCCGAAATCCGAAGTTGGGTTACGACAATTTCGATCGCGACCTGACCGAGGAGCAGCGGGGGGCGTATCGGCAGGAGGGCCGCAGGCCGGTGCTGCGGCTGCGTATGCCCGACGAACCGATCACGTGGAATGACCTCGTGCGCGGCGAAACGACGTTCGCGCCCGGCTCCGTGCCGGATTATGCGCTGACGCGCGCAAGCGGAGACCCGTTGTACACCTTGGTCAATCCGGTCGACGACGCGCTGATGAACATCTCTCACGTGCTGCGCGGGGATGACCTGTTGTCATCCACGCCGCGGCAAATCGCGCTGTACCGCGCGCTGATCCGTATCGGGGTCACCGATCGCGTTCC
Source organism: Mycobacterium sp. 1274761.0 (assembly GCF_001668615.1). Taxonomy (GTDB): domain Bacteria; phylum Actinomycetota; class Actinomycetes; order Mycobacteriales; family Mycobacteriaceae; genus Mycobacterium. The sequence goes on from NZ_LZMC01000062.1 coordinate 240,845, forward strand.
GCAGTTCGGGCACCTGCCCGCCGTGCTCGGCGAGGGCACCAAGAAGCTCTCCAAACGCGATCCACAGTCCAATCTGTTCTTGCACCGCGACCGCGGATTCATCCCGGAGGGGCTGCTGAATTATCTGGCGCTGTTGGGCTGGTCGATCGCCGACGACCGTGATGTCTTCAGCCTCGATGAGATGGTCGCGGCATTCGATGTGGTCAACGTGAACTCCAACCCGGCGCGATTCGACCAGAAGAAGGCCGATGCGCTCAACGCCGATCACATCCGGCTTCTCACCGAGGAGGACTTCACTGCTCGGCTGCGGGCGTATTTCGACACGCACGGGTATGACACCACGCTTGACGATCGACAGTTCGCCGACGCCGCGCGCTTGGTGCAGACGCGCATCGTCGTGTTGGCCGATGCGTGGGACCTGCTCCAATTCCTCAACGACGAGGAGTTCGCGCTCGACGAGAAGGCGGCAGGCAAAGAACTCACCGGCGATGCGGTAGCGGTGCTCGACGCCGCGCTCACCGCGCTTGCGGATATCAACGAATGGCGGACCGACACCATAGAAGCGGCGCTCAAGACGGCGCTGTTGGAGGAACTGGCGCTCAAGCCGCGCAAGGCGTTCGGGCCCATCCGGGTGGCCGCGACCGGAGCGACGGTTAGCCCGCCGCTGTTCGAGTCGCTGGAGCTGCTCGGCCGAGACCGCAGCCTGCAGCGGCTGAGCGCAGGCCGCGACCATGCCGCCGCGGCTGCGACCGGCGCGTGACAGGCACCGGTGAAATCTTTGGTAATCTGCACGTCGGCCCGGCAAGACAGGCGAGATGTTCTTCAACGCCTTGTCTGGTCTGTAAATAGCCTGTGACCAGCGGTTACAGGCGGCCAATGGGGTATGGTGTAATTGGCAACACAGCTGATTCTGGTTCAGCCATTCTAGGTTCGAGTCCTGGTACCCCAGCTGCACTAACGATTAGGGTCGGCCTCGGCACCTGAGCTATGCTGGCCCATCGGAAGTTCTAGCCCCCGTCGTCTAGCGGCCTAGGACGCCGCCCTCTCACGGCGGTAGCGTGGGTTCGAATCCCATCGGGGGTACAACCCAGTGCCTCTTCTTCAGCGAATCTGCTCACAAATCGTGTTTCTGCGCCGTTCTGCGATCTGACCGCAGTTTCGGCGCGCCGCGACGTCAGAGGCGGCGCGTCAAAGCGTCCGCGGCGGCCACCAGATCCGCGGCCCATCGTGCCCCCGGCCGGCGGCCGATTCGGTCGATCGGTCCCGAGACGGACACCGCCGCGATCACCTGGCCGCGCCCGTCGCGCACAGGCGCCGAAACACTCGCCACCCCGGGTTCGCGTTCGGCAACGCTTTGCGCCCAGCCGCGCTTGCGTACCTCTGCCAACGTGCGGTCGGTGAACTTGGCCGACGGCAGTACCGACTGCTGTGTCGCGGCGTCGCTGTAGGCCAGCAGGATCTTGGCGCCCGAACCGGCAGTCATCGGCAGATGGGCGCCGACGGGAACGGTATCCCGCAGTCCCGCAGGCGGTTCCAAAGCAGCCACACAGACACGAGAGGTGCCTTCGCGACGGTAGAGCTGCACGCTCTCGCCGGTGATCTCACGCAGCCTGGGCAAGACCACCGCACCTGCGGCTACCAACGGATCGTTGACGTGGCCCGCCAATTCCACCAGTGCGGGGCCCAATCGCCACCGGCCCTCGGGGTCGCGGGCGAGCAGCCGGTACACCTCCAAGCCCGCGGCCAGCCGGTGCGCGGTGGCGCGGGGCAGACCCGTGCGCTCACACAGTTCCGCCAGGCCGCAGGGCGACTCCGCGATTGCGTGCAGCAGCCCCACCGCTTTGTCCAGCACGCCAATGCCGCTATCCTGTCTCACAAGGAGATACTATCGTTCCAGATTGTGAGATGGTCAAGTATGACAACCGATGCGCGGCCGCGCACCATGGCGGAAAAGGTTTGGGATGACCACGTCGTTGCTATCGGCGGGGGTACGGGCGACGCCCGTGAACCCGATCTGATCTACATCGACCTTCACCTCATTCACGAGGTGACCAGCCCGCAGGCCTTCGACGGGTTGCGGCTCGCGGGCCGCCGCGTCCGGCGACCCGATTTGACCATCGCCACCGAGGACCACAACGTGCCGACGGTCGACATCGACAAACCGATCGCCGATCCCGTCTCGCGCACTCAGGTCGACACCTTGCGGCGCAATTGCGAAGAGTTCGGCATCCGCCTGCACCCGATGGGCGATGTCGATCAGGGCATCGTGCACATCATCGGACCCCAACTGGGTCTCACCCAGCCCGGCATGACGATCGTCTGCGGCGACAGCCACACGTCCACCCATGGCGCATTCGGTGCACTCGCGATGGGCATCGGCACATCGGAGGTCGAGCACGTGCTCGCCACGGAGACATTGCCGCTGCGTCCGTTCAAGACGATGGCGGTCAACGTCGACGGCCGATTGTCCGCCGGCGTTAGCGCCAAGGACATCATCCTCGCCGTGATCGCGAAGATCGGTACCGGCGGAGGGCAGGGTCATGTCATCGAATACCGCGGCAGCGCCATCGAAGCGCTGTCGATGGAAGGCCGCATGACGATCTGCAACATGAGCATCGAAGCCGGCGCGCGCGCAGGCATGGTCGCGCCCGACGAGACGACGTATGAATTCCTTCGCGGACGTCCGCACGCTCCGATGGGCGCGGATTGGGATGCGGCGGTCGCGGCGTGGGACCGGTTACGCACCGACGACGGCGCCGAATTCGACTCCGAGATCTACATCGACGCCAGCACGCTGAGTCCGTTCGTCACGTGGGGAACCAACCCGGGGCAGGGTGTGCCGCTGTCGGGTTCGGTGCCGGACCCCGAGCTGATGCTCGACGACGATTCACGCCAAGCCGCCGAGAAGGCACTGGCATATATGGATCTTCGGCCGGGCACCGCCATGCGCGACATCGCGGTTGACACCGTCTTCGTCGGCTCGTGCACCAACGGACGCATCGAAGACTTGCGGGTGGTCGCCGACATCTTGCGTGGCCGCAAGGTGGCCGACGGTGTGCAGATGCTCGTCGTGCCCGGCTCGATGCGCGTGCGCGCCCAGGCCGAATCCGAGGGCCTTGGCGAGATTTTCACCGCTGCGGGCGCACAGTGGCGGCAGGCCGGTTGTTCGATGTGCCTCGGCATGAACCCCGACCAATTGTCGCCCGGGCAGCGCTGCGCATCGACGTCCAACCGGAACTTTGAGGGCAGGCAGGGTAAGGGCGGCCGTACACATCTGGTGTCGCCGGCCGTCGCCGCCGCGACCGCTGTGCGCGGAAAGTTGTCCTCACCCGAAGACCTCAATAACTAAAGGGAGACCAATCATGGAACCGTTCCGCACACACACCGGGATCGGCGTTCCGTTGCGCCGGTCCAATGTCGACACCGACCAGATCATCCCGGCGGTGTACCTGAAACGGGTCACCCGAACAGGTTTCGACGACGGTTTGTTCGCGTCATGGCGAAACGATCCGTCGTTCGTCTTGAACCTGAGCCCGTTCGACAGGGGCTCAGTGTTGGTCGCCGGCCCCGATTTCGGCACCGGATCGTCGCGCGAACACGCGGTGTGGGCGCTCATGGACTACGGCTTCCGCGTCGTCATCTCGTCTCGCTTCGCCGATATTTTTCGCGGCAACGCCGGCAAGGCGGGTCTGTTGGCGGCAGAACTCGCCCAAGACGATGTGGAACTTTTGTGGAAGCTCATCGAGCAGCAGCCCGGGCTGGAAATCACTGTGAATCTTCAAGATCGGACAGTGTCCGCAGGAACGGTCATGTTGCCGTTCAAGATTGACGATTACACCGCCTGGCGATTGCTTGAAGGTCTCGACGATATAGGCCTTACGCTGCGAAAACTGGATAAAATCGAGTTGTATGAATCTAATCGCCCACAGTGGAAACCACGCACGGTATCTGCATCCGGATAGCGGTCGAAGCAACCGAAATTAAGGGTCTGCAAACCGCTGCTTCGACCCCCTCGCCAGCGGCCATGCGCGGCAACCAGATTGCAAAAATTTGTGCCAGCAACGCTTGAAATTGCGCGTGGCTCTTGGAAATCAGTGGTATGTCGTATTACCGTGTCCTACTAGTTGGTCCAAGGTGGATCACGGTGTGGAGGTTTTGCATGAACAAAGCAGAGCTGATCGACGTACTCACGAAGAAGCTCGACACTGACCGACGGACGGCTACCGAAGCCGTCGAAAACGTCGTCGACACAATCGTGCGTGCGGTGCATAAGGGTGACAGCGTCACCATTACCGGTTTCGGCGTCTTCGAACAGCGCCGTCGTGCAGCCCGGGTCGCGCGTAATCCGCGCACCGGCGAGACAGTGAAAGTGAAGCCAACATCCGTGCCGGCGTTCCGGCCCGGTGCTCAATTCAAAGCGGTTGTCTCTGGCGCACAGCGCCTCCCGGCGGAAGGACCTGCAGTGAAGCGTGGAAGTGGAGCCGGTGGGGCTCGCAAGGCTGTCAAGAGGGCTGCGGCCAAGAAGGCTGTGAAGCGCAGTGCGGCCAAGAAGGCTGTGAAGCGCAGCGCCGCCAAGAAGGCAGTGAAGCGCAGCGCCGCCAAGAAGGCAGTGAAGCGCAGCGCCGCCAAGAAGACGGTGAAGCGGGCTGCCGCCAAGAAGGCGACTAAGGCATCGCCCGCCAAGAAAACTGCAAAGCGCGCGCCGGCCAAGAAGGGCCGTCGGTAATTTCTCATCGGATACGCCGTGGGTCGCGATGACCCACGGCGTATCTGCGTAATGGGGTAACTCGGTTGAACCGCTGCGCGGCTGCTATTTCTTTGTGGCCAGTGGACTACCGATATGGTCGGCGGCCACCAAATCGCCGCGCCACGACGACATCACCCACGTGCTGCCCTTGCGATTGCGCGATTTGTCGGGGCGTATGCCATCACGGTCGCACCACCACTCGATCAGATCCGGTATGACCTTCCCCTGGGTGCAGATCACCGGCGTGCCATCGGTCGCGGCAATCTCGAGCACGCGGCGGCGGGCCGCCTTTCGATCGTCTGCGTAGGCTTCCTCGGTCAGCAGCGGTTCGTTGCGAATGGTCGACCCGAGTTCTTCAGCCAATGGTTCGAGCGTCTGGTGGCATCGAGTACGGTCCGCTGCGTACAGCGTGTCAGCGCCGAACGCCAGCAGTTGACCGACCAACGACTCGGCCTGCGCCCGCCCGCGTTTGTCCAACGGACGGAGCCGGTCGTCGCCCTTGTACCTAGACTTACTACCCGCGGTGCCGTGCCGGACGATCAGGACGGTTTTGGTGTCGGCGGGCAACTTGGCGAACCGGCGCAACACCTTCCGGTCGTACGGGTACTCGAGTTGCTTCATCGCCGCCGAGACGGGCAACCACTTCAACTCGTCGACTTCTTCACTCGATGCGAACGCGCCGTCGACGGCACGCGCCGCCCAGTACCGCACCTTCTTGAGGCCTTGCGTCTCGACCGCATAACTCACCGACGCCAGCCGTCTGCCGAGATGTGAGCGGTAGCCCGTCTCCTCGAACACCTCGCGCACGGCGGTGATCGGTTCGCTTTCTCCCGCCTCGACCTTGCCTTTGGGAAGCGACCAGTCGTCGTAGCGCGGTCGGTGGATCACCGCGACTTCGGGTTCGGTCCCGTCGTCACTGGCTCTCCACAACACCGCGCCGGCGGCGAGAGTGGCCTTGCCGTGCGGCCTCGCCGCGCTGTTGGACGAATTCCTCGACACCTCAACTCCTGCAGATCATCCGAGCCGCGGGGACTGTCAAGGGTGGCGGTGGCGTTCCATCAGCCACACCTGGTGATCGCGCACTGTCTGGCCTTCCTGAGGAGACGCCGTCCAGTTTCCATCGGCGCCGAGTTCCCAGCAGCGGGTCTCCGGGTTCATTGCCGACTCGAACACTTCGTCCAGATGCGCTTTCAGCCTCGGATCCTTCACTTGAGCCATGACCTCGACTCGGCGGTCGAGATTACGATGCATCATGTCCGCGCTGCCGATCCAGAACTCGTCGATGGCACGGAAGTGAATTATGCGTGAGTGCTCGAGGAACCGGCCCAGGATCGAGCGCACCACGATGTTGTCGGAGAAGCCGTCGACGCCAGGACGAAGCGCACAGATGCCGCGCACCACCACCTCCACCCGCACGCCGGCCTGCGAGGCTCGGTAGAGAGCGTCGATCACCTGCTCGTCGACCAACGCGTTGGCCTTGAGCCGGATTCGGCCGCGTGCACCCTCGCGCGTCGCTGCTGCTTCGCGTTCGATGCGCTCGATGATGCCCTTGCGCACGCCGTGCGGTGCTACGAGCAGGTTGCGATAGGAGTCCTTGCGCGAATAGCCTGTCAGCGAGTTGAACAGATCGGTGAGGTCCGCGCCGATGTCGGGAGCGGCCGTCAGCAGCCCGACATCCTCATACAGGCGAGCCGTTTTCGGGTTGTAGTTGCCGGTGCCCACATGGCAGTAGCGCCGGATCGCCGAACCTTCCCGCCGAACCACCAGACACGTTTTGCAATGTGTCTTCAATCCGATCAGCCCGTAGACGACGTGCACACCCGCCTGCTCGAGGGCGCGTGCCCACTTGATGTTGGCCTGTTCGTCGAAGCGCGCCTTGATCTCCACCAGCGCGACCACCTGCTTGCCCGCTTCGGCGGCGTCGATCAGGGCGTTGACAATCGGCGAGTCACCCGATGTGCGGTACAACGTCTGCTTGATCGCCAACACATTCGGATCGGCTGCGGCCTGTTCGATGAAGCGTTGCACCGTGGTCGAGAACGAGTCATACGGATGATGGACCAGGACGTCCCCATCGCGCAGTGTCGAGAAGATGCTCTTCGGTGTTTCACGTTCGCCGAACGCCGGCGGGGTAGCGGGCACGAATGGCGGATCCTTCAGCTCGGGGCGATCCACGCCGTAGATCTGCCACAGCGACGAAAGATCCAGCAGGCCAGGCACCTCGATGACGTCGCCGGGGTTCACGTCCAGTTCGCGCAGCAGGAGCTCCAGCATGTGCTCGGTCATGTCGTCGGCGACCTCGAGGCGCACCGGAGACCCGAACCGCCTCCGCGCCAACTCGCGCTCGAGCGCCTGCAGAAGATCCTCGTCGCGGTCTTCCTCGACCTCGAAATCGGCGTTGCGCGTGATCCGGAACGCGTGGTGCTCGACGATCTCCAAGCCGGGGAACAGCACTGGCAGGAACACCGCGATCAGTTCTTCCATCGGCAGGAAACGCAACTCGCCCTCGCGGCTGTCGAGTTCGACGAAGCGGTCGACGTTGTCGGGCACCTTGATTCGGGCGAAGTGCTGACCGCCGTCGTCGGGATGTTTGACGGTGATCGCGAGATTCAGGCTCAGGCCGCTGACGAACGGGAACGGATGCGCGGGGTCGACGGCCAACGGTGTCAACACCGGAAAGACCTGCTCGTGGAAGTAGGCCGACAACCGATCGCGCTCGGCGTCGTCGAGCTGAGTCCAGGTGACGATGACGATTCCGCGCTCTGCGAGCGCAGGCCGCACCGATTCGAGAAACACATGGGCGTGTCGATTGGCGATCTGTTGGGTTCGTTCGTTGATCCGTCGCAGCTGCTCGCGTGGTGAGAGCCCGTCGGCGGAGCGCACGGACAGACCCATCTCGTCGCGCCGTTTCAGGCCGGCAACGCGCACCATGTAGAACTCGTCGAGGTTCGACGCGAAGATCGCGAGGAACTTTGCCCGCTCCAGCAGCGGTAGCGATGGGTCAGCGGCCAGCGCCAGCACGCGGGCGTTGAAGTCCAGCCAGCTCAGCTCGCGATTGAGGTAACGATCGTCGGGAAGCGCATTGTCGACCGTCGGCGCTGTCGCCGCAGGTGGCGCTTCCGGGTTTCTGCCGTCCTCCCGAGGGGAGGCCGAATCATCCACCACCGCGTCGGTGTCATCGCGTCGAACTCGTGTCTCGGCTTCGGTCATCCCGTCGATCATCCCCCATTCGCTATCCGAACTTCTACCGACGGCGAGTTTCCTTCGACAGCTGTTTACCTTGGTCTTCCGATTGCTTGCGCCGTCGCCGCGCCCACGCCGAGGCGACGCGCCACCAGCAGGTCGTCGGGTGTGTCGATGTCGCAACGCAGCCCTGGCCACGGCCCAGTCAGCTCTATGGCTCCCGAATGCCGGTGCCGCTGGGCCGAATCGGCGCCGAACCGGGGATCCAGCGGGACACCGAACGCAAACAGCGCCGAGGTGCCCGTGCCGTGCCGGTCGCCGACGAAGCTGCGTCGGTATGTGCGGGCGGCGGCGATCGCCTCAGCTAACTCTTGTGGCTGTAGTGCGGGTAAATCACCCTGCAGCGCAACGACGTTCGGGGTCGTCTCACGAACGACCGCCGAGGCGGCCGCGATCGCGTTGTTCAGCGGATCGCGGTGTCCCTCGGGTGTGGGATCGGCGAGCACATGCGCACCCAGCTGCTGCGCGGCCTCGGCGGCCACCTGGTCGGGGGTCACGACGGTCACGGTCTGCAAAGCGGGCACGGCCAGCGCGGCCCTGATGGTGTCGATCATCATGGCCAGCACGACGCCTTCCCGCGTCGAGGCGGAGAACACCGGAGCGAGCCTCGTCTTGGCCGCGGCCAGCCGCTTGACGGCGATGACCAATCCGACGTCACCCGCCGCGTCGGTCTGCGTGCCGCTCATGAATATTCATCCTGCCAGTGGCGGGGCTTCTCAATGCGGCTGACGCCGCTTGATCGGCGCCCCGCTCGGTTGGATGGCGGGGCTCCTCAACGCGGCTGACGCCGCTTGATCGGCGCCCCGCTCGGTTGGATGGCGGGGCTTCTCAACGCGGCTGACGCCGCTTGATCGGCGCCCCGCTAGGGTTGGACCCGTGGTTGACGCCGCTGTAATGGGAGCCGGTGCCTGGGGAACGGCGCTGGCCAAAGTGTTGGCGGACGCGGGCAATAACGTCACGCTGTGGTCGCGTCGCGCTGAGCTGGCCGATGATATCAACGCGACGCACCGCAATCCCGAGTACCTCGGCGACATCGAGCTGCCCGCATCGATCCGCGCCACCGGCGACGCACACGACGCGCTGGCCGGCGCGTGCACCGTGTTGCTCGCGGTGCCGTCGCAGACGCTCCGGGGCAATCTCACCGAATGGGCCGGCTCGATCGAGCCCGACGCGACACTGGTCAGCCTCGCCAAGGGCATCGAGCTGGACACACTGATGCGGATGAGTCAGGTGGTGGTCCAGGTCACCGGCGCCGACCCGGCCCGGGTCGCCGTGGTCACCGGCCCCAACCTGGCCAGTGAAATCGCTCAGGAGCAACCCGCCGCAACCGTCGTCGCCTGTGCCGATTCCGGACGCGCGGTGGCATTGCAGCGCGCGATGGCTACCAAGTACTTCCGTCCCTACACCAACGTCGACGTCATCGGCGCCGAGGTCGGCGGCGCATGCAAGAACGTCATCGCGTTGGCGTGCGGCATGGCCGCGGGCGTCGGGATGGGCGAGAACTCCGTCGCAGCGATCATCACCCGCGGGTTGGCCGAGATCATGCGGCTGGGTATCGCGTTGGGGGCCAACCCCGCGACGTTGGCCGGCCTTGCCGGTGTCGGTGATCTCGTCGCCACGTGCACGTCGCCGCACTCGCGTAATCGCACCTTCGGGTCGCGCCTCGGCGCGGGGGAGACGTTGGAGGCGGCCAAACAGGCGGCAGGTGATCATGTCGCAGAGGGCGTCACCTCATGCGAGTCCGTGCTTGCGCTCGCGGCGAGCTACGACGTCGAGATGCCGTTGACCGACGCCGTACATCGTGTGTGCCACAAGGGGTTGTCTGTCCCGGAGGCGGTCGCCTTACTGCTCGGCCGCACCACCAAGCCGGAGTAGCACAGTGTCCGGCGTCTACGGGGACTCCACCAGGAGCGTCAAAGCCACTGCGGCACAAGCGGTTCCAGGGAGCCCGATTATGACACCGCCGGTACTGGCCGCCGCGTATCACATCCCGCCGAGCGAAGACGATTCGCTGGACAGCTACGGCCGCTATCACAACCCGACATGGCGGCAGCTGGAATCGGCACTCGCCGAGCTGGAAGGTGCCGCAGCGGCATTGGCGTTCGGCTCGGGGATGGCCGCGATCACGTCGACCCTGCGGGTGCTGGCCAAGCCGGGGACCACGCTGGTCGTGCCCGCCGACGGTTACTACCAGGTGCGGCGGTATGCGGCTGAATTCCTTGCCCCGCACGGCATCACGGTGATCGAGGCGACATGTGCCGACATGATCGCCGCCGCATCGCGCGCCGACGTGGTGCTGGCCGAGACCCCATCGAACCCCGGTCTCGACGTGGTCGACCTCCATCGCCTCGCGCTGACGTGCCGGGCCCGTGGCGCGACGCTCATCGTCGACAACACCACCGCCACACCACTGGGGCAGCAACCATTGTCGCTCGGCGCCGACGTGGTGGTGGCCAGCGCGACCAAGTCGTTGTCGGGTCACCACGACCTCCTCGCGGGATACGTGGCTGGCAGCCATCCCGACCAGATGGCTGTCATCGAGAACGAGCGTCGGGTGGCGGGACCGATCCTCGGTTTCTTCGAAGCGTGGCTGGTGCTGCGCAGCATCGGAACGGCCGGCCTGCGGTTCGAGCGCCAGTGCCAGAACGCGCTGGCGATGGCATTGGCTCTGCGGGCGCACCCGGCGGTGCGGTCGGTGCGCTATCCGGGTCTGCCGGGAGACCCGTCGCACGAGATCGCCAACCGGCAGATGAAGCGCTTCGGCGGAATCGTCGCCATCGAATTGGACAACGCTGCCGCGGTGCACGCGATGGTGCAGCGCAGCGAGCTGCTGATCTCGTCGACCAGCTTCGGCGGCATCCACACCTCGGTGGATCGGCGCGCCCGCTGGGGTGACCAGGTCAGCGAGGGATTCGCGCGGATCTCGGCGGGCATCGAGGACACCGACGACCTGGTCGCCGATATCGAGCAGGCCTTACCGCAACGGTGAATCCCCAGGTCGCCTCCGCAGATCGTGCGACTTCCGGCGGGGGCGGTAGCCTCTCTAGGTTGTGACTGCCCGCCACCAGCCCCGCTCCGCCGGCCGCGTCCGTGTCGCCGTCGTGTATGGCGGACGCAGCTCTGAGCACGCGATTTCGTGTGTATCCGCAGGCAGCATCCTTCGTCATCTCGACCCGCAGCGATTCGAGGTCATCGCGATCGGCATCACCCCGGAGGGCTCGTGGGTGCTGACCAACGCGCAGCCCGACACCCTGGCCATCACCGACGGCAAGCTGCCCCAGGTCAGCGACGCATCCGGCACCGCTTTGGCGCTGCCCGCCGATCCGGGCCGCGGCGGCCAGCTGCTGTCGTTGGGGCAGGGCGCCGGCGAGTTGCTGACCACTGTCGACGTGGTTTTCCCGGTGTTGCACGGTCCATACGGCGAGGACGGCACGATTCAAGGCCTCCTCGAACTGGCCGGGGTGCCCTATGTCGGCGCGGGCGTGCTCGCCAGCGCGGCGGGCATGGATAAGGAGTTCCTCAAGAAGCTGCTCGCCGCCGACGGCCTACCGGTCTGCGATCACGTGGTGCTGCGCCCGTACCGGGACACGCTGGAATCAGATGAGCGAGAGCGGCTGGGCCTGCCGGTATTCGTGAAGCCGGCGCGCGGCGGCTCGTCAATCGGCGTCAATCGGGTGACCGCGTGGGATCAGCTGCCCGCCGCCATCGACGACGCGCGTAAGCACGACCCGAAGGTGATCGTCGAGGCGGCCGTGCCGGGGCGGGAACTCGAATGCGGCGTTCTCGAACTCCCCGACGGCAGAGTAGAAGCCAGCACCGTCGGAGAGATCCGCGTGGCAGGTGTGCGGGGACGCGAGGACGGTTTCTACGACTTCTCCACCAAATATCTCGAGGACGCCGCCGAACTGGACGTGCCGGCCAAGGTCGACGACGACATCGCCGACGAGGTGCGCAGGCTGGCCATCCGGGCGTTCCGCGCGATCGACTGCCAAGGCCTGGCCCGCGTCGACTTCTTCCTCACCGACGACGGGCCCGTGGTCAACGAGATCAACACCATGCCCGGATTCACCACCATCTCGATGTTTCCGAGGATGTGGGCGGCCAGTGGCGTCGACTATCCGACCCTGCTGGCGGCGATGGTAGATACCGCTTTGACGCGGGGTACGGGCCTGCGTTAGCGTACCGGCGCCGGATGTGGCGCGACGGCGGGCATCGTCTTCGAGATCGCTTCGGAGATTTCCTGGATGGGAGTCGGTCCCGATCCACTCGGCAGCGTCAGGGCTACATATACCGGGCGATCCACCGCGAACCAGGTGCTCCTGTCACCCTCGGTCAGCTCGAACCACTGCACCGGCGCGACCACCTGCAACGGGGAGCCGACGACGAACTCCGCGGGCCGATCCAGACCGCAGCGCAGAATCACCGGGTCCTCGTCGGGCGCGGCCTGCCATGCCGCCGCGGCGACCGGGGCGGGATCAGCGAGCTGGGCGCGGCGGTAGTCACCCAATCGGTCAGGTAGAGCGGCCAACAACGCGGTGCACTCGGTGCTCGCGGACTTCGGTGCGGGCACGGACACCAGCGGCACCGGCTGCAGTTGTTCGGGCAGCTGCCGCACGGCCGCGATCGCCAAGACGGCGACGATCGCCGCGACGGCCACCACGACGGCGGCGATCAACAACGATCGGGGTGGTCCGTCGGAGCTGTCGTCGGTCATGGGTGACACAACGGAAACTCTAGGGCCGTGCTCCGTCGGCGATCGGGCAGGTCAGGGTGCGGGTGATGCCGGGGACCTGCTGGACGCTCGGGACGACGGTCTGCTGCAAGTCGCTCATCGTTTCGGCCGCTATGCGGACCACCACGTCGTACGGGCCGGTGACGTACTCGGCCGACACCACACCGCTGAGCTCGGCCAGCTGTTTGGCGACGACCTCGGCGCGGCCCACATCGGTCTGGATCAGCATGAAAGCCTCGACCACCCGCTGACGCCTCCGTTCCGCTGCATAGACTCCACGCGGCAGGGACCAAAAGTACCGCACGTTTGCCCGACGTTCAGCACACGAGCGGGACCCGAGGAGGCGCTATGGTCGGCGACGAGCACGCCGAGAGCCTTGCTGGGCTCGGGGAGTTCGCCGCGATCGACCGGCTCGTCGCTGACCGGGAACAGCCGGCGGTCGTCGCCGTGGGCCCCGGTGATGATGCAGCGGTGGTCTCTGCCGTCGACGGCCGGACCGTGGTGTCCACCGACATGCTCGTGGAGGGGCGACATTTCCGGCGTGACTGGTCGACGCCGCATGAGGTAGGTCGAAAAGCCATCGCGCAGAACGCCGCCGACATCGAGTCGATGGGCGCGGTGGCCACCGCGTTCGTCGTCGCGTTCGGCGCACCCGGCGATACGTCCGCTGCGCAGACAACTGAGCTTGCCGACGGAATGTGGTACGAGGCAGCAAAAGTCGGCGCCGGGATCGTCGGCGGCGATCTGGTCAGCGCGCCGCAGTGGGTGGTCTCGGTGACCGCGCTCGGCGATCTCGCTGGACGCTCACCCGTGCTGCGCTCCGGCGCGCGGGTCGGCGACTCCGTGGCGGTGGCGGGTACGCTAGGTCGGTCTGATGCGGGATATCACCTGTTGCACAACGGGATTGATGAGTACGAGGTATTACGGCGAGTGCACCTGGCGCCGGAGCCGCCGTACGGGCAAGGGCGCGTGGCGGCCGACGCTGGCGCGACGGCGATGACTGACATCTCCGACGGGTTGGTAGCCGACCTCGGGCACATCGCGCAAGCGTCCGGCGTGGGCGTCGATCTGACGACCGCAGGGCTCTCGGCCGACCGTGACGCCGTTGCCGAAGCGGCCGCCGCTCTCGGCGTCGACCCGTGGGCGTGGGTGCTCGGCGGTGGGGAGGACCATGCGCTTGTCGCGATGTTCCCCGGCGCGCTTCCGCCGGGCTGGCGAGCCATCGGCAGGGTGATCGACGGGCCTGCTCGTGTTCTCGTCGATGGTGAAGCCTGGCGCGGAAACCCGGGTTGGCAGTCTTTTTAGTGAGCGCTGCCGCTAGGTTGTCATCTCGTGACGGCACGCCCCCTGAATGAGTTGGTCGAAGAGGGTTGGGCTCGCGCGCTGGAACCCGTCGCGGGGCAGGTCGCGCAGATGGGGGAATTCCTGCGGGCCGAGATCGCCGCGGGCCAGCGGTATCTGCCCGCCGGAGAGAACGTATTGCGCGCCTTCACTTTTCCGTTCGACCGGGTGCGGGTGCTGATCGTCGGGCAGGATCCGTATCCGACGCCGGGGCATGCGGTCGGGCTCAGCTTTTCGGTTTCCCCCGATGTGCGGCCGCTGCCGCGCAGCTTGGAGAACATCTACCGCGAATACAGCAGCGATCTGGGCTATCCCGCCCCGGCCACCGGCGATCTGTCGCCGTGGGCGCAGCGCGGCGTGATGCTGCTGAACAGGGTGCTGACCGTGCGGCCGGGTGCACCGGCGTCGCACCGCGGGAAGGGTTGGGAAGCCGTCACCGAATGTGCGATCCGGGCGTTGGTGGCGAGGTCGGAGCCGTTGGTGGCGGTGCTGTGGGGACGCGACGCGTCCACTCTGAAGCCGATCCTTGATGGTTCCGACCGCGGACGCGTCGAGCGGAATAACCCATGCGTCGCCATTGAGTCGCCGCATCCCTCACCGCTGTCAGCGTCCCGGGGTTTCTTCGGGTCGCGGCCGTTCAGCCGCGCCAACGAACTTCTCGAGAAGATGGGTGCCGAACCGATCGACTGGCGGCTGGCCTGACCTATCGGCGCGCCGAGATCAATCAGGGGGCGGAAAGCTAGCCGCGTGTGACCTTGCCGGCCTTGATGCAGGAGGTGCAAACGTTGATGCGCTTCTTGTTGCCGCCCGGGCCGGTCACGGCGCGCACGCTCTGGATGTTGGGATTCCACCGACGGCTGGTCCGGCGATGGGAGTGCGAGACCGACTTGCCAAAGCCGGGGCCCTTCCCGCAGATATCGCAGACGGCAGCCATATCGAGAACTCCTTGGATCAGTACTTCGAGGTCTGAGGATTGCCAGGAAACCGGACGCGGTTCGACCCGACAACCTGACCAGGATACCGGGCGGGAAAACAATCGCCAAAACGCCGTCCACCGGCTGCGGACCAGGCCGGTCGATGTTACCGGCGATGTCCGGCGCAGTGGATAGGCTGGCGCCCATTGGGGGTCTCATATTGCGGTGGAAGGCGGGTGTTGATGGTCGGGCGTGGACGTCGGCTGGACGCCTCGGCCCTGCGTGACTGGGCCCACACCGCCGTCGGCGACCTGATCGCCCACACCGACGAGATCAACCGGCTGAACGTCTTCCCGGTGGCCGACGCCGACACCGGGACAAACATGCTGTTCACGATGCGTGCGGCGTGGGCGCAGGCCGACGCCGCGCCAGCCGGTGACGTGGCGACGGTCGCCGCGGCCCTGGCCGACGGCGGGCTGCACGGCGCGCGCGGCAACTCCGGGGTGATCCTGTCGCAGATCTTGCGCGGGCTAGCCGACGTTGCTGCCGAGGCTGCCGCCGAACGCGGCGGCCAACTGGCCGACATCGACGGCCCTCTGCTGGCCGCTTCGCTGCGTCATGCCGTCGGCCTCGTCGTGGCGTCGATGGGCAGCTCGGTGCCGGGCACCATCGTCTCGGTGTTGCAGGCCGCCGCCAAGGAGGCCGAGGACTCCGTCGCCGCGGACGCCGACCTCGGTGACGTCGTGGCCGCTGCAGCCGACGCCGCGGTGACGGCGCTGGACAAGACCATCGACCAGCTCGACGTGCTGACCCAGGCGGGCGTGGTCGACGCCGGCGGTCGCGGCCTGCTGGTGTTGCTTGACGCGCTGTCGAAAACCGTGTCCGGCCATGCTCCGACCCGACCGGAGTACACGCCCGCGCCGCCGACGGTCGAAAGCGCTGTTGCTTCGCCCGATCCCCGCTTCGAGGTGATGTACCTGCTCAGTGGATGCCGGCCCGACGGCGTCGAGCATCTCCGGCAGAAGCTCGACGAGCTCGGGGACTCGGTCGCCATCGCCGCGTCCGCAACCGACGGCGCGGGCCGCTACTCGGTGCACGTGCACACCGACGACGCGGGCGGCGCCATCGAAGCCGCGCTCGCGTTCGGAACCCCAAGCCGGATCCAGATCACGGCGCTGACGGTCGGTTCAGGGACCCAGGCGCGCGGCGGCTGGTCGCGCGAACGCGCGGTGCTGGCAGTCGTCGACGGCGACGGCGCGGCCGAACTGTTCGCCGGGGAAGGCGCCCGCGTCCTGCGGCCCGATCCCGAGGCGACGGATCCCACGTCGGCACTGTCCGCCAAGCAGCTGCTCCGCGGTCTGGTCGATGCAGCCGCCGCCCAGATCATGGTGCTGCCCAATGGTTTCGTCGCCGCCGAAGAACTGGTCGCGGGCTGCACGGCGGCCATCGGTTGGGGCATCGATGTCGTTCCAGTGCCTGCCGGCTCGATGGTGCAGGGCCTGGCCGCGTTGGCCGTCCACGACCCTGATCGTCAAGCCGTCGACGACGGCTACACCATGGCCCGCGCCGCCGCTTCCGCCCGGCACGGTTCGGTCCGGCTCGCCACCGAAGAGGCGCTGACGTGGGCGGGCACCTGCCAGCCCGGTGACGGTCTGGGAATCGCCGGGGACGAGGTTTTGATCGTCGCCGAGGACATCACCGCCGCCGGCAAGGGCCTGATCGACCTGCTGCTCGTCGCGGGCGGAGAGTTGATCACCGTTCTCAGCGGAGAGGGCGTCGATCCCGCTGTGGGCGAAGCGCTTTCGGCGCATGTGCACCGCGAGCACCTCGGCACCGAGCTGGTGACCTACCACACCGGCCACCGCGGTGATGCGCTGCTGATCGGGGTCGAGTAACGGTGGTCGCACTTTCTGACCGGCTCGATTCGGTGCTCGGCAAGAAGGCCGCAGATGCGCTCGGCGAACACTTCGGCATCCGCACCGTCAACGATCTGCTACGGCACTACCCGCGGAAGTACAACACGGGCACAACGGTTCTCGGGGAAGGCGGCGAACTTCCGGAAGAGGGCGAGCACATCACCTTGGTCGACACGATCACCAAGGCCGAAATGAAGTGGACGAAACGCGAACCGAAGCGGCAATTCCTGGTCATCACACTCGGACACCGAAGGCCGACGGTGACCGCGACCTTCTTCAATCCGAAGTACATCAGAAAGGGGTTGACCGAGGGCATCCGGGTCATGCTGTCCGGTGAGGTTGGATACTTCCGGGGCACAATGCAATTGACCCATCCTGCCTTTCTGATCGTGAACTCCGGAAGGGGCTCACGCTCGTTGGCGAAGATTGCGGAGGCCTCACGGGATTCCAGTGGCAGTTTGGAGCTGTCGGCGTTCGAGCGGGATTTCTTTCCGATCTATTCAGCCAGCGCAAAGATGCAGAGCTGGGACATCTATGCCTGTGTCCGTCAGGTTCTCAACGTGCTGGACCCGATACCCGAGACGGTGCCCGAATCGTTCTTGCGTGATTACGATCTGGTGTCTGAAGACCGCGCGTTGCGCGAAATCCATTCCGCGGAGAATGCCGACGACCGAGACCGGGCCCGGGAACGGCTCACCTACGACGAAGCCCTTGGACTGCAGTGGGCGCTGGCCGCACGTCGGCACAGCCAACAGGGGGCATCAGGACCGCCGGCGCCCAAGAGAGACGACGGCTTGCTAGCAGCGCTCGTGCGGCAGTTACCGTTTGAGTTGACGGCCGGGCAACAAGAGGTGCTGGCCACGCTGTCGGACGAGCTTGCGGCAAACCGGCCGATGAACCGAATGCTGCAGGGGGAGGTCGGTTCCGGCAAGACGATCGTGTCGGTGCTGGCGATGATGCAAATGGTCGACGCCGGTTACCAGTGCGCGCTGCTGGCTCCCACCGAAGTCCTCGCCGCTCAGCATGCCCGCTCGGTGCGTGAGGTGCTCGGAGCGTTGGGAATGGCGGGCCAACTGGGCGGCGCAGAGAATGCGACCCGTGTGGCGCTGCTGACCGGATCGATGACAGCCCAGCAGAAGAAACAGGTGCGCGACGAGGTGGCCGCAGGCGAGGCCGGGATCGTCATTGGTACGCACGCGCTGCTACAAGACGCCGTCGATTTTCACAATCTCGGCCTGGTCGTGGTCGACGAGCAGCATCGGTTCGGCGTCGAGCAGCGAGACCGGTTGCGCTCGAAGGCCCCTGCTGGTTTGACGCCGCACCTGCTCGTGATGACCGCCACCCCGATTCCCCGCACAGTCGCGCTGACGGTGTTCGGTGACCTGGAGACCTCGACGCTGCGCGAACTGCCGCGCGGACGTCAGCCGATCGCGACCAACACGATCTTCACGAAAGAGAAGCCGAAATGGCTTGAGCGCGCGTGGGACCGGATCATCGAAGAGGTTCGTGCGGGTCGTCAGGCCTATGTGGTCGCGTCGCGGATCGACGAGAACGACAAGAAAAGCGACAAAGATGATGCCGGGCCGCCCGCGACCACGGTGATCGAGTTGCTCGAGCGTCTGCGCAACGGGCCGTTGGCGGGGCTGCGGCTCGGGTTGATGCATGGCAGGCTGCCCGCTGACGAGAAAGACGCCGTGATGGCGGCGTTCCGCGCCGGGGAGATCGATGTTCTGGTGTGCACCACCGTCATCGAGGTCGGGGTCGACGTGCCCAACGCGACGGTGATGTTCGTGATGGACGCCGACCGGTTCGGCGTCAGCCAGCTCCATCAGCTGCGCGGGCGTATCGGCCGCGGGGAACATGCCAGCCTGTGCCTGCTGGCCACGAAGCTGCCCGAGGCGTCCAAGGGGGGCGAAAGGTTGAAGGCGGTGGCGAGCACGCTCGATGGGTTTGCGCTTGCCGACCTCGACCTGAAGGAGCGTCGCGAGGGAGATGTGCTGGGCTACAACCAGTCCGGCCGCCCCCTCACGCTACGGTTCCTATCGTTGTCCGAGCACCGCGACATCATCGAATGCGCGCGCGACTTCTGCCGGGCACACTACGAGGACAATCCCGACCATCCCGGAATGGCGCTTCTGGCAGCGCAATTCACCGATACCGAGCGCGTC
>NZ_LZMC01000063.1 GCF_001668615.1 Mycobacterium sp. 1274761.0
CTCGGCGATCAACCGGGCCGCTTCGCGCACCGCGGTGACCTCGGCGTCGCGGGCATTCGCGTCGCCGGCGCGGCCGCCCAACGCGGCGCGGTGCACGATGATCACCCCGCCCGGGCGCAGCAAGCGCACCCCCTCGACGACGAAGTCCGGCTGGTCGAGGGGATCGGCGTCGATGAACACCAGGTCGTAGGACTCGTCGGCCAGCCGGGTGAGCACTTCCTGGGCGCGGCCGCGCCGGCGACGCGAATGCCCGCGACGCCGAGGTCACCGCGGTGCGCGAAGCGGCCCGGTTGATCGCCGAGGACGAGCGGCTGACCCCCGTGCTGGTGCCGCTGGGCGACGGTCTGCTCGCCGCAGCGCGGGACTGGCCAGCCCCCGACGAAGACTGACATCCCGCTCCTTCTGCGATCTTGACGAATTCTTGACGGCTGACCCATTGACGCGCGACTGAACGCATGTTTAATGTGCTAAACATGCGTTCAGCCGACGATCTGACGGCCGTGGCCCGCATCCGGGATGCGGCCATCGACCAGGTCGGCCAGCACGGCTTCAACGTCGGCTTGCGCGCGATCGCCAAGGCCGCGGGCGTCAGCGCGGCATTGGTCATCCACCACTTCGGGTCCAAGGAAGGCCTCTTGAAGGCCTGCGACGACCACATTGCCGAGGAGATCCGCGAGGCCAAGTCTGAGTCTCTTCGGTCGGCAGATCCGGCCGCGTGGTTTGCGCAGGTGGCCGAGATCGAGTCGTACGCGCCGATGATGTCGTATCTGGTGCGCAGCATGCAGACCGGCGGCCCCCTGGCCAAGGCGTTCTGGCAGCGGATGATCGACAACGCCGAGGAATACCTCGAAGAAGGCGTCCGCGCGGGCACCCTCAAGCCCAGCCGTGACCCAAAGGCACGGGCGAAGTTCATCGGCATCAACAGCGGCGGCGGCTTCCTGCTGTATCTGCAGATGCACGACAACCCCACCGATATTCGCGCCGTCCTGCACGACTACGCCGAGGACATGATGCTGCCGGCGCTGGAGCTCTATACCAACGGCCTGATGGCCGACTCATCGATGTACGAAGCGTTCGTCAAACAACGCGAGCAAGGAATCCCGTTCAGTAGTTCCACTGAAGGAGATCACGATGACGGCAACGTCACTACAGCAGGCTGACACCGGCGAGGGCACCCGACCGGCTGTCGAAATCAGCGGTCTGGTCAAGACTTTCGGGCGCACTCGGGCGCTCGACGGGCTGGACCTCACCGTCGCACCGGGCGACATCGCCGGCTTTCTGGGGCCCAACGGCGCAGGCAAGTCGACAACGATTCGGGTGTTACTTGGCCTGTTGCGCGCCGACAGCGGCACGGTGCGGCTGCTGGGCGGTGATCCGTGGCGCGACGCAGTGGTGCTGCATCGCCGCATCGCCTACGTGCCCGGCGACGTGACTCTGTGGCCCAATCTCACTGGGCTGCAGGCCATCGACTTCCTGGCCCGGCTTCGCGGCGACGGTTCGGTCGACACCCGGCGACGCGACGAATTGATCGAGCGGTTTGAACTCGATCCGCACAAGAAGGCCCGCACGTACTCCAAGGGCAACCGGCAGAAGGTGGCCATCATCGCGGCGTTTTCCACCAACGCCGAGCTTTTCATCCTCGACGAGCCAACCTCGGGCCTGGACCCGTTGATGGAAAAGGCTTTTCAGACCTGCGTCCAAGAGGTGGCCCAGCGCGGCGCAGCGGTTCTGCTGTCCAGCCACATCCTCGCCGAGGTGGAAAAGCTCTGCGACACCGTGACGATCATTCGTTCCGGCCGGGCCGTGAAATCCGGTGCGCTGGAGGATCTCCGCCATCTGATGCGTACCACCGTAACCGCACGCACCCACGGTGATCCCCGCAGCTTGCAACACGAGCCTTTCGTTCACGACTTCGCCGATCAGGATGGCGCAGCTCACTTCTCGGTCGACCGAACCGATCTCGACCGCACCATGGCCGAACTGACCGAGCTCGGCATCGTCGAGCTGACGGTGACGTCAGCGTCGCTCGAAGACCTGTTTCTGCGCGAATACCAGGGATCCCTGCGATGACCACCGCAACCATGCCGCCACGCCGGGGCCGCCACGAAGCGACGCCGAAAGCGTCTGCCTTCACAAGCGTCGGCGATCTGGTATGGCTGGCGCTGCGTCGTGACCGCGTTCGGCTCAGCCTGTGGATCGTCGCCCTGACCGCGATGATGGTCTACGCGCCGAACGCCATCGAGTTCGCCTATCCCACCGACGCCCAGCGAGTGGCCCGCGTCAGCCTGCTCAAGACACCCGCGGGAATGATGTTGGGCGGCCCCATGTTCGGGGTCAAGGAAACCGACCTGGGCGTGATGATTGCCAACGAGTTAACGCTCACCCTCGTCGTGGCCGCATCGATACTTGCCATCCTCACCGTCATCCGGCACACCCGCGCCGAAGAGGAAAGCGGAACAGCCGAACTGGTGCTGTCTTCGGTGGTCGGCCGGTATGCCCGAACCTTCGCGGCCCTGATCGTGGTCGGCGGTGTGAACGCCTTGCTCGCGGTCACCATGACGGCGGCGATGGCGGCCACCGGTTTCGAAGTCGTCGACAGCGCAGGGATGTGTCTGGGCGTGACCGGGGTGGCAATGTTGTTCGGAGCGGTCGCAGCGGTCACCGCGCAGCTGTGGCGCACGGGTCGTGCCGCGACCGGAGCCGCCATGGGTGTACTCGCATTGGCGGCGCTGGTACGCGGAATCGGCGACGTCATCGACAATTCCGGCAGCACGCTGTCGTGGTTCTCCCCCATCGCCTGGGCCCAGCAGATGCGGCCGTTCGTCGATCTGCGGTGGTGGCCTTTCGGCCTGCTGGTGGTGCTCACTGTCGTGCTGATGGCGCTCACCGCAGGCCTTGAGCGTCGACGCCAGTACGACGACGGAGTCATCCCCTCCTCAGGCGAGCACCCGAACGCGCGCCCGATCACCAGCGTCTTCGGCCTGCATCTGACCCTTCAGCGCGGCCAGACGATCGGCTGGACCGTCGCACTCTTCCTTTCGGGCTTGGCATTCGGGTCCATGACGAAGTCTCTGCTCAACGCTGCTGAGAACAACGAACTGCTCCAACGGGTGATGGCTCAGCAGGGCACCGACGGCGTGTACACGACCTTGACGCAGTTCCTCGCAGCAGCGGCGACCGCCTACGCGACCTCCGCCGTACTGCGCGTTTTCACCGACGAGGAGTCCGGTCTGGGCGAGGTTGTGCTCTCAGGGGCCGTATCGCGGTGGCGCTGGCTCACCACCGCTGTCGCCGCCGCCATCATCGGCTCGACGGTGCTGATGGTTGCGGCCGGGCTCGGCATGGGCCTAGGTGCGGGTATCACAATCGGTGAGCCACCAACCATCTGGCGGCTGACGCTCGCCGGCCTGGCCTTCGTGCCCGCGATGGCAGCGATGGCGGGCGTCGCGGCGCTCGCCGTGGCACTGCGGCATCCATGGATCGCTTGGCTCGCAGTGACTTTCGTCATCATCTCGCTCTACCTCGGCGCGCTGCTGCGGCTGCCGCAGTGGGTGCTCAACGCGTCGCCGGTGGGTCAGACCAAGGCACCGGTCGAATACTCGGCGCTGGCGTTGACAACCATGGCCGTGGCCTGCGCCGTGCTGACGCTGATCGCAGGCGCGATCTACCGGCGCCGGGACGCCGTATAGACGGTTCGGAAGGAGAAATCATGAAGGTCACCCTCCAGTTGCTGGCGTCCGCGGTGGGCGGCGTCCTCTTCATGGGCCTGTTGGTTTTCCCAGCCGCGGGGACGTTCGACTATTGGCAAGCATGGGTCTTCATCGCGGTGTTCATCGTGAGCACCATGGTTCCGACGACATACCTCGCGGTGAAGTATCCGGACGCGCTGCGGCGGCGGATGGCGTCAGGCCCGTGGAACGAAACCCGCCTTGTGCAGAAGCTCATCGTGGTCGGCATTCTCCTGGCCAATGCCGCCGCGGGCGTCGTGAGTGGTCTCGACCATCGGTTCGGCTGGTCGACCGTGCCGACGGCGATAGTCATCGTGGGCAACGTCCTGGTTTTCGGCGGGCTCGTGCTGGCGGAGCTCGTCGTCATCCAGAACAACTATGCCGCAGCGACAATCACCGTCGAGAAGGGTCAGCCTGTCGTTTCGACCGGCGTGTACGGCGTGGTGCGCCACCCGATGTACGTCGGCGCCCTGATCATGATGGTCGGCATGCCGCTGGCGTTGGGCTCCTACTGGGGCCTGCTCACGCTCATCCCTGCAACGCTGGTGTTCGCGGCCCGCATCACCGACGAGGAGAAGGCGCTGCGACAGGAGCTCGACGGTTACGACGCCTACACCGAGAAGGTGCGCTACCGCATGCTGCCGGGAGTGTGGTGAACGTGAAAACCAACGTGAAAACCTCTGCGCAGATGGCTTTTTCGTCGATCGTCGGTCTGACCGCCTTCCTGCTGCTGGTGTTCGTCCCCGCGGGGACGTTCCACTACTGGCGCGGGTGGGCGTTCATCGCGGTGTTCGCCGCCGCGACACTGCTGCCCAGTGTGTATCTGCTGATCAACAATCCCGACGCCCTGCGCCGCCGCATGCAGGCCGGCCCGCAGGCCGAGAGTCGACCGCTGCAGAAGGCCATCATCGCGTTCGCCTTCCTGTCGATGGCGGCCATGATCGTGGTCAGCGTGCTGGACTTCCGCTTCGGCTGGTCGACGGTGCCCGCCGTCGTGTCGGTCGCCGGACTCGTCCTCGTCGCGGCCGGTCTCACCATTGCCATGCTGGTGGCCGTCCAAAATGGCTATGCCGCAGCCAATGTCACGGTCGAGTCGGGTCAGCAGGTGTCGTCGACGGGTTGGTATGGCCTGGTGCGGCATCCGATGTACTTCGGCAACGTGATCCTGATGATCGGCACGCCGCCGGCGCTGGGCTCGTATTGGGGTCTGCTGTTCGTCAGCGTCGGCCTTTCCGTACTGGCGTTGCGTATCACCGACGAGGAGTCGCTGCTGACGCGGGAGCTGGCCGGCTATCGCGAGTACACGCAGACAGTCCACTACCGACTGATGCCCTACGTCTGGTGGTCCTTCGCCTTCTGCCACACCAGAAGGAACACCGCAACCACGGCGAACCGGGCCACGGTGTTGGCCACCATCGTGGTGTTGACGCGCGTCACCGCCATGTAGACGAGGTCGAGGATTCCGCTGGCGCCGTGCAGCACGACAAGGGTGATCACGACAAGACCCAGCGCGGCGGCGTCGGTGATCCTGGTTGCACCGAACGACAGCACCGCCACCGCAAGTTCGGCCGCACCGATCAAGTAGACCAGCAGATACTGCGGCCGCTCGACCGTGAAGCCGACCAGAGACGGGATCGCCGTGGGAAACACCGTCAACACGACCGCGCCCGCAAGGGTGATCACGCCGTGGATCACCAGCAGGATGCGCAATGGGCGATACATGTCGGTTTCCTCTCATGTCATACCGCGGTGTCGCGGTTCGTCACTGATATGACGATGAGACGTCATCGACGATGACAGGAGCAGAACCGGTGAACTTCGAAGCGCATCGCGGTCACCTACATGCCGTCGCCTACCGCATGCTGGGTTCTCACAGCGAGGCCGACGACGCGGTGCAGGAAACGTGGCTGCGGGTGAACCGCGCCGCTGAAACCGAAGTGACCAATCCGCGGGGCTGGCTCACCACGGTGATCGCTCGCATCTGCCTCGACATGTTGCGGTCGCGTTCTGCCCGGGCAGAGGAGCCGCTCGACGAAGTCGATTACCCGGATTCTTCGACGACCGGCCCGGAGGATGACACGGTCTTGGCGGACTCCGTCGGCATCGCGCTCATGGTGGTGCTGGAGACGCTGTCTCCTGCCGAGCGGCTGGCGCTGGTGTTGCATGACGTCTTCGATGTTCCGTTCACCGACATCGGACCGATCATCGACAGGTCGCCCAACGCGGCGGCTCAGCTGACGCTGCGGGCCAGACGGCGGGTACGCGGGGCGGACCAGGAACGGCATGCCGGTGTCACGGAGCGGCGACATGTCGTGGAGGCGTTCCTCGCCGCCGCACGCGAGGGCGACTTCGACGCGCTGCTGGCGCTGCTGCACCCGGACGTCGAGCTGCGTGTCGATGCGGCCGCCGCGGGAGGGCCACCGGTGTTGGTGCGCGGCGCTGCAGAGGTGGCATCACGGGCCGCGATGTTCGCGGCAAACGCGGCCTATGCCGACGTCGTACTGATCGACGGGGTCCCCGGTGTCATCGTCGCACCCGAGGGCAGATTGACTCTGGCGCTGCGCTTTTCGAGCAACCCCGGCGTCATCGTCGCGATCGACATCTGCGCGGATCCGCGCCGGCTGAACCGGTTCGATCTCGCTGTATTCGGCTGACCGGCCCCATACTGGATCTATGGAACTGCTGACCGGCCTCGGGCTGGCGACCGCAGCGGGCCTCAACGCCTACATACCCCTGCTGGCACTCGGCCTGCTGTCGCGGTTCACCGACCTGATCACCCTCCCCCACGGCTGGACCTGGCTGGAGAACGGATGGGTGCTGACGATCGTCGCGGTGTTGCTGGTCGTCGAGATCGTCGCGGACAAGGTCCCCGCGCTAGACAGCGTCAACGACACGATCCAGACGTTCGTCCGGCCGACGGCGGGCGGCATCGTGTTCGGCTCGGGTACCGCCGCCCAGACCCCCGCGGTCGCCGATCCCGGCGCATTCGTCCAATCGAGTCAATGGGTCCCGATCGTCGTCGGCGTGCTTGTGGCGCTGGTGGTGTCGCTGACGAAGTCGACGGTGCGCCCGGCCGCGAACGTCGCCACCGCGGGCATGGCGGCGCCGGTGCTGTCTACCATCGAGGACGGCGTCAGCGTCGTGCTGGTATTCCTCGCGATCCTGATCCCGGTCGTTGTGCTGGTGGTGCTCGCGTTCGGGGTGTGGGCGTTCGTCAAACTCCTACGGCGGAGACGTCGCGCATCCGCCTAAATCCAGACACCCTTACCGACGGCGACCACCCCGCCGGCGCTGATCGCAAACCGCTCGCGGTCCTTGTCGAGGTCGACGCCGACCATCTCGCCCGGGCCCACGACGACGTTCTTGTCGAGGATCGCGTGGCGCACCACCGCGCCGCGGCCGACCCGGACACCAGGCATCAGCACACTGCCCTCCACGATCGCGCCGTCGTCGACGACCAC
Organism: Mycobacterium sp. 1274761.0; assembly: GCF_001668615.1. GTDB lineage: Bacteria > Actinomycetota > Actinomycetes > Mycobacteriales > Mycobacteriaceae > Mycobacterium. The sequence goes on from NZ_LZMC01000063.1 coordinate 7,190, forward strand.
GTTGGACGACAGCACCGAGTTGCGCACCGACGCCGCCGAAATGATGCTGCCCGCACCGACCACCGACTCCTGCGCCGACCCGCCGTTGACGAACTTGGCCGGGGCCAGGTTCTCAGACTCGCCGCGGATCGGCCAGCGCTTGTTGTACAGGTTGAACACCGGGTGCACCGAAACCAGATCCATGTGGGCGTCGTAGAACGCGTCGAGCGTCCCCACGTCACGCCAGTAGCCGTGATCGCGCTCGGTGGCGCCGGGCACCTCGTTGTTGTTGAAGTCGTAGACCGCCGCCATGCCGTCGGACACCAGCCGCGGGATGATGTCGCCGCCCATGTCGTGATCGGAGTCGTCGTCGTCGGCGTCGGCGCGGATGGCGTCGATGAGCACCTTGGTCGTGAAGATGTAGTTGCCCATCGATACGAACGTCTGCTCGGGGTCGTCCGGGGTGCCGGGCGGATCGGCGGGCTTTTCGATGAAGCTACGGATACGGCCCGACTCGTCGGCGTCGATGCAGCCGAATGCGGTGGCCTCGGCGCGCGGCACCCGGATCCCCGCGACCGTGGCACCCGCCCCGCTTTCGATGTGGAATTGCACCATCTGCTCCGGGTCCATCCGGTACACGTGGTCGGCGCCGAACACCACGATGTAGTCAGGGTCCTCGTCATAGATCAGGTTCAGCGATTGGTAGATCGCATCGGCCGAGCCGGTGTACCAGCGCGGCCCCAGCCGCTGTTGAGCCGGCACCGGCGTGATGTATTCGCCGGCCAGACCCGACAACCGCCAGTTCTGTGAGATATGGCGGTCCAGGGAATGCGATTTGTATTGCGTCAGAACACAAATGCGCAGGTATCTGGCGTTGACGAGGTTGGACAGCACGAAGTCGATCAGCCGGTAGGCACCCCCGAAAGGAACCGCCGGCTTTGCTCGGTCCGCCGTCAGCGGATACAGCCGCTTGCCTTCCCCGCCTGCGAGGACGATGCCGAGGACGTGGGGCAACTCCCTCATGATCCAAACCTATCTGCGAGTTCTCAGGGTGGCCAGGCATTCGTGCTTTTGACGGTGTGTGAGCACCGTCAAGTCAGTTGGTGAATACCCCGATTCGCGTTCTTTACATGGCTGCGGCGCACGCCTGCGGACACTACGGTCGTAGCCATGCGGGTGGCGATGATGACTCGGGAATATCCGCCCGAGGTGTACGGCGGGGCCGGCGTCCACGTCACCGAACTCGTCGCCCAGTTACGCAATCTGTGCGAGGTCGACGTCCACTGCATGGGCGCCCCGCGTGACGGCGCCTTCGTCCACCAGCCCGACCCGGCACTCAAGGGGGCCAATCCGGCGCTCTCGACGCTGTCGGCCGATCTGGTGATGGCCAATGCCGCCGGGGACGCGACCGTCGTGCATTCGCACACCTGGTACACCGGCCTGGCCGGGCATCTGGCCGCGTTGCTGTATGGCATCCCGCACGTCCTGACCGCGCACTCGCTGGAGCCGATGCGGCCGTGGAAGGCCGAACAGCTCGGCGGCGGCTACCGGATCTCGTCGTGGGTGGAGCGCACGGCGGTGGAGGCGGCCGACGCCGTCATCGCGGTCAGCTCGGGCATGCGCGACGACGTGTTGCGCACGTATCCAGCACTGGATCCCAACCGGGTGCACGTGGTGCGTAACGGGATCGACACCGAGGTCTGGTACCCCGTCGCGCCGCTGGAGGCCGGCGATTCGGTGCTCGCCGAACTGGCAGTGGATCCGTCGCGCCCGATCGTCGTCTTTGTCGGGCGCATCACCCGGCAGAAGGGCGTGGCGCATCTGGTCGCGGCTGCTCACCGGTTCGCCCCCGAGGTGCAGCTGGTGTTGTGCGCGGGCGCGCCGGACACCCCCGAGATCGCGGCGGAGGTGACGACCGCGGTGCAGGAGCTGTCACGTTCCCGCACCGGTGTGTTCTGGGTCCGCGAGATGCTGCCGATCGGCAAGATCCGTGAGATTCTTTCGGCGGCAACGGTTTTCGTCTGCCCATCGGTGTACGAGCCGTTGGGCATCGTGAATCTCGAGGCAATGGCGTGCGCGACGGCGGTGGTGGCTTCAGATGTCGGCGGCATTCCGGAGGTGGTGGCCGACCACCAGACCGGGCTGCTGGTCCACTACAACGCCGACGACGCGGAGTTCTTCGAGGCTCGGCTGGCCGACGCGGTCAACTCATTGGTTGGCGACCCGCAGCGGGCGCGCCAGTACGGAGAAGCAGGCAGGCAACGCTGTATTGAGGAGTTCTCCTGGGCGCATATCGCCGAGCAGACCCTGGAGATCTACCGGAAGGTGTCCGGTTAGCTGGTGACGCTCTTGAGTTCGTCGCCAAGGGCGGCGGCTTCTTCGGGGGTGAGCTCGACCACGAGCCGACCGCCGCCTTCCAGTGGTACCCGCATCACGATGCCGCGCCCCTCCTTGGTTGCTTCCAGAGGACCGTCTCCGGTCCGGGGCTTCATCGCCGCCATCGAGTGCTCCCTCCACATGAGCCGGCCCGGCTTGCGGGCCTCGTCGGGGCCGGGACTGCCCAGCCGTCCACAGATCCCGGCACTGAACTGCAACTAACGTCTCTATTCTTCCCTATCCCGCGCGTTCGGTGTGCAAGACCCGGCTATGGCTGACTTGACGCTCTCGTTCCCCGGTGACGGAGCGACAGGCTTGACCGCCTCGACGAAGTACCCGCGTGGCACGCCCTCGGCGTCCCGCGGCGCGGCCGGTGCCGGCCACCGTCCCCAGGCATGGCCCGGTTCGGCGACGTCGGTGACCACGGCATCCCACCCGTTGACTTCGGCCAGCTCGCCCGGCTCGTCAGTGCCGAACAACCACGGTGATCCTCGCTCTGCCATCGTCTGTCGGACACCCGCGAGGGGGGCGGACTCCAGCAGTGTCTTTCCCACGACGTCATAGAGGAGCACCGAACCGGGCGCCGACAGCGAGTCGATGCCCGAGAAAAGCGCTCGAACCGTGGGTTCGTCGAGGTATTGCAGCAACCCCTCGACCAACCAGATCGTCGGAGTCGCGGCGTCGTGTCCGGCAGACGTCAGCGCCGATGCCCAGTCGACGGTGAGGTCGACGCCCACCGCGACCCGACGGGCCCGCGGGCGCTCAGCGGCCAAGTGTTGGTCCTTGGCGGCGATGACTGCAGGCTGATCCAGCTCGTAGACGGTCGTGCCAGAAGACCATGGCAGGCGGTAGCTCCTGGCGTCGAGGCCCGCCGCGACGAGGACCACCTGAGTGGCCGCCGGCGCCACGCGCAGCAGCGCCTCGTCGAAGAACCGCGTCCGAACCACGATTTGCAGCGTCGGCTGCTCTCCGACCTCGGCGATCATGTCCGCCAGCATGCGCATACCCACATCGCCTGCGAGCCGCCTCGCGAAAGGGTCCACGAACAGGGGTGTTTCGCGACTGGATTCATGGGCGCGGATCGCCGCCACCAAGACGCCCGTATCGGCCACCGCACTCAGATTCATCGAGATCTCGTCCATCTGCCGATCCTCACCGCCGGCACCGCATCCTGGCTTGGATATTTCATCCCACTCAACGGACCAGCTCGACATGTCCGGGCATCGGCGACCGGTGTCCTTGGTACTCCGTCGGCGTGGTGTTCGTGAAAGCCCGGAATTCCCTGACGAAGTGGGACTGGTCGAAGTACCCGAGATCGGCCGCGATGTCGGCGCCGAGTTCGCGGGCTTCGGCCAGCCGCTTTAGCGCGGCCTGGAGGCGGCGCACGGTGATGTACGTCTTCGGTGCGACGCCGACGTGAGAACGGAACTCGGTGGCAAACCTCTTGGCCGGCAACCCCGACAACCGCTGCAGATGGGTGACGCGCGTTGACGGGTTGGCCTCGACGGCGCGCAATGCAGCAGTCACCGCCGAATACCGGGCCGCATCCAGAGTCTGCCGCGACAGCAGGAACTGCTCGGTGATCCCGATGCGTCGGGTCGCGGACTTTTCATCGGTCAGCTGTGCCCGCAGCGTGATCGCGGCGCTACCCCACAGTTCGTCGATGCCGACGCAGCGATCCTGCAGTTCGTCGGCGGGCATGTTGAGGAACGGCGCGGCACCCGCCGGCTGGAAATGAACGGTCAGCGCCGTCTGACGCGGCGCGACACCGATGACGTAGGACTGTCGTCCCGCACCGACGACGAACGCGGGACTGTTCGCCGCTCGCGTCAGCCCGTCAGCGGCGAAGAACTCGACATCGTCGCTTCCGCTCAGGTCGATGAGGAGGGTAAGCGCCCCGCGAGGCAACGCGCGGCTTCGGTGAACGGCAGACCCGGCGTGCTCCCAGTACCCGAAGAAGGCGATGTGGCGCCGCAACTCCGGGCGCGGACGAAACAGGACGGGCCCGAGGGGTTCTGGGGTGTTCACCGGTTCAGGCCGCCGCGGGCACCCAGCACGATGCCACGTGATCGTCGACCATTCCGGTTGCCTGCATCAGGGCATAGGCCGTCGTCGCGCCCACGAACTTGAATCCCCGCCGCTTGAGTTCCTTGGCCATCGCCGTCGATTCCGGGGTGACCGCAGGCACGCCGGACAGGTCGGCGGGTCGCGGCCGGGGCGGCGGCGCGAACGACCAGAGCAACTCCGAGAGGTCGACGTCCAGGTCAGCCGCGGCGCGCGCGTTGGCGATCGTCGCCTCGATCTTGGCGCGGTTGCGCACGATGCCCGCCTCGTTCATCAGCCGCTCGATGTCACGGTCGGTGTAGCGGGCGATCTTTTCAATGTCGAACCGGTCGAACGCGCGCCGGAAGCTCTCCCGCTTGCGCAGGATGATCAACCACGACAGCCCGCTCTGGAACGCTTCCAAGCTGATCCGTTCGAACAAGGCTTTCGAGTCGCGCAGCGGCTGGCCCCACTCGGTGTCGTGATAGTCGCGGTAGAGGATGAAATCGGCTGGCGCCAGCCGGGTTCGGTCGATCCATCCGCATCGCACGCGGCCGTCGTCCTCGGCTGCCGCCGTCACGGGTCGGCCCCCTCGTCAGACGGCAGTGCGTGCGCGCCGGTTTCGCTGGGCTGCTCGTCGGTTCGGCCGCGTGTCACCTGCGCCGCGGCCAGCTGTCCGCGCAGCAGGTCGAGCTCCTGGCCCAGCCGGTCGAGCACCCAGTCGACCTCGCTGGTCTTGTAGCCGCGCAGCGTCTGGGTGAACTTCACTGCGTCGACGTCGGCGCCGGTGACGCCGGATGCGGGCAGCGCGGTCGCGGTGGTGGCGCGGGGCAGCGGCGGCAGGACTTCGCCGCGCCCGAACAGCACGCTGCCCAACCCGAACAGCACGATCGCCACCAGGATCAGGACCACGAGATACAGCAGGATCAGGGTCACGCCCTCGATACTGCCTCACGGGTCCGACGAGCGGCGCCCGAGCTAGCGCGGCCGCAGGGTGATCATCGGTGGCCGGTCATCGAGGCGCACCTCCGATGATCGGGGGGTGTAGTCGTCGCCGTCGACGAAGAACTGGGTCAGGCCCACCCCGGACTCGGGGACGCCGCAGCGTGACAGCAGAGTGGCGATGACCTGCCTGCTCATCGTGGCGAGTTCGGTCAGCGGACGGTTGCGGTGCTCGCGCACGCCCAGGTTGACCTGCGCGATCGCGTCGAGACCGAGCCGGTCGTAGGTGTCGATCAGCAGGCCGATCTCCACGCCGTAGCCCGGCGCGAAAGGCAGCGCGGTGAGCAGTTCGCGGGTGCCGGCGTATTCACCACCGAGCGGCTGCATCAGGTAGCTCAGCTCCGGCCGCAACGCGGCCAGCAGCGGGCGCGCCACCAGCTCGGTGACCCGGCCGCCACCGTTGGCGTCCTCGCTGCCGCTGACCTTCAGCGGGCGCCGGTAGAAACCCTTGACCAGGTGCACCCCGGGGGTGATCAGCAGCGGGCCGACCAGTTTCGGCACGAACATCGGGTCGGGGTTGATCAGGTCGGAGTCGACGAACACCACGATGTCGCCGGTGGTGACCGCGAGCGACCGCCACAGCACCTCACCCTTGCCCGGCTGGGGCGCAACCTCGGGCAGCGCGACCTCGCGGCTGATCACCCGCGCTCCGGCGGCGAGCGCGCGGATCTCGGTGTCGTCGGTGGAGCCGGAGTCCAGCACGATCAGTTCGTCGACCAGCCCGCCGAGAAGCGGCGTGATGGTTTCGACGACCGACCCGACGGTCTCTTCCTCGTTGAGCGCGGGCAGCACGACCGAGACCGTGCGCGATCCCTTGGCCGCCTCCAGCTCGCCGATGGTCCATGCCGGACGGTTCCAGCTGTGGTCGGTCAACCACTGGCTGCCGACGACGTCCGTGCCGGGAAGCTCGGGCGTGAGAGTCATGCCAATCCCCTTACCGTGCGCGTGGGCGAACGCACCCCCTGGATCGACGCGACCATTTCCAGTACGCGTCGTGTGGGACCGACCTCGTGCACTCGGAACATGGCGGCGCCGTCCGCGGCGGCGAGAGCCGTTGCCGCCAAGGTGCCTTCCAAGCGCTCTGTCAGGTCCACACCCAGAGTCTCCCCGACGAAGTCTTTGTTGCTCAGCGCCATCAGGACCGGCCATCCGGTCTTAACAAGATCTTTTACATGGCGCAACAAACTAAGGCCGTGATAAGTGTTTTTGCCGAAATCGTGGGTCGGATCGATCAGCACCGCATCGCGGGAGACCCCGGCGGCCACCGCCCGTTCGGCCGCGGTGGTGACCTCGGCGATGACGTCGTCGACGACCCCGCGCTCGGACGTCCCGTAGTTGACCCGGAACGGGCGGGTGCGTGGCGTGGCGCCGCCGGTGTGGGAGCACACCAGCCCAGCGCCGAACTCCGCAGCGACTTCGGCCAGTCCGGGGTCGTGCCCGCCCCAGGTGTCGTTGATCAGGTCGGCTCCGGCCGCGCAGGCCTGTTTGGCGACGGCCGATCGCCAGGTGTCGACGCTGATGAGTTGGTCGGGGTAGGCGTCGCGGAGCCATTCGATGAACGGGACCACGCGGGCGATTTCCTCGTCGACGCCGACGTCCTCGCCGGGGCCTGCTTTGACGCCGCCGACGTCAACGACATCGGCACCATCGGCGATCACCCGGTGAGCCGCGGCCTTGGCCGCCTCATCGGTGAAGGTGGCGCCGCGGTCGTAGAACGAGTCTGGTGTGCGGTTGACGATCGCCATGATCAGCGCGCGATCGCCGGCCACCGGACGGCCGCAAAAGGTCGGCTGCACCCCTTCAGGCTACGGACTCCAGGGACTCCAGGGACTCCAGGGATTCCCGCGATGTGTGCGCCGTTGGTTGCGCTCAGCGGCAACCAAGCACTCGCTACTTCGGCTTCTTGCCGTCCTTCACTTCGGTGAGGTAGTCGTCGTAGTACTCGACGTAGCCTTCGTCCGGCCCGGACAGCACGTAGATCGGGTCCTCGATGTCGTTGGCTTCCTCGTCGCCCTCGCCGGAGTTGCCGCCGTAGCCTTCCTTGCGCAGCTCCGTCTTCTGGCTCTTGAACGTCGAGGTGTGAGCGAGTTCCTCGACGACCCGGACGAACAGCGGGACGGCGTAGGGGGGCAGATTGTCGTAGGCGGCCTTGGCGAGCGACTTGCCGTCGAACTCCTTGCCCTCCTTGAGCTGGATCGCGGCCATGCCCGCCTTGCCGCCGACATCGGGCACCTCGACGCCGAACACCGTCGCCTCTTCGATCTGCGGATCGGTCGATATCGCGGCCTCCACCTCGGTGGTGGCGACGTTCTCGCCCTTCCACCGGTACGTGTCGCCGAGCCGGTCGGTGAACGCGGCGTGGCCGAACCCCTGCGAACGCATCAGGTCACCAGTGTTGAACCACACGTCGCCCTCTTTGAAGGCGTCGCGCACCAGCTTCTTCTCCGACTCCTCCTTGTCGGTGTAGCCGTCGAACGGCTGGAAGTTGCTCACCTTTGACAGCAGCAGGCCCGGCTCGCCGTTGCGGACCTTTTTGCAGCGGCCGTTTTTATCGCGCTTGGGGTCACCGGTTTCCTCGTCGTACTCGACGAACGCCACCGGCGTCGGGCAGATGCCGGTGGTCTTGTCGACGTTGAGCACGTTGACGAACGCGGTATTGCCCTCGCTGGCGGCATAGAACTCGCACACCCGGTCGATCCCGAACCGCTCGGTGAACTTGTCCCAAATGGCCGGGCGCAAACCGTTACCCGCGATCACCCGCACCTTGTGCTTGCGGTCGGTGTCCTTCTCCGGCTGATTGAGCAGATACGCGCAGACCTCGCCGATGTAGACGAATGCGGTGGCGTCGTAGCGGATCACCTCGTCCCAGAACTTCGACGCCGAGAACGACTTGCCCAGTGCCAGAGTTGAGCCGCCGTTGAGCACCGCCGACAGCGCAACCGTCAACGCGTTGTTGTGGTAGAGCGGTAGGCAGCAGTACAGGGTGTCGTTGCTGTTCAAGCGCATTCCGAGGCCGCCGAAGCCGGCCAGCGCTCGCAGCCACCGGTAGTGCGTCATGATGCTGGCCTTCGGCATACCGGTGGTGCCGGAGGTGAAGATGTAGAACGCCTTGTCCTTGGCCAGCACCGCCGAGGTCGCCGCCGGGTTCTCGGTGGGCGCGGTCTCGGCGAGCTTGTCGAACTCGTCGATCGTCACCAAGCCGTCGGTGTCCGCGCCGCTTTCTTTGATCGGGTCGACGAAGTCGGGATCGGCGACGATCACCTTGGCCGACAGCAGCCCGAGGCTGTGGGAGAGCACGTCGCCGCGCTGGTTGTAGTTCAACATTCCCGAGATCGCGCCGCACTTGACCGCCGCCAGCATCAACAGCACCGGTTCAGGCGAGTTACGCAGCATGATGCCCACCACGTCGCCCTTGCCGACGCCGCGCGCAGCGAGCACCGCGGCGTACCGGTTCACGGCCTTGTTGGCCTGCTTGTAAGTGATCTCCTGGTCTTCGAATTTGATGAAGACTTTGTCGGCGTACTGGGCGGCGCGCTCCTGGAATACCCGGCCGATTGACGTCTTGGCCGTCGGACGGGCACCGAAGCCGGTGATGACGCCGCGCAATATCGTCGGCGCGTCGGCAATGAGCCCGGGTACTTTCGTGGCGATGTCGAGCAGCCCTACGCTGCTGCGGGTTCCCGACTTCTCGTCAGTCATGCGGCGATCCCCTCCGATGTGAACTTGTCCGACACCCTAGCCATGCGGGTGAGCGCCATCACCGGGCCGGTGCGCAGGCCGCCAGAGCATCGTCGATGTCGTCCACCACAACAAGCCGATCCAATGCCGCCTGGCCGACATACCCGCTGTCGACGAGTCCGTGCAGCCAGGCAAGCAACCCGTCGTAATGCCCGAACGGGTCGAGCATCACCACCGGCTTGCTGTGCATACCCAAATAGCCGGCTGTCCACGCTTCGAAGAATTCCTCGAGGGTGCCGATACCCCCCGGCAGTGCGATGAATGCGTCGGCGCGGTCTTCCATCACCTGCTTGCGTTCCCGCATCGTCTCGGTGACGACCAGCTCGTCAGCGTCGACGTCGGCGAGCTCGCGGTGCACGAGCGCCTTCGGTATCACGCCGATGGTGCTGCCGCCGCGCGCCCGCGCCCCGGTGGCCACCGCGCCCATGGCCGAGACGTTGCCGCCGCCGGACACGAGCGACCATCCGCGTTCGGCGATCGCTGCGCCGAGCCGGCCCGCCAAGTCCAGCAGTTCGGGATGGGTCGGCACCGACGCGCAGTACACGCAGACCGCCCACTCGCTCCGCTGTTCTGGTGACACTCCGACAACGTAGACGAGTACGGCCCGGCGACCGAGCCCACACCCTAAACTCCGGCGGGTGCCCGTCGACTGGAAAAACGCACCACTGCAGCCGGCGGCCGGGCAGGTCGAGTCGACGGTCCGCGAGGCGGGCGGCGTGGTGCTCATCGGGCGGGCCGGGGCGGGTAAGACGACGGTGGCCCGCGCCGCGAGCGAACAGCTCGACGGGCCGACGGCATGGGTGACCGGGACGGTGTCGGACCGCGTCGTCCCGTTCGCAGCAGTGCGCGACCTCGTCGACGTGCCCGACGACGGCAAGACGGCCGCGGTGCTGCGGGCAGCCAGGGAGTCCGTTGCCGACGGGCTGCTGCTGGTCGTCGATGACGCGCATCTGCTCGACCATCTTTCGGCGACGCTGGTGTACCAACTCGCCATCGGCGGCGCGGTGCGGCTGCTGGTCACCGTGGATCCCGATGAGGGCGCGCCGGATTCCATCACCGCGCTGCAGCTGGACAACGTGCTGCCGCGCATCGAACTCGCGGCGGCGCCCATGGACCGCAAGCGGCTGGACGCATCGGTGCGTGAATTCGTCGCGGCGCTTCCCGCCGAGGCGCAGGCGGTGCTGGAGGTTCTGGCCGTCGCCGATCCGATGCCGCTGACCGACATGACGGCACTGGCTGGTGAGGGTGCCGTGCAGGCCGCGGTGAGCGCGGATGTCGTTCATGTTGCTCACGACGTGGCGCGCGCGACGCACCCGCTCTACGCCGACGCGATCCGTGCGCAGCTGTCGGACGCCGATCTGCAGGCGCGACGTGCCGCACTCTATGAACTGATGTCGGCCCGAGAGCCCCACGATGTCGTCGACCGGCTCCGGCTGGCTGTGCTGGCGCTCGACAGCGACAACTCCCAACCGGTATCGGATGTGGTGGCCGCGGCGGCCGATGCGTTGCGGCTCGGCGATCTGCCGCTGAGCGAGCGGCTCGGCGAGGCGGTGCTGGCCCGCGACCCCGATCTCGACGCGCGGCTGACGCTGGCGCAGGCGTTGGCGTGGCAGGGCCGCGGGCGCGAGGCCGACGAGGTGCTCGCCGCCGTCGACCCGGCCGGCCTGTCGGACACGGAGTTGATGGCGTGGGCGCTGCCGCGGGCGGCCAACCAGTTCTGGATGTTGTCGGAGCCGGAACGGGCGACGGCGTTTCTGCAGACGACCCGCAAGCGCGTCACGTCGCCGGCAGCGCAGACGACGGTGGACGCGCTGTCGGCCACGTTCGCGATGAACGCGGGCCGTCCGGGCCGGGCGCTGGAGCTCGCGCAGGAGGTGTTGGCATCGCCGTACGCCGACGACACCGCGGTGGGTTGGTCGGCTGCCGCGGCGGCGCTCAGCTGCGCCCGGATGGGCCGGTTCACCGACGTCGACGCTCTCGCGGAGCGCGCGATGGCCGCGCAGCATCCGGGCCTGCTGCGCTTCACAAGCGGGTTCGGTCAGACGTCGGCGCTGGTGATGGCCGGCGAGTTGGATCGGGCGCAGGCGCTTGCGCAGCAGCTGACCGACTTCGCGCAGATGCAGCAGCCGGGGCGGGCGATCGGTGAGGTGCTGGTGGCCGACGTGCTGCTGGCGCGGGGCGCGGCCGCTGACGCCGCAACACTGTTGCGCGGTGCGGCTGAGGCGTTGGCGCCGACCGGGTATTCGTGGGGGCCGCTGGCGTTGATGCTGCTGAGCCGCGCGCTAGGCGAGCTCGGCGAGATGGGCGAGGCGTCAAAGATGTTGGCGCGGGCTGAGTCTCGGCACGGGCTGAAGTCGATGCTGTTCGCGCCGGAGCTGGCGTTGGGCAGGGCGTGGACGACGGCCGCGCGCCGCGATCCGGCGGAAGCACGCTCGGTGGCGCGCGGAGCGGGCCGCGCAGCTGAACGCGGCGGCCAGCACGCCGTGGCGTTGCGCGCGTATCACGACGCGGTGCGGCTCGGCGATATCCGGGCCGTCGACGCGCTCACCCGGCTCTCCGATGTCGACTGCGTATTCGGCAGGCTCGCGTTGCAGCACGCCCGCGCCTTCGTCGCCGGTGACGCCGATGACCTGCAAGCGGTGTCGGCCGCGTTCAGCGACATCGGCATGATGGCCGCCGCGGCCGATGCGGCCCGACAGGCCGAATCCGCCGGCTAACCCTGACTCGCGAAACGGAATTCCAGCACCGAAAGTACGACTAGCGGCGTGCTGGAATTCCGTTTCGCGAGTCAGGGCAGCCCAATGGTCCGGTCGATGGCGATGTTTTCGAGAAATCGCGTGTCGTGGCTGACGACGACGAACGCGCCGCGATAGGCGTTCAATGCGGACTCCAGTTGTCGGATGCTGAGCAGATCGAGGTTGTTGGTCGGCTCGTCGAGCAGCAGCAGCTGCGGCGCGGGTTCGGCGTACAGCACGCATGCCAGCGTGGCCCGCAACCGCTCTCCTCCCGACAGCGCACCGACCGGCAGGTGAATTGTGTTGCCGCGGAACAAGAACTGCGACAGCAGATGCATCCGCCGCGTCTGCGTCAGGTGAGGCGCATAGGCGACGAGATTTGCCAGCACCGTGCGGTCCTGGTCGAGCAGGTCGAGCCGCTGTGACAGGTAGGCCGTGCGACGGTCGGCCCGATGAATCGTTCCGCTGTCCGGTTGCAGCTCGCCGGCGATGATCCGCAGCAGCGTCGACTTGCCTGCGCCGTTGTGCCCGACCAGGGCGATGCGTTCAGGTCCGCGAATGGTGAGGTCGATACCGTCGCCGAACAGCCAATGGTCGCCGTAGCGGATTCGTAACCCGTTGCCGATAAACAGGTTACGACCGGTTGGCAGCGCGGTGTCGGGCATCTCCAACACCAGCGTCGGGTCGTCGCGAAGGCCTCGTTCGGCGTCATCCAACCGAGCCCTTGCGCTGTCGACCCGAGCCGCATTCACGCCGTCGATGCGCCCGGCCGACTCCTGCGCACTGCGTTTCCTGGCACCCGCGATGATCTTCGGCAACCCGGCGTCTTTGATGTTGCGCGCCGCATTGCTCGACCTGCGGGCCGCGCGTTCGCGCGCCTGCTGCATCTGGCGTTTCTCGCGTTTCAGCTGTTGCTCGGCAGTGCGGATGTTCTCCTGCGCAAGCCGTTGCGCTTCGCGCACCGCGCCTTCGTATGCAGTGAAATTACCGCCGTAGAAGGTGATGCCCCTGTGCAGCTCCGCGATGCGGTCCATCCGGTCCAGCAGCACGCGATCGTGGCTCACCAGCAGGACGGTGCCCTCGTAGTCGTCGAGCACGTCATACAGTTTGGCGCGCGCATCGGCGTCGAGGTTGTTGGTCGGCTCGTCGAGCAGCAGCACGTCGGGCCGCTTCAACAGCTGGGCGGCCAGCCCGAGCGAGACCACTTCACCACCGCTGAGCGAGGACAGCCGCCGCTCGAGGTCGAGGTGTCCGAGGCCCAGCCGGTCGAGCTGGGCGCGGATGCGTTCCTCGATGTCCCAATCGTCACCGATGGTGCCGAACACTTCCTCGCTGGCGTCGCCGTTGGCCAGCGCGGTGAGCGCCGCGAGTACCGATGCGACGCCGAGTACCTCGGCGACGCTGCGCCGGCCGTCGAACGGCAACGTTTGCGGCAGGTAACCGACGGATCCCTCGACGGCGACCGACCCCGCCGTCGGCTGACACTCGCCGGTGATCAGCTTGAGCAGGGTGCTTTTTCCCGCGCCGTTGGGCGCGACGAGCCCGGTGCGGCCGTCACCGACGGTGAAGGACAACGACTCGAACAGCGGTTCTTCGCCGGGCCACGCGAAGGACAGATTCGTACAGACGATAGATGCAGACATGTGAGAGCTCGTGATTCACGGAAGCGGGACGGAAACATCGATTCGGGCAGCCCCGAAAGGCCCAGAAAGGCCCCGAAAGACATCGTCAACTCACATGCGTCCAGGCTAGGCGTCGCGTCAAGCGGTTAAATAGCCGCGCAACATCTCGGTGGCGGCGGTGATCGCAGCCACCTCGACGCCTTCGTCCATGCGGTGGGCAAGGTTCGGGTCGCCGGGCCCGAAGTTGACCGCTGGCACGCCCAGCGCCGCGAAGCGCGCCACGTCGGTCCAGCCGTACTTCGCTCGCACCTGTCCGTCTGCGGCGTCGACCAGCGCGGCGGCGGCCGGCTTGGTCAGTCCGGGCAATGCTCCTGCGGCGGCATCCGTCTGCTCGATGTCCACGTCGAGGCCGTCGAGCACCTCGCGCACATGCTCACCGGCCTGCTCGACGGTGCGGTCCGGCGCGAAGCGGTAATTGACCGTCACCGACGCCGTATCGGGAATGACGTTGCCGGCCACGCCGCCGTCGATGCGCACGGCGGACAACCCTTCGCGGTAGACACATCCGTCGATGTCGACGCTGCGCGCCTCGTAACGCCGCAGCCGGTCGAGCACCGCGCCCAGTTTGTGAATGGCGTTGTCGCCCAACCATGATCGCGCCGAATGCGCTCTGGTGCCGTGAGCGCTCACCACGACGCGCAGCGTGCCCTGGCAGCCGGCTTCGATGTACCCCCCGGACGGCTCGCCGAGAATCGCCACGTCGGCCCGCAGCCAGTCCGGCAGTTCCCGCTCGATGCGGCCCAAACTGTTTGCCGCGGCTTCGATTTCCTCGCAGTCGTACATGATCAGCGTGATGTCGTGGGCCGGCTCGTCGATGGTGGCGGCCAGATGCAGGAACACCGCATCACCGGACTTCATGTCGGACGTCCCACAGCCGTGCAGCACGCCGTCGGCCAACCTGCTCGGCACGTTGTCGGCGATCGGAACGGTGTCGAGGTGTCCGGCGAGGATCACCCGCGACGACAGGCCGCGGTGGGTCCGGGCCAGCACGCTGTTGCCCGTGCGGAGGATCTCGAATCCTGTGGTCTGGTCGCGAAGCGCGGCTTCGACCTCGTCAGCGATGCGCTGCTCATGGCGCGACTCGCTGGGAATGTCCACCAGCGCCGCGGTCAGCGTGATCGGATCGCCGCGAAGATCGAGCACAATTCACCAGGCTAGCGGGTCACTTCCGCGGGCAGACACCGCCGGAACCGCATCCAGTAACCTCTTGCAGCGTGACCCGAGCAGCTTCTGGCGTCGGCGTGGCGACGATCGCCGCCGACGGAACCGTCCTCGACACGTGGTTTCCTGCCCCCGAATTGGCAGGTGACGGCCCGTCGGGCACCGTTCGCCTCTCCGTGGCCGAAGTGCCCGCGGAGCTGGCCGAGCTGGCGGGCCGCGACCACGATCGCGACGTCGACATCGTGGTGGTGCGCACAGTGATCGCGTCGTTGGAGGACAAGCCGACCGACACTTACGACGCCTACCTGCGGCTGCACCTGCTCTCACACCGGTTGATCCAGCCGCACGGCGCCAGCGTCGATGGCATCTTCGGCGTTTTGGCGAACGTGGTGTGGACGAATTTCGGGCCGTGCGCCGTCGACGGTTTCGAGGCCGTGCGGGCCCGGCTGCGCCGCCACGGCGCGGTGGCCGTGTACGGCATCGACAAGTTCCCGCGGATGGTCGACTACGTCACTCCGACGGGCGTCCGCATCGCCGACGCGGACCGGGTTCGCCTCGGCGCCCACCTGGCGGCGGGGACAACCGTAATGCACGAGGGCTTTGTGAACTTCAACGCGGGCACGCTGGGCGCGTCGATGGTGGAGGGCCGGATTTCGGCGGGTGTCATCGTCGACGACGGCTCAGACGTCGGGGGCGGCGCGTCGATCATGGGCACGTTGTCGGGCGGCGGCACCGAAGTGATTTCGGTCGGCAAGCGATGCCTGCTCGGCGCCAACTCCGGGTTGGGCATTTCCTTGGGCGACGACTGCATCGTCGAGGCCGGTTTGTACGTGACCGCGGGCACGAAGGTGCAGACGGCGGACGGCAAGACGGTCAAGGCTCGCGAACTGTCGGGCGCCGACAACCTTCTGTTCCGCCGCAATTCGCTCAGCGGCGCAGTCGAGGTCGTCAAGCGCGACGGTACGGGCATCACGCTCAACGAGGCGTTGCACGCCAACTAGACGTCATCTCCTTCTTCAGCACCTTGCCCATCGCGTTGCGGGGCAAGGCGTCGACGACGCGCACTTCCCGCGGCCGCTTGTGTACCGAAAGCTGTTCTGCCACATACTCGATGAGAGCCTGCGGATCGGCGTCGCCGACGACGAAGGCGACGATGCGCTGGCCCAGATCGTCGTCGGGAACACCGACGACGGCGGCTTCGGCCACCCCGGGATGTCCGAGCAACACGGTTTCGATCTCGCCCGCACCGACCCGGAAGCCGCCCGTCTTGATCAGGTCCACCGATTCCCGGCCGACGATGCGGTGCATGGCATCACCGTCGATGACCGCCGCGTCACCTGTGCGGTACCACCCGTCGGGGTCGAAGGCCGCCGCGGTCGCATCCGGCCGGTTAAGGTAACCGTCGAAGATCGTCGGCGCCTTGACTTGCAGGGCCCCAATGGTTTCGCCGTCATGCGGCACGGGCGCGCCGTCGTCATCGACCAACCGCGTCTGCACCTCGCGCAGCGGAAGACCAACCCAGCCAGGCCGTCGCTCCCCGGCTGCGAAAGTGCTGACGGTGATCAGGGTTTCGCTGGCGCCGTACCGCTCCACCGGCGGGTGGCCGGTGAGTTCGGCGAGCCGGTCGAACACCGGCACGGGCAGCGCCGCGCTGCCCGACACCAGCAACCGGGCGGATGACAGCGCCCTCGCGGTGTCGGGCTCCCCCACGATTCGCGACCACACCGTCGGCACGCCGAAATACAGGGAACCACGAGCTTCGGCGTACCCGGCCGGCGTCGGTTTTCCCGTGTGCACGAAGCGGTTTCCGATCCGCAGCGACCCCAGCAGACCCAACACCAGACCGTGGATGTGGAACAGCGGAAGCCCGTGCACCAGCGTGTCTTCCGGCGTCCACTGCCACGCCTCGGCGAGTGCGTCGATGTCGGCGGCGATCGCACGGCGGCTCACGATGACGCCCTTCGGCGGACCCGTGGTCCCCGAGGTGTACATGATCAGCGCGGTCGCCTCGGGCGACGGTTCGGGATAGCGGTGCCACGAGCGGGCGTGCAGTCGCACCGGGATATGCGGCAGACCTTCCGGCTCCTCTGGCCGCTCACCGAGCCACAGCTGTGCACCGGAATCGGTGAGAATGTGGCGCCGTTCGGCCGCGCCGACATCGGCGGGCACCGGGACCACCGGCACCCCGGCGATCAGGCAGCCGGTCACGGCCAACACCGTGGTGGCGGTCGGGCGGGCCAGCACGGCCACCCGCTGGGCACCGGCGATGCGTTCGGCCACCGATGTCGCAGCGCCGACCAGATCGCTGCGACTGAGCGTGGCACCGTCGATGCGCACCGCGTCGGCCAGGTCGGCGCCGTTGGCGACGGCCGCAGGGTTCAGCGAGGCCAGCAACACGTCAGCGAGGCTACCTGCCGATGCTCGGCATACTGTGCGCGTGAGTGAGATCAAGCGCGTCGCGTCCCGTGAGGTGTACCGCAACGCCTGGATGACGGTGCGCGAGGACAAGGTGCGCAGGCCCGACGGGTCCGACGGTGTCTACGGCGTCATCGACAAGCCGTGGTATGCGCTGATCATCCCCCGCGATGGCGACCGGTTTCGCCTCGTGGAGCAGTTCCGGTATCCGCTCGGTTTGCGCCGTTGGGAGTTCCCGCAAGGCACGGCGCCTGGGCGGGCCGATCTCGATCCCGTCGAGCTCGCGCATCGCGAGCTGCGTGAGGAGACGGGGTTGCGCGCTGAATCCATGGTTGCGATCGGACTGCTCGACGTTGCGGCCGGGATGAGCAGCCAGCGCGGACGCGTGTTCGTGGCCACCGGTATCACCGAGGGCGACCACGACCGCGAGCACACCGAACAGGATATGCACAGCGAATGGTTCACCCGCGTCGAGCTCGAACGGATGATGCGGGACAACGAAATCACCGACGCGCAGTCGCTGGCGGCGTGGACACTGTTCCTGCTGACCGAATGACGAGATACCCGTCAGACCGATTCAATTGTTCGTGTCCGGGCAATCGACGTCGACATAGACAGTCGTGAACCCCGATGCCTTGTTTGACGTAGCGGGGTTGTGAACGCCTGTGACAACGCAATTCGACAGCGATCCCGTGACGGTGCCGTTGATCATCACGGCAAAGCCTTCGTCTTTCAAGCTCTGCACCACGTCGCTTGCCGACCCAGTACTGCTCGGAGCAGCCATGGCCACCCCGGTCGAACACATTGCGGCGGCCACCATCACGGCAGCCGCACCGCTCACGATCGCACTAGTTGTCATGCCTATGAATACGGCTGTGGTTACACCATGGCACTGAGCCGTTGGCCGAAATTGGGATCGGTAGGAGGGGCTGCGGCCAATACTCGTGGCGCTAACGAAGGGAATCTGCCATGCATCGCACGCTCGTCACGAGGTTCGCCACCGCGGCCGCGGTATCAGTGGGTCTGATGGTCGCCGGATTAGGACTGGCGGCAGCCCCCGCACAGGCCGAAGCCTGTTCGCCGTGGAACGCGAAAACCCCACCATGCGCGCCGCCTGAGGGGCCGCCGGGGACGTGCGACGCCAACGGCGTGTGTGGTCAGCTGTGGTGTCCGGGTTCGGGGATGCGGAACGTACCGAATTGGGACATGAACGTCTGCCACACTTTTTACTTCGACCGCAACGCCCCGTTGACCGAGCCCGTGATGATCCCGGGCCAGCCGCCTGGTCCGCCGCCGCCTCCGCCGCCGCCGTGCATACCGTTCGTCACCTGCCTGCCGGGGTTCTGACGTCGGACCCCACGCACTCGCCGTAATCGTCAGCGGCGGCGCTCGGCCAGCGCACGCAGGAAGAACGTCAGGTTCGCCGGTCGCTCGGCGATGCGCCTGACGAAATAGCCGTACCACTGCGTGCCGAACGGCACATACACCCGCATATGGTTGCCCACCTGGGCCAGCCGCCGTTGCTCTGTATCGCGGATGCCGTAGAGCATCTGGTACTCGAAATCGTCGACACCGCGGTTGGTTTCGCGGGCGAGCCCGGCTACTGCCTCGATGATCTGCGGGTCATGCGATGCCACCATCGGATAACCCGACCCTGCCATCAGCACGTGAAGGCAGCGCAGGTACGAGTCGGTGACCTCGCCGGGATCCCGGAACGCCACCGCGGCCGGTTCGTCATAGGCACCCTTGCACAGCCGGATCCGGGCACCCGAAACCGCGAAGTCCTCGCAATCGCCCAGCGTGCGCTTCAGATAGGCCTGCAAAACGGTGCCCAGCCACGGGAATTCGGCGCGAAGATCTCGCACGATCGACAGCGTCGAGTCGGTGGTGGTGTGGTCCTCGGCGTCGACGGTCACCCACGCGCCGACGCGTTGGGCCCGCTCGCAGATCGTGTAGGCGTTGTCGCGGGCGATCTTCTCGCCGTCGCGCGGCAGCGCCTGCCCCAGCGCCGACAACTTCAGCGAGACCTCGAGCGGACGCACCGGACCGGCACTCTCGTCACGTGTGCCGAGCGCATCGAGCAGGCCGAGGTAGGCCTGTACCGTCTTCTCGGCATCCTCCAACTCGGTGGTGTGCTCGCCCAGATAGTCGATGCTGACCATGCGGCCGCTCTCCCGCAGTCGCGCAACGGAGTTCACGGCATCGATGATCGTCTCGCCAGGCACGAACCGGTGCACTACCGCCCGGGTGACCGGCAGCCGCTCGGCTGTGTGCCGCAACCGGTCGGATCGGCTCACCGCCAGGATCGCCGGCCGCACCACCCGATGGAACAGCGCCATCAGTCCGTCTCCATGTGCGGGTAGCGGTGATCTGTTGGGGGAACGAACGTTTCCTTGATGGACCGGGCAGACGTCCACCGCAGCAGGTTCAGCGCGGAGCCGGCCTTGTCGTTGGTGCCCGACGCCCGCGATCCGCCGAACGGCTGCTGTCCGACCACGGCACCCGTCGGCTTGTCGTTGACGTAGAAGTTGCCTGCAGCAAAGCGCAGCCGGTTCTGCGCCTGCAGCACCGCATGACGGTCATCGGCGATCACCGCGCCGGTCAGCGCATACTTGGCGCCTTTGTCCACCACGTCGAGGATCTGCTCGTAGTCGGAGTCAGGGTACACATACACCGACAGGATCGGTCCGAAGTATTCGGTGCAGAAGGATTCGTCACCGGGATCGTCGGACAACAGCACGGTGGGCCGGACGAAATAGCCTTCGCTGTCGTCGTATTCACCGCCGACGGCGATCGTGACACCGGCAGCGCCCTTCGCGCGTTCGATCGCCTTGACGTTCTTGGCGAACGCGCGGTCGTCGATCAGCGCGCCGCCGAAGTTCGTCAGGTCAGCGACATCGCCGTAGCGCAGCGCCGCCGTCGCCCCCAGGAAGTCGTCCCCCATGGCCGCCCACACCGATCGCGGGATGAACGCCCGCGAAGCCGCCGAACACTTCTGGCCCTGGTAGTCGAAGGCGCCGCGGATCAGCGCCGTGCGCAACACGTCGGGCCGTGCCGACGAATGCGCCAGCACAAAATCTTTTCCTCCGGTCTCGCCGACCAGCCGCGGATAGGTGTGATAGCGGTCGATGTGGCTGCCGACCTCGCGCCACAGGTGCTGGAACGTCGCAGTGGAGCCGGTGAAGTGAATACCGGCCAATCGCGGATCAGCAAGCGCCACATCGGAAACCGCGATCCCATCGCCGGCGAGAAGGTTGATCACGCCCGGCGGAAGTCCGGCCTCCTCCAGGAGGTTCATGGTCAGGTATGCGGCGAAGGTCTGCGTCGGCGACGGCTTCCACACCACCGTGTTGCCCATCAGCGCCGCGGCGCTGGGCAAGTTGCCCGCGATCGCGGTGAAGTTGAATGGGGTGATGGCGTAGACGAATCCTTCAAGCGGCCGGTAGTCGGTACGGTTCCACACTCCGCGGGTGCTGACAGGCTGCTGCGCCAACACTTCTCGGGCGAAGGCGACGTTGAACCGCCAGAAGTCGATCAGCTCGCAGGCCGAGTCGATCTCAGCCTGGTAGGCCGACTTCGATTGGCCGAGCATGGTGGCCGCACACAGTTTCGCGCGCCACGGGCCGGCCAGCAGGTCGGCGGCGCGCAGGAAGACCGCGGCGCGTTCGTCGAACGGCGTGTTCGCCCAGCCGTCCTTAACCGCCATGGCTGCGTCGATCGCTGCGGTCGCATCGCCGCGCTCGGCGTTGGTGAAGGTGCCCAGCCTGGCGC
The DNA here is from genome assembly GCF_001668615.1 of Mycobacterium sp. 1274761.0. Taxonomy (GTDB): domain Bacteria; phylum Actinomycetota; class Actinomycetes; order Mycobacteriales; family Mycobacteriaceae; genus Mycobacterium. The sequence goes on from NZ_LZMC01000063.1 coordinate 28,092, forward strand.
TGTGGCGATGCGGTTGTACGACGTCGACGCGCTGCCCACCGCCCAGCCGGTGGGTGCCGCCGATGACGTGCGGCAGATCGATCGGATCGTGTTCGGAAAGTTCGGCGAGCGCGCCGACGAGCCGTGCGCGTTCCGGGCTGTTCGGTGCGTAATCGAGAACGGGTTCGTTGGCCGGAGCAGGGACTTCGGTGACGGCATCCATGTAGCCATGATCCGCCCCGGACTCGCCTTTGGCGCGGATTTCCCTGCGCGAGCAGACGCGCACGCATATATTCCACCGGCGTGTTGCGTGCATTTGCGTCTGCGCGCGACCGATCGGGCCTAGAGCGTCAACGCCCCGGCCATCAGCTCGTCGAACCGCTCGATCGCCTCGTCGCCGTCGGCGTCGAGCCCACGCAGCGGCCCCCGGTCCGCCAGATACCTCTGTGCGTAGAGCCGGGCGACAAGACCCTTACGCCGACCGCGGTTTGTGGCCCGTTCCCACGCCGCCTGCTCGATCAGCAGGGCGCCGGCGTACACGTCACCCATGAACTGCGCAAGCGGAAACAGCCGGGCCTCGGCGACTGCGCCGTCGTGCTTGCTCCACGCGGTGACAGCGGCGTCGAGGTCCTCGACGCGACGCGCCACCAACGCCGTGGTGTCGTCCGCGTCCGACACCGACACCGCATCGTGGAGGCGCTGCAGCAGCGGCTCATGGGCGTGTGCGCGTTCGATACCCCGCCGCACGTCGAGGCAGAGGATGTTGTCGGGGCCCTCCCAGATCGTATTGACCTGAGCGTCGCGCAGTAGCCGCGCCACCGGCCAGGTCTCGATATAGCCGTTGCCGCCGTGGATTTCGATCGCGTCCGAGGCCATCGTGATGCCGAGCCGACAGACCTTCAGCTTGGTGACGGGCACGGCGATGCGCTGGCGCACGCGTCGCGGCTGACGATGGTTGGCCGCCCCCGTGCCGTCGAACACCAGTGCTTGGGCGGCTTCGACGTCGACGATCATCTCGGCCAGCTTGCGTCGCATAAGCGGCTTGTCGATCAGCGCGCCGCCGAAAGCCTGCCGGCGCCGGGCGTAGCAGAGCGACTCCACCAGTGCGCGACGCGCGTTGCCCAGCGCGAACAGCGCGATGCCGAGGCGAGCCGCGTTCGTCAGCTCCATCATGCGGCCCAGGCCCTTGCCGTCCGACGGTCCCGCCTCCTCGCTGGCTTCGCCAGACAGCAGGAACGCCTCGGCGTCGACGAACTCGATCTCACCGGAGGCCACCGAACGCGTACCGAGCTTGTCCTTGAGCCGACGCACCCGCACGCCGTTGCGCGAGCCGTCACGGCGCGTCCGCAAGACGAGGAAGGTGGCCACGCCGCGGCTGGAGTCCGGTGCCCCTTCTGGCTTGGCCAGAACGACAAATGCTTCGCCGTTGCAGTTCGACGCGAACCATTTGAACCCGTTGAGCAGCCAGGCATCTCCGTGCCGCGTCGCGGTCGTCTCGAGGGCACCGAGATCGGATCCGCCGGTGCGTTCGGTCAACAGTTGTGCCGTCTGGCCCTCCCACTCGCCCGACTCGAACTTCCCCAGCACGTGGTCGCGCACATCCGGTGGGGCGTAGGCCGCCACCAAGGCCTTCACCATGCCGCCGCCGGTACCCAGTGCACAGCCCATGCCGATGTCGGCCTGGTTGAGCAGATAGTTGGAGGCGAACAGCAGCAGCGACGAGCTCATGCCTGCGCCGCGGACGTCGTCGCGCAGCGCCTTCTGGGCGTCGAGCACCGCGCGGCGCGACTCTTCGAAGGAGGTCGGCATGACAACGCGGCTGACGTCGTGGCCCCAGCGGTCGTAGCGTTCGAGCCGCGGCGGGTTGCGGTCGGTCTCCTCGGCCCACCGGGTGACGGGCCCGGCCATCAACTCCCCCATCTGCAGCAGGTGGGGCTCGGCGACAGCCAGTTCGTCCGGCGTCAGGTAGTACGCCATGGTGGCGCGCAGCGTCGGGTCGGTGGCATACCAATTGAGGCCGGCCGCGCCCTGGTAATACTCGGTGCGGTAACGCGCGGACTTCTCCGGCGTGGTGAACGGCAGGCGGTCGACGGCCTCGGCGTCGTAATCGCTCATGAAGCGACGGTATTGCAGGTTTGGCTCCCGGTGAAGGAGCACGCGCACACGTCGTCGGCGGTTACGCCGCACCATCGCCCGGCAACCCGGTGAATCCTGAGCTCTTTTTTATGGACGGGCGTATCAAAAAACTGCGATGTAATTACCCGTAGAGCAAGTACTTAATTGCCGTAAGCAAATTGTGATGAGCGGCAGTTGAATTGCAATTGAATGTCAAAACCTTGCAGATGACCCGGCTCGTTCTCGTAATATCCTGCCTCATGGGGAGGCCAAAAGGGCTGCCCGAGCTCTGTACGGTCGATGGATGCGACCGTAAATACAGGGCGCGCGGCCTTTGTGGAATGCATTACTACCGCCAGCGGGCAGGGACACCGCTGGCCGGCGGTGAGCGCTCGGAAGGCGAAAAGCACCGCAACGCAAAGCTCTCAGCCGACAATGTCAGGGAATTACGCTCGCTTTATGCCGACGGCGCGACTTTGCGGCAATTAGCCGAGAAATTTGGCGTGTCGAACGTGTCGATCTACAACGCGGTGGCCCGTAAGACCTGGCGACGCCTCGTCTAACGACTCACGACGAACCGTCCAGCCGCGCAACCGCGGCGGCGATTCGTTCGTCGGTGGCGGTGAGCGCGATTCGCACGTGGCGTGAACCACGCGGTCCGTAGAACTCACCGGGGGCCACGAGGATCCCGCGCTGTGCGAGCCATCTGACGGTGTCGCGGCACGACTCACCCCGTGTCGCCCAGATGTAGAGCCCCGCCTCGGAATGGTCGACCTCGAGGCCGGCAGCCCGCACGGCGGGCAGCAGCGCCTGGCGACGACGCTCGTAGCGCTGCCGCTGCTCGAGCTCGTGCGCGTCGTCGTCGAGCGCGGCGACCATCGCGGCCTGTACGGGCGTCGGCACCATCATCCCGGCGTGTTTGCGGACCGCGAGCAGCTCGGCGATCAGGTTGCAGTCGCCGGCGACGAAACCGGCCCGATAGCCGGCCAGCGAGGACGTCTTCGACAGGGAGTGGATGGCGAGCAGGCCGGTATGGTCACCGTCGCATACCGAGGGATGCAGCAGCGATACGGGTTCGGCGTCCCAACCGAGACCGAGGTAGCACTCATCGGAGGCGACGACGATGCCGCGGTCACGAGCCCAACCAACGACCTTGCGCAGATGGTCGGCGCCCAGCACCGCTCCTGTCGGATTGCTCGGCGAATTGAGATAGATGAGGGCGGGCGACAGCGGGCCGAGTTGGGTCAGCGAGTCGGCTAGAAGTACTTGCGCGCACGCCAGCTTCGCGCCGACTTCATATGTGGGATAAGCCAATTCGGGGACGACGACCACGTCTTGCGGGCCGAGCCCGAGCAGCGTGGGCAGCCACGCGATGAGTTCCTTGGTGCCGATCGCCGGCAGAACGGCGTCGCCATCGAGGCCGGTGATGCCGTAGCGGCGGCTCAGCGCGGCTACCGCCGACTGGCGCAGCGCCGGGGTGCCCGCCGTGGTGGGGTAACCGGGTGAGGCGCTCGCCGCCGCCAGTGCCTCGCGGATGACCGGCGCGACCGGGTCGACGGGCGTGCCGACAGACAGATCGACGATGCCGTCGGGATGCGAGCGCGCAAGCGCCGCCGCGTCGGCGAGCGTGTCCCAGGGAAATACCGGCAGCCCCGCAGAGATGCCGCGGCGAACTGCGTCGGGTCGAGCCGTTATGTCAGTCCTCACCCTGAGGCGGGAGGTCCTTGACCGACTGCGGGTCGTTGTCGGTCTGCCCGACCTTCGACGCCCCACCGGGCGACCCGAGTTCGGCAAAGAAGTCGGCGTTGATCTGGGTGTATTGACTCCACTGATCAGGCACATCGTCTTCGTAGTAGATGGCCTCGACGGGGCAGACCGGCTCACATGCGCCGCAGTCCACACATTCGTCGGGATGGATGTACAGCATGCGTGCACCCTCGTAGATGCAGTCGACGGGGCATTCTTCGATACACGCCTTGTCTTTGATATCGACGCAGGGTTCGGCAATCGTGTACGTCACCTGAGTGCTCCTCGAGTCCTCTCGATCAACCTGATCAACGGGGCCGCCTGTGGTTAAGGCCTGCCGAAATTCGCTCCAGTATCCGATGCGGGTACCGGAAGGTCTATGTCAGCCTGCCCTAACTTTGCGCCCACCCGCGGGGGCGGACGCGTAGTTACTGATACTAGACGTTGCATATACAAAGTCCCACCCGGCACACCTCTATGCGTGCGGGTGCAGTGCAACAAGTTGCATATCAAACGTGTGCGATTTAGGCTGCCTCGCGTGGCGTTGCCCCACGCGATCCTGGTTTCCCTGTCCGAGCAATCCGGTTCGGGCTATGAGTTGGCGCGCCGGTTCGACCGCTCGATCGGCTTCTTCTGGAGCGCGACCCACCAGCAGATCTACCGCACGCTGAAAACGATGGAAGACGACGGCTGGTTGCGCGCCACGCCCGTCGTGCAGCAGGGCAGACCGGACAAGAAGGTGTACACCGTCGCCGAAGCCGGTCGCACCGAGCTGGCGCGTTGGATCGCCGAACCGCTGAAGGGCCGGGGCAGTTCGGTGACCGACAACCGCACCCGCGACCTGGCGGTCAAGATCCGCGCGGCCGCCTACGGCGATGTCGAGGCGATACGGGAACAGGTGGTCGCGCTTCGGGCCGAGCGTGCTGAACTCCTCGATACTTATCGCGGGTTCGAGAAGCGGCAGTTTCCCGATCCGAGCAAGCTCACCGCGAGCGCCCTGCATCAGTATCTCGTTCTGCGCGGCGGCATCCGGGCCGAAGAGGGTGCCGTCGAATGGCTCGATGAGGTGGCGGCGAGCTTGAAGGGGAACCCGTGACCAACCCGTATCCGACTCTGCTGTCGCCGATGAACCTCGGATTCACCACGCTGCGCAACCGGGTGGTGATGGGCTCGATGCACACCGGTCTCGAAGACCGCGCCCGCGACATCGACAGGCTCGCAGGGTATTTCGTCGAACGCGCGCGCGGCGGCGTCGGGTTGATCATCACCGGCGGGTATGCGCCCAACCGCACCGGGTGGCTGCTGCCGTTCGCATCGCAGATGGTGTCGTCGTCGGATGCGCGACGCCACCGCAGGATCACCGACGCCGTCCACGCCGAGGGCGGCAAGATCCTGCTGCAGGTTCTGCACGCGGGTCGTTATGCCTACCACCCCTTTTCGGTCAGCGCCTCGGCAATCAAGGCGCCGATCAACCCGTTCACACCGCGGGCGCTGCGAAACGTCGATGGCACCGTCAACGATTTCGTTCGGTGCGCCCAACTGGCCCGCGAGGCCGGCTACGACGGTGTAGAGATCATGGGTAGCGAGGGCTATTTGCTCAACCAGTTCTTAGCGCCTCGCACCAACACGCGCACCGACAAATGGGGTGGTTCACCGTCGAACCGCCGGCGCTTTCCGGTCGAGATCGTGCGGCGCACCCGCGCGGCCGTCGGCGCCGACTTCATCATCTGCTATCGCATGTCGATGGCCGACTATGTGCCCGACGGTCAGAGTTGGGACGAGATCGTCGCGCTGGCAACCGAAGTCGAGGCAGCTGGGGCGACCATGATCAACTCGGGCTTCGGCTGGCACGAGGCTCGGGTGCCGACGATTGTCACGTCGGTGCCCAACAGCGCGTTCGTCGACATCAGCAGCGCGCTGGCCGAGCACGTCACCGTTCCGGTGGTCGCGTCGAACCGCATCAACATGCCCCAGGCCGCCGAGCAGATCCTCACCGACACCAACGTGGCGTTGATCTCGATGGCCAGGCCGCTGCTGTCGGACCCCAACTGGGTCGTCAAAGCCCGGGCCGACGCCGCCGACGAGATCAACACGTGCATCTCGTGCAACCAGGCGTGCCTGGACCATGCCTTCGTACACAAGAAGGTGTCGTGTCTGCTCAACCCGCGGGCCGGCCGCGAGACGGATCTGGTGCTGTTGCCTAGCCGCCGCTGCCGCCGCGTCGCCGTGGTCGGTGCCGGCCCCGCGGGTCTGGCGGCAGCGGTAACGGCCGCCCAGCGCGGCCACGACGTCACGCTGTTCGAGGCCGGTGAAGTGATCGGCGGCCAATTCGACTTGGCCAGAAGGATTCCCGGGAAGGAAGAGTTCAGCGAGACCGTCCGCTACTACACCCGGATGCTCACCAAGCACGGCGTCGACGTCCGACTGAACACGCGCGCCGAGGTCGGCGACCTCGCCGGATTCGACGACGTGGTGCTGGCGACCGGGGTGGCGCCGCGAATGCCCGACATCCCCGGTATCGATCACCCAATGGTGATGAGCTACGCCGAGGCGATCATGGGCAGGCCCGTCGGTAAGTCGGTGGCCGTCGTCGGCGCCGGCGGGATCGGTTTCGACGTCTGCGAGTTCCTGGCCATCGACGAGTCTCCGACGCTGAACCTCAAAGAGTGGAAAGCGGAGTGGGGTGCTGCCGATCCGCAAGAGGCGCGCGGCGCGTTGACGACACCCATTCCCGCGCCGCCCGCGCGCGAGATCTATTTGTTGCAGCGGACAAAGGGACCTCAGGGCAGGCGGCTCGGCAAGACCTCCGGCTGGGTACATCGGGCGTCGTTGAAAGCCAAGGGAGTCACGCAGTTATCCGGCGTGAACTACGAACGGATTGACGACGACGGTCTGCATATCAGCTTCGGCCCTGGCCGGGAACGTGCGCACGTGCTCGAGGTCGACAACGTGGTGATCTGCGCGGGCCAGGAGTCGGTGCGTGATCTCGAAGACCAATTGCGCCGCAACGGGATCGAGCCGCACATCGTCGGCGGTGCGGCCGTGGCGGCCGAGCTCGATGCCAAGCGCGCGATCAAGCAAGGCACCGAGCTCGCGGCCCGGCTCTGACCTTTACCCAACGACCCCGTCAGGCTTGCTTGACCGCCTCGATCTCCAGGGTGATGGCGATCTTGTCGCCGACCACGGCGCCGCCCGTCTCCAAAGGCATGTCGATGTCGATGCCGAAGTCCTTGCGGGTCAACACCACCGACGCGGTGAAACCGGCGACCTCGCCGTGGCCCATGCCGGGATTCACGCCGTTGAACTCGAGCTCGAGGCTGATCGGCTTGGTGATGCCCTTCAGGGTGAAATCCCCATCCAGCACATAGTTCTCGCCGTTCTGGCGCAGGCCGGTGGAGGTGAACGTTGCGGTCGGATACTGCTCGACGTCGAAGAAGTCGGCGGTCTTCAGATGAGCATCACGTTGCTCGTTGCGGGTGTCGACGGAGTCGACCGCGATCTCGGCGGTCACCGAAGCGCTGCCGTCCTCGCCGATCACAACGGCGCCACCGAACGAATTGAAGTGACCTCGCACCTTGCTCACGACCAGGTGGCGCACCGAGAACTCGATTGACGAGTGAACGGGATCGATAGCCCAAGTACCCGTGCTGAGCTGGGCGGTCGCGGTGGCTGGCGAGTCTACTGGGGTCATGTGAATCTCCTCGAGTGATGCGTCGGCCTTTCCGACGCCTCACCGAATTAAATCGGACTGCGGTCCGGTTCTATTCCCGCGTTCCCCACACAGCTTGTGCGCCGGCGTCACCGATCAGGACGACGCCGTAGGTGGCCCATCCTCCGACCACGACGGCGAGCAGGGCGGCGACCACCGCCAGCACCCGCTTCGGCTCCGGTGATCGCGACTCGATGCGATGCTGAACCGCTTGGACGAGCGCGACGACCAGCAGCCCGATCGCGAAGTAAATCGCCCACTGGCCCCGTTCCTCGTGCAGCTCGAGGATCGGTGTGTGTTGGGTCTGCTGGCTGTAGAGCCACTCGCCCGCCGACACGGTCAACGGCGTCAGCACCATGACCCCCACGGCCAGTGCCAGGTTGAACCACACCAGCCTGCGACGCGCGGCTGGCCATAGGGCGCAGACTATTTCGAGCAGCGCCAGCAACGGCGCAAGCACGACGATCGTGTGATTGAGAAGAGCGTGGGCAGGCAAGCCGAACAAGGTGGTCAACGCGCGCTCCTGGGCTCAGACGGATTCACTTCCGTATACGTTCCGAGCCTGACATGTGGTTCACCGTTCTCGCGTGAAATCCCGCGCGGCGAGCCGCAATTCTCGCGAGCGCGTCAGGCTGCGAGTGACGTGTAGGTGGTAGTGCGCTGGCGCGCGGGCCGCCCGATGCCCTCGGCGATCGCCGCGAGCTCCTCGACGGATTTGGCCGAGCCGAACTCGGAGCCGGCCATGCGGGAGATGGTCTCCTCCATCAACGTGCCGCCGAGATCGTTCGCTCCGCCGTTGAGCATCACTTGCGTGCGCTCGACGCCGAGTTTTACCCAGCTGGTCTGGATATGAGAGATCCTGCCGTGCAGCATGATTCGCGCGAGCGCGTGGACGGCCCGATTGTCGCGGTGTGTCGGGCCGGGACGCGCCCCGCCCGCCAGGTACAGCGGCGACGACTGATGCACGAACGGCAGCGGCACAAACTCGGTGAAACCGCCCGTGCGGTCCTGGATGTCGCGCAGCACACGCAGGTGCCCGACCCAGTGTCGCGGGGTGTCCACGTGGCCGTACATCATCGTCGAACTCGAGCGCAGCCCCACCTCGTGGGCGGTGGTGACGACCTCGATCCACATCGACGTCGGCAGCTTGCCTTTGGTCAGCACCCACCGGACCTCGTCGTCGAGGATCTCGGCGGCGGTGCCGGGGATGGTGTCGAGCCCGGCCTCGCGCAAGCTGATCAGCCACTCACGGATGGACAATCCGCTCTTGGTGACTCCGTTGGCGATCTCCATCGGAGAAAACGCGTGCACATGCATCGTCGGCACCCGCTGCTTCACCGCGCGCACCAGGTCGGCGTATCCGGTGACCGGCAGCTCGGGGTCGATGCCGCCCTGCATGCAGACCTCGGTCGCTCCCGCGACGTGGGCTTCCCAGGCGCGGTCGGCCACCTCGTGGGTGGATAGCGAGTACGCATCGGCGTCGCCTTTGCGTTGCGCGAACGCGCAGAAGCGGCAGCCGGTGTAGCAGATGTTGGTGAAGTTGATGTTGCGGTTGACGACGAACGTGACGTCATCTCCGACCGTGTCGCGGCGCAGTGAATCTGCCAGCGCGGCAACGGCTTCCAGCGCAGGTCCGTCCGCGGTCGCCAGCGCCAGGTACTCGTCGTCGCTGCATCCGGCGGGGTCGCGTTCGGCGGAGCGCAGTGCCGCGACGACGTCGGTGTCGATGCGTTCGGGAGCGCGCGAGGCCAACTCCCCCACCTTTTCCCGGATGGCTTCCCAGTCACCGAAGGCACTGTTGAGATCGCTGCGCGTGGCGGTGAACCGGCCTTGCGAGTCGATCGCTGAGTGCAGATCCGTGCGGCCGAGCGACTCAGCGGCCTCGTCGGGTTCCTGCCAGGGGCGGCCGACCGGGACGACATCCAGCGCAAACCCGGTGTCCCGATCGGCCAGGGCCGCGACGTGTCCCTGCACGCGCGGGTCAATCCAGGCAGCGCCGGCCTGCACATAGGGCGGCTGGGCGGTCAACCGCTGCACGAGGTCATAACCGGCTTCTTCGGTCACCGCGGCGAGTTCGTCGAGCGCAGGCCACGGCCGTTCGGGGTTGACGTGATCGGGTGTCAGCGGTGACACGCCGCCCCAGTCGTCGACGCCCGCGCCGATCAGGGCAAGGCATTCGGCGCGCGAGACCAGGTTCGGTGGGGCCTGGATGCGCATCTTGGGTCCCAGCACCAATCGGGAGACGGCGACCGTCGCCAGGAAGTCGTCGATTCCAGCGTCGGGTGTCGAAGCCATCGCTGTGTGATCCTTGGCCCGGAAGTTCTGCATAATCACTTCCTGGACGTGGCCGAACTCCTTGTGCGACTTGCGGATCGCGTGCAATGTCTCGGCGCGCTCGGTCAGCGTCTCGCCGATTCCGACCAGCAGGCCCGTGGTGAACGGGATCGACAGCCGCCCGGCGTCGTCAAGGGTCCGCAGCCGGACGGCGGGATCCTTATCGGGGCTTCCGTAGTGGGCCAGGCCTTTCGTCTCGTACAGCCGGCGCGATGTCGTTTCCAGCATCATGCCCATTGACGGAGCGACGGGCTTGAGCCGCGACAGCTCCGCCCATGTCATGACACCCGGGTTCAGGTGCGGCAGAAGGCCTGTCTCCTCGAGCACGCGGATGGCCATCGCTCGCACGTAGTCCAGAGTCGAGTCGTAGCCGCGCTCGTCGAGCCACTGGCGAGCCTCGTCCCATCGGGTTTCGGGGCGGTCACCGAGCGTGAAAAGCGCTTCCTTGCATCCCAATTCCGCACCCCCACGAGCCACGTCGAGAATCTCGTCGGGCTCCATATACATCCCCATGCCCTGCGCACGCAGCTTGCCGGGGACGGTGACGAAGGTGCAGTAGTGGCACGTGTCGCGGCACAGGTGGGTGACCGGGATGAACACCTTGCGCGAGTAGCTGACCGGCAACCGTCCGTTGGGCCCGCGCCGGTTCGTCGATGCCAGTCCTGCGTCACGGACCCGGGCGGCGCTCGCGCACAGATCGGCGAGGTCGTCGCCGCGGGCCGTCATGGCGATCGCGGCCTCGTCGACGTTCAACGCGACGCCGTCGCGGGCACGCTTCAGCACACGCCGCAACGCAGACGCACTGGGCGTGCCGGACTTCGGTGGGACCACCGGGCTGGGCAGAGGGGTGCCGGGCTGGGGGTTCAGAGCCACTCCCGTGTAACCCCGCGTTCGATGACAATCATCCGCGCGTCTCACAATCTGAAACATCGGCGCCTGACATATCGGCCACAGTAGTCCGCGGCCCGGTCGTCGTGGTGACTGCCGCCAGGTCGGTCTCGGCGAGTAGGCCCCTAGCGCGGCTGGTTGTGCCGATACAGCAAGAGAGCGGGCGGAAGCGCGCCGACCACGATGAGCAGCAGCGGCTGCCATTGCGCGCTGAACACGGCGTCACCCCCTGGCCCGGGAAAGGTGAGCGCGCCGACCGTCGCCAGCCAGGTCCATAGCGGTAGAGCCGCCAGCCGCGGCGACGAGGTCCACTGCAGGGCGACCCACACCAGGACTGTATTGAGCGCGCCGCTGATCAGCGCGCTGAGGGGAAACGGAACCGGCCCGAGGTGAAGAGGAAGGAAGAAGGCGGCGAGGATCGCCGATATCACGCCGTCGAGCCCTAGCGCCGTCAGGACGACGGCACGCATGGCCCGACCGTCATCGGGCGAAGGGCTCAGGTCGGGATGCTGTCGAGCAGCGACACGAAGGAGCCGATCACCCACTGATAGTTGTCGAAGCGGTCCTGCCAGTGCTGCAGGTTGGGGTCCAGATCCTGATCCATGACTGTCCTTTGTCTCTGCGGCCACTCGGTCGAAGCGTACCGCGTTAAGGCCGGTTATCCGAGGTCCAATCCGGCCAGGAGATCTGTTTCCCAGCCGCGGTCGTCGCGTTCACCCGGCTCGCCGGAGACCAGGATGTAGTGCTCCTCGGCGAGGATCGGCAGCGCGAGGTTGTTGGACAGCGCGAAAGAGCGTCCGTTCGGCGCGACGGTGACCTGGGTGGCGTGGGCTCGAAGCGCCGCGACTTTGGCGGGTAGCTGGTCGCGCGCGGCGATCACGGCATCTATGTCTTGGTCGGGATAGCCGAACGGCACGTCGTCGATGTGTACTCGGGTCCATTCCTGCGGCGCTTCCTCGATGTCGACGAGGCCGGCGCCCATCGCGCTCGTCGCGGTGACCGCCCAATAGAACTTGGGCACCGGCCACGGATCACCGGGATGTTCGTTGCCTGCGGACGCGGCGACGGCTTGGGTGGTGACTCGGTGGGCCTGAATGTGGTCGGGGTGGCCGTAGCCGCCGTTGGGGTCGTAGGTGACGACGACGTGGGGCCGCAGGCGCCGGATGACGGCGACCAGCTCGCCGACGGCCTCGCCCATGTCGGCGTCGATGAACCTCTGGTGACGTCTCGGCTCGGTGCCGTCCATCCCCGAGTCACGCCAATGTCCTGGTCCGCCCAAGAAATTCGGTGCGGTAACCCCAAGGGCGCGCAGCGCGGCGGTGAGCTCGCAGATGCGGTAGCCGCCCAGCTGGTCGGCATGATCGACGGCGAGTTGGGCATAGCGATCACCGATCACCTCGCCCTCTTCGCCGAGGGTGCATGTGACCACGTGCACGTCGGCGCCCCGTTCTGCGTAGTGGGCGATCGTGCCGCCCGTCATCAGGGACTCGTCGTCGGGATGCGCGTGGACGAAGAGCAGCCGTGGGGTGTCCTGGTCAGGCATTGGTCCGAATGTACCGATCACCGCATCGAGCGACGCGAGTAGCAATGGGAGGAGATGACAGGACCCGTTACTCGAACATCAAGATCAATACCAGTTTTTACGCATGAACCAGTCAAGCGGCTACGCGTCGGGTTTCGCTGCCGTTTGGTTGCCGGCTCGGCCGAGGGTGCGTCGCCACCTGGCACCGCACAGGGGGCGCGTGATGCGGGCTGCCCGCTGCCAGATGTGTCGAACAGCGGATGGCGCAAACCCATTGAACCGACAGTTAACGGCGCTTTAACAGCAAACTCTGCAATGGCAATCAAACTCAGCAACTTTGACTAGCTAAGGTTCAACGAGAAGTGGCCGAAGCGGCTTCGGCTAACACTGCCGTGACCGGATGTCAAAGTTGTCATTTGCTAGTGACCGCAACTTCCTGCAGTAGCTGACAGCGGCTAAGACAGCAGCTCAGCCGATATCGACGTATTTGCAAAAGCGTTAGCGAAACGTGCTTAGATTCCCTCCGAACGTGTAACGGATTCGTACGTCATAGCGAAGAGAAAAGAGCGGCTGCACCGGCTCGGCCCCGCACAGATTCGGCAAGTCGTGCAGCTACCTCGAAAAAGCACAGAAAGCAGACCATGAGCGAGAAGGCGAAATACCCGGTAGCTGGGGGCCCCGGGTGACGGAGGGGAGGCCGTCGCTGAGATAACGTCTCATCGCCTTCTAGATCGGCCCCGCTGTTGGTGCCCTCACACCCACCGGCAGCGGGGCCGAATCGTCTCCAGGGTCGAGCGCTATGACCGCAATAAGCGCCGGTCGGCAGATTCAACGCCGCCGTCGCGGAAGTGACATAGGTTCCGAGTCATGAACCGGCGCACGGTGGAGTTCGGTTGCAGCGTCATCGTCGTCGGGCTCCTCGCTGGAGTGGCAGGCCTTTGCACCACACTGTTCCTGCGCTTCGTCGAGCACGTGACCTACCACTACACATTCGGGACGTTGCTCGCCGGCGTCAGCGGCAGCAGTCCGGTGCGACGCGCAATCGGTCCGATGATCGGCGGGGCGCTCGCCGGGTTCGGTTGGTGGATGCTGCGGCGCCGCGCCGAAGTTCCGCCCCTGGCCGACACCATCGCGGCCCATCGGCGAATCCCGCGGTTACCCATGACGATTGACGCGGCACTTCAGGTTCTGCTCGTCGGATCAGGAGCGTCCCTGGGCCGCGAGGGAGCGCCGCGGCAATTGGCTGCGGCGCTGGGCGATCTCGCCACATCGCGATGGTCACTGACAGATCGTGACCGCGAGATCCTGCTTGCCTGCGCCGCCGGCGCGGGGTTGGCCGCGGTGTACAGCGTTCCTATCGGCGGTGCACTGTTCGCAACCGCGATCATGCTGAAAACGTGGCACCCCCGCGCTGTCGGCACCGCGCTGATCACCTCGAGCCTCGCGGTGGCCGTTGCAGCACCGCTGACACATGAAGCACCGCCGCTGACGTGGCCGGACCCCCAATTGTCCTACCTGCTCGTGGGTTTCGCGTGTGTCCTAGCGCCCCTGAACTTCGGCGTGGGACTCGCGTTCAACAAAGTCATGGCGTGGGCACGTCCTTCCACCACGGCGACTTCATGGCTTCTCATACCCGCCATCGCAGCCGCCGGATTGCTCATCGGGCTATGTTCCATCCGCTATCCGGAGCTGCCGGGCAACGGCAAGAGCATCCTGACCGTTAGCCTCAACAGCGGCCTGACACTGAGCTCCGCCGTAGCCATCCTGTTTCTCAAACCTGTTCTCACAGCGGTGTTCCTGCGCGCAGGAGCAGTCGGCGGCATGCTCACCCCCGCCGTGGCAACGGGCGCCGCGATGGGCTCCGTCGTGGCTCTGGCGATCAACAGCTTGACCCAGCATCACGTCAGCGTGCCCGCGGTCGCACTCACCTGCGCGGCCGGCGTGCTCGCGATCACCCAGGGCGCGCCGATATGGGCGGCGATCTTCGTGTGGGAGCTGGCCAGGCCGCCGTGGTGGTTACTGGCTCCGTTCCTAACCGCCGCAATCCTCTCGCGTCTCCTGCAACAGCTTTTCGATCGGCCCCCTTTCCGCCCGGAAGGGGGTCGATCTACTACTGCGGCTTCTTGGCCCAGATGCCGGCGTCGCCGACGATCCCCACCGGGACCGCGCCGGCCAGGCTGACGTTCTGGACGCGGGGCCCGGCCGCGACGATCGTCGTGTCTTGCAGTATCGGCAGGACCGTCGACATGTTCCACAGCCGCGGTTCTACCGCCTCGATCACATCGCCGATGTTCTCGCTGCCGCGCAAGCCGGCATCGATTTTCGGCTGGATGCTGCGGTCGCAGATGCCGGTGAGGTTGCTTGGCGCCTGGATCAGCTCGTCAGACTCCGGGGTGGGACTTGTCGTGGTCGGGGTGGCCGTGGTGGGTGTCGTCGTCGCCGGCGCCGTCGACGTTTTGGACGTGGACGTGGATGATGGTGCGGGCGTAGGGGTTATCCCAGTTGTCGTCGACACCGCGGTGGCCTCCAGCGCCCGACATCCGTACCTGGAGGCCAACGCAGTGGCCAGATCGCCGCCAGCCTGGTGCCATCCGACGATCGCGTCGACGCGGTTCTGCGGGATTGCATCGGCATAGAGCATCACAGGATCCAGGGCAAGGACCGACGCTTCGATGCCCACGTTGCGCAACTGGTCGGCAGCGGTGTTGGCCACGGCCACCGACGTCGGATCATTTGATGCCACGCCGATTACCAATGACAGCGGCACACCGTCTTTTGTGATGCGCCCGCGGTCGTCATCGGGTACCGGCGTGCCCGGCGTGGGCGTGGGCGGCGTATCAACCGGCACCAACTGATATCCGCTGCTACCCAACAAGTTGAGGGCCGCTTCTTTGGACAGCGCGGGCGGCGACGTCGGTGTATAGCCGGGATCCGACGGCGAGCGAACCTGCGCCTGGGCCAGCGTGACGGTGTTGTCGCTACCGGCACCGACGGCCGCGAGCAGGTCGACGTCGAGCAGGCCGAGAATCGCCTTGCGCACCCGAGCATCGGTGAGCTTGGGCTGTTGCGCCCGCAGCGTCATCTGCATGACCCGCGGCGTCACGATGCGTGCGGTGCGCACATCGGGAATCGCTGACAGTTGCGCGAACGCCGCCGCTCCACCATGCACCTGGGCGACCTGCGTATCGCCGTTGCGGATCGAATCGGCCAGTGCCGCAGTGGCACCGGCGCGACGGAACAGGATCTGGTCGGGCTTGGCGGGCTGGGCCCAGTATCGATCGTTACGCGCCAACAGGATTTCCTCGCGCTGCGGGTCGATGTTCTCCACGCGGAACTGCCCGCCCGTAACCGGTAGTGCCCGCGCCAATCCGGAGGCGAAGCCGCCCGGGACGTCTTTGACGATGTGCGCGGGCAAGATGTCGTTGAACAGTTCCCGCCAGGCGGGATACGGCTGGGAGAAGGTGACCACCGCCGTCTTGCCGCCCTCGATGGACTGGACGCCCGTGATGAGGTCGTAGCCCGCCGGGTCCACGACGCCGGGCTGGCCGACCATCTGGCGCCAGAGGTACCAGTAGTCATCAGCGGCTATCGGGGCGTTGTCGGTCCACTGCGCTTCCGGACGGATCTTGTAGGTGACGGTGAACGGGTTGTTGTTGGTCACTTCCGCGGAGACGAGAAGCGTGTGGTCGATCTCCCACCGCGAGCCCGTCGGCGACGCAGGGTCCGCAATGGGCCGAAACGAGCTAGGCAAGACCAACGAGCTGATCGCCGCGTTTACCGGTGACTGGTCGGAGAGAAGGTGCGAATTGAATCCGGGGCCGATGGTGTCGATCGCCATGATGATCTGCGTCGCCTTCGGCGGCGGAGGCGCCGTGCTCTCGGCGGTGTCGGTGCTCTGCGGCGCCGGCGGCGGACTGACGGTGCAGCCGCCGACGAGCAGCACAGCTGCCGAGAGAACCATCCCGCGCGTGATCCAGTCACGGAGGCAGGCGATCGGCACGCCCCACAGGGTATCGACACCCGTGGCGCGCATTGATCTTCGCGTTGGTAAGTTAGCCCAGGTTGATAATTTACGTCACCGTCATAGCAAACATAGTTTGCTGACTGGTATCGCAGCGCCGCGAGGCACTGTTTGCGTTCGAAAATACCGTGCGCCGAGGCCGCCCGACGGGGGCCGACTGCCCCCAGACTTCGCTGCCCCTCCGCGGCTCCTGACCAATCCGTGAGCCTCTGCCACTGAAAATAGGCGAAATGAATACAACCGTCGCGGGTCGTAGTTTAGGGTGCCACCGTGCGCAACAAGGCCCGGTCAAGTCAGTTGCCGACCGCCCGTCCCGGCTCCCTGTACGAAAAACGCAAATTTTACTCAGCAAACTTGTTCTGAATCGATTCACAGCATAGGCTCCCCGCAAGTTGGGGACAGCTCCACGACTAACTCACGAGGGGGACCATGAAGGAACGTGTCCAAGGCGCAGTGACCGCTGGCGTTGCGCTTGTCGGCGTCGGCGTGGTGGCGGCTTCGCCGGTCGCCCAGCAGGCGCCGGAAGTGGTCAAGGCGGCGGAAGCCGATGTGCAACTCGCCGCGTACGACCAGGGCGTGCCGGCGCTGTTTGCTTTGTCGGCACAGCGCGGCGTCACCGGCCTTGCGACCACGCCGATCGGCCTGGCAACGGCCGCAGCGGCGCTCGCCCAGGGCAAGAACACCGACGCACAGGGCGCCTTGTCTCAGATCGTCGACGGCCCGCTGTGGGCCGTCGACCCCGCGATCTACGCGCTGGACGATCTGCTCCCGGAGCCCATCGGCGGTGACGACGCCAACGAACCCACGACGCCGGACCCCGACAGCGCTATTTCGCAGTTCCGTGCTGCAGTCCTCGTCCAGGGACGAGACGACATCAACGCAGCCATTGAAGACGCCCTCGGCGTGGGCACCGCTGGCAATGACGTAAGTCCGACCTATGCCGCTGCCCGCGTTGGAGCCGGCCTCGCGATGTCCGGCGTACGTGCGGCCCAGAGCGCTGTTTCGGCGCCGCTGGGACTCGTGGCGGTCGCGCAGGGTCTGCAGAAGAGTTTCGAAGGCGACAACACAGATCTGTACAAGGCGTTGCAGGCCTACATCGACGGGCCGAATTACGTGGCCGATCCGATCGTCTTCGCCGCTGACGATGTGCTGCCCAAGCCGATCGGAGGAGATCCGGAGACCGACCCCGCGAAGATGGACGGAAGCGCGATTTCGAAATTCCGCGGCAATGTCCTTCTGGCGCCTCGTGATAACGTCCGCAAGGTCGTCGCAGGTGCGCTCGGAGTGAACCCCGTCACAGGCGACGAGACGAACAAGGTGGCGAACAACGTTGCGCGCACCACGAACACGCAGCAGAGAGTTTCACTCAACACGACGGTCAAAAACACCCGCAACGAGATCAAGGCTGCGGCGGACAAGTTCGAGCGCAGGGTGCAGAAGCTGACCTCGCTCGACGACAAGAAGCCGGCTGCGAAGCCAAAGGCCGATACCAGCGCAGACAACACCAAATAATCGGGGCAGATTGAAGAGCCGGCCACGCATTCCGTGGCCGGCTTTTCGTCATCGACGAACTAGCCCCGCGCTTTCGCCCGGGCTCGACTGCGGGCCCGGACCGTTGCGTCCAGTTCGACCTTGCGTACCCGCACGACCTCCGGCGTCACCTCGACGCACTCGTCTGTCGCGCAGAACTCCATCGCCCGCTCGAGATCGAGCTCGATCGGTTTGGCAAGTGTCTCAATGACATCCGCGGTCGAGGACCGCATGTTGGTCAGCTTCTTCTCGCGGGTGACGTTGATGTCCAGGTCCTCGGGGCGCGGGTTGATACCCACCACCTGACCCGCATAGGTGTCCTGCCCGGGCTCGACGAAGAACGTGCCGCGGTCGGCCAACTGAATCAACGCAAACGGAGTGATCGTGCCGCTGCGGTCGGACACCAGCGATCCGGTGTGCCGCGACCGGATCTCCCCCGCCCATGGGCGGTAGCCGTCGAACACCGCGTTGGCGATGCCGGTGCCCCGCGTCTCGGTGAGGAAGTCGGTGCGGAAGCCGATCAGCCCGCGGCTCGGCACGATGAAATCCATTCGCACCCACCCCGCGGCGTGGTTGGTCATCTCTTCCATCCGGCCCTTGCGCGCCGCCATCAACTGCGTGATGGCCCCGACATACTCCTCCGGGCAGTCGATCGTCATGGCTTCAAACGGCTCGTGGAGCTTGCCGTCGATCATGCGCGTGACCACCTGCGGCTTGCCGACCGTCAGCTCGAAACCCTCCCGGCGCATCTGCTCGACGAGCACGGCCAGCGCCAGCTCGCCGCGACCCTGCACCTCCCAGGCGTCCGGTCTGCCGATGTCGACGACCTTGATCGACACATTGCCAACCAGCTCGGCATCCAGCCGGTTCTTCACCATCCGGGCGGTCAGTTTGTGCCCGGAGACCTTGCCCGCCAGCGGCGAGGTGTTGGTGCCGATCGTGACCGAGATCGCCGGCTCGTCGACCGTGATCCGCGGCAGGGCATGCGCGTGGTCCGGGTCGGCCAGCGTGTCACCGATCATGATTTCGGGCAGCCCCGCCACGGCGACGATGTCGCCCGCGACGGCCTCATTCGTCGACGTCCGGTCTACGCCCTCGGTCACCAGCAGCTCGGTGATCTTGGCGTTGGTAATCACCGGGTGGCCGTCGACCTCCCGCATCCAGGCGACCTGTTGCCCCTTGCGAATCCGGCCCTTGTAGATGCGGATCAGCGCCAGCCTGCCCAGGAACGCCGACGCGTCGAGGTTGGTCACCAACGCCTGCAACGGCGCGTCGGGATCGCCCTGCGGCGGCGGGATGTGTTCCAACAGCACGTCGAACAGCGGGTCGAGGTTCTCGCCGTCGGGGTTCTCGCCGTTGGCCGGCTGGGTCGTGCTGGCAATGCCCGCGCGGCCGGATGCGTAGAGCGTCGGCAACCCCAGCGCGTTCTCGGCCGCCTTCTGCGCCTCTTCGTCAAGGTCGGACGCCACGTCGAGCAACAGGTCATGGCTGTCGGAAACCACTTCGGCGATGCGCGCATCCGGCCGGTCGGTCTTGTTGACCACCAGAATCACCGGCAGGTGGGCGGCCAGCGCCTTACGTAGCACGAACCGGGTCTGCGGCAGCGGCCCCTCCGAGGCGTCGACCAGGAGCAGCACCCCGTCGACCATGGACAGGCCGCGTTCCACCTCACCGCCGAAGTCGGCGTGGCCGGGGGTGTCGATGACGTTGATGACGGTGACGCTGCCGTCGGGGTGGTGGCGGTGCACGGCGGTGTTCTTCGCCAGGATCGTGATGCCCTTCTCGCGCTCCAGGTCACCCGAGTCCATGATTCGCTCGGTGGCGTCGTCGCCGCGGTGCGTCAGCGCCCCTGACTGCCGCAGCATCGCGTCGACCAGGGTCGTCTTCCCATGGTCGACGTGTGCCACGATGGCGACGTTGCGAAAATCAGGGCGAGAATCCACGCCGGTGATTGTCTCAGTGCCATCGGCCGATCACGAAAACGAGAGACTCCCGTCACTTGAAGCCAAGCAAGCTCGCCGGCCTGAAACCGAAGAAGAAATGTTGCCGCAGCAAGCCGCGCTGCCAGAAATGTCCAGTAGTCGTGCATCAGGTGCGGAAGGCGCAGCGCAACGGGATCCGCGGCAAGCAGCTGCAGAAGGTGTTCAAGCGGGCCCGAAAGTCCTGATCGGTCCCGGTTTCCAGGCGTACCGTAGGGCTATCCGGCAGCCGAGCGTGAAGGTGGCGAATATGTCGGTTTATCAGGTACTGACCATCGTTTTGATCGCGGTCATCGCGACAGCGGCCACGGCGGCGATCTATCTCGGACTACTCAACTGGATGGGAGCGTTCTTCGTCGTCCGCTGTGCTGCATGTCACCACTTGGCGTTCACGACGGCGAAGACGGCAGACCCATCCTGTCCGCATTGCCGCCACCCCGTGCTGACACATCCGCTGTACTCCCTGCACCATCCGCGCTCGACCAGCCGGGTCCGCGTGCTCGACGACCGGCTGCACTACTGAGCCTGCGGTCTAGGGATACGACAGCAGCATCATCACCCGGCCATCCGGTGACGGGTCGGGAAACGCTGACTCGTCGAAACCGTAGTACGTCGCCTGGTCGGCGCTGATCGAGTCGATGATCTTGCCCTGCGCCTGGAGCCGGCCGGCCCGCGTGTCCTTCATCATCCCGACGAAGTCGGGCACCGAGAGCGACTCGGCCAACAGCAATGCCTCACCGCCGGAAGGCAATTCGATCAGCACCCCGGCACCGGAGTAGTTGTTGCCGCCGCGACCCGTTCCCCGCGGAGCCCAGTACACCGCGTCGGACAGCATGGATCCTTCGATGCGGAAGTATTCGCCCGCGTGCTCGGTGTCGGAGACGGTGACGACGGGCAGCGCGGCGATCGTGCGTTTCTCCTGCCACCACATCCATCCCAGCGGAATGCAGACGATCGCGTAGACCAGAACCATGAGCATCAGCACGGGTTTCCATGCGATCTCCCAGCCGAGCCTGCTCTGAGACATGCCCGCGGTCTGACTGTCTAGTTGTCTGCGACCGAATCGGAAGACGTACCAGGCCAATACGCGCGCCAGCGCCATCAACGCCAGGATGACGATTCCGACGATGCCGGCCACCCGCCAATAGAACGTGCTGTCGCCGTGGTTGGCAGTGGCCAGGAACATCACCGCGGGAATCGGCGCGGTGAGAAGCAGAAGCAGCGAGTACGACGGGTGGCTGGTCAGATAGTCATAGCTCGTCGTCCACTGGCGGTTTGCGCCGTAGACGGTGACCGGCCCGACGTCGGCGTGCACCATCGGCGTCCAGGTGCCGCGCACGACGCGCGGACGGATCAAGCCCTTGACGAAGAAGAACCCGCACACCGATGACAGCGCCAGCGCCGCCCAGAAGACGCCCGGCATCGATTCACCGGTGCCCGGGACGCCGAACGCACCGCGGCTATCGATGATCTTGGCGATGAAGAACGTCAGTGGAAGCGCGAAGAAGAGTTCAACGAGCCACATCTGGATCAACTGTGGAATGCGCGAACCGATCCGGTCGAACGCCAGCACGCCCTGCCAAATGAACCGCAGCACGCCCATGGCTGGGAAGACTAACGGCGCGAAACGGAATTCCAGCACCGAAAGAGCGAGAACGAGCGTGCCGGAATATCGTTTCGCGGGGCTAGTGCGGCTTGCGCAACGCCTGGGCCAGATCACCTAGCCATGCCCGATCGGCAGGCACCCACGGCAGGCTTTCCAGCTCGTCGACGGTCACCCACCGCAACGCACGGTGGTCGATAGGGCTCAGCGTGCCGCCGGTGTGGGTGACGCGGTAGGCGCGCAGCGTCGTCGTCTCGGTCAACGCGACGTCGGTGCCCAGCTGCTCACCGACCGTCACCACCACGCCGAGCTCCTCGAGGAGTTCGCGGGCCAGACCGCTTGCGTCGCTCTCCCCCGCGGCGACCTTCCCGCCGGGCAGTTCCCACAGCCCGGCAAGTTCCGGCGGCCGCGCACGCTGGGCGACCAATAGCGCCGATCCGGCGATGAGTGCACCGGCGACGACGATCTGGTTTCGCATCTGATTCGGCACTGCGGCTGACGGTATACCGTTTCAATATGGCTGTGTTATCGGACGAACAAGTGGACGCCGCACTCCCCGACCTAGATGGCTGGGAGCGCAAGGACGGAGCGCTGCGCCGGTCGATCAAGTTCCCCGCTTTCCTCGACGGCATCGACGCCGTGCGCCGGGTGGGCGAACGAGCCGAGCAGAAGGATCATCACCCTGACATCGATATCCGCTGGCGCACAGTGACTTTCGCGCTCGTCACCCATTCCGAGGGCGGCATCACGGACAAGGATCTGGAGATGGCGAGGGAGATCGACGGGATCGTCGGCTCGGCGCAGTAGAGGCGATCCACCCAAGCGTCACCAACGTCGCCACGATATAGATCAACCCCGCCCACGCCAGATACCACGGCCTACTGATCTCCCAGATTGTCGGCTGGGCGAAGCTGAGCAGCCACGGCACCCCGATGATGGTCAGCGCCAACCAACTCCACCCGAGGATCTGCGCGCCGCGCCGGCCCCGCAGCGTGCCGTGCAACAGCCAGATCATCAGCGGCAGCACCCACACCCAGTGATGGGTCCACGAAATCGGCGACAACAGCAGGCCGAACATCTGCACGACGAGGATCCGGCCCAGCCGGTCGTCATCACTGATCGCTCGCCACGCGAGCAACGCCAGCACGGCGGTGACGACGATCGCAACCACCACGATGGGCCCGTATCCGGCGTCGTGGCCGAGAATCCGCGAGATGCCGCCGCGCCAGGATTGGTTGAACGACGTTCCGATGGGCCCGACGCGCCGCGCGTCGCCGAGCAGTTCGGTGAAGTAGTAACGGGTTTGGTCACCCACGACCATCGCCGACACCGCGATCGTGGCGAGGAAGACGACCGCTGAGAACGCCGCCGCCGCCCAGCGCCGCGCGCCGAGGAAGTACAGGCCGCTGACAGCAGGAGTCAGCTTCACCCCCGCCGCAAGCCCGACCAACAGCCCCGACAGCCACCACCGCGAGATGTAGACCGCGTACAACACCGCGAGCACCAACAGCACGTTGACCTGGCCGTAGTCGAACGTGCTACGCAGCGGTTCCAGCCAGATGCCGACCGCGGTCCACAGCATCGCGACACGCCGGCTGCGCGCGGCATCCTCGACGACCAACAGGCGCTGGCTCATGCGCACCACGCCGTACAGCGCGGCGATGATGCCCAGTTGCCAGGCGAAAGCGACGAAGCCGAACGGCAACAGATGCAGCGGGTAGAAGACGACGGCGGCGAACGGGGGATAGGTGAACGGCAGCGGGAAGTCCGGCGTCTGATCGGCGTATACGTAGTCATAGAGCGTGCCCGGCGAATCCAAAGCGCTTGCGCCGCCGACGTATACGTGAAGGTCGACGAAATTCGCGCCGTTGGGCACCAGGTAGGTCCATGCCAATCGCGCAGCGATGCTGAGGACAAGAAGCAACGGCGCCGCGGCCGCCATTCGCGCTGGCAGCCGCGGGACTGTCTTCGCCGTGGCGGATGTGAGGTCTATCCGACCGACTCTAGCGACCGGTCACCAAAAGCCTTCGCTCCCGTAACGGTTGCATAAACGCCACACGTGTCACTTGAGTCACAGCAGTAACAAACTAGCTTCGGCTTAGACCCGCGCCATCAAACGATTGGGAGAACCATGAACACCCGGAAACTGTTTGTCTCGACCATGATCGCCGCCGCCGGCGCGGTCACCGCGCTGTCACTCAGCGCAACGGCCTCCGCCGATCCCGTCGCCCCGGCCCCAGTGCCGGCGAACCCCGGCGCCCAGCTGCTCACCCAGCTCTCCAGCGTCGGCGCGGCCGCTCCCCAGCTGATGCAGACCCTCGCGTCGACCATGTCGGGCAAGGCTGCCCCCGCGGCGGCACCGGCCACTCCTCCGCCCGGCGCCACCGCGTCGCTGACGCTGCCGCAGGCCCCAGCTCTGCCGGCCGCGGCCGCACCCGCCGCTCCCGCGGCCGCACCCGCAGCCGCTCCGGGCAACGTGGTGTCCACTCTGACCAATTCGCTGCCGTCCGAGCTCGGCGTGCCCGCCGGCCTGGCGAACCTGCTGCCGGCCGGAATGTCGTTGCCGGGCATCGGCTCTGCTGCACCTGCGGCCGCGGCACCTGCCGCGGCGGCTCCCACGGTCGTGGCGCCTCTTGCCATCGCTCCTGCACCCGTCGCCGCGGCACCGGCCGCAGCGGCTGCCCTGCCGGGCATGCCCGCGTCAGTGCTCAGCGCACTGCCGTGACCCCGTAAGACAGCCCAGCCGAACGCCACCGAGTCTTGGGAGAAGCCATGTCATCGACCCGTAAGTTGTTCACCACCGCCGCCGCTGTCGCCTCGTCGGCAGCACTGATGTGGGGTGCCGCAGGCACCGCCACCGCCGAGCCTGTCGCGCCGCTGCCGATCGACACCACTCAGGCACCGGGGTTGTCGGCGATGGAGGGCCTCAGCCCGGCGGTCCAGAAGGCGGCCGCCGACCCGTACAACGCGGTGTCGACGTTGATGGCGGCCGCGGCGGCGTTCACAGGCAACTCCGCGGCTCCTACGGACTCGAAGAACGTGGCGTCGGCCGTCAACAGCTTCGTCGCCGAACCCGCTGCCGCTCATGTGCCGGCACCGGGTGCGGTGCCGGGCGAGGCGGCCCACCTGCCGGCCGGTGTCGATCCGGCACACGCCGTCGGGCCCGCACCGGAAGCAGTTCCGGCACCGGCGCCCGAGGCGGCTTCCGCTCCGGCGGCGGAGGTTGCGCACGCGGTGCCGTCACCCGACCCGACCCCCGGGGGCGCCTCCCCTGCCCCCGAGGCGGGGGCCACCGGGGCCAATCCGCAGTTCGGTCCTGACGCCCCGACGACGCAGGACTTCCTGTATCCGTCGATCAGCAACGGGTGCCTGAAGGACGGCGGTAACGTGCTGGCGACCGCGATCTCGGTGGCGGGGCCCGCCAAGATCCCGGCGCCGGGCGTCGGCCCGGGGCAGACGGCCTACGTGTTCACTGCCATCGGCACACCGGGACCGGCGGCCGAGCAGAAGCTGCCGTTGAACGTCACGTGGGTCAACCTGACCACCGGCAAGTCGGGCAGCGCGACGCTCAAGCCGCGTCCCGATATCAATCCGGAGGGACCAACGACGCTGTCGGTCGTCGCCGACACGGGCTCGGGCAGCATCATGTCGACGATCTTCGGTCAGGTCACCACGACCGAAAAGCAGTGCCAGTTCATGCCCACCATCGGCTCGACGGTGGTGCCCTGACACCAGCTTCGGCGGGTCAGTAGGCCATGAAGAGGATGGCGTCCCGGTCGTACTCGCGGCCGGGATGCTGCTCGGAGAGATGCTTTTGCGCCTTCTCGACGAGATCGTCCTCGTCGTTGCCGGTGATCGCCTCGCCGCAGGGACAGTTCAGGTGGGTCTTCATACCCCTACGATCCCACAGTCAAGATGGACGGCATGGAGTTATACGACGTCATGCGCACGACGGGTGCGGTCCGCGAGTACACCGGCGATCCGCTGCCCGATGAGGTTCTCCAACGCATCCTCGGCAATGCGCGGTTTGCGCCCAGCGGCGGCAACCGCCAGGGCAACCACGTCGTCGTCGTCCGCGACCCCCGCACGCGCGAGGAACTGATCGACTGCACGATCCCGGGCGCCAAGCGCTATATCGCTCAGCTTCGCAACGGCGAAGGGCCGTGGAACCCGCTGCAGCCGTGCGGAGTTGACGCCGAAACGATCGACGCCGTCGAGGTGCCCCGCCAGTCGCCCCTGCGCACCGCCGAGGTGGTGCTGGTGGTCTGCGTCGACCTCAACGTCGTCGCGGCGTTCGACCAGCATCTGGACCGCGTCGGGCTGATCGCCGGCGCGTCGGTGTACCCGTTCGTCTGGAATCTCCTGCTGGCAGCCCGCAACGAGGGGTTCGGCGGCGTGCTCACCACTGCCGCGGTGGCCGAGGAACCGCGGGTGAAGGCACTGCTCGGGATTCCGGACGACTACGCCGTCGCCGCGCTGCTACCGCTCGGTAAACCGGTCAAGCAGGTGCAAAAGCTCACGCGCAAACCGGTGGCCGAATTGGCCACCCGAGAGCGGTTCGACGGCGCGCCGCTCTAGTTCTCCTGCTTGGCGGCCTTCGCCGCCGCCTTCATCTGCTTCTTGTACGACCGCACCTTCTCCAGCGAGCCGGCGTCGACGATGTCGGCGACCGAAAGATGCGATCCCGCCTTGCCGTAGTCACCGGCCACCTCACGCCAGCCCTTCGGTGTCACGCCGTATTGCTTGCCCAACAGCGCCAAGAAGATTCGCGCCTTCTGGTCACCGAAGCCGGGCAGCTCCTTGAGCCTCCGCAGCACCTCTTTGCCGTCGGGGTCACCGGCAGCCCATACCGCGGCGGCGTCACCGTTGTACTGGTCGACGATGATCTGAGCCAACGCCTGGATGCGTTTGGCCATCGACCCCGGAAACCGATGCACGGCAGGACGTTCGGCACACAGCGCAGCGAACTTGTCCGGGTCGTAGTCGGCGATCTCGCGGGCCTCGACCGCACCCATGCGGTCAGCGATCTTCTTCGGCCCGGCGAAGGCCACCTCGAGCGGGATCTGCTGGTCGAGCAACATGCCGACTAAAAGCGCGAACGGGTTGGACTCCAGCAGCGCATCGGCCGCCGGATCCTGAGCGAGCTGCAGTGTGGGCACCCGGCCAGTTTAGGACGATTCGCCGCCCCTCCATCGGCCGTGGCCGGCGGTCGGGCCGTTTCGGCAGTCTGGCGCGGCGGGTTATGCGATCGTGGAGGCGATGACCGGTGTTTACGCCCCTCGGAGACCGACATGAAACTCGCCGCCCAAGGGGTTGTCGGTCCCGGGGCACAGCAGCGGGTGATGGACGTGGCCAGAAGTACGCCTGCCCCGTTCAGTAGCCGTTGACATCACACCGACCGGAGGAATACCGCACGCGGGCCCATACGCTGCAACGTCACGTGCGCAATACCCGATCCCGCCGTGCGTTCGCCCTGTTGTCGTATGCCTTCGCCGCGATCATGGTGGGCACGACGCTGCCCACGCCGATGTATGCGCTCTACGGCGACCGAATGCATTTCGGGGTGCTGACGACCGCGGTCATCTACGCCACCTATGCAGGCGGGGTGCTGTTGGCGCTGCTGGCCTTCGGCCGGTGGTCGGACGCCATCGGACGGCGGCCGCTTCTACTGGCGGGGACGGCCTTTGCGCTCGGCAGCGCCGCGGTGTTTCTCGCCGCTGACTCGGTGGCGGTGCTGTTGGTGGGTCGGCTGCTGTCGGGCCTTTCGGCCGGGATTTTCACCGGCACCGCCACCGCAGCGATCATCGAGGCCGCCCCGCCGAAGTGGCACAACCGGGCGGCCGCGGTGGCGACCGCGGCCAATGTCGGCGGCCTCGGCGGCGGACCCCTGCTGGCCGGTCTGCTCGTCCAGTACGCACCCGACCCTCTGCAGCTGACCTTCGTCGTGCACATCCTCATGGTGATGCTGGCCGCGCTCGCCGTCGTGGCGGTGCCCGAAACCTCGCAGCGCACGGGAAGCGTTGGGCTGCAACGGCTGGCGGTGCCTCCCGAAGTCCGCGCAGTGTTCGTCATCGCCGGCCTCGCCGCATTCGCGGGGTTCGCCGTCACCGGACTGTTCGCATCGGTGGCTCCGGCGTTCCTGTCGGACGTCGTCGGTGTCGGCAATCACGCGGTCGCCGGCGCGGTCGCGTCGGCCGTGTTCTTTGCCTCGGCGGCAACGCAACTGTTTGCCGGGCGCATCCCGCCGCAGCGCGCCGTCGTGGTGGGCTGCGCGATCCTCGTCGTCGGCATGGTCATTCTCGCTGCCGCACTTGCGTTGTCGTCGTTGTGGGGTCTGCTGGCCGCGGCGATCGTCGGCGGTATCGGTCAGGGCATCTGCTTCAGCCGCGGACTGGCGGCGGTCTCCGACCTGACGCCGCCGGGCCGGCGCGCCGAGATCAGCTCGGCGTATTTCGTTGTCGCCTACGTGGCGATCTCTCTGCCGGTGATCGGCGAAGGCCTGGCCGCCGAACAGTGGGGACTGCGCACGGCGGGTGTCTCCTTCTCCATCGGCGTGGGGGTGCTGGCCGTCGTGTGCCTGGTGGCGATCGTGCTGAGGGAGGCCCGTAAAACCACCGCCGCGGCCATTTGAGTGCTTCTACTCAAATCCTCCGGTGCAGGTCACACCTAAATTTGCGGCATGACCGCTGCATCGATGTTTCCAGCCCGGCTGAGGTTGAGGCGAACACCCCCGCGACACGAGACCGCGCCATCGACGTCATCCGGATTGTGTCCCTGGTCGGCGTTGTCGTCGGCCACACGATCATGGCAACCAGCACCATCCGCGACGACGTCTTCCTCTGGAGCAATCTGCTCACCGCCTCCGTCGTCTTCCAGGCACTGACCTGGGTGTTCCAGATCATGCCCCTGTTCTTCTTCGCCGGTGTCGCGGCGTGCGTGGACAGTTGGCGTCCGGACCAGAGCTGGGGCAACTGGCTGATGCGACGCTGCACCCGGCTGTATCGGCCCGTGTTCTATTACCTGGCGTTCTGGGTTTCCGCGCTGGCGATCCTTCGGTACTTCCTGCCCGAGCACATCTACGAACCCGTCGCCGGGGTCTCCATTCAGCTGCTGTGGTTTCTCGGCGCCTACGTCTGCGTGCTCGCGACCGTTCCGCTGCTGGCCCGCATCACCACGACCACCCGCCTATGCGGTGCCGTCGCGGGCGCCTACGCCTTCATCGCGGCGGTCGACGTTATCCGGGTCAACGTCGGCGGACCGTCGGCCCTGGGCTATCTGAACCTGGTCGCGTGGTTGATCCCCGGCATGCTCGGTGTCGCTTACCGTCGACGCTTGGTCGCCGGGCGCGCGGCGCTGACGCTGGGGCTGGGCATGTTCGTCGTGAACCTGCTGCTGATGTGGGCCGGCCCCTACGAGCTCAGCCTCGTCGGCATTGAGAGCCAACACCTGAAGAACATAACGCCGCCGTCGCTGTTGTTGGCGAGTCACGCAATAATGATGTGCGCGTTGGCTATTGCAGCCGCACCGGCGATCGCGCGGTGGGCGCAGCGGCCGCGGGTATGTGGCTGACCGCGATCGGCAACTACGGGGCGATGACTCTGTACCTGTGGCACATCCCGCCGCTGCTGACGATGCACCTGGTGTTCGACTACCTCGGCTATCCGCGCTACCACGCAGACGCGCCCGGTTTCGTCGCGCTGAGCATCGTGCAGCTGCTCATCATGGCCGCGCTCGTCGCGACGGTGTTCGTCCTTCTGCGTCCGCTGGAAAACAACCCGCTGCCGCTGTGGGACGGCGGCTTTGTGGCACAGCCGGGTTCGCGCAGTGCAACCGTCGGCGCCTTGCTGTGCGTGGCCGGCGCGCGACGCTGGCCTCGGTGGGCTGGGGTCTGAAAGGGCCGGGAATCTATTGCGTGACAGTGATGCTGGCCGCGCTAATCGGGGCGCGGTTCCTGGCGAGCGACAAGTCGGTCAGCCCGGCTACGGTCACCGCGAGCGCGATGTGCCGCTAGCCGCTCTTGCGGCGGAACTCGCGCCGGTTTTCGACCGGGCCGTGCGCCTTCGGCTGCTTCCTGCCGCCGTCCTTATGGTCGGCCCCGCCGGATGACTGCTCCTTCTTCTTCGCCAGCGCCTCCCGGAACTTCCGCTTCGTGTCGTCTTCCGGTGATTCAGCCATAGCCGCAGCCTAGCCCGGCGTCTGGCGCCCGTCGCGAGATTTTCCTCGGCTCAGCGCATGCCGGGCGGCATTCCGTACAGGTGCGAGATCGGCAGCGTCATCACCACACGGCGGTCGTCGACCATGGCCCGGCGGTAGTCGTCCCAGTCCGGATGCTCGCCGGCGATGTTGCGGTACAGGGCGATCAGCGCCTCGACGGTGTCGTCGTGCTCGGAGGCCGCCGGCGGGGTCAGGATCGCGTTGCCTTCGGCCACCGCATACGACCACCCGTCGTCGGAGCTGACGTGCAAGGACGCCCGCGGGTCGCGGCGCAGGTTGCGGGTTTTGGCCCGCGGCTCGGTGATCGACGCCGCAATGGTGAGGTTCCGCGGATCGAAGTGATACGACACGTTGGACAGCTGCGGCCGCCCGTCACGCTTGATCGTGGCCAGCACTCCCAGGGCGTGGTTGCTGATCACCGCGAGCAGCTTGTCGTCGAACACGTGGCGTGCCATCACCCGAGCCTACGTCGCTTCGCAGCCCATTTACCATGAGCGCATGGCCGTAATCAGCGGTGAGACTCTGCAGAGGCTTTCGGGGTGACGCGCTACGCGGCATTTCTGCGCGGGGTGAACGTCGGAGGCGTCAACCTCAAGATGGCCGACGTCGCCGCAGCATTGGAGAAGGCCGGCTTCGCCAACGTCAAGACGATTCTTGCGAGCGGAAACGTCGTGTTGGACAGCCGCGCCGGCGTCGATGCCGTTCGGAAGAAGGCGGAGAAGGCACTGCGCGACGAATTCGGTTACGACGCGTGGGTGTTGGCCTACGACCTGGACACGGTGAAGGCGATATCGGAGAGCTATCCGTTCGAACGCGACGTCGAGGGATACCACAGCTACGTCACCTTCGTGACCGACGAAGCTGTGCTCGATGAGCTGGCCGAGTTGGCGAAGGAGGCCGGTCCCGACGAGAAGATCGAGCGCGGCGACGGCGTCATCTACTGGCAGGTGCCCAACAAAGGGACGCTGGACACCACGATCGGCAAGACCATGGGCAAGAAGCGCTACAAGTCGTCGACCACCACGCGCAACCTGCGGACACTCGACAAGGTGACCAAATGAGCAAGGTGGACGGTTCGGCGCTCAGCGGTGTTTCGGAGACGGCGCTGATGACGCTGCTGGTGCGCGCCAAGGAAGCGCGCAGACCTGACTCGATCATCGACGATCCGATGGCGATCAAGCTCGTCGACGAGATCGACTATGACTGGGCCAAGTTCGGCTACACCAGCCGCCAGGACATGGCGTTGCGCGCCCTGACCTTCGACAAGTACGCCCGCCGCTATCTGCGCGACCACCCGTCGGCGATTGTTGTTGCCCTCGCCGAAGGCCTGCAAACCAGTTTCTACCGGCTGGACCAGGCCGACGTAGGCCATGAATTCCGTTGGCTCACTGTAGATCTTCCGCCGATCATCGCGCTGCGCGAGCAGCTGCTACCGCCGTCGGAACGCGTGTCGGTGCGCGCCCAGTCGGCGCTGGACTACAGCTGGATGGATCACGTGGACCCGTCCGAGGGGATATTCATCACCGCCGAGGGGCTGCTGATGTATCTGCAGCCCGACGAGGCACTCGGCCTGATCGGCGAATGCGCCG
Source organism: Mycobacterium sp. 1274761.0 (assembly GCF_001668615.1). Lineage (GTDB taxonomy): Bacteria > Actinomycetota > Actinomycetes > Mycobacteriales > Mycobacteriaceae > Mycobacterium. The sequence continues at coordinate 59,321 of NZ_LZMC01000063.1, forward strand.
AACGCTTCCCCGGCGGCCAGATGATGTTCGACCTTCCACCCGCGTTGTTCGCGCCGTGGATGCGCCGAGGCTCCCCCACCTCGCTGCGCTACCGGGTGCCGCCGATGCCGTTCACATTGTCGCCGTCGGAAATCGCAAACCTCGTCATTACGGTCCCCGGCATCCGTGCCGTGCATGATCTGCCAATGGTGCCCGGCCGAGGCAAAGTGCTGAACTCGCTGATGTGGGCGCTTCAGCGGTTGCCGGCGCTGGACAACGTCCGCCCGGTGATGACCCTGCTCGAATTCGGTTAGTCGAACGCCGCCTCGACGTACTTCAGCGCCTCGTCCTTCTCGACGCCGAGCGCCTTGGCGGCCGTCGCGTAGGTGTGTGCGGCCGTGGCCATCGCCGCATCCGCGGGGTCGGTGCGGGCAACGAAAGTGCCAAAGCGACCCCGTGTTTCGAGTATCCCGGCCGATTCCAGCTCGCGGTAGGCACGGGCCACGGTGTTGACCGCCATGCCCAGCTGGCCGGCGAGTTCGCGCACCGTCGGCAACCGCGTTCCCGGTGGCAGCTTCCCGCTGCGGATTCCGTCGATGATCTGACCACGCAACTGATCGAACAGCGGCTTGCTTGCACGCGGATCAACCTGAACCCATTCCCCCAAATCGGCCACGTGCCCAGTATTGCCCATCCGCGATAGTTTGGTGAGGTGCAATTGACGGTCCTCAGCGGAGCGGGTATCTCCGCCGAAAGCGGTGTTCCGACGTTTCGCGACGTCGAGACGGGGTTGTGGGCAAAGGTCGACCCGTATGAGATTTCCAGCGAACAAGGCTGGCGCCGGCATCCGGAGAAGGTCTGGGCCTGGTACCTGTGGCGGCACTACCTCATGCAGGACGTGGCGCCGAACAACGGACATCGCGCCGTCGCGGCCTGGGAGGAGGTCGCCGAGGTGCACGTCGTCACGCAGAACGTCGACAATCTGCACGAGCGTGCCGGCAGCCAGCGGGTCCACCATCTGCACGGCAGCCTGTTCGAATTCCGTTGCGACCGTTGCCAAGGCCAGTACCGCGGCCAGTTGCCCGCCATGCCCGAACCGGTCGAGACGGTGCCGCCGCCGCAGTGTGAGTGCGGTGGCCTGATCAGACCCAACGTGGTGTGGTTCGGCGAGCCATTGCCCGAGGATGCCTGGCAGAACTCGGTGGAAGCGGTATCCAACGCCGATCTTGTCATCGTGGTCGGGACGTCGTCGATCGTCTACCCTGCCGCCGGGCTGCCCGAACTGGCGTTGGCCAACGGTATTCCGGTCATCGAGGTCAACCCCGAGCACACACCGCTGTCGGACGCCGCGACCGTCTCGGTGCGGGAATCGGCCGCCACCGCGCTGCCGACGCTGCTGCAGCGCCTACCGTCGCTCCTCGGCTGAGGTTTCGGCGTGGCCGGTTGCGCGCAGCGCGACTCAGCACGCCGAAATCACTCAGCTCGCGGGCTTGATCGCGCGGCCGATCGTGTACTCCGCGACGGGCGTGGGCAGCCATGCCGGCAAGGCGGGCTCGCGGCGGGCGCCCTCAACGGCGAAGCCGGCGCCGACGATCGACGCCTCGGTGTCGCGGTGGGTGTGGCAGTTACCCATCAACCTCGGCCAGATGGTGGCGTCGGCGACCTTCTGCAGCCGACCCCGAAAACCGGGGCTGCCGACGTGTTCGAGGAAGCGCAATTCGCCGCCGGGCCGCACCAGCGAAAACATCTGCCGCAGAACGCTGTCCGGGTCTTCGATCGAACACAGCACCAGCGAGCACACCAGCGCGTCGAACGGCTCGCGTTCGCTCTCGCTGAGGAATTTCTCGACGGTTCCCACCGTCACCGTCACCGGCACCGGCGCCTTCTTCGCGGCTTCGCGCGCCTGCGGGGCCAGCCGCCGCTCAGGCTCCACAGCAACCACCTCGGTGACCGTCGCCGGGTAATACGCGAAGTTCGTCCCCGTTCCCGCGCCGACTTCCAGCACGCGCCCCGTCAGACCCGCGAGGTTCTCCCGGCGCAGCCGCTGGATTTCGTCGGTCTCGTGGTTCGACAGAAAAGTCCATACCCGCGCGAAGAACGGATTGTCGGTGGTATCAGTATCGTCGGTCACGACTTCCCTTCCGGTCGTTTGCCTTTCAGCAGCCACTCAACGGTCTGCTGCGGTGTCGTGTCGTCGTCGACGAGGCCGAGCACGATATGGCCCAGGCACGCCGACGACAGCGCCTGGTCGGCGAACTCCTCGACGTCGCCCCATGGCAGGTAGGGCTTCGAGATCAACAGGGCCGCAACGCCGTGCGCAGCGGTCAGCAGTTGCAGCGCGGCCGTTGTCGCATCACCGGGCGGGTAGACGCCTTCGGCGATCAACTTCTCCACCGAACTCTGCAGATGCTGAAACGCAGAACTGTTCAACGTCATGTCGACGTCGCTTCCGGGGCGGCCCTCCCCCATCGTGGCGATGCGGTACAACTCAGGGGTCTGCGTCGCGAAGCGGACATAGGCCAAGCCCTGGGCGCGCAGCACCTCGACCGTCGACGGCTGATCCTCGACGGCGCGCTGCATCTCCTCGTCGAGCTTCTCGAAGTACCGCGCGCACACCGCATCCAGCAGTGCGTCCTTATCGGCGAAGTGCAGATAGATCGAGGGCGGTGTGACGCCGACGCGCTGCGCCACCGACCGGATCGACACAGCCTTTGCGTGGCCGGTCTCGAGCAGCAACTCCGTGGTGGCGTCGAGGATTTCGTCTCTGAGTTGCTCACCCGATCCTCGGGGGGCACGCCGTCGCTTGAGAGGCTGTAGAGACATCGTCACCCAGTATCCGTCACTGACACTGCGGACTGCTCCTGCCTCTCCGCACGCGGAACCAGGTCATCGGCCGACTCGCTGAAGCCGATCCGTTGGTGTAGGCGGGCAAGCGGCTTCGGTGACCACCAGTTCCAGCGGCCCAGCACGTGCATGAACGCCGGCACCAGGGCCATTCGCACCAAGGTCGCGTCGACCAGGATCGCCAACGTCAGGCCGACACCGAACATCCGCATGAACGCCACCTGGGCGGCCATCAGCGCGGCGAACGAGATCGACATCACCAGCGCCGCCGCCGTCACCACCCGTCCGGTGCGGGCCAGGCCCCGCGCCACGGCCTCGTCGTTGTCGGCGCGCGTCCGACCCGGCGACGACAGCCAGTACTCCCGGATACGGCTGACGAGGAACACCTCGTAGTCCATGGACAACCCGAAAGCGATGCAGAAGAGCAGCACCGGCATGTTCGCGACCAGCGTGCCGGTAGGCGTCGTTCCCAACGCCCCGAGGTGGCCCTCCTGGAAGATCCACACCAATGCACCGAACGCAGCGGTCAACGACAACACGTTGAGCACCAAAGCTTTCAGCGGCAGGACCACGCTGCCGGTCAGCAGGAACAGCAGCACGAACGTAATCGTGGCGATCACCGCGAGCACCAGCGGAAGTCGGTGGGTTATTCCTGTGGAACTGTCCCGGTTGATCTGAGCGACGCCGGTCAACTCCACCGGCTTGCCCGCGGGCGGACTTACCGCACGCAGTCGGTCGAGTTGGGATTCCGAGGCGTCAGAGAACAGCGGCGCTGTGCTGCCGACGGTCAGATAGGCACTGCCGTCCTTCAAACCCGTTGCCGCCGAGGGCGGCCCGGCAGGCGCCCCATCGACGAACGTGCCCGCAGGCGACGACACCGAGGTGACGTCGGGTACTCGCGAGAGATCCTCGGCGTAGCGGCCGAGGTCTGCAGGGGTGATGCCGCCGGCGTCGGGAATGACGACGGTGACGTCACGGGCCGAGTCCACGGCAAAGTCGTTGCGCATCTGGTCACCGACCTGACGTGCCGACAGCGAGCCGGGCAGCACGCGGTCGTCGGGGAAACCCCATTTGGCGCCCAGGAACGGTGCGCCGAGCACAAGCAACAGCGCGACGATCGCCAGCGCGATCGGAATCGACCGGCGCATAACGAATTTGGTGGACTTGTACCAAAAATTCTGTTCGACGGGCTGGGGCGTCGGCTCGGGACGGCCGAGAATCCGCCTGAGCAGGCGGCGGACGTCCAGCGAGTCGAGCCGCTCGCCGAGCAGCACAATGGCGGCGGGCGCGACCACGACGGCGGCGAAGGCGGCGAAGGCGACGACCGCAATTCCGGCATAGGCGAACGACTTCAGGAAATACATCGGGAACAGCACCATCGCGACCATCGACAGAGCGACCGTCATCGCCGAGAACAACACCGTGCGGCCGGCGGTGGCCATGGTGCGGATCAGCGCCTCGTCGCGTTCCGATCCGGCGGTCAGCTCGTCCCGGTACCGACTGACGATCAGCAGGGTGTAGTCGATCGCGAGCGCAAGGCCCATCGCGACGCTCAGGTTCAGCGCGAAGATCGACACGTCGGTGACGAAGGTGATGGCGTGCAGCACGGCCATCGACCCGAGGATCGCGAAAGCGCCCACCGCCAACGGCAGCGCCGCGGCGAGCAGGCCGCCGAACACCCACACCAGCACGACGAAGCTCAGCGGAATCGCGATGGACTCCATGAGCAAGAGGTCTTTCTCGCTCTGACCGTTGATCTGCACATAGATCATCGCCTCACCGCCCGCGCGCACGGTGACGCCGTCGCGGTCGTGCACGAGGCGTTCGGTGAGCTCCTTGGTGTACTTCTGCGCGTCGCTTTCGCCGCCGGTGACGCTGGCGACGATGAGCCCGGTCTTGCCGTCCTTGCTCACCAGCGCCGGCGCCGCGTTCTGCGGCGCGGACCACGCCGAAGTCACCTCGGCGATATGCGGGGACGCCTGCAGCTGCGAGGCGATGTCCATGCCGACCGCCCGCGACTCGGCGCTCCGCGCGCCGCCGTCGGAGGTGACACTGATGACGAGCTCCATATCGCCCTTGCCGAACCTGTCGACCAGTAGCCGGCTCGCCTTAGCCGACTCGGAGGTCGGATCTTGGAAGCCGCCGGCGGACAGGCTCTTCGTGACGGGTATGCCGAAAATGGCCGTGGCCACCATGACCAACAGCGCGATGACGATGATCCGCTTCGGGGCTTTGATGGCCATCCGAGCGATCTGTTGCAGCACGGGCGTCCCTTCGGTCAAGACTGCGGATATCGTCGGTAAGTTATCAGCGATAACCTATCCGCGTCAACGCGTGTCGTTTGTCATAACCACGTGTCGTCCGACCGAATCGTTCATGCCCGCGATGAGTTACGGCGCCGGCCGGAGTCGGTAGTGCATGACGAACGCATCTACAGGCTCCTCACAGGTCAATAGGCTCGACGACATGGCGACCACCGACACCACATCTGTTCCCGCGTCCGCGTCACCGGTCGACGTCGGGTTGCTGATTCTGCGCATCGGCGTCGGCGCGGCGGTCCTGCAGGCCGGCCTCATCAAGGTCTTCGACTTCGGCACCACCACCGGCTTCATGGAGTCGGGCGGATGGCGCCTGCCCACCCTCGCCGCGCTGATGGTCACCGCCGCCGAAACGGCCGGCGCGCTCGGCTTGATCCTGGGAATCCTCACGCCGCTGGCCGGATGCGCCGTTGCCGGCGCCATGATCTGCGCGTGGGCGGTCAACGTGTCGCAGCAGGCGTTCTGGTCGCAGCCCTTCAACGCGCCCTACCTGCTCTTCATCGGTGCTGCGTCGCTGATGTTCGCCGGCGCAGGGGCGTACTCGGTCGATGCCAGGGTGTTCGGTAGGGCGCGCTGGTCACCGAAAATCGCGGTCGGATTGCTCATCCTGGCGTTCGCCGTGGCGATCTTCACCTGGCTGCTGTTGAACGGCACAAATCCGCTTCACCTCAGTTCAGCGGCGTAATGCCTGCTCAGCTACTCGCCAGTAACCCCGGAACCTACCCGGCGGTAAGAATTGCCACGATATTCCGAATCGTGACTCAATAAATCCTTAAAAGTGATCCATAGCCTCGAGGACATGTGGATCGACGACACCAGTGCTGATGTCATCAAGGTTGATTTCGAGGCGCTCTACCACGGCGATGTCCTGGTCGAGGGCGATACCTCCGAGCAGCTCGACGACGACCAGCAGCTGCCTACCGCGGTCTGAGGCAACGCGCTCGCATCGAGCGCGTTGACCGTTCAGACAGTTTGCCCCAACCGGGGCCCTCGTTGATCTTTCGTTCCCGGAATTCTTCTGTTCGCTACGCGACGTTTTCTTCCGCCGACTCCTCGACCATGTCGGCCAGCCGCTCGGTGATGAGATCTTCGGCTTCGGCGACGATGCGTGCGACCAGTTCCTCACACGTCGGGATGTCGTTGATCAACCCCATCGCGGTGCCCACCGACCAGATGCCCGCATCCAGGTCGCCGATCTCATAGACCTTCACGCCGCGTGAGCCCGCGACCAGATCCTTGACGTCCTCGAACTGGCCGCCCTCGTTGAGAATCTCCACCACTTCGCGCGACACCGCGTTGCTTGCGACGCGCGCGGTGTTACGTAGCGGCCGGAAGATCAGCTCGGTGTCGAGCTCGGTGCCCGCCACGATCGCTTCCTTCACCTTTTGGTGGATCGCCGATTCGACCGTGCACATGAACCGTGAGCCCATGTTGATGCCGTCGGCACCCAAAGCCAGCGCGGCAACCAGGCCGCGACCGTCGGCGAAGCCGCCGGAGGCGATCATCGGGATGTCTATCTTCGCCGCCGCCGCCGGAATCAGCACCAGCCCAGGGATATCATCCTCGCCGGGGTGTCCCGCGCACTCGAAGCCGTCGATGCTGATGCCGTCCACCCCGAGGCTCTGCGCCTTCACCGCGTGGCGCACCGACGTGCACTTGTGCAGCACCTTGATGCCGTTCTCGTGGAACATCGGCAGGTGCGGCGCCGGGTTCGATCCCGCGGTTTCGACGATCTTGATGCCGGATTCGACGATCACCTGCCGGTACTCGTCGTAGGGCGGCGGGTTGATCGTCGGCAGGATCGTCAGGTTCACGCCGAACGGCTTGTCGGTCAGCTCACGGCACTTGCCGATCTCTTTGGCCAGGTCGGCCGGCGTCGGCTGCGTCAGCGCCGTGATGAAACCCAGCGCGCCCGCATTGGCAACGGCCGCAACGAGTTCCGCGCGGCCGACCCACTGCATGCCGCCCTGCACGACGGGGTGCTCGACCCCGAATGTCTCGGTGAACTTCGTTCTGATGCTCATCTATGCTCTTTTCTCTTCACGCAGGCACTCATCGCGGGGCCATCCTGATGGCGCCGTCGAGGCGAATCACCTCACCGTTGAGCATCGGGTTCTCGACGATGTGCACGGCCAGGGCGCCGTATTCGTCGGGGTCTCCGAGGCGTGCGGGGTGCGGCACCTGCTTGCCCAGTGAGGCTTGCGCCTCCTCGGGCAGCGAGCCCAGCAGCGGCGTCTTGAACAGACCCGGGGCGATGGTCACCACGCGGATCAGTTCGCGCGACAGGTCACGGGCGATCGGCAAGGTCATGCCGACGACGCCGCCCTTGGAGGCCGAGTACGCAGCCTGCCCGATCTGGCCCTCGAACGCCGCCACCGAGGCGGTGTTGATGATGACGCCGCGCTCGCCGTTGATCGGCTCTTGCTTGGCGATCCGCTCCGCGCTCAGCCGCAGCACGTTGAAGGTGCCGATCAGGTTGACCTCGATGACCTTCTTGAACCCGTCGAGCGGGAACGGGCCGTCCTTGCTCAGCGTCTTGATCGCGTTGCCGATGCCGGCGCAGTTGACGTTGATGCGCAGCGGCCCGATCTTCTCGGCGGCGTCGAGAGCCGCGCCGACGGCTTCGGGGTCGGTGACGTTGGCCTCGACGAACTGGGCGCGGTCGCCGAGTTCTTTCACCGCGTCCTCGCCCTTGAGGTCGATGACCACCACCGACGCGCCGCGGTCCAGCAGCCGCTTGGTGGTCGCCAGTCCGAGACCGGAAGCTCCTCCGGTGACGACGGCTACGGCGTCCTTGATCTCCACGTGATGCAATCCTTCCTGTCGGTTTTCATCGGCGAGCAGACGCAAATGCACACGCTTGGCGGCGTGTCGCGATGCTTTTGCGTCTGTTCGCGAAGATGACTTTCCTATTTCCAGTCGCGCAGAACGGTTTCGATGTCCGTGCCCGGCTCGCCCAGCGGCCGTGGAGTGGACGGCACGCTGCGGGAGAACCGTGGCGCGGGAGACGGCAACAGCGCGTCGCCGTCGAGATAGAACGTGTCGCGTTCGGTGTTGTGGGGTTCGTTTTGCACTTCGGCGAACGACAGCACAGGGGTCGCGCAGGCGTCGGAGTCGGCGAACACCTTGGCCCAGTGGTCGCGATCTTTCGACTTGAAAACCTCGGCGATCCGGGCGCGCAGTTCCGGCCAGCGGCTGATGTCCTGCTGGGCGGGCAGGTCTTCGCCGTCGAGACCGAGGCCCTTCAGCAGCTCCGCGTAGAACTGCGGTTCGATCGAGCCGATCGCCATGTAGCCGCCGTCGGCGCACTCGTAGGTGTCGTAGTACGGCGCCCCGCTGTCGAGCATGTTGGTGCCGCGTTCGTCGGACCACAGCCCGCCGGCCCGCATGCCCCACATCATCGTCATCAAGATGTTGGAGCCGTCGACCATCGCCGCGTCGACAACCTGGCCCTTGCCGGAGGTCTGCCGCTCCCACAGCGCGGCGAGGATGCCGACGATCAGGAACATGGAGCCGCCACCGAAGTCGCCGGTGAGGTTGAGCGGCGGGACCGGACGCCCGCCCTGGTGGCCGATGGAATGCAGCAGGCCATTGAGCGAGATGTAGTTGATGTCGTGGCCGGCCTGCTGGGCCCGCGGCCCGGTTTGGCCCCAGCCGGTCATCCGCGCGTACACCAACCGCTCGTTGACCTTCGCGCAGTCATTCGGTCCCAACCCGAGCCGCTCGGTGACGCCGGGTCGGTAGCCCTCGATCAGCACGTCGGCCTTGGCTACCAGCGCCAGCACCTGGTCGCGGCCCTCGTCGGTCTTCAGGTTGGCAGCCACCGACCGCCGGTTGCGGTTCATGGCTTCGTGGCTGCCCTTCGGCACGCCGCCGGTGCCGCCGGGTCGTTCGACGCGTACCACGTCAGCACCAAGATCGGCGAGGATCATCGCCGCGTGCGGTCCGGGGCCGATACCGGCCAGTTCGACGATTCGCAATCCTTGCAGTGGTCCCGCCATTGAAGACCCGCCTCCCGTAGTTGACCGCGACATAGCTTACTTGTATAACCAAGTGGACCAGCCGCGGGTCCGCGTGGGCTCACCCAATCTAAGGTTCACTCGATGACTTCCACCGATTCCAGCGCATATGTGAGCGTCGACGGGCTGGAGGTGAGTTTCGGCGACGGGATCCTGTCGCTGACCCTGAACCGGCCCGACAGCCTGAACTCGTTGACCGCGAGGATGCTCAACGGCATCGCCGACGCGCTCGAGCGGGCGGCGGCCGACCCGCAGGTCAAGGTGGTGCGGCTGGCCGGGGCCGGCCGCGGCTTCAGCTCCGGTGCCGGCATCAGCGCAGAGGACCAAGCGCAGAAGGCCGGCGGGCTGACGGTGCTCGACGCCGCCAACCGGGCGATCCGGTCGATCGTCGCGCTGCCGCGTCCGGTCGTCGCGGTCGTGCAAGGACCGGCTGCCGGGGTGGGCGCGTCGCTGGCGCTGGCCTGCGATGTCGTACTCGCCTCAGACAAGGGCTATTTCATGCTCGCGTTCACCAAGATCGGCCTGATGCCCGACGGCGGCGCCTCGGCGTTGGTCGCCGCGGCCGTCGGCCGGATCCGCGCCATGCGAATGGCGCTGTTGGCGGACAAGATCCACGCCGAAGAGGCATTCCAGGCGGGCCTGGTGACCGCGGTCTATCCCGCCGGGGAACTCGACGCCGAGGTCGACAAGGTGATCGCGACGCTGGCGCATGGTCCCGCCGTCGCGTTGGCCAAGACCAAGGACGCCATCAACGCCGCGACGCTGACCGAACTCGAGGCGGCGCTGCAGCGCGAGCACACCGGCCAGGCTGCGCTACTGCGCGGCACTGATTACCGCGAGGGCATCAAGGCGTTCCAGGAACGTCGTCCGGCTCACTTCACCGACTCCTGACCTTCTCGCCGACGCCGATCTCGGCGACGGAAAATCGGTGGACGCCGCCGTGACCGGTCGGCGACCATCGATTGCGTGAGCACGCAATTCGAGATTCAACAGCCGGTCGTGACCGCCGACCGCTGGCGTGTGCTCGCACCGTTCGCCTCGCGGGAATACCGACTTTTGATCGCCGCGGTGTCGCTGTCGATCTTCGCCGAAGGCATGTGGGCCGTCGTTATGGCGTTGCAGGTCATCGAGCTGGGCAACGATCCCACAGCACTGTCGCTGGTCGCGACCTGCCTGGGCACCGGGCTGGTGGCGTTCCTGCTCATCGGCGGCCTGGCCGCCGATCGGATTGACCAGCGCAGGATCATCATCGCCGTCGAGGCCGTCAACACCATCGTCGTCACCGCCGTCGCGGTGTTGGGATTCATTGGGGTGCTGCAAATTTGGCACATGGCAGTAGCGGCCGCAGCGCTCGGGATCGCGGCGGCGTTCTTCTTCCCCGCCTACAGCGCGATCTTGCCCAGGATCCTGCCGGCTGACCAACTTCTGGCCGCCAACGGGGTCGAAGGCGTCGTCCGCCCGGTCTTCCAGCGCGCCGTCGGACCCGCGATCGCAGGCATGCTGGTGGGCGCGACCTTCCCGGCACTGGGCTCGGCCGCCGTCGCGGCGTTGTTCGCCGTCGGCCTGCTGTTGCTGGTGGCCACCAGGCCGGCGACGAAAACCCTTGTATGAACGTGAACGCCCACACATGGCGCGAGATCTGCGCGACGGTTTCGTCTTCATGCTGCGCACGCCGTGGCTGCTGTGGACGCTGCTGTTCGCGAGCATGTTCGTGCTGGTGGTGCTGGGCCCGATCGAGGTGCTGCTGCCGTTCATCGCCACAGCCCGGTTCGCCGACGGCGCCAGGACCTACGGCTTCATCCTGGCGTTCTTCGGGGTAGGCAGCGCATTGGGGGCGCTCGCGGTGTCATCGAGGCGGCTGCCCCGACGCTATCTCACGGTGATGATGGCGATGTGGAGCCTCGGTTCGATCCCGCTGGTGATCGTCGGCGTCACCTCGTCGTTCCTGCTGATGGCGGTGGCGACGTTCGTCATCGGCGTCACTGACGGTGCGGGCATGGTCATCTGGGGCACGCTGCTGCAGCGGCGGGTTCCCACCGAGATGCTGGGTCGGGTATCGAGCCTCGACTTCTTCGTGTCGCTGGCGTTCATGCCGGTGTCGTTCGCGATCGTCGGCCCGCTGTCGAGGATCGTCTCGATGGAGACGATCTTCTTGGTGGCGGGCCTGGCGCCAATCGTGTTCGCCGCCATTGCGATCCGTGCTGCGCGGATGCGTCAGGACGAAGTGGCCAACCCGATGCGCTAGACGCCGAACAGACCGGGCAGCACCAGCACCATGATCAGCCCCCACACCATGTGGGTGAGGATCGGTGCGAGTACTCCCCCGGTGGCTCGCCGTTCGAATGCGCACACCGCCCCCAGCACGAGGGCGGCGAACGTCAGCATGGGGTTCAGCGTCGATACGCCGATCACGATGATGTACACGATCGTCGAAATGATTGCTGGGTGGTGCTTTTCGAGCGCCGAGTACAACGCTCCGCGGAAGAAGAGCTCCTCGGCGAGGCCGTTGATGACGGTGATCAGTGCGACCAACGGCAGGCTGCCGTGGTTGGCGAACTCGAGCACGTCGGCGGCGTAATCCCGGAGCGCCGGGATCTCCCGGGCGGCTAAGCCGCCCACCACGAAGGCGCCGCCGAGAGCCAGACCGATGAGTGTGCCGGTGATCACGGGACGTTGATTGCGCCCGAAGAACCGGACGTGCCCGAGATGCAGCGGCCGTGATGCCAGCGCCCCCAGCACCCATACCCCGGCCAGCGCGAACGTCAGCCCGTAGAACGACGAGTCACCCGGCGGGCGACTCAACGAATAGCCAAGCACCGCAGCGCCTATCACCACCACGACCGCGACCGCGATGCGGCGACGCAATACCACCGCCGGTGGTTCGTGGTACGGGACGGGCACGCGGGTGAGGTTGGCTTTGGCCTCCTGCAGGAACGACGGGCGCGTCTGCGGGCTCGGTTGCGTCGTCGTGCTCGGTTCTGTCATGCCGGGTGTTCTTTCGGTATGAGGTCGATGAGGCTGTCGAGCCCGGTCCGCAGCGCTGCGGCGACGGGTCCGGGTAGGGCATTGAGAAGTCCGAGGGCGGGCCTGGCGACCGGCGGCGTCACCGCCGTGGCGAGTTGCCGGATGCGATGCGTGTCACCGCCGGCCCACACCGGGTCGGTGTCGGCGAGGTGATGGGGGTCGACCAGTTCGTTGACGGGTCGGGGACGTCCGTTGGACAGTGACCGCTTGATCGCCTCGTCAATGCCGACCAGCCCGCCCGGGGGATCGGCTACCACGTCGCGCAGGCCGTCGGACGCGCTCATCGGATGGTCAAGCGACTCAACGAGATCGGAGGCGAGTCCCCCCGGCACGGGCAGCACGACCGACGTCACCATCGACACCACGCTGGTATCCACGCCACGAATCGGCACACTAGCCCGCCGCCTACCCGTTGCGCGGCCATATGCGGCCAATAGGTCGCGGTAAGTGGTCGACTCGTCCCCGGAGATGTCATAGGCGCCGGCCGGCACCTGGTTCTCGTCGGCGGCGGCGGCCAGGTAGTAGAGAACGTCGCGGATGGAGATCGGGTCCATCGGGTTGTCCATCCACGCCGGAGACGGGATCACCAGGAAGCGGTCACCGACGTACCGCAGCATCTCGAACGAGGTGGAGCCCGCGCCGATGATCATCGCCGCGCCCAGCCACACCACCTCGGGCCCGCCGTCGATGCTCAGCGCTTCGGCGACCTCCGCGCGGCTGGTCAGGTGTTCCGAGAGATCGCCTTCCTCAGGCACGAAGCCGCCGAGGTAGACGATCCGGCGCACGCCGGCCGCCTTGGCCGCCTCGGCGACGTTGGTGGCGGCCGCGTTGTCGGCGTCTCGAAAATCGGGTTGGCCGATGCCGTGCACCAGGTAATACACGACGTCGACGGGGCCCGCCTCGGAGAATGCCGTTGCGGCCGACGCGGGATCGTGTGCGTCCAGTGCGACCGCGGTTACTTCGCCGTACCACCCGAATGCGGTCAGCCGGTCGACCTTGCGCGACGTGGCGACGACGTGGTGGCCTTGGGAGAGCAATTCGGTGACCAGTCGAGATCCGACATAGCCTGTAGCCCCGGTGACCAGGATTCGCATCGATTTCACCGTAGGGTGTTACCCGCGCTCGGTCGCGCGGAATCGCGGCCATGGTCGTGGGCGCTGCGGTGCAGATCGATCAGCCGGCGGTGCACCTCGGCGCGCGCCGTTGAGGATCATGGCGCCGATACCGATGAGCGCGTCGTCGGAACGTTCGCGCGGCCGGTCAGGCTCCCTGACAGCACCTCCCAGGGAGCAGGCAAATCGCAGGTCAGCGGCCATGTAGCGGGAGATCTTGCAGGCACTGGCTTTGGCATTGGCTCGTCAGTGCCCCTAACATGCCTAGCGACTGACGAGCTGAGGAGCCGATAGTGAAGAACCGCACCAGCAAGGCGACGGGTGTCGCGGCGGCGTTCGCTGCGATCGCGGCATCGGTGCCGCTGGCGGTGAACGCCTACGCCGACCCGACGCCGACGACCACTTCGACCGCGCAGGCGGAGATCCCTGACCCGCAGGGCAACTGCGACCCGTTCAAGAAGGCGGTGCCTGACTGGAAGGGCCTCAACGACGTCCCGGTCAGCAAGGCGCTGGCCAGCATCCCCGACATCAGCACATTCAGCGCCGCGGTGTCCGGCGGGCTGAACCCCGCGGTGAACATCACCTTGGTGCTGGACAACGGGCCGTACGTGGTCTTCGCGCCGAGCAACGAGGCGTTCGAGGAACTCGAGCCCGGCCAGCTTGATGCGCTGAAGGCCGACCCCGCCGCGCTGACTCGCCTGGACTACTACCACGTGTTCCTGGGTCTGCTCGGCCCGGAGGACGTGCACGGGCAGCGTCCGACGCAGGAAGGCGCCGAGATCAAGGTCGACGGCAAGAACGGCGACATCAAGGTCAACGGGACCGCGAAGCTGATCTGCGGGGGCATCCAGGCCAAGAACGCGCGGATCTACATCATCGACAAGGTGCTCGACCCGGCGTCAGCGCCGGAGCCGATTCAGCCGACGACGAGCGGGTCGTCTACGACCACCGCGACGACGACCTCGTCGACGCCCAAGGCCGCCGCGCCTGTCCCGGGCGCTGAGGCGCCTGCCGGCTAGCGGCTACCTGGCCTTCCAGACGGGCTGGCGTTTCTCGGCGAACGCGAGCGGTCCTTCCTTGGCGTCCTCGCTGCGGATCACCGCACTGATCTCGCGCATGGTCCTGGCCCAGCCGGGTTCGTCGCCGACGATCACGCCGTCGTCGACACCCATCGCAACCCGCTTGCTGGCCCACACGGCCAGCGGCGCGTTGACGGTGATGCGTTCGGCGAGCGCTAGCGCGGCATCGACGGCCGTGCCGTCGGGCACGACCTGATTGATCAGGCCCCACTTCAGCGCGTCGGCCGAACTCATCGGCTCGCCGGTGAGCAACAGTTCCATCGCCACCTTGCGCGGGAGATGGTCGACGATGCGGAAGACGCCACCCGCCGCGGCGATGAGGCCGCGCTTCACCTCCGGCAGGCCGAACTTCGCCCGCTCCTCGGCCACCACCAAATCGCTGGCCAGTGCCAGCTCGGTGCCGCCGCCGAGCGCGGTGCCGTTGACGGCTGCGATGGTCGGCTTGTCGATGTAGTGGTGGACATACCCGGCGAAACCCCAGTCGGCGTGGTCGGGGTGAAACAAGCTCTCCCTGCGCGATATGGCCTTGAGATCGGCTCCTGCACAGAAGGATTCACCGACGCCGGTGATGACAACGGCGCGTACGTCGGCGTCGTCCTGCGCCTCCTGCAGCGCGTCGCCGACCGCGGTGCTCAGCGCACTGTTGACGGCGTTACGCGCCTCGGGCCGGTTCAGCGTGATGACCATGACGTTGCCCCGCCGCTCGGTGAGGGCGGCGGGGACGGCCACGTCTTGGGTCACAACAGTTCGACGATGGTGGCGTTGGCCTGGCCGCCGCCCTCACACATCGTCTGCAATCCGTACTGAATTCCCTTGTCGCGCATGTGGTACAGCATCGTGGTCATGATGCGGGCGCCCGAACCGCCGAGCGGGTGGCCCAGCGCGATGGCACCGCCGTTGGGGTTGAGCTTCTTCTCGTCGGCGCCGATGTCCTTCAGCCAGGCCAGCGGCACGGGGGCGAACGCCTCGTTTACCTCGAACACGCCGATGTCCTCGAGCTTCAGCCCGGACTTCTTCAGTGCCTTCTGCGTGGCGGGGATCGGCGCGGTCAGCATGATCACCGGATCGGCGCCGGCGAGAGTGGCGGTGTGGACCTTGGCGATGGGCTTGAGCCCCAGCGACTTTGCCTTCTCTGCCGACATGAACAGCAGTGCGGCAGCCCCGTCGGAGATCTGCGACGAGTTGCCCGCGTGGATGACGCCGTCCTCTTTGAACGCCGGCTTGAGCGTGGCCATCTTTTCGATGGTGGTGCCGCGGCGGATGCCCTCGTCCTTGAGCACCGTACTTGTCTCAGTGCCGTCTCCGACGGCCTTGATCGCGACGATCTGGTCGTCGAATGCGCCCGAATCCTGTGCGGCGGCGGCCTTCTCATGGGAGCCGAGCGAGAACTCGTCGACCGTCGTGCGGTCGAAGCCCCACTGCTCGGCGATCATCTCGGCGCCGATGCCCTGGTTCGGCGTCCTGCTGTAGCGATCCTTGAACCCCTGCGGATACGGGTTGCCGCCGCCCGCCAGCGAGGCGCCCATCGGGGTACGCGACATCGATTCCACGCCGCCGGCGACGACGACGTCGTAGTGTCCGGCCACCACACCGGCGGCCGCGAAGTGGATCGACTGCTGGCTGGAACCGCACTGCCGGTCGACGGTCACGCCGGCGACGCTCTCGGGCCAGCCGGCGGTGAGCAGGGCGGTGCGGCCGATGTCGAGCGCCTGCTCGCCGGCCTGCATGACGCAGCCCCAGATGACGTCGTCGACGATGCCCGGGTCGATGCCGGTGCGCTCGACCAAGCCATTGAGAACCTGGGCGGACAGTTCGGCCGGGTGCACCCCGGACAGACCGCCGTTGCGCTTGCCGATCGGCGACCGCACAGCTTCGACGATGACGGCTTCAGCCATGACACTTCTCCTTCGAAGGTTTTGGGTGGGTTCTCCCCACAAAGGTCCATTTTCGACCGTAGAGGAACAAAGTTCACTAGGTCAACCTACTGGTTGGTAGGTCGCACCATCTCTGCGGCCCAGGCCATATGACCTTCAAAGCCGAGGTCGGCAGCCCTCTTGCGGTAGCGGTCGCGCTGGTCGCGATAGGTGGCTTCGTCGCCGTCGGCCTGCGCCAGCAGGGCGCGCATCCGCAGCAGCCAGATCTCGTAAATGACGACGCCGGGCTCGGTGAGCACGGCCGCCAGCCCGTCCGTCACTTCTTGCGCCTCGCTGCGATCGGCCGCAGTGCCGCGGCGCAGCAGCAGTTCCACGAGGGTCGCGCAGACCACGCCGAACCACATGAAGTCGCCCGAACGCAAGTACTCGGCGCGCGCGGTCCGGGCCAATTCGATGGAACCATCGATGTCGCCGCAGCGAGCGCGCTCGCGCGCGACGTGGATGTCGATCAGCGGCACGTTCTGCGGCATCATGATGCCCCTCTGCCGAGCGTCGTCATGGAGCTCGCCCAGAAGCTGCGCGCCGGCCTCTCGGTCGCCACCTCGTTGGTAGACGAGCGAAATTCCGAGCGCAGTCTTCGCGAGGTCAATCGTTATCTGTTCACCGAACTGCTGACCGCCCGTGTAGATTTCAGCTGCTTCATCGACAATGCTCGGCGTGACTGTGAGCACGCCGTTCGGCACCGCGTACAGATACACGTGCCAGAAGGTGCCTGACCGGAATGCGGGCGCGACAGCAGCCACTACATTCAGGGCCCGATCGAAATCCTCCCGCCACCCTGGCGATCCCCTGCTCCAACGGGCAATACCGCGAACGGAGAAAGCGGAGGCGACCGGCGATATCGTGATCAGCTCGCCGAGACATGGCTGGCCGCCGGTCATGTCGATGACGCGCTGAGCCAGTTGCATGGCGATCGCTATCTTGCCGGCTTGGATACTGGCGGTGAGCGGCGCAACCGATAGAGACACCGTCAATTGCGGGTCGTCGATCTCATCCAGTATTTCGATGAGCTCCGCGACAAGTCCGGATGCCGGGCGTGGGCCGAGGTCCATGTTCCTGGCCAGCGATAACCCCGCCAGTCCTATTGCCAGCGAGCGCTTATCGCCCGCCGCTTCACACAATTCCTTGAGTTCAGCGAACGCATTGTCCGCGTGGCCGCTGCGACTGCGGTACTCCTGTGCGCAGAGATGTGCACGCGCCGATATGCGCATCGACAGCTTGTCGCGATCATCATCCGGAAGTTGATCCGCGACCTGTCGTGCCCGCAGCCAACTTGACTGAGCCGCAGCGAAGTTCCGGAACGTGAACCACGTCGCGGCACGCATGTGCCAATCGAACGCCGCGTGCAGATCTCCTGCCGCCTCCATGTGCTGGGCGATCGACGCTGCGTTCTCGTCGACGGCACCGCGCGCCTCGATCGCACGGGCGAGTGTTCGATGGAGTTGGCCGCGTTCTGATCTGAGCTGTGATTCGTATGCGACTGTTCGGGTCAGCGGATGCCTGAACGCGTACTCCGCGGGCTCGGTGAACGCCACTTGGTCGACGAGTTCGGCCGCTACCAGCGGGGCGATCTGCGCCTCGCCGACAAGCCTGTTCAGTAGATCGGTGTCGAACCGCAGCCCGATGACCGATGCCGCGTACAACGTCTTCTTCGCAGCGGAGGGCAGACGGTCGATGCGCGCGCCGATCGTCGACTGCAAGTTGGCAGGCACGTCGACGTTGTCGACCGCGCCCCGGAGCACGTACGCGCCGGGCTCGCCGTCTAGGACTTCCCGCTCGGCCAGGTCACGCACGATCTCTTCGGCGAAGAATGGGTTGCCGGCCGACCGAGCCACCACGCGGTCGACGAGCGTGCGAAGCGATGGATCTGCCCCGACCAGACCGTTCGTCAATTGCGTTGTGTCCGCGTCGCTCAGCGGCCGCAACGCGATTGTCTGTGCACCCGACACGTGGCTCAAAGCACCGCGATATTCCGGGCGGTAGGTGATCAGCATCAAGGATGGCACCTGCGGAATGACTGCCATGAAGTCAACCAGCATCGACTCGCTTGCGGTGTCGATCCAGTGAACATCTTCGACGATGACGACAGTCGGCGACGTCAGTGCGAGGGCGGCTCCGTTGATCAGTGCTGTCAAGCGCCGACGCCGCGCGTCGGGTCCGATATCGGGTCTGGCTGTTGCCGAGTCGCCGATGCCCAACAGGTCGTCGATGAGCAGCAGATCTTCGGGGCTGGCTTTCGGCAGCCTGGCTCGGATCTGTTCCCGGACTCGGTCGGGAGCCATGCCGACGGTGCCGGTGGTTGCACGCAGTAGCCTTGCCACCGCTTGGAAAGGGATGTCGGCGGTGTGGGATTCGCAGTATGCGGCGTACACCGGCACACCGCGGCTTTCCGCAACGGCGACGGCTTCACGAATCAATCTGCTCTTACCGATCCCCGGCGCACCCACGACGGCGACGACGCTCCCCGCACCGCCAACAGCCTCGTCGAGTAGCGCCCCGACGGTGTTCAGTTCCCATGTCCGGCCGACCAGCGGGGAGTCGCTGCGCCGGCGGGCGTGGTGCTCGCCGATTGCCAGCAACCGTCTCGCCCGCACTGGAGCGTCGGCCCCCTTGATCTGAACCAGTTCCGGCTTCTCGAGGACGACGATGTTCTCAACCAGCCGCGCTGTCGATTCACTCAACATCACGCCATCTGGCGGCGCCGCGGCCTCCATCCGCTGCGCCAGGCCGACCTGCTCACCGATCGCGGTGTAATTGGCTGCGGTCGAGCCGATCTCGCCCGCGATCACCTGTCCGGAGTTCAGCCCGATCCGCAACCGGAGTTCAGTACGGTCACGCTGGGCAACCTCGACGGCCAAAATCGCAGTTTCGGATTGAATCTCCAACGCCGCCATGCATGCTCGAAGAGCGTGGTCCTCCAACGCAATCGGCGCGCCGAATACCGCCATGATCCCGTCGCCGGTAAATTTGTCGACCGTTCCGCCGTACCGTTTCACCACGGCCACCGACCGATCAAAGAGCTCCGCCATGATCTCGCGCAGCCGCTCCGGACCGACCGTCGCGGCGATGTCCATCGAATGCACGACGTCGGCGAACAGGACGGTCACCTGTTTGTACTCGGCAGGCTTCGTCACAGGCGACACCGCCGCTCCACACTCGCTGCAGAACTTGGCGGTCGGCGACAGTTCGGTGCCGCAGGCCGTACACGTCACAGGCGTATGGTTCCACCGCCGCGGCCGCCATACTCGCAGTTCGCACAGCCACCTGCAGAGTTCCAGCACATGGTTTACTGAGTTGTATACCTGGCCGAGCTGGTCGGGGAGACCTAACAGGAGTGGTGGTGGCTCACAGCACGCCGTTGGCGCCGATGATCGGCCCCGACGCGGTTTCATCGCCGGGCGGCGGGCCGATCCGCTCGCCGAAGACCGCCGAGCTCGTCGCCGGAACGCTACGCCGCATGGTCGTCGACGGCCAGCTGAAGGAGGGCGACTACCTGCCCAACGAGGCCGAGCTGATGGCCCACTTCGGCGTCAGCAGGCCGACCCTGCGCGAGGCCGTTCGGGTGCTGGAGTCCGAGCGCCTCGTCGAAGTGCGCCGCGGATCGCGGACCGGCGCACGGGTGCGGGTGCCCGGCCCCGAGATCGTCGCGCGCCCGGCGGGGCTTCTGCTCGAGTTGTCCGGCGCCACGATTTCCGACGTGATGACCGCGCGCTCGGGCGTCGAACCCTTGGCGGTGCGGCTGCTCGCCGAAGCCGGCAACGCCGAGGCGTTTGATGAACTCGACCGCATGCTCGACGGAACCATTCCCGCCGGCTGGCAGTCCGGGCGGCTCGCCGAGACCACTGGTGAATTTCACCGCAGGATCGTCGAGCTGTCCGGCAATGCCACGCTCGCCATGATCTCGGGCATGCTGCACGAGATCACGGTGCGCCACATGACGTTCGTGTTCAAGGAGCGGCGCCCGGTGTCGAAAGCCGACTACGACAAGCTGATGCGGTCCTATCACCGGCTGATGGAGATCATGCGCTCCGGCGACGCGGCCGCGGCGGAAGCACACTGGCGCAAACACCTCGACACGGCGCGCAACCTGCTGCTGACGGGCCTCGAGAGCGTCAAAGTCCGCGACGTCGTCGGCTGACCCCTCGCCGAAACTGCGGGGAGATCGCCTCAGCCGCTTGTTTCGCGATCTGTGCGCAGTTTCGATGCGTCGTCGGCAGACCACTCGACATGCACGGGTATGTCGTCGGTCCACGGCTGTCCCGTCACCATGTCGGCGACGTTGACATAGCCGCGCTCGAACTCCCCCGTTGCGGCGTCGACCAACCGGTACTGCTGCCGCTGCCGGTGAATCGGTTGCGCGTCGAGCATGATGACGCGCACCTCGTCCGGTTCGAACCCGCAGCGCTCCTGCATGGCGGCGATCAACTGCTCGTTGTGCATGTGGCCGTCACCGAAGTTCCACCCCACAGCGGTACTGCACAGCCGCTCGCCCTCGGTGATGATGTAGTCGTCTTCGTTGCGTCCGGCCAGCGCGTTGTGCACCAGTGTCAGCAGCGCTTTGCCGTGAGAGTTGAAGCCGCGGAACGCATATCCCTTGTAGAGGTAGATCATCGCCTGCTCCGGGCTGCCGTAGAACTTCTCCAGCTGGGAGGCTGGCATGCTCGCGATCGCGACGAGACCGCGCTCGATCTTCTCGTTCGCCGACGGCTTCAGACACCACCACGAAGTGTCCCAGTTGCCGGCGTAATACCGCATCCCCGGCAGGAACGAGATCTTGCGGGGGAAGAGGTTGCCCAGCGCGACGATGGTGGCCAACACCGCAAAGAGCAGCACGGGCAGCGGCGTGGTCAGCTGCGAGAGACCCACCTCGGCGTGCCCGACGAACAGCGTGATCACCGAGAAGATCATGAAGACGTTCCACTCAAGCGGCACGCCCATGGGAATCGCCGACAGGATCGCGAAGTGGAAGCAGAACATGACGAAGGCCGCAATCGCCGTCGGCCAGCCGCCGTGGGAGAACAGCAACACCAGCGGCACCAGCATCTCGACGGCGGTGCTGAAATGAGCGATCACCCGCGACACGCGACCGGGCCGCAGATCGTCGGGGAACCGCTCGAAGAACCTCCGCTTCAGCCGTTTGGTCCGGACCAGCGGATTATTCGACATCATCGTCGAGATCACAAACGGGAAGTGCTTGTTCAGCTTTGACGTCGCGGCCCCCATCCAGATCGCGACGCACACCAGCTTCGCGGCAATGATCAGGTCCACGCCGTAGCCGGCGAACAGGAACGCCACGGTGAACGAGCCGTAGACCTCTCCGCGTGCGGCCAGGAAGATCACCTTGTCACGCAGTCCGGCCAGCGCCAGCAGCCCGAGAATGGTCCAGATCTGCCACATCGGCAGGACACCGATCGATGTGCCGAGCACGGGCACCGGTCCCGTGCCGTCGGAGAACAGCGCGATCAGCAGGACCACCAGCAGCGCCCCGTACAGCACGACGTCCACCGGTTTGCGCGCGGTGCCTTTGGTCAGCGGCACGCGGTCGGGCCACGGTGGGAGCCGAATGGTGTTGGGCCGCAACCAGTACAAGATCGATCCCAGCGGCGGGAAGAACCGGTTGTTCAGCGGCCCGAACCCGCAGCCGAGGCCCACCACCTCGAACAGCATCGTGTAGAGCACGACCTTCTCGAAGAAGATGGGCTCGGTCCACCACTGACCGATGTTGGTGAAGCCGTCGATGCCCTTGGTGGCCAGCGCGAACAACCAGCCGCCGAGGATGTATAGCAGGATCTTGACGACGTAGAACAGGTGCATCACGACCGGCGTGCCAAAGCCGACCTCGGCCCAGTGTTCGGCCATCGGTCGGATCTTCTCCGAGCGGGTGCCTTTGACCCATTCGTCGAAGTCGACAACCGGCATGTCGGGCTTCAGGAATCCCATGACTTCACAGACTAGAACGTGTTCTAGGTTGGTCGTCAAGGTTCCGCCCCCTCAGCGCAAACCCGAGGAGGAACCGTCAGCCCAGGGCGCCGTCGAGGCGGGCAACGTATGCGTCGACGTCGCCGATCGCCGACTCGGCGGCGTGGACGCTCACCGCGATCGTGTTGCCGATCCCGTGGACGCCGTGGGTGAGGCCCATCATTGGCGACAGCTCGGGGTAGCCGGCGGTGACGACCACCGGTGCGTCACCGAAGCGCAAATCGGCGGGACCGCGGTTGACGCTCGAGACGACGGTGTTGCCGGTCACCGTGGGCGAGCGCAGAGTCGGATCGAATTGAGCCACGCCCCAGCGCAGCAGCGGCGCGGGCACGGTCGCGAACGCCTGGCTGGCCGCCCGCAGCGCCGGGTGTGCGGCCCGCCGCCGGCGGTCGGCAAGCTCGGCGGCGATCCGCGCGCCACGCTCGTCGACGGCGAGCTCTGGGTACAGGCTTACGCCGACATTGCCGAAGCTGTTATGTGCCTCGCGGGCGACCGCTTTCGCCATCGGTACCTCTGCGCCGAGCGTCGATGGGTCATCGTCCAGCTCGCGGAGGTGCGCCGAGAGCGCGGTCGACACGGCACACAGCACGCCGATCGTCACCGTCGTTCCGGGCAGTTGGTCACGGCGGCGAATCAGGGTGCGCAGGCTGCGCGCACCCGCCGGACGGGCGTTGCTGCGCAGCGCGGGCCGCGTCGGTGCCGGCGCCGGCACGCGACCCGATTCGGTGTCGCGGACCAGCTGGCGGTGTGCGCGAGCGGCGACGACGCTGCGCCACGGCGACCTGATCGCGCGCAGCCGCGGCGTCGGCACCGGCGCGATGTCGACCGCACGGCCCAACAGCCGCGCCGCCAGTTCCGACGACCGTTGGCCGTCAGCCAGCACGTGCGACATCTGCAGCACCACAACGGTTCCCGCACCCGAAGCGCCCGGTACACCGATGACCGGGCTGAAGATGTGCAGACGCCACGGAGCGACCCGAGGGTCAAGCTGGTTGGCGGCGAGTCGGCCCACCGATTCCAGGCAGCCGGACCAGCTATTGTCGGCGAGCTCCTGCGTGATGAACTGCCCGGCCACATCGCCGGTCACCCAGGCAGGATATGTGAAGGCACTCCCGTCGCGCACCAGCAGCCGCAATTCCGCACAGCCTGCCGCACGGTCGCGAACCTCGGCGACCGCTCGCTCGAAATCGGCTGGGACGCCGTCGAATCCGTACAGCAGAAATTGATCATTGGGGACCTTGGCCGACATCCAGTAGGTCTGCGCATCGACCGCGGCAAGCCGGCACATGCTCATCGCGACGGGTCAGGGTCGCCCGATGAAGTCGATGACATGACCGCCCACCACCTCAGGCTGCTCCAGCTGCAGGAAATGGCCTGCGCCCTCCACCACGAAGGCATCGCTGTGGGGTGGCAGGATCCGTTCCACCCACGAGATGTAATCCGGTGCGACACAACCGTCGTCATCCCCATGCAGATACAGCGTCGGTATCGCAGGGGGCTTCAGGAACCATTGATGCAACTCCGCATACTGCTCCGGCGGTGCGGTGAACCGGAAGTTGTCCCGATATGTCGCAAGCGCCGCGCGCCAGTTCTCCGGTGCCCCGATAGCCGCCTCGACGAGCGCAATGTCGTCGTCCTCGTCGTAACCCGGTGACCATTGGCGCCACAGGGAGCGAACCACCCGAAAACCGGAAAGCTCTGGCAGGAAGGGCAAAAGGAAGTACATGACATACCAGCTGCGCAGCAACTGACGCGGTATCTGTGCGGCGAGGCGGACCGGGTCCGGAGCGCGGCCCCATGGCTGAAATGACGCGAAGGGCGGAAACGACATCAGTACGGCCGATGCAATCGGCGTGTCCGGCATCGCGGCCAGACCGACCGCGGTTTGGGCGCCCCAGTCATGACCGATCACGACGTCGCGTCCGCCTGCGCCGACTGCATCCAGCACACGCAGCGCATCGTCGATCAGCGCACCGATGTGATAGCTGTCGTCCGCGGCGGTCGACGACGGCGCGTAGCCACGCATGAACGGCGCCACCACACGCCAGCCCGCGTCGACAAGGAGCGGCACGAGTTTCCGCCATCCGTACGGGGTGTCAGGAAAGCCGTGGAGACACAACGCGACTGGCCTGTCCGTCGGCCCCCAGCTCAACGCGCGCAGGTGCACTGCCGGGGTGGCGACGTCGATCCATTCCGGCTCGGTCATGGGGGCCTAGACCGGGGTGAATTCCGAGATCAGCCAGCGGTCACCCGACTTGTCCAGGGTGACGCGCACGCTGGATGCGGTATCGGTGGGTACACCGGTGCCGATCGTCACGGTCTGGTTGACGAACAACAGCACGACGGCGCGGCCCGGATTCGCCGATACCGACGCCGCCGCAGGCACACTGGCGACGGCCGATATCTGTTTCTCCCTGGCGCCGGGAATCACGATGTTTTTGGTGAGATCGGTGTACTGATCGCGAAATCCGCCGGTGAGCCGGTCGCGGGCCGCGGTCAGCTGCTGCTCGACGGTATCGGGTTTGTACGACAGCAACGCGATCGTGCTGTCCTTGGCGGCCTGAACCGACTGCTCCCCGACGATGTCGCTGTCACGCGCAGCTGAGTCCATG
Source organism: Mycobacterium sp. 1274761.0 (assembly GCF_001668615.1). Classification (GTDB taxonomy): domain Bacteria; phylum Actinomycetota; class Actinomycetes; order Mycobacteriales; family Mycobacteriaceae; genus Mycobacterium. The sequence goes on from NZ_LZMC01000063.1 coordinate 84,221, forward strand.
AACTTCAGCCACCCGGCGCCGATCACCAGGAGGAGCATCAATGCCGGCAGCACGCCGTACGCCACGACACGCGCCCAGTCGATCGGGCGCTTGGGTTCGGCGAAACTGGCGACAGCGGCGTCGTCGTCGGCGGTCAGCGCGGTCTCGGGTGCGGCGTGCTTACCCTCTGTATCCGTGCCGGTGTCGGTGTCCACACGAGCCGAGGTGTCGTCGACGGAGTCCTCGCTCACATGCTTGTTCTCGGTCATGATACGAACCTCACATTGGCCACCTTGGCACCGTCGCCGACTTTTTGCACGGTGATCCGCATTCGCCAGGCGCGTGGCTCCTGTTCTGCCGCACCGGCATTGGACGTCTTGACGGTGACAGCGACGAGCACATCGGCGCCGTCCTCGTTGATCGACTCGACGCCGGCCTCGGTGACGTTGCCGACGGATTTCGACTTCGCCTGCTTGACAACCTCTTTGAACGGTTGCGCCCGCGCCTGAAAATCGTCGTAAAAGGTGCCGGTCGAGGAGTCCAACACGCGCTGCACGTCTTCGTCGGCGTGCTCGAAGTCGATCGTGGTGAGGTTCACCGCCGCCTGCCGGCCCACCTGCAGGTACAGGTTGCGCTGCTGCGCCGCCTCGTTCGACTGGTAGGTACGCCAGCCGAGCCAACCGCACAGGCCGGCCAAGGCGACGACCCCGACCGACCCCAGGATCGTGGCGAGCCGGACGTGCGACATCGGCGTCTTCACCGGCGCCTGCTTCGCGGTGGTGTCCTCGGCCGTCGGCTTGTCGGCACCCTCAGCGCCACGGTCGGCGGCTGCCGTGTCCTGCGCCGTTTCCTCGCTCACGTCCCCGTCGGGGGCCCCAGCATCGTCTGCCATGTTGCTCCTCTGTGGCGCGGCGGCCTGCGTCCAGGCGTGCGTATGTCCGGTCCAAGGTACGTGCCGGAACCTGAGAACCACCCGGCGGCCACAGCGTGCGACGCGAAATGAAAGAACCGCCATGATTCTTCTAGAACCGAGTTCCAGAATCGGTTAGCGTGTCGGAATGACGTCGCCCCAGCGGCGTTGGTCGAAAACCGACGCCACGCAGCAGCGCATCCTCGACGCGGCGACCGACATCTTCAGCACGCGAGGTTTCTCGGCGGCCACCATGGCCGACATCGTTGGACGGTCAGGCGCCAGCATCGGCAGCATCTACCATCATTTCGGCGGCAAGAAAGAGCTGTTTTTGGCCATCTATGATCGGCTGTCCGCCGACGTCGAGCTCCGCCTCGCGGCGGCCACCGACGACGCCGCGAGCCTGGACAGCCAGCAGGCCTTCGCGCTGCATACCCGCGCCTATCTGAATGCGATATGGCAGAACCGGCGCGCGGCCAAGGTGATGGCATCCGGGGATGTCCCTGCCGATTTCGAGCCGCTGCGACGCAAGAACACGCTGACGTTCTTCCAGCGATGGATGGGAGTGCTCGACGTGGACTCGTCCGCGCGCGGTCAACTGCTCTCGCGAGTTCTGATCGCGATCATGTCGGAAGCGTCGCTGATGGTCACCGCGTGCGACGACGCCACCGATGTCGAGCCGATCTGTGACGCCACCATCGAGTGGATCACGCGGCTGAGAACCTGACAAAAGCCCGTCACGCGCGGGCGACAGCATCCTCGAGTTCGGCGATGACGATCTTGCGCATGCCGAGCATCGCCCCGGTGGCCGCAGCCGCGCGGGCCGGATCTGGATCGGTGGTCAGCTCGAACAGCCGATCGGGCACAATCTGCCAGCTAAGCCCGAAACGGTCCTTGAGCCAGCCGCATTGCGACTCCTCGCCGCCGTCGACGAGCCGGTCCCAGTAGTAGTCGACCTCGGCCTGGTCCTTGCAATGCACCATGAACGACACCGCTTCGGAGAACCGGAAGTGTGGACCACCGTTGATGCCGATAAATCGGGTGCCGTCCAAGACGAAGACACCGGACAGCACGCTACCGGGTTCGCCTGGGCCCGCGTCCGTCGTGCGATGGAGTTCCTCAACCGACGAGTTCGGAAAGACCGAGGTGTAAAACTCGGCGGCCTCTTCGAGGTTGTCGTCGAACCACAGGGACGGGGTGATGGCCGGCATGGGGGCCTCTCTATCTCTTTCGCGAACGTGACACCAAGACAGACCGGCCGGACCGCCGAAACTCATCTGCGGGCGCGGCACGCGCCCAATGCCCGCATCGAGAAGTCCAGTACGCGGGCCTTGCTCTGCCGAAGGGCCTCTTCGGTGCCTGCCGAGGTAGTCAGCTCACGACTGACGATTGCGCTGATGGCGACCGCGTCGGCTGCGGGGTCGGCTAGCGGAAACGAGCCGTCGTCTCGGCCGCGCGCGAGAATTCGCTGCAGCGATCGTTCGCGGTCGGTGTGCAGGCGCTCGCGGGTCTCCCGATACCCCTTGGCTGCGCGCACCTCGTCCGAGTCGATGACGGTGAGGTGGCTTCGCAGCCGCGGGTCGTGCGCGAGATCGAACATCATCTCGACCCACTGGTTCAGCTGGGTGACCGGATCACCGGGTGACTCGTCGGCGATGCGGTCCAGCCGGTCGACCAGCGCCCCGGCCTCCTGCTGCAGCATCGCCAGGAACAGTTCGTCCTTCGACGCGAAGTGGCGGTAGAACGCCCGGGTCGACAAGGCGGCGCGCTCGAGGATCGCAGCGACCGGGATGGGTCCGCTGTGCGGCTCGGACAGACAGCTATAGGCCGCGTCGATGATTTCCTGGCGGTCATCGCCGGTCGCCGGGCCGGGCTGCACGCTCGCCAAGTCTAGGTCGGCTGCTGGTCGCCGTTTGGTCACCGTCTTGAATAACCGCGTTTCGACGCTGGGTAACGTGAGCGCCGGGATTGGTCGAGAGGACGTCCGTGAGCGCTGGGCAAAGTGAACTACAGACGGTGAAATTCCGGGGTGTCGACGGCCTGACGCTCATCGCCGACGAATGGAACGCCACAGCGACGGGCGACCGGCCGTCGGTGCTGTTTCTGCACGGCGGTGGACAGAACCGGTATTCCTGGAAGAACACCTGCCAGATCCTGGCCGACGAGGGTCTGCACGTGGTCGCGCTGGACTCCCGCGGCCACGGCGACAGTGACCGCTCCCCCGACGCCAACTACACGGTCGACGTGCTGTGTGCCGACACCCTCGCGGTCATGGACCAGATCAACCGCCCGGTGATCTTGATCGGTGCCAGCATGGGCGGGATGACGGGCATCCTCGCCGCCGAGCAGGGCGGCCCCACGAAGGTCACCAAGCTCGTGCTCGTCGATGTCGTCCCGCGGTATGAGAAGGACGGCAGCGCCCGCATCCGCGAATTCATGGCCAGCGGTCTCGACGGCTTCACCTCGCTGGACGAGGCCGCAGAAGCCGTCGCCGCATACCTGCCGCATCGCAAAAAGCCGCGCAGCCCCGAGGGTTTGAAGAAAAACCTGCGGCTGCGCGACGGGCGCTGGTTCTGGCACTGGGACCCGGCTTTTCTGACCGCGCCCATCGACGATTCGTTCGTCCGCGACGAAAAGCTCGAACGGGCCGCCATCAGCCTGACGATTCCGATCCTGCTGATCCGCGGCAGGCTTTCCGATGTGGTCAGCGAGGAAGGCGTCAAGCACTTCCTCGCCACCGTGCCGCACGCCGAGTTCGTCGAGCTGTCCGACGCCGGACACACCGCGGCGGGTGACGACAACGACGCGTTCAGCGACGTCGTGGTCGAGTTCGTCAACCGGTGAGCCCCCAGACGCCGACAGCTCGACCGCGTCCTCAGCGAAGGCTATTAGCGGGCACGGGCACCGCCGGCGGCTGCGGCCGCAGCACGGGCGGACGCCACCGCTGCGGCAGCGCGCGCAAGACCACACCGAGCAGCACGACGACACCGACCGCGATCGCGGCAATCGCCACCGCGGGGAGGCCGGAGAAGAAGCTGCCGACGAGGACATAGGTGCCGAAGGCGACGAACGACGCGGCCGCCGCGAGCTGGATGAACCGCTCGGGCAGATGCTTACCCGCGATCGCGCCGATCACGATCGCCAAGGCATCGGCGGCGACCATGCCCAGCGTCGAGCCGATCCACACCCCTACCCAGTCGTTGTCGGCGGCGAGCGTGATGGTCGCGAGCATCGTCTTGTCGCCCAGTTCGGCGAGCAGAAATGCGGAGGTGACGGCGAGGAACGCCGGTGCGTTGGATCGCTGGGCGCGGGTTGCCTCGTCGTCGGACAGCGAATCGCCTCGCAGCGTCCACAACCCGAACAGGACAAACGCCACGCCGGCGAAGATGCCCAGCAGGTGAGTGGGCAGCGCAGCGCCCAGATAGTGGCCGACGGCGACCGAGATCAGATGCACCGCGGTGGTGGCGACGGTGATGCCGCCGAGGACGACCCACCAGCGATGACGCAACGCGAAAGTCATCGCCATCAACTGCGATTTGTCGCCAAGCTCGGCGACGAAGATGACGGCGAAGCTCAACAGCAACGCTGCGAACACCAACAACTCCTCGGTCGGTGGCTGCCGCTCGGAAGCTTGTCCAGACGCCTCCGACCGACAGCCGAAACGGCTCGTACGGTCGAAGGTCTCGCCCACCGGCCACCAGGCCGGCTCGGGAACCGGGTCGCGCGGACCAGTATGTCGATTGCCCGAATTGGGGGCTACTCCCCTTCGCTGCAGCACATGCTACCGGCGCCGCAGCAGACCCTGCAACCCGACCGTTACGAAATCCGGTCTGCCGCAATAAGTTTGAATACCCGGCCCCAATTGTTTGGTCACCCGTAAAAAGCAGGGAGCTCCACCGGACTTTCCGGGCCCATCAATCGGTTGCGGCCGGGCCTCGACGGATGATGGCGGCCAGCTCCTCACGAGAGTTGGCGCCGACCCGCTGGCAGGCCCGATACAGGTGTCCCTCGACACTGCGAACCGACATATAGAGCCGCTTAGCGATGTCCTTGTTGGACATGCCCGCAATCGCCAGCTCGGCGATTTCGCGCTGCCGCTGAGTCAGCGGATGGCCGGTCGGGCTGCGCAACGCCGGCGTGCTCAACCCGCCGCATTCTTCGGACAGACCCTGCGCGATCGCCGCCGCGTACAGCCGGCGCCGCCGCTGCTGACTCTGCGAGAACGCGACCGCGGCCTGCGCAGCGGCGTCGGCGGCCGTCGCGCGATCGCCCAGCGCCCGGTAGTCGTTGGACGCGGAGAGCAGGGCCTCGCCGTCTTTGGCCGCCAGCGCTTCGGTGTGCCGGGCGACGGCATCGGCCAGCGGCAGCGACAGCTCGTCGGCCAGCACCCGCGCGCGATCGGCCATCGAGGCGTCGCCCCATTGCGCCGCCACCTGCAGGCAGATCAGTTCGTGCGTCGGCTGCCCGCGATAGCGTGCCCGCACGGCGGCGTCGCGGACCGTCGTCACCGCGTCGGAAAGGAATCCGCTTGCCGCAAGCGCCCATCCGGTCGCGATCGCCAGCGCGGTGTGCATGTACACGTAGCTGTCGGGGACATTGGCGCGGGCCTCCTCGAGAGCCGCGTTCGCCTCGGCCGACTGACCGAGTTTGGCGTGCGCCTCGGTCAGCGCAAAACACGTTGCGGGCCGCAAGCCCGTTGTGATGCCGTGATGTTCGACGCCGGCGAGCGCCTCGTGCAGCAGCTTGATCGACCCGGGCAATTCGCCGCGCATCAGGTCCGATTGCCCGAGCAGAAACACGAGGTTCGCATACGCCAGACCGGGCACCTCGTTCACCGAGTCCGCCATCTGTTTGGCGAGCGTTGCGCAGTCGTCGATACGGCCGGTCAGCCGGCACGCGCGGGCATAGACGCCGCCGAACCAGAACCGCAGGGGTGCCGTTTGAAACGACGTCGACGCCCGATCGAGCGCCCCGTCGGCGACGGCGGTGAGCTCGTCCCCCCGGCCAAGGGCGCCGAGCGCCATCACCAACGCGAAGGACGCCATCATGGCGTGGAAGTCACTGAGATGGCCGGAATCCAATGCCGCGGTTGCCTTTTCGGCAGCGGCTTCACAGCGTCCGTAGACCGCTTCGACGCATGCCTGTACCGCAGCTCGAGAGGCGGCCTCAGCCGGCGTTTCCGGCCCGGCTGCCAGGCCGTCGAGAATGGCGGCGGCATCGGCGGGCCGACCCAGGATCCAGATGAGATTGGCCGCACGCACTGTCGACCACCGGTGGACGTCGTCATGACCGTCAGCGGTGATCTCCTTGAGGAACTTCTCGGCGTCGTCGCCGCGGCCGCGCAGCACCAAGTTCATGGCCTGTACGCCGGGCGCTTCGGCGGCGCCCGCTGACACCGCAGCGGTGGCGAACCGGTCGGCGAGCTCCAGGTCCAGCAGCGTCATCGCAAAGCGGGCAGCCTCGACGAACAGCTCGGGGTCGGCGGGCAGGTCCGATTCAAGGGTGAGCAGGGCGCGTCGCACCGTCGACTGCATGTCGGCGTCGGTCCGGTCGCCCAGGCCCCGGGCGAGCTTGCCCCGAATGCGCGACAGGTACATCTCCCCCGCGCCTGCGCGGCGCAGCTCTCCGTAGAGCGGATGGGCCAACCGCGCCATGCGCTGGTTGGCGGAGCGCTCGACGGTTACCAGCCGCATCTGCTCGGCGGTTTCCAAATCGGTACGGTCGGCCACGGTGCACAGCACGTCGACGGCCAACGGTTCACACTGTGACAACGCGTCGACCACCAGGGCCACTCCGTCAGACAACTCACCGAGTCGGCGGCCGACCATGTCAGTGATGCTCTGCGACACCGCGACCCGGTCGTCCCACATCCATACCCCGGCGACCTGCTGCATGCGCCCCGCCGCGATCTGATCGTTGAGCAGCTGACGCAGGAACAAGGCGTTGCCGCCGGTGAGTTTCCAAAACCGTTGCGCGCTGCGGGCGTCCACCGCGCCGTCGAGCGTCGACTCGATCAGGCTGCGCGTCCCTTGCTCGGACAGTGGTTCCAGATCGAGTCGCGCGAGCAGGCCGTCCTTCCACAGAGCCGTAATCGCGTCGGGCTCGTTCTCGCCGGTTCGCATGGTGACGATCAAACGCGGGCCGCGGGTCTGCGCGAGTTGATGCACCACGTGCGCCGACAAGCCGTCGAGAAGGTGCGCATCGTCGACGCCGATCAACACCTTGCCTTGACGTTGTTGGGCGACAAAGGAATTGATGAGGCGACTGACGTCGGGCATCGAGCTTCCGGCCGTCTCGGTGATCGTCCCGGTAAATGCACCGAGCGGTAGCGGACGAGCGGACTCGGTGCCGGTGATCCAGTTGGTCCGTTCACCGGCGGCCCGGGCACGGGCGAGCACCTCGCGGGCGAGGCGGGTCTTGCCAACGCCCGCCGCGCCGCAGATCACGACGCCGGAGTAATTGCCGGTTCCGCTCAGCGCACGACGAATCGCGGTGAGTTCGGTATCGCGCCCTGCGAGCAAATTGCCTGTCATGTCAATGGCTCCGCACAGGCCATGCGCCCCTCCGCCGGTCATGGACTGTTCAACGCGCCCAGCATAGGGTCTCGACCGTTGCTGGCACGGGGATTTCGTCGACGCGAAACGTGACGTGAGCTGACCTGGACAAACAGGGTGCGCGATGAGGGTTGATTTTCGTGGCCTCGGTGGCTTTCATTCATGGCATGACGCACTCAGCCGACGCCCTGGTGACCGAGTTCTGCAAGAAGTGGACGACGCCCGACCCGGACGAGTTGGCGGGCTACTTCGCCGAAGACGGCGTCTACCACAACATTCCGATGGAACCGGTGCAGGGGCGCGAGGCCATCAAGCAGTTCATTGGGGGCTTCCTGGCCGGGTTCGACGGCATCGACTTCCAGGTGCATCGGCAAGTCAGCGACGGCGATGTGGTGATGAACGAGCGCACCGACGTCATGCGCCGCAAGGACGGCGACCCGATACCGCTGCCCGTGGTCGGGGTGTTCGAAATCGAGGGCGGCCAGATCAAGGCCTGGCGCGACTATTTCGACATGGCCGCGATCACCAACGCATTCAGCTAGGCCAGAAGCCGGACCCGGTCGTCGCGGGCGTCGGTCAGGATCTCGAACATCGCGCGCCGGGTGGCACTGAGATCGGTCGCCGCAATTCCTTTTCCGGACAGACGGATTCGACATGTCGCCAGCGCGGAGTTGTAGCAGTACTTCGGTTCACCGTTGGTGTCGGTGTAGGTGAGCCCGATGATGTCGCCCGGTGATGCGGTGATCTCGCCGTCGACGGTCACGTCACCTAGCCGCGCGCCGAACGACCAGCTGAAGGGCCGGTACTCGCCGCGGGTGTGGCGAGCGTCGAGCATCGAGCGTGCCGCCAGCTGCCGGCCGTCATGACACAGCACCAGGAGCGTGGCCGCGGGCAGCGAGACGGGGCCGATGGCCGCGCGTGCGGTCACGATCTCCAGGCTCGATTCCGGCGCATCGTCGAATCCGCAGACCTGACCGAACGCATACGCCGGGGTGTGGCGCCGGCCCCAGTTGTGGTTGACGCTTCCGGTCCACCGGTCCACCTGCACGTCGGCGTGGTGGAGCTCGATATGGCCGTCGAACCGGGCGAGCGGATGACGAACCATGGTCTTGGCGGCCGGGAACCTGGCCTTATACGCGCGGTCGGTGAGCAATTTGACCGGCGCTTCGTCGCCGGGAGTGATCTGCAGGTCCCACCTTGCGCCCGTCACCGTGCCGCTAGCCGCGTGGTCGTCAATGCATGTCGCGCCGATGCAGGCCGTCCACGTCTCGTCACCGAAATCAGCCTGATCGATGGGAAAAGGCTGTTTGAGCGCCCGGTTGCCCGCGCCGTCGGGGTCGAACAGCATGACCCAGGAGTCGGCGACGGGCGCGCCTGTGGTCGGCATCAGCAGGGTCCAGCGCAGCCACAGCGCCCGCGCACGATCGGGGTCGTTGGCGCGGATGAACCTGCTCTCGTAGTAGGGCGGCTGTCGCTTCACGACATCAGCATCCAATACTTGAGCCGTGAACGGGATGCAGATCGCTGTGTATGCCCTCGCGGTGCTGGCCGTCGGCGAGGCCGTCGCGCTCGGCGTGCTGTGGGTGTTGCTGACCCGGGCCCGTCGGGAAGCCGAGGAATTGCACTCCCGGGTTGACACCCGTCAGATGCTGTTGACCGGCGGGCGCGAAGCCGTCAAGACCGTGTGGCAGACGGCCAACATCATTCGCAAGGAGGGCTTGGGCGCGGCAGTGCGTTCGTCGATCGAAGACCTCGCCGACTGGGCCGAGGTGGAACGTCCCGACCTGGCCCGGCTCGCGCCCGACGGCAAAGTGGCGATCCTGTTCACCGACATCGAGGAGTCGACGGCGCTCAACGAGCGCATTGGTGACCGCGCCTGGGCCCGCCTGATGGGCCGGCACGACAAGCTGATCCGCAGACTTGTCCATGACCACCGGGGTCACGTCGTCAAAAGCCAGGGCGACGGGTTCATGGTCGCGTTCGCCGAAGCCGAGCAGGCGGTGCGGTGCAGCGTCGACGTTCAACGCGCACTCCGGCGGCGGCCCAACGGGATTCGGGTCCGTATCGGCATCCACACGGGTAAGTCGGTGCGCCGTGGCGATGACCTCTTCGGCCGCAATGTCGCGATGGCGGCACGGGTGGCGGCCCAGGCCGACGGTGGTCAGACTTTGGTGAGCGAGTCGGTGCGGGATTCGCTCGACGGTGTGGAGGACATCGACTTCGACGACGGACGCGAGGTCGAACTGAAGGGGTTTTCCGGCAAGCACCGGCTGTACGCGGTGGCTTAAGGGCTCAAGGAGGCGTCTGCGCCTCGATCGCCTTGGCCAGCACTGTGCCTCGGCGGGTCAACTCCAGCAAGCAGAACCATTCCCACGCGGACTCATCGTCGAACCTGTCGACGTACACCGCGCGTATCCGGTCAAGTGCGTCCTCCACCGGGCAATCCCACGCCACGAACCCGCACGCCTCGGCGTCGATGGAGCCCACCACCACCAGCCCGCCTCGGATGAGCTCGGCGATCAAGTCAAGCGTGCGCTGTTGCACCACCTGGATCGGTACGTCCGGGCTGACCTCTTTGACACGCCAATGGATCTGACCCAGTTCGACCCAATCGATCGTGCCGTAGACCAACACGCGGGCCGCCGCCTGCGCAAACGGCCAGTCCCATTGCGTCGCAGCGGTGTCCGGCACTTCTTCGTCTCCGACGGGCACATCCCGAGCTGCTGCGCGTCCCGCCTCGGTTAGCTGTAGCCAACCCTCACGACCGTCGAGTCCATCGACGACGGGGATTGTCCAGGGCACGAATCCAGCCTGCGTGCGATCGCCGACGACGGCCAGCCTGTCATCGACCAGCGAACGCACCAGATCGACCAGCGCCTGCTGGACGACCTCCTCCTGCGCTCGTCCTGTGGCGCCGCGCAACTCCCTGAACACCAGGTTCTGCACCGCCCGCAGACCCAACAGGCCCGATTGCGCCCTAAACAGCACCTCATCGCGCGCCCATGACATGGTGCCGACGCTACCGAATTTTCCACCCCGTTCCTGCACCGAATTCGTGGAGCGGGCATCTCGCTCGCGGCGCTACGGTTGTCTGATGTCGTCAGTTCGCGTCGATCCTGCGGCGCTGCAAGCCGCGGCAGGCAAAATCGACGGCCTCGCGGCATCATTCACGGGGACGGGTGCACCTGCGGTCCCAGTGAAAGGTGTGCAATCGACGACGGCCGCCGTCAACGTCGCCCTCGTCGCCACCTCCGCCGCCGAGAGAGCCATCGCGGACCGCCTGCGGTCAACCGCGGCTGCGCTGTCTTCCGGCGGAACTGCCTTAACCGCAACCGAATACGCGTCCACAGCTGCCATTGCGGCAGTACCGAATTCCAGGTAGACATGTCCGCCAGTTCCGGCGGCGCAATGCTGCGATTATCGGAGATCCAGTCGTGGGACACCGAGCACCTCACCGTAGCCGCGGGGTGGTGGGATGCGACGGCCACCCGCTGGGAAGACGGGCTCTCCGAAGTCGTTGGGCACACGTACACGCCGGGCGGGAGCATCTGGGAAGGCGCGGCGGCTACTGCCGCCCAGGAACGCGCATTGGCCGATCGAACGAAGGCGCTGCGCGGCGGCGTTCACCT
>NZ_LZMC01000064.1 GCF_001668615.1 Mycobacterium sp. 1274761.0
CGCGGCGTGTCGTATGCAGACACGCACGCTCGCGCCAAAGGAGGGGGGTTACCGAGCGGGTTTGGTGGCGGCGTGCAGCGCGACGATGCCGCCGGTGAGGTTGCGCCAGCGGACCGTCGACCAACCGGCGTCGGCGATCTGCCGCGCGAGCGTCGGCTGATCGGGCCACGCCCGAATCGATTCGGCCAGATAGACATACGCGTCCGGGTTCGACGACACCGTCCGCGCGACCCGCGGCAGCGCCTGCATCAGATACTCCTTGTAAACGGTGGCGAACAGCCGATTGGTCGGCGTGGAGAACTCGCACACCACCAGCCGTCCGCCCGGTCGCGTCACCCGGGCCATCTCGCGCAGCCCCGCTGCGTGATCAACCACGTTGCGCAGCCCGAAGCTGATCGTCACCGCGTCGAACACCTCGTCGTCGAACGGCAACCGCGTCGCGTCGCCGGCCACCTTGGGCACCTGCCTGCCCTCCCCCGCGGCGAGCATTCCGACCGAGAAGTCGGCCGCTACACACCACGCGCCAGACCGCGCGAGCTCAACTGTCGACACCGCGGTGCCCGCCGCGAGATCGAGCACCTTGTCACCCGCTCCGATGCGCAGCGCCGAACGTGTTGCGCGCCGCCAGAACCGGTCCTGCCCGAGCGACAGCACGGTGTTGGTCAAGTCGTAGCGCCGTGCGACCGCGTCGAACATCGACGCCACCTCGTGCGGGTCCTTGTCCAACGACGCCCTGTTCACCTCCGCGACGCTACCTGTGGTCTTCCGTACAGCGGGAATGGCAGCCGCGTGGTTGGGCATTTAAAGGGTCATGGCAGACAAAGTTTGGTTCATCACCGGGACATCACGTGGCTTCGGCCGGGAGTGGGCGATTGCAGCCTTAGAGCGCGGCGACAAGGTCGCCGCGACCGCTCGCGACACCAAGACGCTGGCCGACCTGGTCGAGAAATACGGCGACGCGCTGCTGCCGATCCGGCTGGACGTCACCGACCGCGAGGCGGACTTCGCCGCGGTCAAGCAGGCACACGACCACTTCGGCAGGCTCGACATCGTGGTCAACAACGCCGGCTACGGCCACTTCGGCTTCATCGAGGAGCTGACCGAGCAGGAGGCCCGCGACCAGCTCGAGACCAACGTCTTCGGCGCACTGTGGGTCACTCAGGCCGCCCTGCCGTTTCTGCGGGCCCAACGCAGCGGGCACATCATCCAGGTGTCGTCGATCGGCGGCATCGTCGCGTTCCAGAACGTCGGCATCTACCATGCCTCCAAGTGGGCGCTCGAAGGTTTCTCGCAGGCGCTGGCCCAAGAGGTCGCGCCGTTCAACATCCACGTCACGCTGATCGAGCCGGGCGGGTTCGATACCGACTGGGCCGGCCCGTCATCCAAGCGCTCGGCCCCGCTGCCCGACTACAAAGAGGTGCACGAGGAAGCCGAACGCATCAGGGCCACCCGCACCGCCAACCCCGGCGACCCGAAGGCATCGGCGGCGGCCATCCTGAAGGTGGTGGACGCGCCGGAGCCGCCGCTGCGGGTGTTCTTCGGGGAGTTACCGCTGTCGCTGGCCAAGGCCGATTACGAGAGCCGCATCAAGACGTGGGAGGAATGGCAGCCGGTTTCGGTGCTCGCTCAAGGCTGATCTAACGCTGCCCGACCGGATATGGCGAACGCGGATGATTTCAACCGCTCGTTAACGGGAATAGAGCGTCGTGCGAAAAAACAGTGGGCGTGAAGAGCATCTGCGCTCCCTACCGGTTGCCCGGCTTCGCGCCGGCAATGCCACAAATACACCGGACGCGCGGGCCTCGCGGTCTGCGGGCGAGAGATGAGCAGAACCATGACAACCCCTAACTGGCTCCGACGGCTGACCATCGGCCTGCTGGCGGCACTCCTGCTACCAGCCTTTATCGCGGTTACCGGCGGTTCGCCGACCGCCTCGGCATACTCGCGGCCAGGGCTGCCGGTGGAAACCCTGATGGTGCCGTCAGCCTCGATGGGCCGCGATATTCCAGTGCGGTTCCAGGGTGGCGGCCCACACGCTCTCTACCTGCTCGACGGTCTGCGCGCCCGCGACGACAACAACGGATGGGACATCGAGACGCCCGCATTTGAGACCTTCTATCAGTCGGGGGTGTCCGTTGTCATGCCCGTCGGCGGAATGTCGAGCTTCTACACCAATTGGCAGGCACCCGCGGTGGGCAACGGCGGCACGTTCAACTACCAGTGGGAAACCTTTTTGACCTCCGAACTGCCCGCATACCTTGCGGCGAACAAGGGCATCTCGCAGAGCGGAAACGCGGTCGTCGGGCTGTCGATGTCGGGCAACTCAGCGCTGATTCTCGCGGCCTATCACCCGAACCAGTTCCGCTTCGCAGGATCCCTGTCGGGGTTCCTGAACCCATCGCAGGGGGTTTGGCCCACGTTGATCGGGTTCGCAATGCGTGATTCGGGCGGTTTCGACGCCACCGCGATGTGGGGGCCCGGCGGCGGACCCGACTGGCAGCGCAACGACCCGACTCTTCAGGCAGGCAAGCTGGCCGCGAACGGCACGCGGCTGTGGGTCTACACCGGCAATGGCACGCCGACAGAGCTGGGCGGAGCGGACCTCCCGGCGACATTCTTGGAAGGGCTGACAAAGGAAAGCAACGTCGCCTTCCAGAACGCTTACACGGCGGCGGGCGGGCACAATGCCACGTTCAACTTCCCGCCGAACGGAACGCACAGCTGGGGATATTGGAATGCCCAGCTCACTGCGATGAAGCCGGACATCCTGCGCACGCTGGGCGCCTGAGGTTCTACGCGGCCTTGGCGCCGCGGGTGCCCAGCACCGCTTCGTAGTGGCCGATGAGCTCATCGCAGATCGCCGGCCACGTGCGGCCCAGCACGCTGCGGCGGGCCGCCACCGAGTAGCGATGCCGTTCGGCGAGCAGGTGATCGACCGACGTCGGCAGCCGGTTTTCGAACTCGCGCACCGGTAGGAGCAGACCGGTGTGCATGGGCGCCACCAGATCTCGCGGTCCGCCGGCGTCCGGTGCGATGACCGGTAGGCCCGACGCCATCGCCTCCTGCACGGCCTGACAGAAGGTCTCATGCTCACCGGGATGGACGAAGATGTCCATGCTGGCGTAGGCGGCGGCAAGATCTTGATCGTACAGCGCTCCGGTGAAAACCGCTGAGGGCAGCATGGATTCGAGCTTTGCACGGTCCACGCCGTCGCCGACGATCACCAGTTGAAGATCGTCGCGGCGGTCCAGCACCGCGAGGCGCTCGACATGCTTCTCGGGTGCCAGCCGACCGACGAAGCCGACGATCGGCTTGCCGGCGGGTGACCAGCGGCGGCGCAACCGCTCATCACGGGCCGACGGCGCGTAGCCGGCGATGTCGACACCGCGCGCCCATTTGTGGACACGGGGAATGCGGTGCACAACAAGGTTTTCCATTGCTGAGGTGGACGGCGCCAGCGTCCGGTCGACGCGGCTGTGCACCATCCGGGTCCACGCCCACGCAGCGCGCGCGGCGAAGCCGATGCCGTAGCTCTCGGCGAACCCGGCAACGTCGGTCTGGAATATCGCCACCGTCGGGACACCGAGACGGCGGGCGGCATGCATCCCACCCCAGCCGAGCAACGCCGGAGACGCGAGGTGGACAACGTCGGGATCGAATCCCCGCAGCACCTTGACGATTCGTGGCCGCGGTACACCCAACGGCAGCGAGGTGATCTTCGGAAACATCCGCGACGGCACCCGGTGGATGCGCACACCGTCGTGGACCCGATCGGCCGGAGCCTCGCCGCGCGGCGTGTCCGGGGCGATGACGAGGACTTCATGGCCATGGTGGCGGAGGTGCTCCATCACCCGAAGCACCGAGTTGGTGACACCGTTGACGTTCGGGAGGAAGGACTCTGCGACGATCGCAACGCGCACACCACGATGGTGGCACTGGCGACTGTCGACGAGGTTGCCTCCGGGGATACGACACGCAAACTCTCGTGCCGAAAGCCAAGTCCACCGTCGTCGCCGGACGGGTATTCTGCGCACAACGGAAGGGCGGTTGACATGCGAATTCCCCGCGCAGCGGTGGCGTTGACGGCGGCCCTGGTTCTGAGCGTTGCCGGTTGCACGAACCAGATCACCGGCACCGCGACACAGGATCCGACACAGCCGCCGCTTGCGCTCAGCGATGACGGATACGGCATCGTCGCGGGCTACCCCGACGCGCCGGTGCAGATCGAGTTGTTTACCGAACCGCAGTGCGACCACTGTGAGGAGCTGCAGGCCGCTTACGGCGCGGAGATCGAACGCTCGATAAACCTCGGTGAGCTCGCAGTGACCTACCGGCCGCTGACGTTTCTGGACACTCCGAACACCGACGAGCATTCGGCGCGGGTGGCCAATGCGTTGTTCCTCGCCGTCGGGGCGCCCGAGGAGACCGACGAAGCGAACATGGCGTCCGGCCCGGAGTTTCAGCGTTTCGTCGAAGACCTGTGGGCCCACCAACAGCCCGGCGGCCCGGGGCCCAGCGACGCGCAGATGGCCGAAATGGCCGAGGACGCCGGGATGCCCGCCGACGTCGCGGACAGGATCGCCAGCGGCGACAAAGCCCAAAACGTCAGCATCGGCGAGATGGCCGCCTACAACTACGGCGCATTGATCGGTATCGACCCGATAACTACCGGCACACCAACGGTTTACGATCTCAGCACCCAGGAGAAGGTGAACCTTCAGGACAAAGACTGGCTGGACAAACTGTTGGACTCGGCCTGACGGGTCAGCCTGCGTTCGAAGAACATCAGCCCCGTCAACGCCGCGGCCGCGACGAGCCAGCCGACCACCGCGATGGATCCGGCGGGAATGATCGCCAGCGCCGCGTTGCGGTCCTGCACCCGCACGAGGTCGGGGTTGTTCTTGTCGTATTCGACGTAAATCCGCATGCCCGTGTCCAATTCGGATGGATAGAGCACACCGAGTTCGGGCCGATAGGTGACGCGGTCGGGCGTGACGAACTCGATGGTCGAGCGCCGCGGGCCGGCGCTGAGCACCTCGGCGGCGGCAACACCCATGTGGGCTTCGATCTGGCGGTCGTTGCGCCACGCGCCGAGCACCAGCAGCATTGACTGCACCGTCACCAGACACGCGGCGAGCACAACGCCGATGCGCATCCGCCGGAAGATCCGCGCGGCGCGGGTCTCGCCGGGTTCGCCGTAGAGGTGCGGAATTATGGTGCGCACCAACCGTTTGACCCGTTCGATCACAGCGCGGCCTTGATCGACGCATGCAGCGCCCGCAACGACGACCGGTCGGCCTTCACCTCCAGCACCCGCATGCCGTCGAACGGCTCACTCAACGCGTCCGCCAGATCGTCGATCTCCATCTGCCTGCTGTCGACGTGGTAGGCGCGGCACAGGGCACCGACGTCGACGTCGTGCGGGGTGCCGAAGATGCGCGACGACACGTCGGAGAACCGGGGGTCGCCCTGCTCGAGAAGTTCGAAGATGCCGCCGCCGTTGTCGTTGGACACCACGATCGTCAGCTGCCGCGGCGTCGGCTCGGTCGGCCCGATCAACAGGCCCGAGCTGTCGTGCACGAAGGTCAGGTCGCCAATGAGCGCGATGGTCCTGCTCAGCCCACGCCCGCCACCCGCCCCCTGGTGGGCCAGCGCCGCCCCGATCGCGGTCGACACCGTCCCGTCGATGCCGGCCACGCCGCGGTTGGACCGGACCTTGATGCCATGCGGGTTGAGGCCTACCAGCGCCGCGTCGCGGACCGGATTCGAAGCGCCGAGCACCAACTGGTCGCCCTCGCGCAACGAGTCGGCGACCGCGGCGGCGACGTGCAACCCGGTCGTCAGCGGGTGCGCCTTGAGCTGGCTGCGCACCGCCTCGTTGGCCTGCCTGTTGAGCGCCGCACAGCGGCGCAGCCACGCCGGATTCGGCGCGCCGGCGGTGACCGCACGGGTGCCGGTGGCCTGCGAGTTTCCGGACACATCTGGCCAGCGCGGGCCGGTGGTCAGCGCGTACACGGGCACCGATGGGTCGGCCAGCAGCGCCGACACCGGTCGGTGCAGTGTCGGGCGGCCCAGCATGATGACCTGCTGGGGGCGCAGCAGCGGCAGGGCCAACGGGTGCAGCGGGTTCTCGGCGGGAGGGGCGGTGGGCTCGGCAACGGTGGGCAGCGCCGCAAGATTCGGGTGCGCGCCCGCGCCGTGCCCGGCAATGACGAGAGTGTCCGGCGTCAGGTCGATGTCGACGGGCTGGTCGAACGTCACCGGCGGGGTATAGGTCCACGGCTTGCCGCCGGGCCGCCCCGGCGGTGCGTAGACGGCCGACGGGTCGTTGTCGCGGTCGGGCACCAGCGGTTCGCGCAGCGGGATGTCGAACTGCACCGGGCCGGCGTTCGCGGTGCGGGAACCGGTGGCCGCCACCAACACTCGACACGTCGCCGACCGCCACTGCGCGTTGAACGTGTCGAGTTCACCCGGCGCGGCACCCTTCAACTCGGGCGCGAGTCCTAGGCTGATGTTGGCCCGCATCTGCGTGCCGAAGTAGCCCAGCTGCTCCATCGTCTGGTTCGCACCGGTGCCCAGCAGCTCATAGGGCCGGTTGGCCGACAGCACGATCAGCGGCACACGCGCGTAGTTGGCCTCCACCACCGCAGGTCCGAGGTTGGCCACGGCGGTGCCGGACGTCATCGCCACGCATACCGGCGCACCCTCGGCCACGGCGAGCCCGATCGCCAGGAAGCCGGCGGTGCGTTCGTCGATGCGGACGTGAAGCCGGAGCCGGCCGGCACGGTCGGCATCGTGCAGCGCGAACGCCAAGGGCGCGTTGCGGGACCCGGGGCAGAGCACGACATCGCGGACGCCGCCGCGAATCAGTTCGTCGACGACGACACGGGCCTGTGTCGTCGAGGGGTTCACACTTACAGCCTATTCGGCGAAGAAATTGAGCGCCGCGGCGTTGACTTGCTTGGGCTTCTCCAGGAAGCCGAGGTGGCCGGCATCACGGATCTCCAGGTAGCGGCCATTGGGTATGGCGTCGGCAACCTCACGTCCGAGATGGGCCGGCAACGCGAGGTCGTCGCTGAACCCGATGACAAGCACCGGGGCGGCGATACTCCGATAGGCCGGCAGCCGGTTCTCGCGCGGGGCGACCTCGTGCTGCGCCCGCATGCCGGGCGTCGACTTCGACGGCCACATCGTGAACATGTCGATCCAGTCGCGCACCGCTTTGTCGTCATTGAGCGTCTTCGGCGAGAAGCTCTCCACCAGCCGCAGCTTGGCGTCGTAGGAAGCAGGCAGCTCGATACCGGAGTCGGCGAGCTCGCGTTCGGCGGTGCGGAAGAATTCGCGGGTGCGGTCGTGGCGGCCCCTGGTGGCCATCAGCACCGCCGAGCGGACCAATTCCGGACGTGCCAGCATCAACTCCTGGGCGATGAACGAGCCCATCGACACCGACACGATGCGGGCGGGCGCGGCGTCGAGCTTCTCGATCAACGCGGCGGTGTCGGCGACCATCTGCTCGATGCCGAAATCGGAGGCTTGCTCGGTGGCGCCGATCCCCCGGTTGTCGAACGTGATGGTGCGATAGCCCGCCCGCTGGAACTCGGGCACCTGGTGAAGGTGCCAGGTGCGCCCAGCGCCGCCTCGGCCGGCGATGAACAGCACCGGTTCGCCGGAGCCGTGGTCCTCGAAAGCCAGATTCACGCAGCCGAGGCTACGCGAGTGGCTTCGGCGTGCTCAGTTGCGCGCGGCGCAGCCAGTCACGCCGAAACCGCATCGCGGGCGCGGCCCTTGCGACGCCTGCCCCGCACGCGGTCGATCGCATGGTCCCACAGCAGGCCCGTCGCGGCCTTGAGCTGCTTGGGCTTGACCAGGTCCTTCGACATGAACGCCGTCGCCGTCGCCTTGGTGGCCGCCGACGCCTTCGACATGTGACCGGAGTCGAAAGGCGGCTGCGGGTCGTACTCCATCGACAGCTGGATCGCCTTGGCGCGGCCCTCGCCGCTGATCTGACCGACGAGCCACAGCCCGAGGTCGATGCCCGCCGACACGCCGGCGGCGGTCACGATCTTGTGCGTGTCGTCGGCGACGACGATGCGCTGGTCCCCGACGGGTGTGACGCCCAGGGCCTTCAACGCTGTCAGCGCCGCCCAGTGCGACGTGGCACGCTTGCCTTCGAGCAGGCCGGCCGCGGCGAGCAGCAACGAACCCGAGCACACCGACGTCGTCCACGTAGCGGTTTGATGCGTGCGGCGCAGCCATTCGAGCACCTTCTCGTCGCGGGCATGTTCCAGCGACGTCATGCCGCCCGGAATGAGAATGATGTCGGGAGACGGTGTTTCGTCGAACGAATGGGTGGCGCCGACGAGCAACACACCCGAGTCGGCGGTGATCGGGCCCGGCTGGTGCCAGACGAAGCGCACCTCGGCGTCGGGCAGCCATCGCAGGCATTCATACGGGCCGATGAAATCCAGTGCGGTGAAGCCGGGGTACAGCACGATCGCGATCTGCATGATTCCTCCTCTAGGCGAACGTCTTGCGGTAATGGTCGGGTGAAACACCCAGTCGTCGGATGAAATTGCGGCGCATGGTTTCTGCGGTGCCGAAACCGCACCGCGCGGCGATGGCGCTGACGGTGTCGTCGGTCTCCTCGAGTTGTCTGCGGGCGGCCTCGGTGCGGATGCGGTCGACGTAGGCCCCCGGTGCTTCGCCGACCTCGTCAGTGAAGACCCTGGTGAAGTGTCGCGGGCTCATCGCGGCGCGGCGGGCCAGATCCGAGATAGTGTGCGCGGCACCGGGTTCGGCCTCGATAACTTCCTGCACGGCCCGGATCGTCGGACGGTTCGCCCTCGGCATCCACACCGGTGCGGCGAACTGGCTCTGCCCGCCGGGCCGCCGCAGGTACAGCACCAAGTAGCGGGCGATTGTCTGCGCGATGTCGGTGCCGTGATCCTCCTCGACGAGCGACAGCGCCAGGTCGATGCCGGCCGTGACACCGGCCGCCGTCCATACCGTCGGCGAGCTACGCACGAAAATAGGATCGGGATCGACTGCAACAGTTGGGAATTCGCGAGCGAGATCATCGGCGAACGCCCAATGGGTGGTCGCCCGGCAGCCGTCCAGCAGGCCCGCCTCCGCGGCCAGGAAGGCGCCGGTGCAGACGCTGACGACGCGGCGCGCGCTGCCTGCGACGGCCTTGACCCAGTCGACGATGTCGGGGTTCTTGCGGACCTCATCGAGTCCCCACCCGCCGGGCAGCACCACGGTGTCGATGCCGTCGTGCGGGTCGGGAAGCGGGCGGGCAACCAGCACCAGTCCTGTTCCGGTGGTGACCGGCTCTCCCCCGGCCGACGCGATCGTCACGTCGTACCCGTCGTCCGATCGGCCCTTGGCGGCCAGGCTCAGCGTCGCGCTGGTGAAGACATCGAACGGCCCCACCATGTCGAGCGCCTGAACCCCGGGATAGCCCAGGATCACCACGGACCGCGTCATGCACCATAGTGTTCGCCACCGGGCGCAATGTCGTCTACGCCATGTATCCCACAAATCAGGACATCCGCGTCAGATGCCATCGAACAGCCTGAACATCGCGGAACGGTCATTAACATAGCTGATGTGCCCGCCACGTTACGCAAGTTCTTCGAATTCGAGATGACGATCGCCGAATGGATCGGAACGGCCATCCTCGCCGGTATCCCCTACCTGATCATCGGCGCCATATGGTCATTTACCCACACCGATCATCTGGCCGACATGAGCGGTGCCGACCGCGTCGTGTCACTGCTCGGCTCAATCGTGAGCTGGCCCGTGCTCCTGTTTTCTGATGTGTGCATGGCATGACCGGTAACCGCATCTCGATCACCAGACGGACCGCCCGCTGGGACCCCGACGCCGAGGTCTCGGTGAAGGACGCCATGGACTTCTGGTCGTTCGCCGGCGCCGCGGCCAACGTGGTGATGCAGCTGGCCCGCCCTGGCGTCGGCTACGGCGTCGTGGAGAGCAAGGTTGATTCCGGCAGCATCCTCAAGCACCCGTGGAAGCGGCTGCGGACCACGTCGCAGTATCTCGCGGTCGCGGTGTTCGGCAACGAGAGCGACCGAGCGGCCTTCCGCGCTGCAGTCGACGGCGCGCACAGGCAGGTGGTCTCCACGCCCGCGAGCCCCGTGCGTTACAACGCGTTCGACCGCGATCTCCAGATGTGGGTGGCGGCCTGCCTTTTCGTGGGTCTCGAGGACACGTATATGTTGCTGCGCGGCGAGATGACGCCGCAGCAAGCCGAGCAGTTGTACCGGTCGGCGTGGCCGTTGGGCACGACGTTGCAGGTGACCGAGGACCAGTGGCCGGCGACCCGCGCTGAGTTCGACGCCTACTGGGATGATGCGTGCAAGCAGGTCACCATCGACGAGCCGGTGCGCGCCTACCTGATGGAGTTGGTCAACCTTCGGATGATCAGTCCCCTTCTCGGACTACCGTTTCGGCCACTGTTGAAGTTCCTCACCGTCGGTTTCCTCGCTCCGGTGTTTCGTGACGCGCTCGGTGTGCGGTGGGGCGCAGGCAGGCAGCGGCTTTTCGAATGGTTGTTCCTGCTGGTGGCTTTCGTCAACCGATTCCTGCCGGTGTTCATCCGCCAGGGCGGCAGCTTTCTTGTCCTCGCCGACGTGCGCAGGCGGGCCCGCACGCACAGCAGCTTGGTGTAACGGTGACGCGACTGCGGTGGCTGTTGAGCCGGAAGGTGAGCATCGCGGCGATGCTCGAGTTCGCGATGTGGATCGCGATTCCCTATCTGGCCATCGGCATCGCGTGGACCTTTTTCAACGCCGACGATGTCTCCCGTATCGGAACCCAGTGGGAGACCAAGCTTCCGGCAGGATCGGAATTGGTGGCGTTCGGTGCCTCGTCGGCTGCTTGGCCGTTTCTGCTATTCGGCCATGAGATCTGCGCGCCCTGACGCATAACAGGCCTCGACCCGGTCGATCCACCACTGCCGGCGATCGGGCCGTGCCGCGAGTGCGGCAATCCTGGCCGGGTCGGGGACGACCGCCGACGCGGGCAGATAACCGTCGACCGGTATCAGCGGTTCGGCCACGTCGTCGACGAACAGTCCCCCAGTGCCCAGCCCGCAGGCGTGTTGCAGTCGCGGCAGCGCGCCCGCGGCCAACAGTCCCCGTCCGATGCCGACCGCGGAGTCCAGTGCGCTGGACACCACCACAGGAATGTCGATCTGCCCGGCGATCTGCAGCAACGTCGCGACGCCGCCCAGTGGGGCGACCTTCAGTACGGCGATATCGGCGGCTCCGGAGCGCACGACATGCAGCGGGTCGTCGGCCTTGCGGATGCTTTCGTCGGCCGCGATCGGCACGTCCACCAAGCGCCGCAGCTCGGCCAGTTCCGGAACGGTCGCGCAGGGCTGCTCCAGATACTCCAGCGGTCCGTCGGCGGTCAACGCAGCGGCCGCCCTCGCCGCCTCGCCGACGCTCCATCCGCCGTTCGCGTCGACCCGCACCGCGCGCACATGTTCGCGGACGGCGTTGACGCGGGCCACGTCGTCGGCGAGCGTCTGGGCCTGCTCGGCGACCTTCACCTTGGCGGTGTGCGCGCCGGGAAACCGGGCCAGCACATCGGGCACCTGCGCGGCGGGCACAGCAGGAACGGTCGCGTTGATCGGGATGGCATCGCGCACGATGGGCGGCGGCGCGACGTAGGCCGCCTCGATCGCAGCGGCCAGCCAGGACGCCGCTTCAGCCGGCGGGTACTCGAGGAATGCACCGAATTCGCCCCAGCCGGCGGGGCCTTCGATCAGTGCGAGTTCGCGGACCGTGATGCCGCGGAACCTCACCCGCATCGGCAGGGACACGACATGCAGACGGTCGAGGACGTCCGTTACGGGCGGCACAGCGTCGATTATCCGTAAACCCGCCGGCCCGCCATATATGTGGCACGGACTTCGAGATCGGCGATCTGCTCGGCCGGCACCGCGCGCGGATCCGCGGACAGCACAACGAAATCCGCATACTTGCCGACTTCCAGCGAGCCGATCACGTCGTCGCTGAACAACTGCCACGCCGCGTCGATCGTCTGCGCCCGGATGGCCTGCTCGACGGTCAACCGCTGCTCAGCGCCGAGCACCCGTCCGCTCGGTGCGATTCGGGTAGCTGCCACGCTGATGTTTCGCAGCGGCTCCTCGGGGGTGACCGGCGGGTCGTTGTGCAGCGAGATGCGCATGCCGGTCCCGACAGCGGAACCGCACGGCATCCAACGGGATCCGTGCTCGCGGCCGAACAACCCGTCGACGATGATGTCGCCCCAGTAGTGGATCTGGTCGACGAAGATGCTGCAGGTGACCCCGAGATCGGCTGCGCGGCTGAGCTGTTCGTCGGAGATGGCGCCGACGTGCTCCAACCGCAGCCGGTGATCGGCGCGCGGGTGCTTGTTCAATATCTGCTCGTACACGTCGAGGATGGTGTCCACGCCCTTGTCGCCCTGCACGTGACACGCCATCTGCCAGCCGAGCGGAAAGTAAGCCTCGACGATTTCCGTGAGCTGCTTGCGGGTGTAGTTCGCATGCCCGCATGAGCCCGGCGTCACGCCGATGGTGCGGGTAGCCGCGGTGTCCAAATAGGGGAACGACAGGTCGATGTTGCCGATCCACGGTGACCCGTCGACCCAGATCTTGATGCCGACCTGCCGGACGGTGTCGTCGCCGTTGTCCACCGATGCGTCGGTGGACAACTTCGCGGTCGACATCTCGTAGGTGCGCAGCCGGACGGTCAGCCGATCGCGCAGCTGGTCGAGCACCGGACGGAACAGCGGGTCGAAGGCCATTTCCGAACACGTCGTCAACCCCGCGCGGTTGAGCCGGGCGCATTCGGCCAGCAGCATCGCCGGATAGTCACCGGGCTGAATTGCCCCGGCCAGCAACGGGAAGACGGCGCCGGTCTCCTCGGCGGTGCCGTCCAGCCCTCCGGATGCGTCCCGGCCGTACCGGGCGCCCTTGGGATCGGGCGAGTCACGGTTCAGCCCGATGTTCGCGGCGGCCGCGGAGTTGAAGAACGCCTTGTGCCCGGAGTTGTGCACGATCACCAGCGGGTTGTCGGGCGCGATGCCGTTGAGCCAGTCCAGCGTCGGCTCGGGAAGCCCGTTCTGCAGCAGCGGGTCCCAGCCGTTGAGATAGGCGCCGTCGGCTCCCCGCTTGGCTACCTCGGCCTTGATGGCGGCGACGACGTCGTCCGGGTCCCGGATCGTGACGGGCCGGATGTCGACCATGCGATCGGACAGCACGATCGCTTCCATTAACGGATGCCCGTGCGCTTCGACCAGACCGGGCAGCGCACAGCCGTCGCCGATGTCGAGGATTTCGGTGTCGGAGCCGATCAGCGGTTCGACGTCGGCGCGGCTGCCGACGGCGGTGATGCGGCCATCGGCGACGGCCATCGCCTCGGCAGTCGGGCGCGCGTCGTCGACGGTCAGCAGGGTTCCGTGGATGACGAGCTGTGCGGTGGCCACGCGGCCAATCTTCGCCGAATGTCGCGCCGTACAGCCCACCGACGCGCCCAGCCCAGGCCGTGGCGGCCTGGCTGGGACTGAGAGATTTCCGTCGGGCGGATTCAGCCGCCGAGCGCGGTGGCCTCGGCCTCCATCTGCGCGGCTTGTGCCTCGAGCGCAGCGGCCTGGTTCTCCATGTCGAGCCTGGCCTGGGTGCCTGGGAGCTGCAGTGTCGCGTTGACGCGCAGCTGGTTGGCCTGCTCACGCAGCGTCGCGGCGTTGGCCTTCAGATCCTTGGCCTTCTTCGCGTCGTCTATCTTCTTCTGCTCGTCGATCTTCTTCTGCTCGTCGATCTTCTTCTGCTCCTCGATCTTCTGCTCCTCGATCTTGGCCTGACCGGTGGTGTTGATCGAGTCGTCGGGCTGGCCCTGCACGACGGGCGCCTGCTGAACCGGGGCCTGCTGGACCGGAGCCTGCTGGACCGGCGCTTGGCCGGGGACCGTGATGACGCGGGGGGCCGGGTTGTTTACGACAACCGGCGCAGCCGAGGCGGATCCTCCCAGCGACGGGATGCTGATTTCCGACGGAATGTTGAAGACGGTCGACGGAGCGCTCTGTGCGCTGGTGGTCTGGACGTTGGACTGCTTCATGCCCAACACGATCGCGAAGGCGGCGATACCTACGGCGAGCAGCGCCAGTGCACCGGCCGCCACCTTGACGCCCGAGTTCTGGGGGGCGGCAGGCACGGCAACGTATTGGGGCTGCGGAGCGGGTGCGTAGTAGGTGCTGGGCTGGCCGTAGTAGCTGTTCATGATCTCTCCCTCGTGGCGGTTTGTGCTGCTCTCACGGGTAGGAGCGATGGGCAGCGGGCAATCGCACACTTTTTGGAGATGTTTTTGGAAACTTTTTCGCGGCGGGTGTCGATTCGGACTCGGTGCCGCTCGACGTGTCAACGGGGGCACGATGGACGCGCCCCTTCACCACCGATCGAAGGAGACGAAACACAATGTCGCGCTACATGATGATCATGCGGTCCACCCCCGAGGCCGAGGCCGCGATGGCAGAGGCCAACATCGACTTCGACCAGGTCTTCGAGCAGATGGGCCGCTTCAACGAGGAGCTCATCAAGGCCGGCGTGCTGCTGGCCGGCGAGGGTCTGACCGGGCCCGAGGAGGGTTTCGTCGTCGACTTCAACTCCGACCCGCCTGTCGTCACCGACGGTCCGTACACCGAAGCCAAGGAGTTGTTCAACGGCTTCTGGATCATTGACGTCTCCTCGATCGAGGAGGCCAAGCAGTGGGCCCAGCGAATCCCGCTCGGCAAGGGCGTCAAGGTCGAGGTGCGGCGGGTCTCGGATACCGAGGAGTTCCCCCTGGACAACCCGTGGGTGCAGAAGGAGATCCGGTGGAAGGCCGAGCTCGCCGAAAAGATCGCGGCACGGGCGCGTGCGGACGCTGACAGGCTCACCTGAGGAGCGAGCCGCAAATCTGAATCTTCGCACAGACGGCTGCTCCTGATTCGGCTGCAGAAGCTTCAGGTTCGGCGGCTGAGGACCGCCTAGCCGACCTTGGTCAGGGTGAAGCTGCCTTGGTAGCTCGCCCCGGCTGGGTCGCCACAGCCGTCGGCAGCCTGAGTGTTGACGGCGGTGCCGGTCAATGTCGCGGCGTCGAAGGAGAAGGCAACTTCGCCTGGGATGGTGACGATGTCATTTGGCGGCTTGCAGCGGACCGCCTGAGCTGTTTGGACCGTCATGTTCCACTGTCCGCCGGCGAGCTGCGCGCGTCCGCCGTACGGTGCGACCCTCGGGTCAGTGACGGGTGTGACGGCGACGTCGGCGCACCCGAGCCCGCAGGGCGTGATCGACCACGTAGCGAGCCTGCCGGTGTCGGACTGGTAGCTGTAGGTGCCGCTCAACTCTGGCGCCGCGGAATCGGGAGGCCCGCCGGCCCAAGCGGGGACTGCCGTCCCGATCGCCGCGCCGGCTGCGATGACGAACGCCGCGCTCAGCTCGCGAATCATGGTCATGCCAGTCCTCTCGTTGACGCTGGATTCGTCGGCTCGTTATATGTGTCCGGGCATTCCGCCCATCCCACCGATGTGGGCGGCTCCGCCGATCCCGCCGATACCGCCGATGTGAGGCCCGCCGCCCATACCACCCAGTCCGCCCATAGGTGGCGGTGCGACCGGCGCCATCGGTGGCGGTGCGATCGGCGCCATCGGTGGCGCTGCGACCGGCGCCGGTGCGATCGGCGCCATCGGTGGCGCTGCGACCGGTGGTGGCGGTGGCGCAGGAGGCGGTGTCGGTAGCGCGTAAGGGCCTCCGGCACAGACCGGGTTGGCCGGCTGGCTTATGCACGCGGTGTCGTCTGGGCCAGTGGGAATGCCCGTGCCGGCGGGAAGCGCCGCAGGCGCATACGGACCGCCCTGACACGCCGGATTCGTCGGCTCTTGGATGCACTCTGGGTCATCCGGGCCAGTGGGAGCCTGAAGTGGAACGGGCAATCTAATCGGGACAGGCGCGGCGTTTGACTGAGCACCCGGCCCCCAGGCGGCGATCAGCGCAACTGCCGCGGCCACCGCACTCCTCGCCACCGCGCGGCACATCGTCCCCGTCATCTATCGCTCCTCTATGCCGCCTCGAGCGACGCGGTCGCTCCAAAGTTATTGACGCTAAAGCTAATTGGTCAAAGGTCTCACGCGAAGGGGTGCCGCAACTGGCACGCTAACGCGTGAATTCACATCGGAGGTGCGTTCGACGAAATCTCTCCACGGGCCACGCCGCGTCACTGCTCGCGGATGCGGATGCGGATGGGTCCGCGCCACGCGGCGTCCGCGTCGAGCACGGCGCCGCCCTGGGTGATTTCGACGTCGCCCTGTCGCGCCAGTTCGCGTGCGACGTCCCGGGCTTGATCCATCAAGTCGCGCCAGCTCTCACCGCCGACGGCACGCGCCGCGTCGGATGGGCAGATGCTTTTGGCTGGCCCGCGCTCCTGGGCCAGCCGCAGGATCATCTCCCGCAGCCGCTGATCTGTCACGACTATGAGAACCCCGATCCACCGGCCCTTGAAACCATTTCTGTAACACGTTCTAATCTGTTTGCATGACCGACTCACTGCTGCGTCATCCCATTCATTCCGGGCACCTCACCGTCGGCGCGCTGAAGCGCAACAAGGACAAGCCGGTGCTGTTCCTCGGTGACACCACGCTGACCGGTGGCGAGCTGGCCGACCGCATCAGCCAGTACATTCAGGCCTTCGAGGCACTGGGCGCAGGGACCGGCAGCGCCACCGGTCTGCTGTCGCTCAACCGGCCCGAGGTGTTGATGATCATCGGCGCCGGCCAGACACAGGGCTACCGCCGCACGGCACTACACCCTCTCGGCTCGCTCGACGACCACGCGTACGTCCTCAACGATGCAGGCGTCACCTCGCTGATCATTGACCCCAACCCGATGTTCGTCGAGCGGGCCAAGGGTCTGCTGGAGAAGGTGCCTGGGCTGAAGCAGGTCCTGACGATCGGGCCGGTGCCGTCGGAGTTGGCGGATGTCGCCGTCGACCTGACCGCTGAGGCCGCGAAGTATGAGCCGCAACCGTTGGTGGCCGCCGACCTGCCGCCGGATCACATCGGCGGCATGGCCTACACCGGCGGGACGACCGGCAAGCCCAAGGGTGTGATCGGCACCGTGCAGTCGATCACGACGATGACGACGATCCAGCTCGCCGAGTGGGAGTGGCCGGAACGCCCGAAGTTCCTGATGTGCACCCCGCTGTCGCATGCGGGTGCGGCGTTTTTCGTGCCGACCATCATCAAGGGCGGCGAGCTGGTGGTGCTGACGAAGTTCGATCCGGCCGAGGTGCTGCGCACGATCGAAGAGCAGAGGATCACAGCGACGATGCTGGTGCCGTCGATGATCTACGCGTTGATGGACCATCCTGACAGCCACACCCGCGACCTGTCGTCGCTGGAGACCGTGTACTACGGCGCATCGGCGATGAACCCGGTGCGGTTGAAGGAGGCGATCGACCGCTTCGGCCCGATCTTCGCGCAGTACTACGGGCAGTCCGAGGCGCCGATGGTGATCACCTACCTGTCGAAGAAGGATCACGACGAGAAGCGGTTGACGTCGTGCGGGCGGCCGACGGTGTTCTGCCGGACTGCGCTGCTCGACACCGACGGCAACCCGGTGCCGCAGGGCGAAGTCGGCGAGATATGCGTCAGCGGTCCGCTGGTGTCCGGCGGCTACTGGAACAAGCCCGAGGCGACGGCGGAGACGTTCCGGGACGGCTGGATGCACACCGGTGATCTGGCCCGCGAAGACGAGGACGGCTTCTGGTACATCGTCGACCGGACCAAGGACATGATTGTCACCGGCGGATTCAACGTGTTCCCGCGCGAGGTGGAAGACGTTGTCGCCGAACACCCTTCGGTCGCGCAGGTCTGCGTGATCGGCACACCGGACGAAAAGTGGGGCGAGGCGGTGACCGCGGTCATCGTGCTGCGGCCCGACGTTCCCAGTGACGACGAGTCCATCGCGAAGGTGACGGCAGAGATCCAGGCCGCGGTCAAAGAGCGCAAGGGTTCAGTGCAGTCGCCCAAGCAGGTGATCGTCGTCGACTCTGTGCCCGTCACCGCGCTGGGCAAGCCCGACAAGAAGGCCGTGCGGGCGCAGTTCTGGGAAGGCGCAGAGCGAGCCGTCGGCTGAGCCGACAAATTCGGCACCGTCGGCTGAGCCGACAAATTCGGCACCGTCGGCTGAGCCGACAAATTCAGTACCGTCGGCTGAGCCGAGGGTCGGCACAATGGGGGCGTGCCGACCGATCTACGCCAAACCGTGGACGCGGTGTGGCGCATGGAGGCCGCCAAGATCGTCGCGACGCTGACGCGCACCGTCGGCGACGTCGGACTGGCCGAGGATCTGGCGGCCGACGCGCTCGTCGACGCGCTGACGCAATGGCCCACCGGCGGCGTGCCCCGCAATCCGGCGGCGTGGCTGACCACCGTCGCCAAGCGCAAGGCAATCGACCACTGGCGCAGGAGCGAGAACCTCGGCACCAAATACGCGGCGCTGGCCCATGACCTGGAAACCCACATCGACGAGCCCGCATGGGATCCCGACCGCATCGACGACGATGTGCTGCGGCTGATCTTCATCTCGGCTCATCCCGTGCTGTCGCGCGAAGGACAGATCGCGTTGACCCTGCGCGTGGTGGGCGGCCTCACCACCGAGGAGATCGCCCGAGCGTTCCTCACCTCGACGTCCACCGTCGCGGCTCGCATCACCCGGGCCAAAAAGGCTTTGGCCGCTGCACATGTGCCGTTCGAGGTGCCAGACCGTGCGGAATACCCACAGCGGCTATCGGCGGTGTTGGCGGTGATCTACCTGATCTACAACGAGGGCTACTCGGCGTCGTTCGGGGAGCGGTGGATTCGAGACGAACTTTGCCGTGAGGCGCTTCGCCTCGGCCGGATACTCGCCGCGCTGGTGCCCGACCAGCCCGAGGTGCACGGGCTGGTGTCGTTGATGGAGTTTCAGTCATCGCGGTTCGCGGCGCGAACGGATGCGGCCGGGGCGCCGATCCTTCTCAAGGACCAGGACCGCACGAAGTGGGACCGCGCGCAGATCGGTCGCGGGGTGGCCGCGCTGGAGCGCGCGGCGCAGGCGATCGAGAAGAGGGGCACCGGTTGGGGCCCCTATGCACTGCAGGCCGCGCTGGCCGAATGTCATGCCACCGCGCCGACCGCCGCCGAAACCGATTGGAGCCGGATCGTCGCGCTGTATGACGGGCTGATGCAGATTTCGGCGTCGCCGGTCGTCGAACTGAACCGGGCCGTCGCGGTGGCGATGGCGGATCCGTCGGACGGCCCCCGTCGCGCACTGGAGATCGTCGACTCGCTGAGCGGGTTGGATGGGTCGTATCTGTTGCCGAGCGTCCGCGGTGAGCTGCTTGCCCGCCTCGGCCGCGCTGACGAGGCCGCCGCCGAGTTCGCCAAGGCAGCCGAGCTCACGGACAACGAGCGGGAACGAGAGGTGCTGGCCGAAAAGGCATTTCGCGTCCAGCGGTAGGGTCGCCAACTATGACAGACCGTGTCGCGCCACCGCGGTGGCTGAAGCCCTTGAACAAGGTGTTCATGGTCGTGCTGCGGTTGGGGTTGCCGATCTCGCGCGTCGAGTCGCCGGTGATCCTGACCGTGCCGGGCCGCAAATCCGGCAAGCCGCGTTCCACGCCGGTCACGCCGCTGGCCGTCGATGGCGAGCGCTACGTCGTCAACGGCTACCCCGGGGCCGACTGGGTCGACAACGTCCGCGTCGCCGGCGAAGTGACGCTGACACAGGGCCGACGCACGGAACGGGTGCGGATGGTGGAGATGTCGCCGACGGATGCGCGCCCGGTGCTGCGGGCGTTTCCTGCAGCGGTGCCGACAGGCGTCGAGTTGATGAAGCGCGTGGGGCTGCTGGCCGAGGGCACACCCGACGAAATGCAGACCCTGGCGGGGCGTTGCCCGGTGTTCAGGATCGAGCCGGTCACGTAGCGTCGAATTATGTCTGACAGCAAGCGAATTCGGCCGCCCTGGTGGCTGAAGTACGTCAACAGGGTGATGGTCGGGATTCAGCGACTGGGCTTTGGGTTCGGCGGCAAGGGCCCGGTCATCCTGGTCACGCGCGGCCGCAAGTCGGGAAAGCTGCGCTCGACGCCGATCACGCCGATGACCGTCGACGGCACCCGCTACGTGCTGGGAGGGCTGCCCAGCAGCGACTGGGCGGCGAATGTCCGCGCCGCGGGCGAGGTCGAGCTGCGGCAGGGGCGCAACACCGAACGCGTCCGCATGGTCGAGCTGTCCCCGGATGAGGCCAGACCGTTGCTTCGACTGTTTCCAGTGGAAGTGCCCACCGGCGTGAGCTTTCTGAAGAACGCGGGATTAGTGACAGGACCCAATCCCGACGAATACGAAGCGCTTGCCGGACGCTGTCCCGTCTTCCGAATGGACCCGGCTTAAAGTCGACGGGATGAGCACCACGGCGAGCAGCGAATCCGGCACCGCGGACAATCCGTTCAACCCCGACCTGTGGCGGCCGGTCGACGGCTTCGAGCTGACCGACATCACCTATCACCGCCACCTCGACCAGCCCACGGTCCGGGTCGCCTTCGACCGCCCCGAGGTACGCAACGCCTTTCGCCCGCACACCGTCGACGAGCTCTATCGCGTGCTCGACCACGCGAGGATGTCGCCGGATGTCGGCGTCGTCCTGCTCACCGGAAATGGGCCGTCGCCGAAAGACGGCGGCTGGGCCTTCTGTTCCGGCGGCGACCAACGCATCCGCGGTCGCAGCGGCTACCAGTACGCCTCGGGCGAGACGGCCGACACCGTCGACGTGGCCCGTGCCGGCAGGTTGCACATCCTCGAGGTGCAGCGGCTGATCCGATTCATGCCCAAGGTCGTCATCTGCCTGGTGAACGGATGGGCCGCCGGCGGCGGACACAGCCTGCACGTGGTGTGCGACCTGACGCTGGCCAGCCGCGAGCATGCCCGGTTCAAGCAGACCGACGCCGACGTCGGCAGCTTCGACGGCGGCTACGGCAGCGCGTATCTCGCTAAGCAGGTCGGGCAGAAGTTCGCCCGCGAGATCTTCTTCCTCGGCAGGCCATATACGGCTGAGCAGATGCACGCGATGGGCGCCGTCAACGAGGTCGCCGACCACGCCGATCTCGAAACGGTGGCATTGGAGTGGGCCGCGGCGATCAACGGCAAGTCGCCGCAGGCGATCCGGATGCTGAAGTACGCGTTCAACCTGACCGACGACGGGCTCGTCGGACAGCAGCTGTTCGCCGGCGAGGCGACGCGGTTGGCGTACATGACCGACGAGGCCGTCGAGGGCCGCGACGCGTTCCTGGAGAAACGCGACCCCGACTGGAGCCCGTTTCCTCGCTATTTCTAGAGCGATTTCGGCGTGATTTCCCGCGACCAGGGCGGGTTTTCACGCCCGAATCGAGCGGTCCGTAGACTCCACGGGTGAGTAAGAGCCCATTGCGGCGGCTGGCCGATGAGCTGGTGCTGGCCAGCATGCGTCCCCCCGTCGCCCCTCAGCTGATGCTGTATCGACCGGGGCAGCGAGACGTCGACCTCAACGGCAAGCGCATCATGCTCACCGGCGCCTCCTCGGGCATCGGCGAGGCCGCCGCAGAGAAGTTCGCCCGCCGCGGCGCCACCGTCGTTGTCGTGGCGCGACGCAAGGAGCTGCTCGACGCGGTCGCCGGCCGGATCCTGGCCAAGGGTGGCGACGCGGTGGCCATCGACTGCGACCTGGCCGACCTCGACGCCGTCGATGCGCTGGCCGCGCGCGTCGAGGAGACGATCGGCGGCGTGGACATCCTCGTCAACAACGCGGGCAAGTCGATCCGCCGGCCGCTGGCCGAGTCGCTCGAGCGGTGGCATGACGTCGAGCGGACGATGACCTTGAATTACTACTCGCCACTGCGGCTGATCCGCGCGCTGGCCCCCGGCATGCTCGAGCGCGGCGAGGGCCACATCATCAACGTCGCCACGTGGGGTGTGTTGAGTGAATCTTCGCCCCTATTCGGCGTTTACAACGCGTCGAAGGCGGCCCTGTCGGCGGTGAGCCGGGTCATCGAAACCGAGTGGGCGCGCAAGGGCGTGCACTCGACGACGCTGTACTACCCGTTGGTGGCCACCCCGATGATCGCGCCGACAAAGGCCTATCAGGGCCTGCCCGCGCTCACGCCTGCCGAGGCGGCGGACTGGATGGTGACCGCCGCACGCACCCGGCCGGTGCGCATCGCGCCGCGAATGGCCGTCACGGCCAAGGCCATCGACACTGTCGCCCCCAGCTGGCTCAACGCGATCATGAAGCGACAGCGGGTGCAGCCCAGCGCGTGAGTGTCGTCAATCGGATCACCGGCCCGACGTGGTAAACAACAGTCATGGAGATCCTGGCGAGCCGGATGCTCCTGCGGCCCGCCGATTATGAGCGTTCGTTGCGGTTCTATCGTGACGAGCTCGGGCTGGCGATCGCCCGCGACTACGGGGCGGGCACCGTCTTCTATGCCGGCCAGTCGCTGATCGAGCTGGCCGGCCATGGCGGACCCGACGCGTGCGGCACGATGTGGCTGCAGGTGCGCGATGTCTATGCCACGGAGAAGGAACTGATCGAGCGCGGCGTGCCGGTCGCACGCGAAGCCCGCGAGGAACCATGGGGGCTACACGAGATGCACGTGACCGATCCCGACGGCGTCACGCTGATCTTCGTGCAGGTGCCCGAGACGCATCCGCTGCGCCGCGACACCAGGAACTAGCTAGCGGGCGGGAGTCGCCAGCGGCCAACCGACCGAGGCCAGCCGGGCGGCAACCTGGTTCAGCTCTTCGGGATTCGGCTCCTTCTCGATGACCTTATGGATCGCGTCACGAATCTCATTCTCGGTCACGGTGTCCGAATCGTTCCCCCGCAAGATGGATTGTGCGGCCTTGACCACCTGCTCCTCGGTGAGGCTGCGCTTCAGTAACGCCAGCAACGGAAAGTAGTCCTTCTGGGGCACGCCCTCCGGATAGCCCTGGTGCAACCAGGCGATGACACTGTCGAACACACCTTGGTTGGTCTGAGTCATGAACTCGGCCTCACTTTTTGGGCATCATCGGGAACGGATCGAACCCGAAATGGTGGACGATCGTCGCCCTGGTGATCCACAGCACCGCGGTGAGGATCACCCAGCCGACAAACACGAACAGCAGAATGCCTAGATACTTCAGCGCCGGATTCGGGGCCTGCACCGTGCCGTCGGCCGCTTGTCCTCCCGCACCGCGCGAGTACGCCACCAGGCCGCCCGCGAAGACCGCGGGCAGGCCTGCGCCGAGGATGAGACCCACGACGAGCACCTTGAAGATCGCTTCCAAATAGGACACTGGGGTTCCTTCGCTTGCGGCCCTGCGGTCAGACCGCGGCCTGGTCCTTGGTTTCGTTGACGTCCTTGGGTGCCTTGGTGGCTTCCCGGAGCTCTGCGGGAACGACGGAGTTGGTGGACTCGTCCCAGGCGGCGTTGACGTTGGTGCTGTCGACCTTCTGCTGCTGGGCACGCCACCACATGTAGAACGACAGCGCGCACAGGATGACGAAGATCAGGCCGTCGCCCGCGAGATCAGAGCCAGTGAGCGACCCGACGCCGTGCGACAGCCAAAAGGCAAGTGCGCCAACAAGTGCCGCGGCAGGGAGGGTGATCAACCAGGCGACCGCCATGCGCCCGGCAACCGCCCAGCGCACTTCGGCGCCCGGCTTACCGACGCCGCTGCCGAGGATCGAGCCCGTCGCCACATGGGTGGTCGACAACGCCATGCCTGCGGCGCTGGAGCTGAGAATGATTGCAGCCGATGATGCTTCGGCGGCCAGGCCCTGCGGCGACTCGATCTCCACGAGACCCTTGCCGAGGGTGCGGATGACTCGCCAGCCACCGATGTAGGTGCCGAGACCGATCGCGAGCGCACAGCTGACGACGATCCAGAATGGCAGGCCGTCCTTCTTGACGTCGCTGTTCAGATGACCGGTGGTGATGAGCGCCAGGGCGATCACGCCCATCGTCTTTTGGGCGTCGTTAGTGCCATGCGACAGCGCGACAAGGGAGGCCGTGGCGATCTGGCCCCAGCGGAAGCCCTCCTCGCGCCGCCTCACAGCCACCTTGCGGGTGATCCGGTACACCAGCCAGGTGCCGCAAGCGGCGACCAGGCAGGCGATCACAGGAGCGGCGACGGCGGGTATCAGCACCTTGGAGGTGATGCCGCTCCAGTTCACGCCCGCGGTTCCCAAGGCGGCCAGCCCGGCGCCGATCAGTCCGCCGAAGAGCGCGTGCGACGAACTCGATGGAATGCCGAACAGCCAGGTGAGCAGGTTCCACAGGATGCCGCCGATGAGACCGGCGAAGATGATCGTCAGCCCGGTCGACGCCGTGATCGACTGGATGAGCGCGCCCGTTTTGCTGTCCTGGACTTTGAGAACCGAGGTTGTCACGGTGACCGCGACCTCGACCGACAGGAATGCGCCGACGAGGTTGAGGATGCCGGCCAGCAGCACTGCGGTCTTGGGCTTCAGCGCGCCGGTCGCGATCGACGTCGCCATCGCGTTCCCGGTGTCGTGAAACCCGTTGGTGAAGTCGAATGCCAGTGCCGTTGCGATCAACAGCACCAGAATGATCAGCTCTGCGCTCATGATTGCCAATTCTGAAGGAATCTCAACGGTTTTGACCAGCCGCTAGGCACTCTAAGGGCCCCCTTCGACCAGGCAGTTTGCGGCTTCCGGTGAGGTGTTCATTCAGTGTTCACCCGCTGTCTCGGAGACGTTTGCTTATGGCGATAACCCCGGCCGCCCAGGAGCAGCACTTCCACTATCGTGCTTCCGTAGGATCATGGTTGGTTAGCCACGCCGTGGGGAGTCAAAACGGTGAACAAGTTCCTCGCAAAAATCGTCGCGTGGATCACCTCTGGGTATCCGGAGGGCGTCCCCGGGCCAGACCGTGTTCCGTTGTTCGCGTTGTTGAAGCCGCGGCTCACCGACGACGAAGTCAAGACCGTCGTCGCAGAATTGTTGAAGCGCGGCGAGTTCGACCATGTCGACATCGGCGTGCTGATCACCCAGTTGACCGACGAACTTCCGGCCCCGGAAGACGTCGAACGCGTGCGCGTTCACCTGGCCACCAACGGCTGGCCGCTCGACGATCCCCGCGACGCCGAGGAGACGGAATAGCCGTCCTGCGAATCGTTCCTGTGCCGGCCGGACCGTCGGCGCTGACGGTGTTGCCTG
Organism: Mycobacterium sp. 1274761.0; assembly: GCF_001668615.1. Classification (GTDB taxonomy): domain Bacteria; phylum Actinomycetota; class Actinomycetes; order Mycobacteriales; family Mycobacteriaceae; genus Mycobacterium. The sequence continues at coordinate 25,277 of NZ_LZMC01000064.1, forward strand.
AAATCGAGGCGGCGCTGCGCGGCGTCGGATCCGCAATGTTGCCCGTGCCCGCCGACGATGAACGCAAAACCCATTTGCTCGCAACGTCATTGAGGGTCGACGAGGATATCGACGACGACGTTGTGGCGGTGATATCGACGTCGGGAACGACCGGTGTCCCGAAGGGAGCGATGCTGACCGCGGCGGCACTCGCCGCCAGCGCGAACGCGACACATCACCGCCTGGGCGGAGCGGGACGGTGGTTGCTGGCCCTGCCCGCCTACCACATCGCCGGCCTACAAGTGCTGGTGCGCAGCGTGATTGCGGGTCGCGATCCCGTCGCGCTCTCGGCTCGATTCGACCCGGCCGAGCTACCTGCGGCAATTTCGGCGATGGGTCCCGGCCGCCGATATGCGTCGCTGGTGGCCGCTCAGTTGGACACGGCGCTGGCCGACTCCGCGGCGCGCGCGGCACTCGCAGAGCTGGACGCGGTGCTGATCGGCGGTGGACCCACGCCATCGCACATCGTCGAAAGGTCCGCGGCGGCAGGGATTTTCGTGGTTAAGACGTACGGCATGAGCGAGACAGCCGGCGGGTGCGTCTACGACGGCGTACCACTGGACGGTGTCCGGGTCCGCATTGACACCGGCGGCCGGATCGCCATTGGCGGTGCAACGCTGGCGAAAGGATACCGCAATCCGCCCGCCGAGAACCCATTCGCCCAGCCGGGCTGGTTCTTGACCGACGACATTGGCGCACTTGATAGTTCGGGAACGCTACGGGTACTCGGCAGGACCGACGACGCGATCAGCACGGGCGGGCTGACCGTCTTCCCGCAGCTTGTCGAGAACGCGTTGGGTTCGCATCCGCGGGTAGCAGACTGCGCAGTCTTCGGTGTACCCGACGATCGGCTCGGCCAACGGGTGGTCGCGGCCATCGTGGCCGTCGATGGATACCCGCCGCCGACGCTGGATGAGGTGCGGACCCATGTCAAGGCAATACTGGATGCGACCGCCGCCCCACGCCAGCTCCACGTCCTCGACGAACTTCCCCGGCGCGGTATCGGAAAGCTGGATCGGCGAACGTTGATCGCGCGCTTCAGCGAGTGAGCACCTGGCGCCAGGGAATGTGAGTCCAGCATGATGAAGCGATGCGTCGTGAAGTGACCACCCTGGATGAGCTGCGCGAGATCGTCGGGCATCCGAACACGTATGTCGCCAATAAGGTGAGTGCGCGGCTCTCACCTGCCCAGCAGGACTGGCTGGCTCACTCTCCGCTGGGTTTCGTGGCGACGACGGACGCAAGTGGTCGGGTCGATGTGTCCCCGAAAGGCGATCCACCGGGCTTCGTGCACATCATCGGCGACACTACGATCGCGATCCCCGAGCGGCCCGGCAACAAGCGCGTGGATGGCTACCTCAACGTGCTCCAGCGTCCGCATGTAGGCACCTTGTTCGTCATCCCGGGCCGCGGGGACACCCTGCGGATCAACGGCGTCGCGCGCATCCTCGCCGACGCCGACTACTTCGACGCCATGATCGTCGAGGGCAAGCGGCCGATCCTCGCGCTCGAGATCGACATCGAAGAGGTTTTCTTCCACTGCCCGAAGGCATTTCTGCGGTCCGACGCGTGGAACCCGGACAGCTGGAACCCCACTGCTGTGCCCAGTGTCGCCCGGCTCGCGCAGGCCATCAAGAAGGACATGGACCTCGACGAACTGGAGCGCTACTACAGCGACGACAACCTGCGGAAGATCCTCTATTGACGCGATGAGCTGCTGATTGTTTCACGATCGCACGTTCGGGTAAGCCGCCGAATATGACGACGCAAGACACCCACTCCCGGCCGTCGCGCAGGATGACCCTGGTCAACTGGGGCTTGGCGCTGTCGACAATCATCGGCGCCGTAATCGTCGAGGGTTACGCGTTCGCACAGGTGATGGGCACCGCCGGCTGCAGCGACCGAATCTGCCCCCATGAGGGCCCTGGCGACTTCCTTTTCGGGCTGATCATGTACGGGACGCCAGTGGTCGTGGTGGCCACCATCATCATCACCATCTTCACCGCCCGGAAGCCGCGCGGATGGGTCCCGGCGGCGCTCGCGTGGGCACTACTGATTATCGCGTTCCTTATCCTCGCGGTGACATTCCGGGGCTAAGCTCCCTTTCAGGGAGCGTGACCGGTGGATTGGCTGACAGCCCCCGAATGGTGGTGGGGCAGGCTGGTTTTGGAGCGCGGCGTTGCGGCTATCTACGTCGTGGCGTTTGTGTGCGCGGCACGACAGTTCCGCGGATTGATCGGCGACCGCGGCATGCTGCCGGTGCGGGAGTATCTGACGCGCCGCTCGTTTCGCACCGCGCCCAGCCTGTTTCACCTGCACTACTCCGACACTGCCTTTGCGGCCGTCTCTTGGGTTGGCGCAGCGGTGTCGGTCGCGATGGTGGTGGGGTTGGCCGACGCGGTATCGACGTGGGTGGCGATGCTGCTGTGGCTGTTGTTGTGGTTGCTCAACCTGTCCATCGTCAACGTCGGCCAGATTTGGTACTCGTTCGGGTGGGAGTCGCTCCTGCTGGAAGCGGGACTGCTGGTGGTCTTCGTCGGCAATGACGACGTTGCGCCGCCCGTCCTCGTGATGTGGCTGATCCGCTGGCTGCTGTTCCGGGTGGAGTTCGGCGCCGGGCTGATCAAGCTGCGGGGTGACCGCTGCTGGCGCGATCTGACGTGCCTGGACTACCACCATGAGACGCAACCCATGCCGGGCCCGCTCAGCTGGTTCTTCCACCACCTGCCGCGCCCGTTGCACAGAATAGAGGTGGCGGGCAACCACCTCGCGCAACTGATCGTTCCGTTTGGGCTGTTCGCTCCGCAGCCTATCGCCAGCATCGCTGCGGCCATCATCGCGATCACTCAGTTGTGGCTCGTGCTGTCCGGAAATTTCTGCTGGCTGAATTGGCTGACCATCGTCTTGGCGGTCAGCGTCATCGACGCCTCCGTCTTCGGTATCTCGGCATCTCCGGAGGCCGCGGCCACGCAACCGCTTTGGTACGCCGTCGTCGTGATCGCGTTCACTGCGCTGATCGTGGTCCGCAGTTGGTATCCCGCCCGCAACCTGGTGTCGCGTCGACAGCGCATGAACGCCATATACGACACACTGCACATGGTTAACACGTACGGGGCGTTCGGCAGCATCAATCGCACGCGAGAAGAAGTCATTCTGGAGGGGACGTCAGCGACCGACCCCGATGACGAAACCTCCTGGGCGGAATACGATTTCAAGGGCAAGCCCGGCGACGTCCGCCGGATGCCGCGGCAGTGGAGCCCGTATCACCTACGACTCGACTGGTTGATGTGGTTTCTCGCCATATCGCCGTCGTACGCGCAGACTTGGCTGATTGCGTTGTGCCGCGGCCTGCTGACCAACAACGACGCGATCATCCGGCTGCTGCGGACCAACCCGTTTCCCGATGCGCCGCCAACCTATGTGCGTGCGACGCTGTACCGCTATCGGTTCAGCACTCCGCATGAGCTCAGATCGCAACACGTCTGGTGGCACCGCGAGCGCATCGGCGAATACCTCGCGCCGATCGCTCTCGAGGAGGCGGCATATCTGAGCCGTCGGTTCGGAGCGGGATAAGTGGTCGCAGAAGGTGTCGTTGCCCCTACCCTGACGGGGTGTCCGGGCTGAAGATAGCGCGACGAGATGCGATAGCGGTTTTGCTCGCCGTCATCCTGGTAGTGGCGGCGTTCGTCATCCCCCACCTGCATCTCGACGTCGTGACACCGCTGATCAACGCGACGCCCCAACGAATACACGACTTCGCGGACGCCGCGCCGATCTTCGGCTGGTGGAAAACACGGGTGGGCTGGGGCACGCCGGCAGCCGTCCTCATCGGAATCGCGGCGGTGTGGTGGGGCCCGCCGCTCGCGCAGCGGCTGCCGTGGCGTGCGCTGACGTTGGCGACGTGGGCGACGTCTTGCCTGTGGGCGTTCTCGCTGGCCATGATCGACGGCTGGCAGCGCGGTTTCGCCGGCCGCCTCACTGCGCGCCACGAGTATCTGCGGCAGGTGCCGACCATCGACGACATTGCGCAGGCGCTCAGCAGCTTCTCTCGCAGGATCCTGGACTATCAACCCGATTCGTGGACTACCCATGTGTCCGGGCACCCGCCGGGGGCGCTGCTGACATTCGTCTGGCTCGACCGTATCGGGCTGAGCGGTGGCGCGTGGGCGGGACTGCTGTGCCTACTGGTCGGGTCGAGCGCGGCCGCCGCCATCATCGTCGCGGTGCGCGCCGTCGCCGACGAACCGACCGCTCGACTGGCCGCGCCCTTCGTCGCGGTCGCGCCCACCGCCATCTGGGTCGCCGTGTCGGCCGACGGGTACTTCGCCGGGGTGGCCGCCTGGGGCATTGCCCTGCTTGCGCTGGCCGTGAAGCAGCGGGTGCGGGTGCCGCTGCTGGTCGCGGGCGGCTCGGGGCTGTTATTAGGATGGGCGCTCTTCCTCAACTACGGGCTTGCGCTGATCGGGTTCCTGGCCCTGGCGGTCTTGATCACAGCGGTCGACTGGCAGACCGCGCTGCGCACGTTGGTGCCCGCCGCGGTGATGGCCGGCTTCGTCGTCGGAGCGTTCTTCGCGTTCGGATTTTGGTGGCTTGACGGCTATCAGCTTGTGCAGGAGCGCTATTGGCAGGGCATCGCGCACGATCGACCGTTTCAATACTGGTCGTGGGCGAACTTCGCTTCGGTCGTCTGCGCGATCGGGCTGGGCAGCGTCGCGGGGATCGGCCGGGCGTTCGAAATCACCGCCATCCGCAGAGCACCCGGCATTCACCTGCTGGTGCTGAGCGCGTTGCTGGCGATCATCTGCGCCGACCTGAGCATGCTGAGCAAGGCGGAAACCGAACGCATCTGGCTGCCGTTCACAATGTGGCTGACGGCGGCGCCGGCATTGTTGCCGCCGCAGTCGCACCGCTTCTGGTTGGGGCTCAACGTCCTTGGTGCCATCGTACTGAACAGCGTCATCTTGACGAACTGGTGAGCATGCAGACTTCTTTCTGAGCGGTGACATTGCGCCGTTGACGGCATGAAGCACCATCTACGGCGGCATAATCGGGTCATGGCGGACTTGCGCCTGGCCGCGCGCATCCAGCGCTGGCGTAGCCCGTTGCGCGGCCTCTGGCTGACGTCGGTGTTGGGCTCGGTGTTGCTGACGACGTTGCCGATCGTGATCCTCACCGGCCTGCTGTCCTATATCGCCTACGGGCCGCGGTTCGGCCAGGCCATCCCCGCCGATGTCGGATGGCTGAAACTGCCGACCTTCGATTGGCCGACCGAACCCGCATGGATCTACCGGCTCAACCAAGGACTGCACGTCGGTGTCGGGCTGGTCCTGATTCCCGTCGTGCTGGCCAAGCTGTGGTCGGTCATCCCAAGATTGTTCGAGTGGCCACCGGCACGGTCGGTCGCACAAGCGCTGGAACGGCTTTCGCTCGTCATGCTGGTCGGTGGCATTCTGTTCGAAATCATCACCGGCGTACTGAACATCCAGTACGACTATATCTTCGGGTTCAGCTTTTACACCGCGCACTACTTCGGCGCTTGGGTGTTCATCGCCGGCTTTTTCGTCCACATCACCATCAAGATTCCGCGGATGTGGTCAGGGTTGCGGTCCATGCGGATGCGGGATGTATTGCGCACGAACCGATCCGAGACCATCCCGGAACCGTACGAGCCCGACGGCCTGGTTGCCGAAAACCCGACGGCCCCGACGATGAGCCGCCGCGGCGCACTTGCACTGATTGGCGGCGGCGCGCTGCTCATCGCAGTCATCACCGCTGGCCAGACCCTCGGCGGCGCCACTCGTAAAGCAGCGCTGCTGCTGCCCCGCGGCCGCACGCGCGGCGACGGTCCAGCCGGCTTTCAGGTGAACCGTACGGCACGGGCGGCCGGTATCACACCGGAGGCTACTGGCGATCGGTGGCGTCTCACGTTGACCGGCGGGACGTCGCCGGTGGCACTCGACCGGAAAGCATTGAGCGCCATGCCACAGCACACCGCGCGCCTTCCGATCGCGTGTGTCGAGGGCTGGTCGACGACCGAGACGTGGACCGGAGTGCCGTTGCGCGATCTCGCCCGGCTGGCCGGCGTGTCCCTCCCTGCGTCGGCCTTCGTGCGTTCAGTCGAACGACGCGGCGGGTTCAATCGCGCCACCCTGCAGGCGAACCAGATCAGCCACCCGGATGCCCTTCTGGCGCTTCGTGTCAACGATGCGGACCTCTCCCCCGATCACGGCTATCCGGCGCGGATCATCGTCCCCGGCCTGCCGGGCGTACACAACACGAAATGGGTGTCGTCAATCGATTTCAGGGCGAGCTGACGTGCGTCGCGTCTGGCAGCGATTCCGCGCGGTCTACGGCTCGAGCCCTCTGCACCTGCTGACGCTCATCGCGGGCTTCGCGTTGGCCGGGTACGTGCTGACCACTGTCAGACCGGTCACATTGTGGAACCCCCACACGTGGTGGCAGTCGATCGTGGTTTGGTTCGCGGCCGCAATCATCGCCCATGACCTCGTGCTGTTCCCCGTCTACGCACTGACCGACCGGATCCTGATGGCGGGCAGCCGGATTCCACTGACTAGACGTGGGCCGTCGGTGCCGGTTCTGAACTATGTGCGGGTGCCCGCTTTGGGGGCCGGACTCACGCTGCTGGTGTTCCTACCGGGGATCATCCGGCAGGGCGCGCCCACCTACCTTGCCGCCACCGGGCAGACGCAGGAGCCGTTCCTTGGCCGCTGGTTAGTGTTGACGGCAGCGATGTTCGCGGCCAGCGCGGTGTGCTACGCCATGCGGTTGCTGACGGCTACGCGTGGAGCGCCTAAGCCGCGAGAGTAGCGAATACGCGCCTACCGATGCGGTGGATGTCGGTCAACATGAAGCCCGCTTCCTCGGCGAGCGTGGCGGCGTGATCGATGCCGACTGCCGCCCAGCGGAACCACGGCCCCACGGTGCCAACCGACTCGAGTCGAACCATTCCGGATTGCACACCCTTTGTCGCGGTGTCGAATTCGACGATACAGCGGCCACCGGGACGCAGCAGCTCGGCCGCTCGGCGCAGCACGCGGCCGGGGTCGCCGCCCAGCCCGACGTTGCCGTCGGCCAGCAGGGCGGTGTGCCAACGTCCGGTCGCCGGAAGGGCGTCGAATAGGTCTCGCCGAAGAGCGGGGGCTCCGTTGCGATGAGCCAGCGCCACGGCGGTCGGCGACTGGTCGACGCCCAGGGCCGGTATGCCGCGACGAATGAGAGCGGCCACCAATCGCCCTGGACCGCAACCCAAGTCGATTGTCGGGCCTTCGCAGAGGTCGACGACCGCTTTGTCAAAGCCGTGATCGGCGTGCCGCCCGCCCAACCATGTTCGCACCGGCAGTTGACGGACCGCGCCGTCGTCGTAGCGGATCCAGCAATCCTCACCGTCGAGAGCGCGCTCGTACAGATGGCCCATCATGTCAGATCCGTCCTTGTCTGGTCGCGCGGACGAAGCTGCTGTGCGGCGCACAATCCGGCCGTACCAGTTCCACGTCGTCGGCGGTATCGACGTCGGACAGTTCGTCCACCAATGTCACCGCTAATCCGTTGCGCTGCAGCGCCTCTAGCGTCGTGGGGCCGGTGTACGAGCGTGAGGTCGGGATGGTGTGCAGGCAGTCGGCCATCGCCGGATCGGTCACCCCGAGCACCCACCAGCCGCCGTCTCGAGCGAGGCCGAACACGACGTCTGTCGACAGCAGCGACTGTGCACACTCGGTCAGTAGCTCGGCGGTTACCTGAGGGGTATCCGATGCGATCAATAGCACGGGGCGACGCCCGGCGATCGTCGCGGCGTCGACGATGGCGTTGGCCAGGCGGGCAGAGAAGTCGTCGCCGCGCTGTTCTATGACACGTAAAGCGGTTAGCCGCGAACGGATTTCAGCGCTGCGGCTGGCATGGTCAAGGTCGCCGGTGAGCGCCACCACGCGCTCTTGCACCGGGGTCGCCTTCACGGCGTCGAGCGTGTCCAGGAGCATTGCCGCAGCGATGTCGGCGGCAGCCTGGTCACCGACCGCGGCGGCCAGTCGCGTCTTCGCGAAACCCGGGACGGGTGCTTTGGCGATGACGACCATCGTCACTGGTATCACGAGATCGCCCGCCAGAAGTCCAGTCCCGCGTGGATACTCCCGCGAAGCGAGCCGCTGACCTTCGACTTGCCGCCGGTGCGCGGACCGTAGGGGACGTCGCGCTCGACGACCTTCCAACCGGCCTGTGCCGCGCGAACCATGAGTTCGACCGGGTAGCCGGTACGGCGGTCGGTGATGCCGAGCGCAAGCAAGGGTTCGCGTCGGGCGACGCGCATAGGCGCGATGTCGTGCACCGGCAGCCCGTAGCGGGTGCGCAGCCGCCAGCACACGAGCGCCGTGCCGAGCCGCGCATGCCACGGCCAGTGCAGCCCTGGCACCGGGCGCCGGCGACCGATGGCCATGTCGGCGCCGCGGTCGAGTTCGTCGACCAGGACGGGCAGTTGCGCGGGATCGAGCGACCCGTCGGCGTCGACGACCGCGACGATGGGAGTAGTCGCTGCCTCGATCCCGGCATGCACGGCTGACCCGTAGCCGGGTCGGTGTTCGGTGACGACGTCGGCTCCGTGCCGGCGCGCTACATCGGCGGTGCCGTCAGTGCTGTTGTTGTCGACCACCAGCGCCCTGTACCCGGATGGCACGGCGGTAAGCACGCCCGGCAGTGAGGTGGCTTCGTTGAGGCAGGGCAGCACCACCGTGACAGCGTCGGCCATAGCTGTCGACGCTAGGCCAGCTGCTGCTCGGACACCACAGAACTACTCCTCGTCGTCCGGTGGTAGTAGGTAGTTCTCGGGGTGGTGGTAGTTGTTGATGCGGTGTTGGCCGGTGTCGAGGTGGGGTGGGGGGATCCATTCGACTTTGCCGTCGTGGCGTATTCGTGTTGTCCAGCCGCCTTTTTCGACCAGCAGGTTGTGGGGTTTGCAGGCCAGCACCTCTTCGTCGACGTTGGTGTTGCCGCCGCGTGCCCAGGGCTTCTTGCCGTGGTGGGCCTGGCAGCGGTAACCCGGTGCGGTGCAGCCGGGGAAGGTGCAGCCGCGGTCGCGGGAATGCAGCACGATGCGTTGGCCGGGTGAGGCGCAGCGCCTTGTGCGGCCGAGGTAAAGCGGGATGCGGGTGTAGTCGTCGAAGATGACCAGGTAGTGGTAGGCGTGGCTGGCCATCCGGATGAGATCAGACATCGGCAGCACGCTGCCCCCGCCGGTGACAGCGTGCCCGGCACCGGCTTCGAGCTCTTTCAATGTGGTGGACACGATCACCGACACCGGTAACCCGTTGTGCTGGCCCAGCTGCCCCGAAGCCAGCAGCGAGCGGGCCATCGCCTTGAACGCGTCATGGTTGCGTTGGCGCTGGGAGCGGGCATCTCGGTGTTTGGCCGCGTCGGTGGGTGGCTCATCGACGGCGGGTTGATTGTCGTCGGGGTTACACATGCCGGGTGCGGCCAGTTTGGCTTGTACGGCTTCCCAGTAGGTGCGCGCTTCGGCGTCGAAACGTCCCCGGACCTCGCTCATGCCGTCGGGGCCCGGTTCGCTGACGGTGAAGTAGGCCTTGCGCGCCCGGTCGGCGTCGGTCGGGGCGGGGCCGTCCTGATCGAGGAGGTGGGCCAGCCGGGCGGCGGCCTTGTCGAGTTGGGCGGGTCCCAGCCCGGCAGCGAGCGTGGCCAACTGGATCTCGGCCTGTTCGCGGGTCGCGTAGTCCACGGCGTTGGGCAGCTTGTGGAAGAACGTGCGGATGGTGTTGATGTGGTCGGCGCCGATGGTGCCCTGCGCTTGGCTCGCCGCGGTGGCGGGCAGCCGCGGCGGCAGCGGTTCACCCGACAGGGCGGTACGCGGACCCAGGTCGTCGGCTTCGGCGATGCGGCGTTTGGCCTCGGCCCGGCTGATCCGCAACGCTGTGGCCAAGGCGTCGACCAGGCAGGTGGCGCCCAACACGTTAGAGGCGCCTTCGGCGGCCAGCTGGTTGATCAACGGGTGCTGGGCAGAAGGCGTCCGGCGGCGATGGCTCTCGAGGCGCACCAGCAGGTTCTTCTTCTCCGTCACCGTCAGCGCGTCGTAGGACAGCGCGGCCACCGCCGCCAGGGCGGCGTCGAGGGTGGCATACGCCGCCTCGATGTCCTCGCGGGTCGAACCCATATATCGAACACTAGTTCGATCTACCGACAAACCCGACTGCGAATGTGACTACCGAAACCAAAGTGACAGAAGAGATTTGAAGAGTTCGAGCGGCCCTGGGCAAGCGGTCTTGTACTAGAGTAATCATTCTATTATCGTCGTTAACCTAATCCTAATGGAGGAGCCGAATGATGGCCGCTGTCGATTCCCGCAAGGCGCTGCGCAAGTTCAAATTCGAGCGGCAGGTCGGCCGCACGATCGTCAACCCGTTGGTCGCCGCACTCGACAGAATCGGTATCCGCGCGGCATCAGTGGTCGAGTTGGAGACCACGGGTGCCAAGACCGGTCAGCCGCGCCGAGTGCCGCTGACGGGCCGGGCCGACGACACCGGCGTCTGGGTGATCTCTCAGCACGGCAAGCGTGCCGGGTGGGCGCACAACATTGCCGCCAACCCGAAGGTGCGGGTCCGCGTCAACAATCAATGGCGCAGCGGCACAGCGGCATTCGCCCCTGATGATGACGTGGTCGCCAGGGCCCGAAGTTTCGGCGGCCGGAGCAAACTCAGTCAGTCAGCCACCGCCATCGGCATGCGCGCCCTGCAGAGCGATCCCATCTCGGTGCGCATCACATTCGATTGAGGTCAGTCCGGAAGCGAGTTGCTCAGCCGCTCGGTCGCGGCCAGATAGTCCTCGATGAATTCACGGACGACTTCACGGGCAGGTTTGACTTTGTTCATCAGACCGACGCCCTGGCCGACGAAGTAGGTCGCCAACGCCTGTGCGCCCGGATGGCCCTGTGCGGCAAGGATATCGACGCGGCGAACCACCGGCTCGCTGAGCATCGACTGCAGCGGCAGCGGTAGCGTCTTGTGCCCACCGGGAGTCGGCTGCCATGCGTTCGTCCAATCGGAAACGAGCTGCCGGGCAGGCTTTCCAGTGCGTCCCGTGGAGCGGATGGTGTCACGTGATGTGGCCGCCAAGAACTTCTGCACGGTGTGCGGCGCGGTTTCGGCTTCTTCGGTGGTGAGCCACACCGATCCGGTCCAGGCGCCGTCGGCGCCCATGGCAACGGCTGCGGCCATTTGGCGTCCGGTGACGATGCCGCCGGCAGCCAGCACAGGAACTGCCGCATCGATGGCTTCGATCACTTCGGGAACCAGCACCATCGTCGTCACCTCGCCGCAATGGCCACCAGCCTCAGTGCCTTGCGCCACAATAAGATCCACACCGGCCGCGACCTGTTTGACCGCGTGCTCCTTAGCTCCGACCAAAGCCGCGACGGGGATGCCGCGTTCCTTGCCGGCGTCGATCATGTAGTCCGGCGGTACGCCCAGGGCGTTGGCGATCAACTTGATGGGGTGGCTCATCGCCACCTCGAGCAGTTCGCGGCCGGTGTTGCCCGACAACGACGCTCCGCCGGTGAACGGTTTGGGATCCAACTCGATGTCGTGTGCGGCCAGCAGGTCGGCGATGAAGGTCCGGTAGTCGTCAGGAATGCGGCCGGCGAGGTCCGCCGACGAGAGCTTCTCGCCCTTGCCTTCGTAAGTGGCGGGCACGATCAGGTCGAGGCCGTAGGACTTGTCGCCCACTTGCTCGTCGATCCACGACAATTCCTGGTCGAGTTGTTCGGGCGTGAACGCAGTCCCACCGAGCACCCCGAATCCACCGGCGTTGGTGACGGCTGCGACCACGTCGCGGCAATGGCTGAAGGCGAAGAGGGGGAAGTCGATGCCGAACTGGTCACAAATCGCGGGCTTCACCTGTCCAGTATCGCTACCGCACGCCCACCTCTGACAGGAAGTCGCCGACTTCGGCGAGCATGCCTGGGCCGTCGACCAACTCCGGATCGTTGTGGCCGGTTCCAGGCACCAATAGGTAGCGCTTCGGGTCGGGCGCCACGCCGTAGAGCTTTCGGCTCAATGACTCGGGCACGACGTCATCGCGATCGCCGGCGATCACCATGACGGGTGCGGTCACCCACCCGATCCGATCGATGGACGCGAAGCGGTCGATGAGCAGCCACCCGACCGGCAGCCACGGGTAATGCACCTTGCCGACGTCGGCCAGCGAGGTGAACGGCGAACGGAGGATCAGTGCGGCCGGGGGGCGCTCCTGAGACAGGCCGATGGCGACGGCAGCGCCGAGCGATTCGCCGAAGTAGACGATGCGGCGGGGGTCGACCTCGGACTGTTTCGCGAGCCAGGCCTGCGCGGCCTTCGCGTCGAGCGCCAGCCCTTCCTCCGACGGGGCGCCGGGGTTGCCGCCGTAGCCGCGGTAATCGAACAACAGGACCGACAGGCCGAGCCGGGCCAGGCCGCTGGCGAGCATCGCCCGCCCTGACCGGTCTCCGCCGTTGCCGTTGAACACGACGACGGCGGGCCCTGGCACGGCTTCGGCGGTCGGCAAATACCAAGCGCCCAAGCGCTTTCCATCCTCGGTGTCGAGCACGATGTCTCGAGCGCCAGGCAGGACGCTCGCCGCCGAAGGCACCGGGCCGGGCGACGGAAAGTAGATCAGCCGTCGCTGCTGCGTCCGGATCGCGACGATCAGTGCGGAAGCCACCAGCGTGACGATAAGCGCCGCGGCGAGAATCCGCCGCTGTCTACTTCGTGTCGTTGTCGTTGGTGTTGGTCTTCGACGCTGGCTTTACCGCTGGCTTCGGGTGGACGGCCTCCGCGAACTTCTTCAGTGAAGAGTTGAAGTCATCGGAGATTTTCTTCAACGGCTTGGGCTGAGCGGTGGAAGTCGATGACGAACCGCCACCGGTCGTGTTGCCAGGGGAGAGCCGGTTGACGTTGTTGTTGTTCGGTGCTGGCGCGTTTGCCGGGTTCACCGCCGAAACCGAATTCGTCAACGAAGAAAGCCCAGGCAATTTGCCGATCTCTCCGAGAGGCTTGGTGACGAGCCTGGTCGGGTCGGTGATGTCCTGAACCGCCGTCGCGGTCCCGTCGCCCACTCCGTCCTGAGCGTCCTGCGCCAGGTCTCCGGCGTTCAAAGCCGACAGTGAGGAGAAGGGCTTCATCGGCCGTTCGATCCTTGGGTTCGCCGGAATTGCTTCGTGACCCTCGACTCCAAGCCCGTCGTTATATCCCGCATTCACCAAGTCGGTCATTGTCGGATCAATTGCGTCGGCGATGATGTCGCCGCCCGGGATGAGACGCAGTGGCCGGGTCAGAGGCAGGTTGTCCTCCTCCACGGTCACAAAGGTCGTGGTGCCGCCGACTGGCTGTCCAGGTATGCGATTTCCATTCTGGTCGAGGACAGGCTTGCCTTGATCGTCGACTTCGTAGTTGACAATCTGGCCATCCTTGACGATGTAGTGCCTACCGGGTTCCAGAGTCACGGGCGTGCCGTCCGTCTGGTGGAGCACTACCGGATCGCCCGGATTTTTCTGTGTGATGTCCAGCGCCCTGGATTCTGCTCCGTAATCGAATGCGTAGGCCGCCAGGCTGTTGCCCAGGGCGAAAGGATTGAGCGGATCGACGGGGGCATCGGAGTTGATGTTGTATTCATAGGCGACATCCAAGACGGGTCCGCCTACTGCAAGGTCGCTTGGCGTGGGATCCGCCGTCGTGAGAAGCAGAGGCGCGAAGGGGTAATAAGTAGTCCAGAAGCCTCCGCCGGCCCGGTTTGTGTTGTTATCAAGGATGACCAGGCCAATGTGGTCGCGATCAGCTTGGCTTAACTCGCTCAGTGCGGTCCCGGCTTGCCCGGCGCCCCAGCCGGAAGCGGTGACACCGGTCTTCGTCGGGTCAGTCCTGTGCGAAGCGATCGCATTCGCGATCCCTTGCGGACCTAACAGGAACGGCACCACCTGCTGCTGGCCGTAGACCTGGGTCCAGTCCGTCCCGTAATACGACGAGCCGGCGAAGAACTGCGACGTCGAATTGGCGGCCGACACCAGTGCCATCAGTTGCACGTCCGGCGCGACCGCGGCGGTTGTGCCCGTCATGACGGCGGTCGACAAGCCGGTGGCACTGATCGCCGCGGCTGCGAAACCGGTACTGCCGCGCTTCGCGACGGTCGATGCGACCCCCGAACGCTTGCGGTGCTTTCCAGACATGAGCCCCTCCGTAACCCCGACCTGATTGATGCTGCTGGTCACGAACGGCCCAGACGAGCAAACGTTAACACGCCGCAACATCCGCGGCCATCCATTACGCGCAAACTTCTAAAGGCGCGCTGGTTAACCCCGCAGCGGCGCGTAGGCGAACTCCCGCAGACCATCGCGCGGGTCTACGACAGCGTGAAAGCCCAGCAACTCCGCGGCACGCGCAGGGCTGGCCACAATGTGCCGGACGTCGCCGCTACGGTACTGGCCCGTCACCACCGGCGGCGCCTCCCCGCGCGCCTCGCACAACTCGGTCGCCACCTCGAGGATCGAAATCGGTTTGCCCGAACACACGTTGGCGGCGTGGAAGCCCGTGAGATCCGCTTCCACCGACGCCACATTCGCGGCGGCGACATCGTCGACGTGAACGAAGTCGCGCATCTGCCCACCGTCTTCGAAAACCCTTGGCACATCGCCCGCTTCAAGCTGTGAGCGGAAGATCGCCGCCACCCCTGAATACGGAGTGTCTCGCGGCATGTTCGGCCCGTACACGTTGTGATAACGCAGCGCGACCACCGAACCCCCGGTCGCCTCGGCCCACGCCAGCGCGTAGTTCTCCTGCGCCAGCTTGCTCGCCGCATACAGGCTGCGCGGCCGCAACGGCGCATCCTCGTCGACCAACTGCCACTGCAACTCTTCTGCCCCGATCGGACAGTGGTGCTCGAAGACGCCTGCATCCAGATCCGCCCGCGTACGTGGCAATGGGTCGACGATGCCGTGCCCGGCGCATCGGTACCTGCCCTGGCCGTACACCACCATCGACGACGCCAGCACCAGCCGCTGACAACCGCTGGCGAACATCTCCGCCAACAGGACCGCTGTGCCGAAATCGTTGTGGCTGCCATAGGACGGCGCGTCTGCCGCGTCCACCCCAGCACCCACCACCGCCGCCTGGTGGCACACCACGTCGATGCCGTCGAGCAGCGACGCCACAGTCGCCGCGTCGCGCACGTCCACCCGCTGCACTCCCTCTGGCGGCTCGGCGTTGACACCGTGTGCCGCCGCAAGCATCGCGTCAATGCCGACGACGTCGTGGCCCGCCTCGGCGAGCGCGGCTGCCACCCGTGACCCGATGAAACCGGCAGCGCCCGTCAGCAGCACCCTCATGGCAGTTCGAAGGGCAATTTCACACCCTCGTGCGCGAGGCAATGCGTGCACTGCCGTTCCTTGGCCACGTTGGCCGCGTTTTCTATGGCCTCATGCACCAATTTCCGAAACGGCACCAGGTTTCGCTCGAACTCGGCGAAGACGTCGACGGCGCGCACCCCTTCTCCGACCGAGACCCCGGCGTCTACATCAGTCACCAAAGCGATTGCGGCATAACAGATCTCGAGTTCGCGTGCGAGTACCGCCTCGGGATAGCCGGTCATGTTCACCAAGGTGAACCCAAGGCTTGCGAACCACTGGCTCTCGGCACGCGTCGAAAATCGCGGCCCCTGGACCACCACCATTGTCCCGCCGTCGACGACCCCGGGCAGCTCGGCGACCGCCGCTCGCAGCGTCGGACAGTACGGATCGGCGAACTCGACATGGATGCCGCCCGAATCGAAATACGTGTCCGCGCGCCCTCTCGTGCGGTCGACGAGCTGGTCGGGCACCACCATCGCGCCGGGACCCAGGTCGGGCGTCAGGCTGCCCACCGCGCACGGCCCGAAGATCCGCCGCACCCCCAGTGCGCGCAGCGCCCACATGTTGGCCCGATACGGCACCGTGTGCGGGGAGAACTCGTGGCTGACACCGTGGCGCGGCAAAAATGCCACTTCATGGTCACCGACCGTGCCCACGGTGATCGGTGCGCTCGGTTCGCCATACGGCGTGTCCAGATTGACGCTTCGCGCGTCCGGCCCGAAAAACGAGTAGAAACCGCTGCCGCCGATGACCCCGAGCATCACTCCATTGTGTCGTCGGTGCGCTCCTGCGCGCGGCGAACCCCTTCCCGAATCTCGAAGATGTCGGTGGCCAGGCCGCCGAATGCGCCGACCATGTCCCTCACGGCCGTGCTGATGATCCCCGCCACCTCGCCGACCGTCGTCGCGACAGACTGGATGGTCTCCTGGAGGGCGTCCTTGCGAATCTCGCCCTTGCTGAGTCGGTCTTCCATGGTTATCAGTCTTCGGCCGCGAGTCGACCGGAGACAATGTGTCTGTCGTCACTGCGCGCTTCTGCGGGGCGGCCATGACACGATGTCGTCCGTGGCAACTGTCGCGCAGTGGGTGGAGGGCGCCCGCCCGCGCACCCTGCCCAACGCCATCGCTCCTGTCATCGCCGGAACTGGCGCCGCGGCGTGGCTTGATGCCGCAGTGTGGTGGAAGGCATTGCTCGCGCTGGCGGTCGCCGTCGCGATGATCATCGGCGTCAACTACGCCAACGACTACTCCGACGGCGTCCGCGGCACCGACGACGTGCGTGCCGGACCTCTGCGTCTGGTCGGATCCCGCTTGGCCACACCACGTTCGGTGCTGACCGCCGCACTGGTGAGCTTTGGAGTCGCCGGGGCCTCCGGGCTGGCGCTGGCCATCGTGAGCGCGCCGTGGCTGATCGCCGTCGGCGGGGTGTGCATCGCGGGGGCGTGGCTCTATACCGGCGGCAAGAAGCCGTACGGGTACCTGGGGCTCGGTGAGGTCGCGGTGTTTGTGTTCTTCGGGCTGGTCGCGGTCCTCGGCACGCAGTACACGCAGGCGCTTCGGGTCGACTGGGTAGGCCTGGCCTTGGCGGTGGCCACCGGGTCGCTGTCGTCGGCGGTGCTGGTAGCCAACAATCTGCGCGACATCCCGACCGACAAGCAGGCCGACAAGATCACGCTGGCCGTGCGGCTCGGCGACCACCTCACCCGGCTGCTGTATTCGGCGCTGCTGGTGGTGGCGCTGGTCGTCACGCTGCTGCTGATGCTCGCCACCCCGTGGTGTGCGGTCGGGCTGATCGCGGCGCCGTTGGCCGTGCGGGCGGCGCGGCCCATCAACGGGGGCGCGGTTGGGACGGCGCTGATCCCCGTGCTGCGGGACACTGGGCTGACGATGCTGGTGTGGTCGGTGGCGGTGACGCTAGCGCTGGCGTACGGCTAGGTGACGCTGGTCGGCGCGTCGGTCAGCTTGATCAGCTGTACCTCCGGTCGTGCGGGAACCTCGTCGACGAGGAACCAGCGGAAGGCGAGATTGCCGCGCGGATAGTCCAGTGTGGTAAGCGAATTCGGATGCGTCGTCGTCCCACGCGATAGCACGATCGTCACGGAGCCGTCGGCGTTCGGCACTGCGGTGTGACCGTTGACCGAGCTGCGCGCGTCGCGGACGCCGGGTGTGGCCATGAACTGGTTCCACACCACCAGATTCCAGAAGCGGCACGTCGGCGGCCGGTGGGTGATAACGAGTGCCTCGTCTTCGTCGAGCACGAAACTGCCGTAGGCGTAGCACGCGTCGCGTGCCGACCAACCGAAGTTCGCATCGGGCACCTGATACGGATCGGCGAATTCGTTTGCGGCCTGGGCAATCTCATGGCCGAGCGTGTGCGCGTCGTCAACCCGCGCGCCGACGGCAAGGGGCACGATCGCGAACATGGTCCGCATCCAGGCCGCGCTCGCCCGTAGCGCGGCCGCGGTCCCTGTGTCGCTGTGGCGAAACGGATCGGGTTCCTCGAGCGCCTCGATCTGCCAGCTCACCGGGCGGCCGGTGGCCGGATCGGCCTGGTAGTCACGGGTCATCAACACGGCCGCGTCGGGCGTCGGACCCAAGTCGAACGAGAAGTTCCCGTCGGCGTCCAAGGCCCCGGAGCTGTCGAGCTCGTCGTCGCGAATGAGCGCCACGATGCGATCCGACCAGGCGCCCGGTGAGGGCTCGTTGTAGGCGGTCACGGAGAAGTAAACGCTGTCGCCCTTGTTGCCGCTGATGCGGTAGCGCCGCTTCGGGTCGACCGGACACATGAAGTAATACGCGTCGGTGTTGTCGCCGCCCCATCGGCGGTCCTGACGCGACGGTGAGTTGACCTCGATCCAGCGCGGACGGCTCGGATCGGGAAAGAGGTAGGTGTCGAACGCGACGCCCAACGTCGTCGCGAGCATCCGGTAACCGTCGGCGATGTGCCGGTCGTCGGCGACGGCGCGGTCGCCTTCCAGAAAGGATGCATCAAGGCCGCCAAGCGTTTCCAGCAATTCCCGCCACGCCTTCGTGGACTCGTGGATGGTCATGCGCTGATTCCCTTCATGATCAGGGCGGCCGTGCGCTCCACCCAGCCGTCGTCGAGTTCCTGATTGCGCGTGATGATGGCCATCAGCGTCATGCCGGCGATCGCCTCAACCAGATCGGCGGCCGTCACCCCCGGCCGGACGGCGCCACGATCCACCGCGTCCCCGAGCCAGGCGGTCATGCCTTCTGCGGTTACGTCGCCGAAGCGGCTGAGTAGCTTCGCATGCAGCGTCGGATCCGTGGCCATCTCCGCCAGCAGCCCCGGCATCGCCGCCCGCGCCGCGGCGGTGGTCAGCACGCTGGCAGTGCGTCGCACCATTTCTCGGACGTCGCCGTCCAACGACCCGGTGGCCACCAGCTCCGTCGTCTCGGAGATAGGGAACACCGCCTCGTGGACGAGATGCGCCTTGCTGGCCCAGCGACGGTAAATCGCGGGCTTGCTGGTACCCGCCCGTCGCGCGATGGCGTCGACCGACAGATCGGCATAGCCGGAAGTGCCCAACAGCTCGACGGTCGCCTGCAGCACCGAGTTGTCGATGCGCGGATCGCGAGGCCGGCCGAGGTCTGTTGTCATTACGAAACTCAGAGTAACATAAGTCGAACCGACGTGAGGAGGGCCGTGGATGTCCGGGAAAGTCGTCTACCTCGACGATCTCGCCGAGCCATGCTTTAGCCCCGAGGCGCAACAGATCCGCGACATGATGGCGATGATGGCGCCGGAATGCCCTCTCGACGCGGACGTGCTGCATGCGAAAGCCGTCGCCGAAACGGGACTGGATGATTTCGGACCCGACGACTACCGCGAGCGACTGAACGTGTATCTGACTGCACTACAGGAGATTACGGGCATGCAGCCCGTCGGTATAGTCAATCACCACGCGCAGATACTGCAATGGTTGAAGAACCGACTGCTGCTCACCGATCTTTTGGCGCGCCACCCCGAGATCCACGACATCGAACTCCAACCCCCGATCGTGATCGCGGGCCTGCCGCGAACCGGCACCACGCATCTGCACAACCTGCTCGCCGCGCCGCCGACGTTTCGCACCATGCCGTACTGGGAGAGCAACGAGCCGTTCCCGCTGCCGTCGGAGGCTGGGATCGAGCCCGACCCGCGACGCACGCGGATGGATGTCGCCGTGGGTGTGATGAACATCGTGATGCCGCACTTCCCGCTCATGCATGAGATGACGGCCGACCATGTTCACGAGGAAATCCAGCTGCTGGCCAACGACTTCTCGACGATGCTCTTCGAGACCCTGGCGCATGTCCCGCGCTGGCGCGACTACTACATGGCGCACGACCAGACTCCTCATTACGAATACCTCGAGACTCAGCTCAGGGCGATGCAGTTCCTGCGCGGCGGCAGGCGCTGGCTGCTCAAATCGCCGCAACATCTGGAACAGCTGCCGGTGCTAGACCGCGTGTTCCCCGGCGTCTTCGTGATTTTCACCCACCGTGACCCCGCACCCGTCGCGCTGTCGATGCTGGCGATGATCACCTACACCGCACGCATGTACTGCGAACCGGTGCCGGTCAACGAGATCGCGGTGACCTGGGTCGAGCGCTTGGCGGTAATGCTCGGCGCGCTGGTCCGCGACCGCGACACCATTCCGTCGCAGCGGTCGATCGACGTGCGCTTTGACGAGTTCATGTCCGACGAGCAGGCCGTCGTCTCCGCGGTGTACGACAAGGCCGGGGAGGTGCTCGACGGCGACGCCCGCGCTGCGGTCGCCGAGTACCTGGCCGCTCATCAGAGGGGCCGGCTCGGCACCGTAGCGACCTCACCCGAGATGTTCGGCCTGCACGAGCGCGCCCTGCGGGACCCCTTCGCCGCCTATGTCGCGCGCTTTCTATCCTGACGAGCTAACCGGTTGAGGTTCCGGTCCAGTATTCGGCGAAGCGGTCACCGCGCAGCCGCAGGATGTCGTTGCCGGTGAAGGACATCGGGCCCTCTGCAGACCGGCCCGCGCCCTTCCACCGGCCGAACACCATGTCGCCGTCCACGAACGGTCCCAGCTCGATGTCAAAGGTCAAGTCCGACAGCATGTTCCGCGTCTCGGCAATGATCTCCTGCAACTGCTGCGGGCCGCGGACCTCACGGTTGGGCCAGTGCCCGACGAAATCATCGGTGACTATCTCAGCCGCGACGGGCTTGCCCGCCGCCCACAGCTCGGTGATCCAACGCTCGTACAGCGCCTTTGGTGAGGTCATGGCCGGTTACTACCCACAGCCGGGGCCTGGTAATCAGCGGGCGGGTGTGCCGACCTGCGACCCCGGGTACCCAACACCGTTCTCACCGCGAAAGGCAGCAATGACCGCAGCATCAACCAAGCTCGACCCGCGCGACATCGCCGAGGCGCAGCGCATCGTCGGCGCCGTCGGCGACGCCTTCTCGGCGAAGGTGGTCGGCCAGCAGAACCTGCGCGAGTCGCTGCTGATCGGACTGCTCGCCGGGGGTCACATCCTGATCGAAAGCGTGCCCGGCCTGGCCAAGACGACGGCGGCACGCGTCATCGCCGAATCGATCCACGGCGGCTTCCAACGCATTCAGTGCACACCAGACCTGCTGCCCAGCGACATCATCGGCACGCAGGTATACGAGGCGGCGACCAACAGCTTCGTCACCCAGCTCGGGCCCGTACACACCAACATCGTGCTGCTCGACGAGATCAACCGCTCGAGCGCCAAGACCCAGAGCGCGATGCTCGAAGCGATGGAGGAGCGCCAAACCACCATCGCGGGCACCGTCTATCCGATCCCCGAGCCGTTTCTGGTCATCGCCACCCAGAATCCCGTCGACCAGGAGGGCACCTATCCGCTGTCGGAGGCGCAGACCGACCGCTTCATGCTCAAGGACGTCCTGTCCTATCCGTCAGCTGACGAAGAGGTCGAGGTGATGGACCGGATGGACGCCGGGCTCTACGACAAGGACCACCGCACCCGCCCCGTCGTCGACCTTGACGACGTGCGCCGGCTGCAGGCCATCGTGCGACACGTCTACATGGATCGCGCGCTGCGCCGTTACGCCAGCGAGCTCGTCGCCGTGACCCGCGCACCCGACGAGGTCCTGCCCCGCCAGCTCGCCCGGCTCGTCGAGTACGGCGCCAGCCCGCGGGCGACCATCACGTTCGTGAAATCCGCTCGCGCGCTTGCTTTGTTGTCGGGTCGCGCCCACGTCATTCCCGACGACGTCGCCGCGCTGGCACACCGGGTCCTGCGACACCGGCTGATCCTCGGCTTTGAGGCGGCGAGCAACGGGGTGACCCCCGAGGTCATCATCGACGCTGTGCTGCAAGCGGTTCGGGTGCCGTAGAGGTCAACGGTGGGCAAGCATCTCAACAGGGCGAGGTCGCATTTCGGAACCGATACTCGCGGCCTCCTCGAAGGCGGCCGTTATGCGTTGCTGCACAGTCGGAGTCTGGAATTCGACGACCTGCGCCCCTACGTGCGGGGTGACGACGTCCGCGACATCGACTGGAAGGCATCGGCGCGCTCGGGCAACGTATTGATCAAACGCTTCGTCGACGAGAAGCACCACAAGATCCTTCTCGTCGCCGACGCCGGCCGCAACATGACCGCACAGGCGCCGAGCGGCGAAGCGAAAATCGATGTGGCCGCGAATATTCTGGGCGCGTTCGGTCTGATCACACTAGGCCGGGCCGATCAGATCGGCATGGTGTACGGCGACGGCCGCGGCAGTGTGAACATCCGGCAGGGTCGCGGCGAAACCCACATCGAGTCCATGCTGCACCGGTTCTACGGCCATGTCCTGGCCAAGCCCGGACCCAGCGATATCTGCTGCCAGCTGGAGTACGTGGCCACCCATTATCGCCACTCGATGCTCATCGTCGTCGTATCCGACGAACCCGACGTGGACGATCGTCTCGCCGACGTGGTGCGCCGGCTCGCGGGCCGTCACGACGTCATGTGGGCGATGGTTGCCGACGCGCCCGCGATCGGCACACCGGACGCCGTCGGCGACGGATTCGACGTTGCGACTGGCCGTTTCGTCCTGGGCGGTGCCAACTTGAGCCCGCGCATCGTCACGGCCTATCGGCGTGCCGAACAACAGCGGCGGCGCGAACTCAAGGAGTTCATGACCGCGCATGCGGTCCCGAACACCACCATCGGTGGCAGCCGGCAGATCCGCTCCCGACTCATCGAGATGACCCAGGTCTTCTCGGCCTCTTCACGTGCGGGGGTGGCGACCCGTGCCGGATGACGTGCTGCGGTTCATCATCGGGCCGATGCCGTATTCGCCGTGGTGGCTGTGGTGCGGGCTGGCTCTGCTCGCCGCGGTAAGCGCCTGGTGTGTCGGGGTGATCGTCTGGACACTTCCGACGTCCCAGCTGCGGACGATTCCCTGGATCCGATCTCTGCACGCGAAGTTGCTGCGGCGCAAGTTCTCTCGCGCCATCCGGGCGATCGATAACCGGTATCGTGCCGGTGAACTGACACCCGCCGAGGCCAGCCATCAGATGAGCAGGACGCTGCGCGCCTTCCTGCACCAGGCGACCGGCGTGCCCGCGCAGTACATGCACGTCGGGGAAATCAGGTGCAGCGAGTTGGCGGAGGCGGCGCCGCTGTTCTCTGCGCTCAACGACGCCCGGTTCAACACCGCATCACCGGTCGAGATCAGCCAGGCCGGTTCCGCCGCCGAGGAGTTGATCCGCACGTGGCCCTGACGTGGTGGCCCGTCGCACTCGCCGGGATCGTCTGCCTCGCAGCGGCCGTAGCCCTGGCGTTCCTGCTTCCCATGGAGGCGGCCCGGCGTCAGCTGCGGCGGCTGGCGAACTCGTCGCGGTTGACGCGACTGCCTGAGTATGCCCGGATGGCCCGCGCAAGGCTGCTTTCGATGCTCGTCGCCGTGGTTCTGCTCGCGGTGTTGTTCGGCGCCGCGACTGTGGCCGGCGCCCGGCCGAGCGGATGGTGGTGGTCGAACGCGGCCTCCGACGCCCCACAGGACATCATGCTGTGCGTCGGTCAGCCGGTGACCGAACCATCGACGGGCACCTTCCTCACGTACTTCGCCGGTCAGGCGAGAACGTATGGCACGCAACGCATTGGTCTGACCTCCACCAACCGTCGCGTGATCCCGATGACCCGCGACTACCAGTACGTGGCGGGCAAGCTCGGGGCCCTCGCCAGGCTCTCACGGGTGCAGGATGATCAAAATGATGATGCCACCGCCACCTTCGTCCCTGCGGTGTCATACATCGACTACGCGGCCAGTGCCGAGGACGTGCTGGCGTTGTGCATTACCGGATTCCCGTCGTTCGATGCGAAGAGCCCACACCGTCGCTCGCTGATCTACTTCGGCCCCGGGCAGCTGCGCGCTCCGGAGGAAACGCGGCGATCGCTGTTCACCGCCGATCAGGTCACGAGCATGGCCGGAAAGGCAGGCATCCAGATCAACGTGCTCAACCCGTCGAGCCGCACCGCAGGGGCACTTCCGTCGATCGCTAAAACCTCCGGCGGTCAGTACTTTTCGCTGGAGGACCGCGAGGATCAGCTGACCAATGATCTCAACACGATCGCGAGCAAGCCTCCTGCCGCGTCGGCGCCCGCCGAGCAGACCGCGACCGGCTGGTTCGGCGATGCGCCTGCCGTACCGCTGACGGTCGCCACGGTTGCGGCCGTTCTGCTGTGCCTGTCGCTGGTGGTGTTGCGGCGATGACGTTCCAGCCCGTCGTTCCATGGATCGCACTGGCGGTGGTCGCTGTCGCGGTCATCGCGTTGCGGTTGCTCACGATGCGGCGTCTGCATGCCACCGCTGGCGCGCGATGGTCCACCGTGTGGCGGTGGTCGGGGCTGACACTGGCCGTTTTGTTGATCCTCATCGCTGCGGCCCGGCCGGGGATCGAGCACGAAGAGCGGGCCGGTGTCACGGCGCCCCGATCGGCGCAGAACACCAACGTCATCTTCGTCGTCGACCGGTCGCCGGATTCCGCGATCGAGGATTTCGCCGACCGGCAATCGCGAATGTCGGGGATTCGCAACGACATCGAGGCGTTGATCGACCAATACCCGAAGGCCCGGTTTGCGATGATCTCGTTCGCGTCGCGCGCCTCGCTGGACTGGCCGTTGTCCGAGGACGCGTGGAGCCTGAAGCCAGTAGTGGCGCGCATCGCACCCTATCCGGCCGGCGAGACCGACGAGGACGTCAACGCCGCGGCCGCCGCCAACGTGCTGCGCTACCAGTTGATCGCGGCCGGTCAGCAGTATCCGGAGTCGCAGAGCCTGGTGTTCTACTTCGGTTCCGGCGCACCGGGATCCCGCGCACCGCAGGGCGAGTTCGACCGGTCACCCTTTATCGACGGCGGCGCGGTCTTCGGCTACGGGGCAGCGCAGAACCAGCCCGGCTTGCGCAGGATTGCCGAGCAGTTGGGCGTGCCCTATGTCAATCGCGACGACGGCGGATCGATCACTGAATCCGCCCCGGCAGCCGGCGGTGAGAAGTCGATCACCGCCGCGACGGCATCCGGGGTTGCCGATCGCACCGAGCTGTACTGGCTGTTCACGCTCGTCGCTGCGGTGCTGCTGCTGTTCGAGCTGTTCGCCAGCATCCGCGATGTCCGGCGCACTCGGCTGGCAAGACGGGACGTGGCGGTATGAGCGCGCGCAGGCCGTCGCGGTTGTCGTTGAGGTGGCGGCTGCTGGCGTTCTCGGCGCCGGTGATTCTGATAGCGCTGATCGCCGCCGCCAAGATGATTTCGGT
Organism: Mycobacterium sp. 1274761.0; assembly: GCF_001668615.1. Lineage (GTDB taxonomy): Bacteria > Actinomycetota > Actinomycetes > Mycobacteriales > Mycobacteriaceae > Mycobacterium. The sequence continues at coordinate 50,472 of NZ_LZMC01000064.1, forward strand.
TGTGATAGCCGGAAATTCGGCCGCGGCGAATTTCCGCGACGGCGACACGGGTGCGCTGCAGACCGACACCGCGGTGCTGAACGTGCTGAACGTGATCGAACCCGCGAGGGCGCCGTTCGCTTCAGGCACTCTCGCGGTCCTGCAGGGGCGCCTCGATGAGGCCGAGGCGCGGTTCTCTGAAGCGCTGTCACGGACCGACCCCGCACAGTCGTGTCCCGTGTTGGTGAACCTCGAGCTGGTCCGCGAACGACGCGGCGATATCGACGGCTGGGAAGGCCGCCCCGATCAGGCCCGCGAGCGGTACCGCAGCGCCCTGGACCTCGTCGCCCACGCTCCCGAGGGGTGCTTCGAGAACAACACCGACCCCGACCTGGAGCGGCGGGCAGTTCGACACGACACCGTCGCCCGGCTGCAGGCCAAGGTCGCCGGTCTCGACAATGCGCCGCCACCTCAACGACAACCGCGACGGCCTGCGCGCGCTCATACC
>NZ_LZMC01000065.1 GCF_001668615.1 Mycobacterium sp. 1274761.0
TGCCGCACCACCGGCTCATCACTGGTCAACAAGACCTCACGCGGACCGAACATCACCAGATGCTTGCGGAACAACATGCCGATGTTGTCGGGCACCGTGCGGGCGACGTTGATGTTGTGCGTCACGATCAAGATCGTGCAATCGATCTGGGCGTTGATGTCGATCAACAACTGGCTCAGATAGGCGGTGCGCACCGGGTCCAGACCCGAGTCCGGCTCGTCGCAGAGGATGATCTGCGGGTCGAGCACCAGCGAGCGGGCCAGACCCGCACGCTTGCGCATACCGCCGGAGATTTCGCCAGGAAACTTGTTCTCATCACCGGCCAGACCGACCAGCTCGAGCTTCTCCATGACGATGTTGCGGATTTCGCTTTCCTTTTTCTTCGTGTGCTCCCGCAACGGGAAAGCGGTGTTGTCATACAGGCTCATCGACCCGAACAGGGCGCCGTCCTGGAACATCACCCCGAACAGTGTGCGGATCTCGTAGAGCTCCTTGGCCGAGCACTCGATGATGTTGGTGCCGTCGACGATGATCTTGCCGCGCTCGGGGCGCAGCAGCCCGATCAGCGACTTCAA
>NZ_LZMC01000066.1 GCF_001668615.1 Mycobacterium sp. 1274761.0
ACCCCCTCCCCCCAGGGTGGCGGGCCGACTGATTGTGATCAGGGCTGAGTGAGGACGGGGAGGTTGCCCTTGATCACTGGTGCGCGCACCACGTTGCGCTTCGGCGCCGTGGTGACCACGATCTTGCCGCCGCGGCAGCTGACGATCTTGCCGTCGACGAAGACGTCCTGGCCGTCGTCGATCGGGATGGGATAGCCGTCGGCGTCGGTGTAGGTGCAGCCGCCGCCAGGTGTCGGCTCGTTGTCGACGGCGTGTGCGGTCGCAGGGGCGAGGAAGAGAATACCGAGTGCGCCGACGAGCGTTGCGGCGTACTTGATGCGAGTGGTGGGCGAAGCGTTCATGATGGGTCCTTCTGGTGATTTGGCGATGTAGGTGACGGAAGAAATACTCCGCAAACTACGACGCACCCGTAACCACTCCGAGGGCCAGAGTCCGCTACCGGCAAGCAAGAGTTTCCTGTCCGCCGGGTAAGTTTCCTTGTTTTGGGCATACTGCGATGACAGGGAGCAAACCGAAGGAGCCCAATGGGACTCAGGGGGGCGATTGCGGTGTCCGTCCTTGCGGGCGGCGTCACCGCAGCCACGTTGGCCGGTCCGGCGAACGCTACGGACGACATTACGCAAAACGCAGTCGGTACCTACGATGCCGCCTACCCGTGGGGGACGGTCACATGGGTGATCACCCCGTGCCAGGACGACATCCCTCAGTGTGTGCACGTCGCCGAGTACGGTGCTGGCGACACCGAGCGGAAATATCCCGGCTGGAGCGGGAACGCCTACTGGCAGGTTGGTTGGTGGATGGCCCTCGGAATCGAAACGCCGAACGCGCTCACATGTGAGAACGGCTCTACGCACAGCTTGCCGATGAATTACACCTGGGACGCGGCGACCAACCGCGGCCTTCGTTCCTATCGCGAACCCGGGATATGCACTGGCTCTGCCTACAGCGGCGCAAACAAGCTGACCTTGACCAAGGTCGGTCCTCCACCGCCAAATGCCGGTTGACGCAACGTGTTATGAAGGCTTCAAGCGGCTCGGACGAGACCAACCACGGAGTCGATTCGACGAGCGATTTCGCTCAGTCCGAGCCGAACGTGCGCTTCTCCCAGAAGCGCACAAATCGCGGATGTGCACGCGGAAGGAGGCGGACCAACAGGTCGACGCCTTTCGCGTCGTTCCCGACCAGGATTCGGCCCTTGTTGGCCTCGACCCCGTCGACGATGATGCGCGCAGCGCGGTCGGGCGGCATCTTGAGTAGCTTTTTGTTGTAGGCCTCGGCCCGTTGTCGCTGCGCCTCGGTGATCTCACGTCCTTCTCGCTCGGCGTCGGTCAATGCCGACGTGGCGATGTTCGTGGCGATGCCGCCCGGGTGCACGACGGTGACTTTCACCGGGAAGCCGGCGGCGAGCATCTCGGCCCGAAGCGATTCGGTGAATCCGCGGACGGCGAACTTGCTGGTGCAGTAGCCGCTCATGGACGCCTGCGCCATCAGGCCGTTCAACGACGAGATATTGACGACGTGGCCATCGCCCGACTCGATCAGATATGGCAGAAACTCCTTGGTGCCGTTGATGACTCCCCAGAGGTTGATGGCGAAGATCTTCTCGTAGGTCTCGTATTCGCAGTCGATCACCGGCACGGCGCCGCCTGCGACCCCGGCGTTGTTGTAGACCTCGTGGATCACTCCGTAATGCTCGGCAACCGACGACGCGTAGGTGCGCATGTCGTAGCGGTCACTGACGTCGAGCAGCTCCGAGTGCGGCTTGGCGCTCGTCGAGGCGATCGTTTCCGCCGTCTCCGACAGGCCGTCTTCGTTGATATCGGAGATCGCCAGACGCCTTCCGCGGCGCGCTAATTCGATGGCCAACGCCCGGCCGATGCCGGAGCCGGCGCCGGTGACGACAGCGACCTTGCTCTCATCGGATCTCATGCGTGCTCCGCGACGACTCGGGGGGATGTCTCATAGGCCTCGGTGTCGAAGCGCTTGGTGAGCTGACGGAATCGGAAGGTGAAGTCCGGCCACAAGGTGGTGTTGTTTCCGTGGGCGTCCAAATACCAACTCGCGCACCCGCCCGTCATCCATACCGAGTTGGCCAGCTTGCGCTGCAGCTCGTCGTTGTAGGCGTCCTGCACGTCTTGGCGGATTTCGACGCGTGCGAGGCCGTGCGTTGTCATGGTGTCGATGGCGTCGACGAGGTAGTTCAGTTGGGATTCGATCATGTAGACCATCGAGGTGTGGCCGAGCCCGGTGTTCGGGCCGACCAGCACGAATAAGTTCGGAAACCCGGCTACCGCGGTGCCCTTGTACGCGCGCATGCCCTTATCGGCGAAAGTCTCGCTGAGACTTCGTCCGTCGCTTCCGCAGATGACGTCGAACATCGGTGAGTCGGTGACATGGAATCCTGTCGCGACGACGATGGCGTCGACTTCCCGCGCGACGCCGTCCTCGGTAATGATGCTGTTGCCCTCGATTTCACGAATGCCCTCGGTGACGAGATCGACGTCGTCACGGTCGAGGGTGGGATACCAGTCGTTGGCGATGAGCATCCGCTTACACCCGATGCGGAAGTTCGGCGTGACCTTGCGCCGCAGCGCGGGATCCTTGATCTCAGTGCGGATCTTTGTGCGGGAAATCAGCTCGAACAGTTTCATCAGGCGCGGGTTTTTCGCGAGCCCGAGCACCTGCGTTTCGCGGGCGGCATAGATGCCGGCGCGGGCCAGCCACAGCACGCCGGGGATGTTGCGAAAGACCCACCGTTCTGCTCGGGTGAAGGGGCGGTCGAAGCGCGGCAGTAGCCACGGCGCCGTGCGCTGGTAGACGTCGATGTGCGCGGCGATATCGGCGATGGCCGGCACGATCTGGATGCCGGAGGCGCCCGTGCCGATCACCGCGACGCGCTTGCTGGTCAGGTCGGCGTTGTGGTTCCACTGCGCCGAGTGGAACATCTCGCCTCCGTAACCGTCGATGCCGGGGATGTCGGGAAGCGACGGTTCGGCCAGCGCACCGAACCCGCCGACCAGCACGTCGGCGGTCAGTGTTCCCTCGGTCGTCGATATCTCCCAGTGGCCCCGCTCCTCCTGCCACGCGGCCCTGGTGACGTCGCAATTGAAGAAGTGCCGGTCTAGGACACCGGCCTGCTTGGCGACGTCGCGGATGTAGTCCTCGATCTCGGACTGGCGAGAAAACGAGCGGGTCCAATTCGGATTCAGGGCAAAGGAGTACGAGTACAGATGCGACGGCACGTCGCAGGCCGCGCCGGGGTAGGAATTGTCGCGCCAGGTACCGCCCACGTCGTTGCCGCGTTCGAGGACGACGAAGTCGCGATGGCCCGCCTGATCCAACTTGACCGCCGCGCCCAGCCCGGAGAAGCCGCTGCCGACGATCGCGATACGGGTGTGGCGGGGAAGGCGCCGCGGCGATTGGGTCAGCGACGGATCGGTCACGGCGGCCTCCTTGTCGTCTCAAGCCGCTGGTGAGTACCCCGTTCAGCCAACATTCAGTCACGGCCGCCCGATGTGGGCTCGGACAACGGCCGACAGTTTGGTTTAGTCAGCGGCAGCCAGCCCGGTCAATGAAGCTAGAGGTTACTCTTCGACGACAGCGCGCATATCAGAATCCTCAAAGATATTGACCTTCAGGTAATTCGGCCGAAAGTAGCGACAAATTCAGACGTAGGCCGTACCAGTTTCGTTGCAGTGGCAAAGTATTCATTGCAGCTTAGCCGTTTCCGCAGTCGCATTGTCTTGGCGCTGCCATACTTCGGACGATCGCCGCGCCTCGTGTGCACATTGATTCTCTGCTGGGAGAACAGTTTCCACATGTTAATAGTTCCGCGGCGGTCAATTTTCATCGGGGAAGGAACAAACATGAAGTATCTGGTTCAATGGCATCTGTCGGAGCCCTCGTTGGTACGTCCCGCGGCCGAGCATTTCCTCAAAACAGGTGGTGCACCGCCGCAAGGCGCAACGCAAGTGGGTCGCTGGTTCGGCATGAACGGCAAGGGATGCGCAGTGATCGAGGCATCAGACCCGAAGCCGGTGTTCGAGATGGTTTCCGAGTGGCAGGAATACATGCACATTGAGGCCACTCCGGTACTGGAGGACGACGAAAGTGGCGCGGTCCTTGGCAAGGTATTCGGCTAGGCTTATTCAGTAAACGCGTCAACCACCCGTGCGGTGTCCACCCGCCGTCGGGCGCTGGTCTCTGCGCGGCTTAGTGGCGCGAATAGGGAAACTCACCCGAAAGCAATCAAGGTGGAAATCATGCCCGGGGACTTCTGCTAACGATGTCCCTACGTCGCACTGGTCGGGCTGACAGGATTTGAACTTGAACCCCAGTGTCATCTTCGACATCGGCACGCCGCGTGGGTGTTCTGTTTGCGTCACTACCGACAGCAGCGGGTGCAAGCCTTGATTCGTCCGCCTGTACCGCACAAATAGCGACTTACCTAATGGGGTGGGCGGCGAACCAGTCGAGCAGCAGATCTGCCACCGCGTCGGGTTGCTCGTCGAGCATCCAGTGCGTGCCGTGAAGTGTCTCGAAGCGGTACTCGCCGCTGACGTAGCGCCCGCAGTCGCGGGCAGCCTTACTCAGGAGTGCAGTGTCGCCGTCGCTCCATACATACATTGTCGGGACGGTGATCTTGTCGCCGACTTGGCGCGTGAACGACAGGGGCATCGCGCGGTACCAGTTGAGGGCGGCGGTGAGCACTCCGGGCTCAGCCATCGCGCGGGCATCGCGATCAGCGGCGTCGGGGCTTTGCTTGCCCGACGACTGCAACAACTTCGACATCATCTCCCCGGTTCGGCCGCTGCCGAGCAGAACCCGTTCCGAAATGCGGGGCAACTGGAAGAAGTACATGTACCACGACGCTAACGCTTGCCTGCTGGTTATCAGCGCCCGCAGGAAAGCGGCGGGGTGGGGAACAGACAACGTCGACAGCGACACCAGGCGGTCGGGGATCTCGGCCGCGACTCCCCACGCCACCACGCCACCCCAGTCATGCCCGACGAGGTGCACTCGCTGCGCGCCGCTGGCATCAATCAGCCCCCGGACGTCTTCCACTAGTTCGGGTACGCGGTAGTCGCGCCGCCGCGTCGGTCGTGCACCGGGCGAGTAGCCCCGCTGGTTAGGGGCCAGGCAGCGGTAGCCCTGTGCAGTGAGCCGGGCGATCACCGCGTTCCAACTCGTGTTGAACTGCGGGAAGCCGTGCAACAACACCACAACCGGCCCATCAGGTGGCCCCTCATCCATGACATCGAACACAAGCTCACCGCGACGGTATTGCTCCATGCCGCTTAGAATCCCGCATTACCGATCGGTCCGGGCGCATATCGCATTGACCACCAGTCTGATGCGTTTAGCCTCCCGACATGGATCGCATCTGGCAGTGGGCATGGGATCGGTACGGGCCGAGGTATTCGTGGGCGATAAGCGTGGTTTTGTTGGCCATCACTATGCCGGGCTGGCTAGCTATATCGATTTTCGTCGTCGCTTGGGAAAGGTCGGATCACTACATCGAGGCGACAGCTGTGACCGTCGTCGGCGTTGCGGTCTTTTTGGCCACGGTTTGCCTCCCTGGTTGGAGGCAGATGCGCCTCGTGGAGCGTTGGGCATCTGGCGTGGAGGTCGATCGGATACACGCCCTGGAAACCACTTACGCCTTGGCGCGCCGGATGGTTTCTCGTTGGATCTTTTTAAGCGCGATCTGGCCTTCCATCCTGGTGGTTGTTGTCGCTGCTGTTTCCGGCGCAACCGGGTCGCGGCTGGTTCAGTACGCAATGCTGGGCGCAGTCCTCGGATTCGCGATTTCATTGATTGGTCCGCATAGCGTGTTGGAAGCGGCGCTACGGCCAGTTCGGCTCGACTTGAGCGGTGGCACGGCAATAGGTGACTCCTTGCCGCGGTCCCGCCCGACGTTTGCCGCCTGGTCGAACCTATCCATGATCGCGGCGATCTTTGCTTTCGCACTGTGGGCTGCGATGATCGCGGGCGCGCTGGATCTCGCTCGGCATGGTCCCTGGACTGCCGTGGCGATCGCCGCGGCATTGACTCTCGCCTTCGCGGTGCCGATCACTGTCGGAACCGCATTCTCACCGTCCCTGCAGCCCGTTCGTGATCTCGCCGAGGGAACAAAGCGTGTTGCGGCGGGTGACTACAGCCAACGTCTACCGGTGGTACAAGACGACGACCTCGGTGCGCTGGCGGCGTCCTTCAACCGGATGCAGGCCGGTTTGGCTGAGCGGCAACGACTTCAGGCAGCGTTCGGCACCTACGTCGACCCCGTCCTCGCGACCAAACTCCTCGAACAGGGCGACGACGTGTTCACCGGTGAGCGTCGCGCGGTGACGGTGATGTTTGTCGACATTCGCGACTTCACGCCGTTCGCCGAGGCCAACCCTGCCGAGGATGTCGTTGCTCGGCTCAACGCCTTGTTCGAGATCGTCGTCCCAGCCGTCGTCGATGCCGGTGGACATGTGAACAAGTTCCTTGGAGACGGCGCGCTGGCGGTCTTCGGCGCTCCCAATGACCTTGCGGATCACGCCGATGCCGCGCTCGATGCCGCCGTCCTGATCCAGCGTCTCGTGGTTGAGCGGTTCGAGGGCACACTGCGCATCGGGATCGGCATCAACACCGGCACGGTGATCGCGGGCACTATCGGCGGGGGCGGCAAGCTGGAGTTCACGCTGATTGGTGACGCTGTCAATGTCGCTGCTCGTGTCGAGCAGTTGACCAAGACCACGGGGGACGGAACTCTTCTCACCCAGCAGTGCGTCGATGCCCTGACATCTCGCCCAGCAGGACTCCGTGACCGTGGTCCCCACGTTCTGAAGGGCAAGTCAGACGCTGTACATGTTTTCGGTCTAGAGATGAGCAATTTTTAAGGTCGCGGATGTCGCTTGGGGGACCCGGCGGTCAGGTGGTGACCTTTTCTGTTCACCGCCATGGAGGGGTCGGCTCGTGGGTGGGGGCCCGATGCCGAGGGCATGCGGCTGGCATTGGCCGCGCATGACGACGTAGGTCGACGAGGTCGTACGCACCGATGGGTAGGTCGGCGGGGGCGAATACTTCGGCGTCGACGACGACGCGCTCCGTCGAGCCGCGGGTGATCGGTTCGCTGCTTTCGGACGACACCCAGCCGTAGACCTTGTGCGCTGTTCCCGGCTGGTCCCGGCGGAGTGTGGGTGCGCGTGGTTCCGCCGTACCCGTCGATGGACTCGGAGCGGCGCTCGGCCTCAGCTCCTAGGCGTCAACGCGATAACCGGGATTGGGCGGGATGTTCTGCTCTGGTAGTTCCGGTATCGGTTTGAGTTGTTCTTGTTGACTATTTCCCATAAGCGGGCGTAATCGGAATCGTCAGGCAGGACGGGTGTCGCAGTGACGGCAATACGTTTGCGACCGACGTTAATTTCGGCCTCGGGCTTAGCCTTCAGATTGTGGTACCAGCCGGGCGCCCGCGGATCACCACCTTTCGATGCGACGACCAGATAGCGGCCGCTGTCTCGGGCGTAGGTAAGCGAGTTGGTTCGTTGCTGTCCCGTCTTAGCTCCGACGGTGTGAAGTAGCAGGCTAGGTGGCGCGCCGGGTATGCGATGGCCGATTCGCCCATTGGTTCCTTTGTAAATCCTGTCGTGCAAATTGAGCAGCGGCATTCCTACCCGTCGCTCGAGCCACAGCGAGATGTCCATCCGGTCAGTCTCGCATCTGACTACGCGGTAGTGAACTCGCATGAATGGTTTGGGTACACAGTTTGGGTACGGCATAAAATTAGGCCGCTCCCGAGTCTCGGAAACGGCTTTCACCTGCGTCGGGCTGACAGGATTTGAACCTGCGACCACTTGACCCCCAGTGTCGTCAAGGGGTGAATGGCGTCGCGGGCGTCAGGCGATCGGCCCCGCCGGGCTGCGGGAACCATACGTCCATGCGCTTGGAGTTCGATTTGGTTGGTATGGCCCGCGCCGCGTACTGCCCCGAGATGATGGTGGCCATGAAGTTCGCATTCAATATGCCGCACATGATGGAGCTACAAGCGCTAACCCAACCATGGGAGTTCAGCGTCACCGGTGCCGATCAAGTGATCATGGCCAAACGCGCCGAAGAACTGGGCTACGACATGCTCGCTGTACCAGAGCACTTCATCGTTCCCCACTCGCATGTGGACTTGTCGGGACCGCACTACTTCCACTCCACCGTCGCGCAGGCCTACTTTGCGGGAGCCACGACATCTATTCCGGTGAACTCCTGTGTCACGCTGCTGCCGCTGCAGCATCCGGTCATCATGGCGAAAGCGTTGGCGACTGCCGATTGGATGAGCAGCGGTCGCATCATGTGCACCTTCGGCGTCGGATGGGACGAGGAAGAGTTCAAGATCCTCGGCGTCCCGTTCCATGAACGCGGGCGGATCGCCGATGAGTATCTCGCCGCCATCATCGAACTGTGGACCAACGAGACGCCCAGCTTCGACGGGAGGTATGTGTCGTTCGACAAGGTCTCCTTTGCGCCCAAACCGGTTCAAAAGCCCCATCCGCCAATCTGGATTGGCGGCGATGCAGAAGCGCAACTCAAACGGGCGGCGCGGTTCGCGTCCGGTTGGTTCCCCTTCCTCACCCAGCCCGAAGACTTCCCCGCCAAGATCGATTTCATCAAGTCTCAACCGGAATACGATGGCGGCCCATTCGAAGTGTGCTACGGAATGGGTACCTCGCTGGTCGGTGAGGGCCACGTAGTGGTCGACGATCCGACCCAGCGGCCCGGCATGACGGCGACGGAGATCATTGACCGGCTTGGCCGGTTCGCCGAGTTGGGAGTGACGATGTCATCGGTGCCCATCCCGCCGGTGAACGACATGAATGCCTACCTCGATTACGCACAATGGGTGATCGAGGAGATCAAGCCGAAGGTGCCTTCATGATTGCGTGGTGACCTCGGGGTGGTCTTCGAGACCGGCTCAAACTTGTCTGTTCCGGCGCGCCGGTGCCGCCCAACCTGGTAATCCTCCCCTGAGCTCTGCCTGACACGACGATCTGACGTGCGCTTCGGCTTACACTTCCGCCGTGTTCTCGGAAACGCGGTATGCGATGAACGGGGACTTGCGCGTCGCCTACCGCACGTCACCGGAGGGGCCCCGGGACATAGTGTTTGTTTGCCCGCAGTTCACAAACTGTGAGGGCTTTCCCGAGCTGCCGTATATCCAAGGTTGGGTTGAGGCGATGACATCGCTTGGTCGACTCATCTACTTCGATCAGCCCGGCTTGGGGGTGTCCGATTACACCGCGTTGCCGACCTTGGAGCTGCGAGCCGACAGCATCACGGCGGTCCTGGACGATCTCGAAAGCACTGAAGCGGTCCTCGTCGCGGTCGGCGGTACATTCCCGGAAGCGGCGCTGTTCGCAGCGACATACCCGTCACGGACGAACGCGCTAATCGTTCTTGACGGCTTCGCGGACCCTCTTGCCCGACGCACTCAAGGAGTGACCCTCGAAGAGGCCGTCACTGCCTATTCCGCCATGTGGGGCACCGGCGAGTTCCATCACCTATCCAATCCGGACATGCCATGGAACGAGGAAATCCGCGCGACCTGGGCACGGCACGAACGTCTGGCGGCAAGCCCAGGCACTATCGCCCTCATGACGTCTTACATGGCCGAGTTAAATGTGCGACCTCTACTTCCGGCAATCCGCGTGCCCACCCTCGTCGTCCAGCACGCCAACGACTCGGTCGTTCCGCCCGAGTGGGGCAGGTACATCGCTGATCACATATCAGGAGCGAAATACGTTGAGCTGCCGGGCCGCAACATGTATCACTTCGTCGAGCCATGGCGCGAGTCGTATAAACAGATCGCCGAGTTTCTGACCGGCCATCAGGCCGATGTAGCCGACGATCGGGTTCTCGCCACAGTGCTATTCACCGACATCGTCGATTCCACGCGACAAGCCGCAGAGATGGGCGACCGCGACTGGCATGCGCTACTTGATGCCCACGACGCCGTCGTCCGCGCACAACTCAACCGATTTCGGGGCCGTGAGGTGAACAGCACAGGCGATGGTTTCCTTGCGATGTTCGACGGTCCTCAGCGAGCGATCCGCTGCGCCTTGGCGATCCGTGATGCGGTGCAAGCATTGGGCATCCAAGTGCGGGCCGGGCTGCACACCGGTGAGTGTGAGGTTCGTGGTGATGACATCGGCGGGATCGCCGTTCACATCGGTGCGCGCGTGAGCGCCTTGGCAGGGCCGAATGAGGTGTTGGTATCGAGCACACTGCGTGATCTGGTGATCGGGTCAGGGCTTGAGTTTGAGGATCGTGGCGCTCACGCACTGAAGGGTGTGCCCGGCGAGTGGATGCTATTCGGCGTCGCGTCGTAGCTACCGGTTCAGTCAGCGCCGAAGACGGCCAGCGCTCCATCGCCGAGGAACGTCGTGACATGTCCGCCCGGCGTCGACGGCCTCCCGGCGGGTCATCGATCGAGATTCTGACGGTGAAAGCCCGATCGCCCCTGCTGCTCATCGGGCTATGGTTGCTGCGTACGGACGGGGGTCGTCATGGGACGAGGTGTGCTCGCCGAACGAACTGCGATCGTCACAGGTGCTGGCAGCGGGATCGGGGCGTCCATCGCCGAAGAACTCGGTGGTGCGGGTGCACATGTGCTTGTTCAGGATTTAATTGCTGAGGCCGCAGGAGCGGTCGCCGACGGCATTCGAACCGCTGGCGGCAGCGCGGAGTCGGCAGGCGGGGATGTGAGCGTCCCCGACGATGTCTCCGCAATGGTTCAGCGCCTCATGGAGTCTCACGGACGCATTGACATCCTTGTCAATAACGCCGGTGTCCAACATGTCGCACCGGTTGAGCAGTTTCCGCTTGAACAGTGGAATCGGTTGCTCGGTGTGATGTTGACCGGTTCGTTCCTGTTGATCAAGGCCGCCGTGCCGGAGATGCGCCGCAACGGCTGGGGCCGCATCATCAATATCTCATCGGTCAATGGAAAGAGAGGCGACCCCGGAAAGGCCGCCTACTGTTCGGCGAAGCACGGCGTGATAGGTCTGACTCGCGTCATAGCGTTGGAAACGGCGACCGATGGGATCACGGTCAACGCGGTCTGTCCAGGCTTGATTGACACGCCCTTCATCCAGAATCAGCTCGCGGGCTTGGCCACGATGCACGGGTTCACCACCGATGAGGCGCTAGAAAATATCTATCTTCCCCTCGTGCCGCAGAAGCGGATGCTGGACGCGAGTGAAGTGGCAGCGATGGTTCGATACCTCGCATCAGAGGACGGACGCGGCATCACTGGACAAGCTATCAATGTCTCGGCGGGTTGGGTCATGCACTAAGCCGACGGAAGTCCCTCGACGTCGAAACCGAAGACCTGCACCTCGGCTGACTTCCCTTTCAGCGCATGCGATCCGCGATCCACGAGACCGGGTGGACACGACGCCAGCGCATCGACAGTCTGCTCGGTGAGAAGGATCGCGTCGCCGGTAGTTCTGGTGAGCTGCTCGACGCGGGCGGCGACGTTGACGGCATCGCCGATCAAGGTGAACTCGAGTTTGCTTGCGCCGCCGATGGTTCCAGCGATCACCTTACCGGTGTTGATACCGATGCCGATGCGCAGCTCGTCTTTGAATCGTCCGGCAACGATGCGCTGGATTTCGACGGCTGCGGCCACTGCCGCGTCGGCGTGATCCGCGACGTCGTTCGGGGCGCCGAACACCGCCAAGGCACCATCGCCAAGAAACTTGTTGACGTGCCCACCCGCATCAACGACAGCAGGCACCACGATTTCAAACAGCGCGTTGAGGCGGGCGACGGTGTCCTCGGCGGTGTGGGCTTCGGCGAAGGGAGTGAAGTCGCGGATGTCAACGAACATCACGGTCACCTCGCGGCGCTCCCCGGTGAAGACGTGGTCGCCCTGCTCAAGCAGTCGCGCCGCAAGGGCGGGGTCGACGTAGGTTCCGAACGCCGCCTGCAGTCGTTGCCGCTCAGCCAAACCCGCTTGCATCCTATTGAACGATGCCGCGAGTGCGCCGAGGTCGTCGTCCTGAACTACCGGCAGGCGGCGACTGTAGTCACCCGCCGCGACTCGTTCGGTTCCTTCTGCGAGGTCGCGAATGGGTCGCAGGGACGGTGAAAACACAGCGCCGACGGTGATCGGCACCGCGAAGAAAAGCGCCAACGTACACCCGATCACGATGGAAAGAACCGGGTTCTCTCTGCCCCGATCGATGACGGCGTCCAGCCACGCGCCCGCGACAGCGAACGCGCCCGCGACCGCGACCATGGTCACGCTTGACCAGGCGGCGAAGGTCGGGCGCGAGCGGGGCAGGGAGTCACCGAGGCCAGTGTCACCGGCGAGGGCCGCCCGCACTGGCCGCATCGCTCCTTCAATGAAACTGTGAAAACCGATCAGCATCAAAACAGTTCCAGTAGCGGCGCCCATGATCCCGAACTGGACTAGCCGCGACCCGCCCGCCCCGGCGATCGCACCGACAACTACAAGCAGCATGGCTGCGAAAACGGCGTTGCAAGCCACCCCTCGGACAACCGTCGTCCGAGAATAGGTGTAGGTGGCGTTCAGTGCGTTGGCCGGATCGACCTCGCGGCTGGCTGCCCACTGCTCCGCAAGGCGGCTGCCGCCCAGGCCGGGAAGAATCATCGCGTACGCCACGACCAGCACGGCGGCAACCGTTACGGCGGCTGCCTCGACGTAGCGACCGGAACTTTCGAAGGCGACAACGACGAAGGCCGTCAAGACATATTGCGGCAGCATTACGGAGAACGTGATCGCGTAAATCACCCACGAATACCTAGCCCCGTACCGATCCCACGCCCACTGCCAGATGCGATCCATGCCCGGATTAGACGTCCTTCGCGCTCCACTCGCAGCAATACGGGCAGAGCAGTGCGTAAGCCGGGTCGACCCGGGTCAGCCGAGGTTCATATGTATCAGCTCAATCTGGACACCGTCTGGGTCGACGAAGTCAAACACGACACCGAGGTCACCGGCGACCGCGCGGATGTCGGAATGCGAACATGGCACTGGTCGATCCACTCCGCTCAATCCTGCAAGGACGCCCTTGAGTCCACCTGCAGAGCGAGATGATCCAACCCAGTATGAGCCGGATCGAACTGCTCACCGGGATTCGTCGGGTGCTGACACAGATCAAGGATGTTGCCCCCGAGCAGCAAGATCGCCATCCGACCGGAGAAGCGCCGGTCGGGTTCACTTGCATCAGCAATCAACAGCGTTGCCCCGAGGATGTCGCAGTAGAACCGAACACTGCGCTCGATGTCTGTGATCGACAATCCGAGGTGGTGCAATCCCTGTAGCTGCGGAGGCGTGGAGGTTTTCGCCACGTCGCTGATCATGCCACCAGCAATCCATCGTCGGCTGATGACTACGACCCTGCTGGCCCTGAAGCGCAACACCCCGCCGCTGACGAGCTGGTCTTGGTCGCCGGTATCGGCATGCGGCGAGGTGAGGCCCTTGCCCTGCACTGGTCTGACGTCGACCTGAAGGCTCGCACCGTGGCCGTGCGCGGCACGCTCGGGCGCGTCGGCGGTGACCTGACCATTACCGAACCCAAGACCAAACGGTCTCGGCGGTGCATCCCGCTGTCAGTTCCTCTGGTCGCCATGCTGCGGGCGCACCGCGCCGAGCAGGACACCGAGCGCCTGGCGGCTGGGGACCAGTGGCGCGACCATGATCTTGTATTCGCCACCGAGCTGGGAACCCCGGTCGACCCCGCGCAACATCCTGCGGACGGTCCAGATCGCTGCGCAGAAGGCAGGCATGGCCGACATCGGTGTTCATACCCTGCGGCACAGTACGGCGGTGGCCTGGTTGGAGTCAGGCGTGCACATCAAGGCGTGCGCCGACCTGCTCGGACATTCGTCGATCGCGGTGCCCGGTGACATCTACGGGCACACGTCCGACACGACAGCGCGATCGGTGGTCGACGGGCTGGCCGACCAGCTGGGCATTCTCGACATCTGAGGTGCCGTTGCTATCCGCGTCGCTATCCAGGTCTTAGCTGCGCAATCAAGGCGGCCCCCGGGATTGTTCCGAAACCGCCTCTGATCTGCTCGAATCTTAGTCGGGCTGACAGGATTTGAACCTGCGACCACTTGACCCCCAGTCAAGTGCGCTACCAAACTGCGCCACAGCCCGGTGCCGTCGGATGCGACCGCCAGCAGCACGTGAGCCTACCCCAGCAGGCCGTCACAATCCCAACCGCTTCCAGCGGGTACCTCCGTGTCATGACAGCCCGTGATGACACCCCGCTGTGGCTCTTCGCCGACCAACTAGGGCCGGCCACCCACGCCGGCGAACATGCTCACCGAGAGGTGCTGCTCGTAGAGGCCACCTCAGCGCTGCGCAAGCGTCCCTACCACCGGCAGAAGCTTCACCTCGTCCTGTCGGCTCTGCGCCATGCCGATCGCGACCTCGGCGACCGGGCCACCTTGCTGCGAACGGACACCTACACCCAAGCCCTCGAGCGCTTCGGCCGCCCCGTCCTTGTCCACGAGCCGACGTCTCACGCCGCCGAGCGTTTCGTCCATCGGCTCAAGGAAAGAGGTCTGGTCGCAGACGTCCTGCCCACACCGACCTTCGCGCTACCACGCAAGGATTTCGCCGAGTGGGCCGGGAACCGTACACGGTTTCGCATGGAGGACTTCTACCGCGACCAGCGCCGGCGCTTCGACGTGTTGATGAACGGCGCAGACCCTGTGGGCAATCGATGGAACTACGACGAGGAGAATCGGGAGCCACCGCCGAGAAAGCAAGCGACGCTGCAGGTTGCGGGACCGTACAAGCCCCGCGAAGACGATATCGATGAACAAGTCCGCCACGATCTCGACCGCATGCAGTTACCCCACGTCGTCGGGCGCGACGGCCCTAGACTCTTTGCCGTCACACCGGCCGAAGCTCAACTGGCTCTGAACCGCTTCATTCAGCATCGCCTGCCGACGTTCGGCCGCTACGAAGACGCCATCATGGGCCAGGACTGGGCGATGTCGCACTCGCTGCTGTCCGTCCCGCTGAATCTCGGGGTGCTGCATCCGCTCGACGCCGTCGAGGCCGCCGAAACGGCCTACCGCCGAGACGGCGCGCCGCTGGCGGCGGCCGAAGGCTTCATCCGGCAGATCCTCGGTTGGCGGGAGTACATGTGGCACCTCTATTGGCACTTCGGGCCGGCCTACGTGCGCAACAACGAGCTCGGCGCCCACGCCAAGCTGCCGCAGTGGTGGCGCGACCTGGACGCCGACGCCGTCACCGCCGAGTGTCTGCGCCGGGCCCTCCAAGGCGTGCGCGACCGCGGGTGGACCCACCACATTCAGCGACTCATGGTCCTTGGTAATCACGCCCTACAACGCGGCTACTGCCCCGCCGAGCTGACGGAGTGGTTCGCCACCGCCTTCGTTGACGGATTCCGATGGGTGATGCCGACGAATGTGGTCGGCATGAGCCAACACGCCGACGGCGGCAGGTTAGCCACCAAGCCCTATGCATCGGGCGGGGCCTACATCAACAAGATGAGCGACCACTGCGGTGACTGCGCCTATGACCCAAAGAAGCGTCTGGGAGACGACGCCTGCCCGTTCACTGCGGGATATTGGGCGTTCGTGCATCGCCATAAGGACCGGCTGGCCAGAAACAACCGCACCAGAAGGGCGGTCTCCTCCATGGAGCGACTCAAGGACCTCGACGCCGTCCTCGAACAGGAGTCGTCGCGCCGCAATTTCTAGATCGTCAACA
This sequence comes from Mycobacterium sp. 1274761.0, assembly GCF_001668615.1. Lineage (GTDB taxonomy): Bacteria > Actinomycetota > Actinomycetes > Mycobacteriales > Mycobacteriaceae > Mycobacterium. The sequence continues at coordinate 15,755 of NZ_LZMC01000066.1, forward strand.
GCCGATACAGCCCGATCAGCCCAACCACGACGATGAACCCCCGCAGGGCATTCGGCGACAGCCTCCGACCGTAGTGCGCGCCGAGGAACCCGCCGATCAGCGAACCCAGCGCGATCAAACCCGCCGCCGGCCAGCTGATCCTGTCGAACGCAACCGTCATATAGGCAACGGCGGCAACAACATTGACGATCAAAGCGAGCAGGTTCTTGGCGGCGTTCATCCGCTGCACATCCTCGGGCAGCAAGGCGCCCATCACACCCATCAGCAGAATCCCCTGCGCCGCGGTGAAGTACCCGCCGTAGACGCCGACAGCGAAGGTCCCGAACACCAACGCCGCCATCCGGGCCCGAGAAACCTTGTCGGGCGACTGACCCGCCGCCTCTGCCCTCCTGCGCGCCCAGTCCTGAATCTTCGGCCCGAGCACTACCAGGATCAGCGCCGCGATCAAGAGCACCGGCACCACTTCGGTGAACACTTTCTCGGGCAGGTGTAGAAGCAACCACGCCCCGATCAGGGCACCGATGAACGACCCGGGCACCTGCCAGCGGAGCCGGCGCCACTGGCCGCGCAACTCCCGCCGATATCCCCAGGTGCCCGAGACCCCGCCGGCGATCAACCCAATCGCGTTCGACATCGTCGAGACCACCGGCGGATAGCCCAGCGCCACCAGCGTCGGGAACGTGACGAGCGTGCCCGAGCCGACGAGGCTGTTGATGGCTCCCGCCGCGCCGCCCGCCAACACGATGAGGATCATGTCGACGACGGGCACCCTGCCAACCTATCGAGGCCGAGCGCCCCTCTTTTCCCGCACCCGCACGTTGATGCGGACGGGGCTGCCCTCGAAACCGAACGTCTCCCGCAACCGCCGCTCCAGGAAACGGCGATACCCGGCCTCCAGGAAGCCGGTGGTGAACAACACGAACGTCGGCGGCCGCGTTGCCGCCTGGGTGGCGAACAGGATGCGGGGCTGTTTACCGCCGCGCACCGGCGGCGGTGTGGCCGCCACCACTTCCTTGAGGAACGTGTTGAGCCTGCCGGTAGAGATCCGGGTTTCCCACGACTCCAACGCCGTATCCAGCGCGGGCACCAGCTTCTGCACCGCCCGCCCCGTCTTCGCCGAGATGTTCACCCGCGGCGCCCACTGCACCTGCGCAAGCTCTCGCTCGATCTCCCGTGCCAAGTCGTAGCGCCGGTCCTCGTCGACCAGGTCCCACTTGTTGAACGCCAGCACCAACGCCCGTCCCGCTTCGATCACCATCGACAGGATCCGCTGATCCTGCTCGGTCAGCGACTGCGAGGCATCGATCAACACGATGACCACCTCGGCCGCATCGATAGCACCGTGGGTGCGCACCGATGCATAGAACTCATGCCCGCTGGCCTGGCCGACCTTCCGGCGCAACCCCGCCGTGTCGACGAAACGCCATGTGCGGCCGCCCAATTCAATCAGTGAATCCACCGGATCGACGGTGGTGCCTGCCTGGTCGTGCACCACAGCGCGCTCATCCCCGGCAAGCTTGTTCAGCAGCGAGCTCTTGCCGACGTTTGGCTTCCCCACCAACGCCACCCGCCGCGGGCCGCCCCCGCGCGCGCCGGCCTCCGACACCGCCGGCAGCGCCTCGACGACGCGATCGAGCAGGTCAGCCACACCGCGTCCGTGCATCGCGCTGATCGGATGCGGCTCCCCCATTCCCAGCGACCACAGCGCCGCCGCGTCGGCCTCGCCACGCTCACTGTCCACCTTGTTGGCGGCCAGGAACACGGGCTTGCCGGATCTGCGCAGGATCCGCGCCGCCGCCTCGTCCGCCGCCGTCGCGCCAACGACCGCATCCACCACGAGGATGATCGCGTCCGCCGTCCGCATCGCCACCGACGCCTGCTCGGCCACCAGCTGCTGCAGGCCTTTCGCATCGGGTTCCCACCCGCCGGTGTCCTGGATCATGAACCGGCGCCCCACCCAGCTCGCGTCATAGGAGACGCGATCGCGCGTCACACCGGGAACGTCCTGCACCACCGCTTCCCGGCGACCGAGGATGCGGTTGACGAGCGTCGACTTGCCGACGTTCGGACGTCCGACCACGGCGACAACCGGAGGCGGACCGGCGTCCTCGGCGACACCTTCGCCATCGATATCGGAATCGAAATCGACTAGTTCCCAATCGCTTTCGTCAGTCCAAGTACCATCGCTGTCCGTCATCGCGACGCACCCGCACGCTGCCTGACGAGCTCCACCAGATGATCGACGACCTCGGATTCGGTCATGTTGCTGGTGTCAACGACCACCGCGTCATCGGCCGCCCGCAGCGGCGACACCGCACGGGTCGAATCGAGGTGGTCGCGGCGCTTCACATCGGCCAGCACTGCGTCGTAGTCGCCGGGCAGGCCGTTGGCGAGGTTCTGCTCGTTGCGCCGCCGCGCCCGCTCCTCGGCCGACGCCGTCAGGAATATCTTCACGTCCGCCCCAGGAAGCACCACCGTGCCGATATCGCGGCCCTCCACCACCACGCTGCCTGGGCCCTCGGCAAGCTCGCGTTGGAGTCCCACCAAACGGGCCCGAACGGCAGGCACCGCCGACACCGCCGAGACCGCTTTCGTCACCGCGTCGCCCCGGATTTCGCTCGAGACGTCTTCGGCGTCAAGATATGCGCGGTCCTCGTCCGGGTCGTAGCCCACCGACAGGGGAACCTCGGCGGCCGCCTGCTCGACGGCCGGCGTGTCGCCAAGGTCGGCACCGGTTCTCAGGACCGCCAACGTGACGATGCGGTACATCGCGCCGGTGTCTAGATACCGCGCACCGAGTGCCCGCGCCAAACCCCGTGATACCGAAGACTTTCCCGTTCCCGCGGGCCCGTCGACCGCGATCACGACAGACTCGTTCAAAGCCCGACCGCCTTGTACAACGCGCCGATTTCGCTGCGGTTGAGCACGCGGATGCTGCCGGGCCGCTGATCGCCCAGGGCTACCGCACCGATGTCGGTGCGCACCAGTTCCTGCACCGGGAACCCGACTTCAGCGAGCATTCTGCGGACGATGCGCTTGCGGCCTTCATGCAGCACGACACGCACCATCGTCTTGCCGGGCACCGCGTCGACCACCGCGAAGTCGTCAACGCGAGCGGGACCGTCGTCGAGCTCGACTCCGTCGCGCAGTTTGCGGCCCAGACCGCGGGGTACGGTGCCAACCACCGTCGCGAGATAGGTCTTGGGTACCTCGAACGACGGATGCATCAGCCGGTGGGCCAACTCGCCGTCGTTGGTGAGCAGCATCAGGCCTTCGGTATCGGCATCGAGGCGGCCGACGTGAAACAGCTTCTTGTTTCCGCGAACTCGATGTTCGACCAGATCCCCGATGCAAGGCCGGCCGCGGTCGTCGGACATCGTTGAGTGCATTCCTCGCGGCTTGTTCACCGCCAGGTACACCAGGGTGTCATCGAGCATCACCCTCGCGCCGTCGACCCGGATCACCGACACGGCCGGGTCCACCCGGGTGCCGAGTTCCGTGACCACCTTGCCGTCGACGTCGACCCGGCCGTCGACGATCATCTTCTCCGCCACACGCCGCGACGCAATTCCGGCCTGCGACAACACTTTCTGCAGCCGCACGCCCTCTTGGGGATCAGCCATCAGTCTTTGTCCACGTCGAAGGACATCGGCTGCTCGCCGCGCGGTGGCTGGGTTCCCAGCTTCGCGAACCGCGGTTCCTCGTCCAGGGTTTCGCTCAAGTCGTCGATGACGTCGACATCGGGCAGCAGCGGCGCGATGTCGGGAAGGTCGGCGAGTGAGGACAACCCGAGCCGCTCGAGGAACAGCTCCGTCGTTGCGAATGTCGTTGCGCCCGTGTCGCCGTCGATACCGGCCTCGGTGATCAGCCCCCGGGCGAGCAGCGTCCGAATCACCGCGTCCACGTTGACGCCACGCACCGCGCTGACCCGCGCGCGCGTCACGGGTTGGCGGTAGGCGACCACCGCGAGGGTCTCCAACGCCGCACGGGTCAGCTTTGTGCGGGCACCGTCGAGTAGCAGTCGTTCCACGTAGGGCGCGTAGCGGGCTCGGGTGTACATTCGCCACCCGCCGCCCGCCTCGCGCAGATCGATGCCGCTCTCTCGTGCGGTCAGCTCCTCGGCCAGTGCGGCCAGCTTGGCCGCGACTCGGTAGGCCGGCTGCTCGATCGCGGCCGCCAGCGCGTCGACAGTCACCGGGGTGTCCACCACCAGCAGCAAGGCTTCGAGCACGGCCCTGAGTTCGGCGTCGTCCATCTCGGGCGGCTCGGCGACATCGATGCCCAGATGTTCGAGGTCGTCTCCGCTGACATCGTCGGACAGGCCGTTCAGTGACGCGGGACGGTCGTCGTCACTCGGTTCGGTGTATTCGTCAGTCATCGTTTGGCTCTTCTACCGGCTCGGCGGCGTCGGTCTCTTCGCTGGATGGCCGGTCGCCGGTCCACGAAATCTGCAGTACACCAAGCGGTTCTGCTTGGTCGAATGCTACCGCCCGGGCTCGATACAGTTCGAGCAGCGCCAGGAAGCGGCCCACGATCAAGATCGGTTCGCGACAGTCGGCCACCAGCTCAGAGAAGGTGGCCCACTGGCCCTGGCCTCGGCTTTGCAGCTCGGCAAGCAGCTGTTCTGCCTGTTCGGGCACCGACACGATGAGCTCGTGCAGGTGTTCGGTGCCCACCGTCGGCACCGGACGTGGGGTGAACGCGCTGGCCGCGATCTCGGCGAACAGCTGCGCGTCGACGCCGAGCATCACCTCGGGCAGCAGGTCGGAGTAGCGGTCCTCCAGCGACACCGCCCGCGGATAACTGCGCAGGGCGGCCGCCTCGAGTTCGGCGAACATCTCCGCGACGTGCTTGAACGCGCGGTACTGCAACAGCCGCGCGAACAGGAGATCGCGCACCTCCAGCAGGGCCAGGTCTTCTTCGTCGTGGATCTCCCCCGACGGCAGTAGACGCGCGGCCTTGAGGTCGAGCAGGGTGGCGGCGATCACCAGGAAGGCGGTGGTCTCGTCGAGTTCGAGTTGCGGGCCGACAGCCTTGGTGTAGGCGATGAAGTCGTCGGTCACCTGATGCAGGGCCACCTCGGTGACGTCGAGGCGGTGGGCGAAGATCAGCTGCAGCAGCAGATCGAACGGGCCCTCGAAGTTGGTCAGCCGAACCAGGAAGCCCGTCTGCTGCGACTCTTCCGGCTGCGTCTCCGTGTTCACGAACCGAACCGGTCGATGACCTCTCGGGCCAACGATCGATATGCCAGGGCTCCACCGGATTTCGGCGCCCATGTCGTGATGGGCTCGCCGGCGACACTGGTCTCCGGGAAGCGCACCGTACGGGTGATCACGGTGTCGAACACCAGATCACCGAACCTCTCGAGCACGCGGGCCATCACTTCGCGCGCGTTGACGGTGCGCGGGTCATAACGGGTTATCAGGATGCCACTGATCGCCAGCCGGGGATTCAGCCGGTCGTGGACCTTGTCGACCGTGTCGGTCAACAACGCCAACCCGCGCAACGAGAAGTACTCGCATTCGGTCGGGATGATGACGCCGTCCGAGCAGGCCAGACCGTTGACGGTGAGCAGGCCCAGCGACGGCTGGCAGTCGATCAGCACGTAGTCGTAGCGGTCCAGCACCGGGTGCAGGGCGCGCGCCAGTGACTGCTCCCTGCCCACCTCGTTGACCAGCTGGATCTCCGCCGCCGACAGATCGATATTGCTGGGCACCAGGTCCAAGTTCTTGACCCGCGTGTGGATCAGCACGTCGTCGATGGAGACTCGCGGCTCGACAAGCAGGTTGTGCACGGTGTGTTCGAGTTCGTAGTGCGGCACGCCGAGCCCCGCCGAAAGGGCACCTTGGGGGTCCAGGTCCACCAGCAACACCCGGCGGCCGTATTCGGCCAGGCTGGCGCCCAGGTTGATGGTGGAGGTGGTCTTGCCGACGCCACCCTTCTGGTTGCACATCGCGATGACCTTGGCCGGCCCGTGCACGGTCTTGGGTCTGGGCTCGGGGATCGGCCGCGCGGGGCGTCCCGTCAGCCCCGTCTGTGCCGGCGGGTCGGCTGGGCTGCCCTCGTCAGACATCGGCCCCACCGTCAGCGGTTTGACAACCCGGGGCCATAGCGAACATCCGGGCAAGTTTAACGGCCACGCCCGGCCTGGGCAGGCAGACCCGCGGGCAACTTGAAACCCATTCAGCTGTGCAATTCACCTAGGCTGCTGCACATGAATTTGAAGCGGCGGCTGCCGTTCCTTCGGTTGTCGATGTGGCGTTTCGGCCTGGGCATGCGCAGCTTCATCACCACCGGCCAGATCGGCGACGGGCGCGAGGAGGCGTGCGCCGCGTACGTGGAAGCCAACGCCCGGCGCGGCGACCTCGACAGCGTGATCGACGCCGTCGACGAATTCGCCGGTGAGAAGTCGATGCTGCCCAACGTCGGTGACGAGAAGGGCGAGCTGCTCGACGCCGCGGTGCGCCGCGCCGACCCGAAGCTGGTGCTGGAGCTGGGCACCTACTGTGGGTACAGCGCCATGCGGATCGCCAGGGCCGCGCCCGGGGCCAAGGTCATCTCCGTCGAATTCGCCGCCGCCAACGCCGCCATTGCGCGCCGCATCTGGGAGCACGCAGGCGTCGCCGACCGCATCACCTGCGTCGTCGGCACCATTGGCGACGGCGGTAAGACGCTCGATGCCCTGGCCGGTGAGAACGGAGTCGGCGCGGCCACGGTCGATCTCGTGTTCATCGACCACGAGAAGAGCGTTTATCTCACGGATCTGCAGAGCATCCTCGACCGCGGCTGGCTGCATCGCGGCAGCATCGTCGTCGCCGACAACGTCCTTGTGCCGGGCGCGCCGAAGTACCGCGCCTACATGCGTGAGCAGCAGGGCAAGCTGTGGGACACCGTCGAGCACAAGACACACGTCGAGTATCAGTCGCTGGTTCCCGACCTGGTGCTGGAGTCGGAGTATCTCGGCTGATAGTCGCCGCTAGCGCGCTCGGGGGTGCGCGCCGGCCCACACCTCCCGAAGCGCGTGCACGGTGACCAGGGTGTAGATCTGGGTGGTGGTGACCGAGGCGTGGCCGAGCAATTCCTGCACGACGCGCACATCTGCACCACCGTCGAGAAGGTGGGTGGCGAACGAGTGCCGCAGGGTGTGCGGCGACACTGCTGCGGTGATGCCGGCCCGCTCGGCGGCGTCCTGCAGCACTTGCCATGCGCTCTGCCGGGACAGCCGTCCCCCGCGCGCGTTGAGGAAGATGGCGGGTGTTCCCTTGCCGCGCCGAGCCAGGTCGGGCCTGCCCCGCACAAAATAGGCGTCGAGCGCGGCGACGGCGGGACGCCCGATCGGCACCAGACGCTGCTTTCCGCCCTTGCCCCGCAACAACACTGAGCGTGCATGCGTGTCGATGTCGTCGATGTCGAGACCGACCGCCTCCGAAATCCGCGCGCCTGTGGAATACAGCAGTTCGAGCAGGGCCCGGTTGCGCAGGGTCAGCGGACTGTCGGCCTCGCTGTCGCCGCCAGCACCCTCGAGCAGCGCCAGCACCTCGTCGATGGTCAGGCTCTTCGGTAGCCGCCGGCTCGGCGTCGGCGGTTTGACGGCGCGGGCGCTGATCGCGGTGCGCGGACTGCACCGCTTCGCGGCGGCCGAAGGAGTCACCGATCTCGACGTGGC
>NZ_LZMC01000067.1 GCF_001668615.1 Mycobacterium sp. 1274761.0
GATGCACGCGTTGCCCTTCGCACGGGCGGACACGCTCGAGATACGGCCCATAGCCGATGAGGTCGGTGGCCGCGCGGAGTTCGCGCCGGCACTGCGGGGTCATCCAGTCGATGTCGCCCGGGCCGAGCCCCACGACGGCGACACTCCCCGCCGACGCGCGCCGCGCACCTCCGCCCGGCAGCATGGCCAGCGAGAAGTACGGCACCTTGCCGTCGTCGACATCCGCGGCGGGCAGCACCCGCTGCTGCGAGGTGCTCGCCCGCTCCACGTAGAACGCGTCGTCGAGCCGGTCGGCTGACGAAAGCGCCTCCCGCACAACGGGGTAGGACCGGCCCAGCTTCAGCACCACCGCCGCGTCGGTGTCGGCGAGCCTGCGCTTGAGCTCCTCGACAGGCAGCGTTCCGGGCAGGATTGTCAGCACCTCGTCGCCCTGCACCAGCGGAGTGCCGGTGGCGGCCGACGCGGCACTCACCGACGTCACGCCCGGCACGATCTCGGCGTTGAAGCGCTGGGTCAACCGGGTGTGCATGTGCATGTAGGAGCTGTAGAACAGCGGATCGCCCTCAGCCAGCAGTACGACGTCGCGGCCGGCGTCCAGGTGCGCGGCGATGCGCTCGGCGGCCTCCCGGTAGAACTCCTCGATCGCACCCGCGTACCCGCCGGGGTGGTCCGTTGTCTCCGTGGTCACCGGATAGACGAGGTGTTCCTCGATCTGGCCCTCGCGCAGGTATGGCTCGGCGATGCCGCGGGCGATGCTTCGGCCGTGCCGCGCGCTGTGGTAAGCCACGACGTCGGCTTGCGCGATCACCCGCGCGGCCTTGACCGTTATAAGTTCCGGGTCGCCGGGACCGAGACCGACGCCCCACAGCGTTCCTCTGGGCGTGCCGTAGGCCGTCATCATTCAGTGCTGCTGGCGATGGCGTTGACGGCGGCGGCTGCCATCGCACTGCCGCCGCGTCGGCCGGTCACCACGAGATAGGACATGCCCCGGGGCCGGTCGATGAGTTCCTGCTTGGACTGCGCCGAGCCGACGAAGCCGACGGGGCCGCCGAGCACGGCGGCCGGGGTGGGCGCACCATCGTCGACCAGTTCCAGCAGCCGGAACAGCGCGGTCGGCGCATTTCCGATCGCCAGCACCGCGCCGCCGAGTCGGTCGGCCCACAGTTGCACGGCCGCGGCCGAGCGGGTGGTGCCCAGCCGCGCGGCCAAGTCGGCGGCCCGATCGTCGGCGACCAGCGACACCACCTCGTTGTCGGCGGATAGCCGCGACCGCGTGATGCCCGCAGCCACCATCGACGAATCGCACAACACCGGCGCGCCCGCCGCCAGCGCGGCGTGCGTCTTGGCGACCACGTCCTCGCTGTAGGCGACGTGTTCAGCCACGTCGACCTGGCCGCAGGTGTGGATCAGCCGCACGACGACACGGGCGACGTCCTGCGGGAACCGGGCCAGATCGGCCTCGGCGCGGATCGTCGCGAACGACTGCCGGTAGATCTCGGCCGCGTCGCGGATGTAGTCGAGCACCCGCTCACCCTAACGGCGCGCCGTTGCGGCGTAGCTCGCGACCAGCACCAGCGCACACCCCGCAAGCTGCAGAGCCGACGGCCGCTCCGACAGAACAAGCGCCCCGAGGACCACAGCACCGATCGGCATCAACATCAGTAGCGCCGAGCTGACGTCGCTAGGCAGTCGCGGCGAACAGAACGCCACGAGCATCCAGCCGAGCAATTGCCCGGTGACCGTCACCAGGATGAGCCAAGCGATCGTCGGCCAGCCAGGCGTGACGTCGATGCCGTGCCACCACGAACCGACGGCGACCGCTGTAATGGTCGCCGACGCGAGGACGACGGCGTAGGTCTGCAGCGGCTGGCCGCCCTGTCCGCCGCGGCGCAGCAGGAACAAAAAGCCCGAATAGCACAGCGCAGCGGCGATGCTGTGCACGGTGCCCCACGTCGGGTTGCTTCCGTTCACGCCGCGCTCGAAGACACCTCCGGCCAGAAGCACGCCGGCGATGATGACGGGCAGCGACCCTACGAAGCGAGGCCCGACGCGCTCGCCGTCGAAGAGCCACGACAGAAGGGGAACGACGGCGATCTGCGCGTTGACCAGAACAGTCGACAAGCCGGCTCCCACCTCAGGAATCGACTGGGTCCACCACAACATGTCCCCGGCGAACAGGACCCCACAAGCCATCCCGGCCAGGCGCCCGCTGCGGCCCAATGCCCCGTGGTGTCGTTGCTCCCGCAGTGCCAAGACAGCGACCACCGGCAAAGCCAGTAGGCACCGTGCGGCTGTCGCCGTAGCAGGCGACGTGTCCGCCAGACCGAGAAGCACGGCCGACGCTGAAGCGCTTGTCGCGCCGACCACCAACCCGAGATGCCATCGCAGTTCAATCCGGTCGATCGTCTTCATATTGGAGTCGTATCCTCATGCCTAACGGTTAAAACATGTTTGATCCGTTAGAATCGATGGCGTGCGATCCGCGGCAGCCGAACTCGATCTGCGCGGCGGTCATCCGGCGATCGACTTCGTCAACACCGTTGCGTGGCGTGGTGATCCGGCGCGTCGCGTCGATTATCTAGTGGATTACGCCGATCTGGTGGCGTGGTGCCACCATGCCGGATTGCTGACGAAACCCGAGAGTGCGGAGGTTCTTGCGCGTGATTCGCGGGCGGTTCTTCTGCAGGCCAAGCGTTTCCGCGAAGCGCTCCACGAAGCGTGGGCCGACGGCGGTCAGCCGGACGCCGTCATAGGCGAGACCTATATGTCGGCGATGCGGCGCAGGGTTCTTCGCGCAACCGGCGATGCCGTCGACTGGGTCGAACGGGAACTGACCGGGCAGACACCCCTGGACCGCATCGCGATATCCGCGGTGGAGCTGGTCACCCGCACCCCGTTGTCACGCATCAAGGGATGCGGCGACCACGAGTGCGGCTGGCTGTTTCTCGACAGCAGCCACCGGCAGAACCGCCGATGGTGCAGTGCGGCCGACTGCGGCAACCGCGCCCGTGCCCGCAGGCATTACGAACGAAGCCGCCGCTGATATCCGTCTCCCGTCGCGATCAGCACCTCGCCGGAGGACGGGCTGCCGCAGGCGCGTTCGCACCCGACGAAGTGCCTGCGGCCCGCGCTGTGCTCGCGGACCGCCTTTGCGGCGTCGGCGCGCACGTCGGCCGCCGAGTGCTGGCAGCCCGGGCTGCCCGTGCAGGCGCTGACGTCCAGCCACGGGGAGTTGGCGTCGAACACCAGGCCCATCGGCGCGAGCACGCGCAGCGCCGTGTCGGCGACACCGTCCTCCAGATCGCAGACCAGAACCGAACGCCACGGTGTGATGACGATCGGCGCCTCTGTTGCCGCCAGGTACTCGGCCACCCGCGCCTGCAGCACGCCCAGCGGCACCGCCGCGCCGAGGGTGATCCGACCGTCGTCCTGGCCGATCCAGCCGACCGGCGGGCGGCTGGCGGGCGGCCACGTCGTACCCGGCTCAACGGACCGCAGGAGGCCGGCGACCAGCGTCGAGGGGTCGGCCAGCTCGGCGACGCGCCAAGCCATGTCCCGTATCTCGACGAACCGCCGGGCGATGGAGACCAGCGTGTCCACCACGTCGCCGGGCGCGGACCGGACGCCGGTGTCACTGCCGGCCAACAGCACGGCGAAGGACCCGCCCGAGGCGTGCACCCCAAGATCGGGGGCCATGCCGGAGACGTCGCCGCGGCCGTCGTCGATGCCGACCCAGAACCTGCCGGGCAGGTTGGCCAGTTCAGGCTCGGCGCAGATCGCGGCATCCAGCCGACGCACCAGCTCTCGCACGTCGGCGCATCCGCCGACGCGTCCGGACAAGGGCGACGCGACGAGGTTGCGCACCCGCTCGTGCGTCGCCGACGGCAGCAATCCCGCGGCGGCGACGGCGTCGGCCAGGGCGGCGGTATCGGTGATGCCGCGGATCTGGATATTGCCGCGCGACGTCAGCTCCATGGCGGGGGAGCCGAACCGGGTGGCCGCGTGCGCCAGAGCCTCCAGTTGATCCGGCGCGATCATGCCCCCGGGCAGCCGGACTCGCGCCAGCGCGCCGTCGGCCGCCCGATGCACCTGAAGTGCACCGGGGCAAGCGTCCTGGTCACGGGCCCGGGCCATCAGCCTCACCGTACGCGCCGCCGGTGACGCCGACTGGGGTAGTGGACTACGCGTGTGCCGGTACCCACGCCGAACTTAGTTTTCGTCCAGAGAAAGCCCGCGGCAGAAGGGCACGGGCGATCGGGGCGGTTTGGAGTGATGAAGATGACCACGTTGGACACCAGGACCGGTGCAACCAGCCAGACGACGACGGCGGCGAACACGACCGATACCGCCGCGGTGATCACCGAACAGCAGGTGCTCTTTTCCTCGGCGGCGGTGCTGGCTCCTGCACCGGCTCGTCGCCACGCCGTGGTGTACGGGTTCACCTCGGCGGTGCGGGCGATCTTCGCCCGGCCCGAGAAGCCGCGTCGGATCAAGCACTACCCGCAGCGGTTCGGCTATCTGGAGAATTCGGCCATGTCGCGTCAAATGGCACGACTGTAGCTGCCGTCGATACACCTACGGGGAGAGGAAATTTCGATGTTCGTACTCATCGCATTCGTAGCGGTCATGGTCCTGCTGGGCGTGCTCGTCGGCGCCGGCTATCCACAGACGTGGGCCAGCCGGTGGGGGATATCCGGCCGCTGAGCGGTCAGCTCGCCAGCGGAATCGGGCTCACCACAGGCGAATACTGCGACGCATCGCCGGCGTTCACGCGGCTGCTTCGGCCGTCGATCCCGACCGGAATGTCACCGGCCAGCGTGACGCGGTGCAGCATGCGAAATTGCTTGTCGTAGTCGGCGACGGCATAGTGCTGAGTCGCACGGTTGTCCCAGATCGCCAGATCACCTGGCCGCCAGTCCCACCGGATGGTGTTCTCCAGCTTCGTGATTCGCGTCTGAAAGAGGTTTAACATCGCCGCCGACTCGGCTGAGCCGAGGCCGACGAACCGTTTGACGAAGTGGCCGAGCAGCAGCACCCGCTTGCCCGTCTCGGGGTGTATGCGGACCACCGGATGTTCCGTTTCGTAGTAGTCCGAGACGAACTCGTCGCGGAACTGACGCTCCTCGGCGCTGGCGAGTTCGCGCGGGGACGCGTAGTCGTACTGGTTGGTGTGCACGGCCCACAGGCTTTCGGCCAGCACGCGCAGCGGTTCCGGCAGCTCGTCGTATGCCGCCTCGGTGGAGGCCCACGTCGTGGTGCCGCCGTAGCTGGGTAGGGTGACCGCACGCAGCAGCGACGCCTTGGGGATCCGGTCGACGAACGTGACGTCGGTGTGCCAGCTGTTGGCCTTGTCGTAGCGCGAATCGATCGGTAGCAGCCGGGTGCCGCGCGAGGTCACCGTCGGATGGGCTGTGGTCGGGGTGCCCAGCGCCCGTGCGAACGCCAGCTGTCCCTCGTCGTCGAGGTCGTGCTGTTCCCGGAAGAAGATCACCTTGTGTTCGAGCAGCGCGTCGTTGATGTGCGCGGCGGTAGCGGCGTCGACGTCCTCGGCGACGCGGACGCCGTCGATCCGGGCACCGATCTTGGCGCCGAGTTTGACCACACGAACGGACGAGGGCACGAGTACCTCCATTGACGCTTTACTACCCCGCCCAAGGATGATGACCTGATCTCTGCCGGCCAAGGGTTCGACTCAGTGCGAACGCAATTGGCGATTCGAAGCTGATCTTGGTTTCGGATTTGCCAGTATCGGGTAACGGCCGGTGGACGGTGCCCGGTTGCCGGCCACCGCGCGATGGGGAGGTGGATGTGGGCGCCTTGTGGGACTACCTCATCGCGCATCATTCGCAGCTGATCTTCGACTCCTATCAGCATGTCAGCGCGGTCGTTCAGAGCGTGGTGATCGCGACCGTCATCGGCGTGGCGATCGGTGTGGCGACCTACCGGAACCCGTTGGCGGCCAACCTTGCCACCGCGACGTCCAGCGTCATTTTGACCGTTCCGGCGTTCGCGTTGCTAGGCCTGCTGATCCCCGTCTTCGGCCTCGGCGTAGCGGCCAGCGTCGCCGCTCTGGTGTTGTACTCGCTGCTGCCGATCATCCGCAACACGATCGTCGGCCTCAACGCCGTTGACCCCGCGCTCATCGACGCCGCCCGCGGCATCGGCATGAGCCGGTTTTCCACTCTCGGCCGTGTCGAGCTGCGGCTGGTGTGGCCGTCGATCCTGTCGGCGATGCGGATCAGCACGCAGATGTCGATGGGTGTGCTGGCCATCGCGGCCTACGTCAAAGGTCCCGGCCTGGGCAACCTCATCTTCGCGGGGCTGGCCAGGGTGGGCAGCCCCACGGCCATTCCGATGGCGCTCTCCGGAACGCTGCTGATCGTCATCCTGGCGTTGGTCCTCGACGCGATCCTCGTTCTCATCGGACGGCTGACGACATCGAAAGGCCTTCAATGACAGCACAATCCGGTGCGCGGATCCTCCTGGATCACGTATCCAAGGTGTATCCCGGATCCACGCAGCCCGCCGTCGACGACACATCGCTCGACATTCCGGCCGGCGAGATCGTGATCTTCGTCGGGCCGTCGGGATGCGGAAAGACCACGATGATGCGGATGATCAACCGGCTCAGCGAGCCGACGTCGGGCCGCATCCTCATCGGCGACAAGGATGCGCTGTCGATCAAGCCGACGGAATTGCGGCGCTCCATCGGCTATGCGATTCAGCAGGCAGGCCTTTTCCCGCACATGACGATTCGGCAGAACGTGGGGCTGGTGCCGGGTCTGTTGAAATGGGACCGCAAACGCATCGCCGAGCGTGTCGACGAACTGCTCGACCTGGTCGGCCTGGAACCGGGCCAGTACGCCGACCGGTATCCGCGCCAGCTGTCCGGCGGGCAGCAGCAGCGGGTCGGCGTGGCACGGGCCCTGGCGGCCGATCCGCCGGTGCTGTTGATGGACGAGCCATTCGGCGCGGTCGACCCGATCACCCGCAGCACCCTGCAGGACGAGTTGCTTCGGCTGCAGTCCGAGCTGCACAAGACCATCGTGTTCGTCACCCACGATTTCGGCGAGGCCGTCAAGCTCGGTGACCGCATTGCCGTGCTCGGCCAGCGGTCCAAGGTGCTGCAGTACGACACGCCGCAGGCAATCCTGGCCAGCCCCGCCGACGACACCGTCGCGGGTTTCGTCGGGTCGGGGGCATCGCTGCGGCAGCTCAGCCTGGTGCGGGTGAAAGACGTTGAGCTGCAACCTCATCCGGCGGTGCGCACCGGCGACAGCGTCGATGATGTGCGAAAGATTATCGCCGACAGTGAGTTCGACTGGGTCGTCGTGCTCGACGAGCGCGACCGCCCGGTGAGCTGGGTCCGCGAAAGCAAGCTGCGCCATGCGTCGTCGCTCAACGACGCCACCGAGGAGCTCGACGTGGTCAGCACCCAGTCGACGCTCGAAGACGCCTTGGAGGCCATCCTCGCCGAACAGCATGCGTCGGCCGTCGTCACGGGGCCGGGCAGCACGTACGCCGGGGTGGTGACGCTCGACACCTTGATCGAGACCATCACCCGCCTGCGGGCCGATGCGGTAAGCGAGTCGGCGTCGTGACGGCCACCGTCGAGGCATCCCGACCGAAAGCGACTCCCGCGGAGCGCATTCGGTTGTGGATTCAGCCCGTGCTCGTGCTCATCGTCGGCACGGCGGTGATCTTCTGGGCGTTCGACCGCGATCTGACGGCCACACAGCAGGAGAACATCAACCCCGGTAACGTCTCGGCGCTCATCTGGCAGCATCTGCTGATCACCTTCGCGGTCACCGCGATCGTCCTGGCGATCGGTGTTCCGCTCGGCGTGCTGGTGACCCGGCCGGGCGCGAAAGCGTTGCGTCCCTTCATCGTAGGCATCGCGAACGTCGGTCAGGCCGCACCCGCCATCGGTCTGCTGGTGCTGCTGTTTCTGTGGACGGCGAAGACCGGCTTCTGGATCGGGGTGCTGCCGATCGCGCTGTACTCACTGCTGCCGGTGCTGGCCAGCACCATCCTCGGCATCGACCAGGTGGACCGCGCGCTGATCGATGCCGGCCGGGGACAGGGGATGGCCCGAAGCGCGCTGCTGCTGCGAGTCGAACTGCCGCTGGCGATTCCGTACATCCTCGGTGGCCTGCGCACCTCGCTGGTGATTGCCGTCGGCACCGCGACGCTGTCGTTTCTGGTTAACGCCGGCGGGCTCGGGATCCTCATCGACACCGGCTACAAGCTGCAGGACAACGTCACGCTGATTCTGGGCAGCGTGCTCGCCGTCTGCCTGGCGCTGCTCGTCGACTGGCTGGGCGGCCTCGCCGAATTCTTCCTGAACCCCAAGGGACTTCGCTGATGGCCGCCCTCAGGCGCATGCTGGGTGCGGTGCTGGCAGTGGTGACCGTGGCGGCCTGCGGGCTCGGTTCCGGCGGCGCCGTGCCGTTCATGGTCGCGCCTGGGTCGATCAAACCCAACCCCGCGCTGGAAGGCGTGAAGATCACCGTCGGCTCCAAGGAGTACACCGAGCAGGTGATCATGGGCTACATCCTCGAATACACGTTGGCCGCCGCGGGCGCCGACGTGCGCGACCTCACCGGCATCGTCGGGTCGCGCAGCACCAGAGAGGCGCAGTTGCGCGATCAGGTGGACGTCGCCTACGAATTCACCGGAAACGCGTGGATCAATTACCTGGGCCACGAGAAGCCGATCCCGAACAGCCGTGAGCAATACGAGGCGGTGCGCGACGAAGACCTCGAGCGCAACGACATGGTCTGGTTGCCGCCTGGACCGATGGACGACACCTACGCGCTCGCGGCCAGCAAGGCGGTGGTGCAGCGCACCGGCGTCCGCACCCTGTCGCAGTACGCCGAGCTGGTGCAGAAGAACCCCGCCGCGGCAAAAACGTGTGTGGACACCGAATTCCGGGCACGTCAGGACGGCTATCCCGGCATGGCCGCGGCGTACGGGTTCGACCCGGCGCGCGCCGTGACACCGGTGCTTCAGGTCGGCATCATCTATCAGGCCACCGCCGACGCCACCCAGTGCGACTTCGGCGAGGTCTTCACCACCGACGGCCGCATCGCCGCACTCGATCTGGTGGTGCTCACCGACGACAAGCAGTTCTTCGCCCACTACAACCCGTCGGTCACCATGAAGCGTTCGTTCTTCGAGGCACACCCCCAGATCGCCGACGTGACGGCGCCGGTGACCGCCGCACTGACCAACGACGCCATCATCGAGATGAACAAACAGGTCGACGTCGAGGGTCGCGATCCGGCCGTGGTTGCGCGCGACTGGATGGTCGCGAAGGGCTTCGTCACCGCCTGACTGTGGCGGCCATCACATAAATGGTCTGCGAGTTCCCTCGCACACAAGTCGGTCTCGTGCAGCCGGTTCCGTCGTACGGTGCTCCTAGTTGCACGTGTGTGCAACAACCTATGGGAAGGACCGCCGATGTTGTCCTTGATCGTTTTCGTCGCAATCCTCGTTCTCCTGCTCGCCGTCACCGGCCTGCCCTACCCACAGACCTGGCACGGCCGCTTCGGCGACTGACCGTCGGCTGCGATAAGAATGGTGGGTGCCGGAACCCACCATCCTGCTGCTGTCGACGTCCGACACCGACCTGATCACCGCGCGCTCGAGCGGCGCCCGATACCGGTGGGCCAACCCATCGCGGCTGGTGGACGGTGAGCTCGCCGAACTGCTCAACGACGCGGACGTGGCCCTCGTGCGCATCCTCGGCGGCTACCGCTCTTGGCAGGACGGCATCGACACCATCGTCGGAAGCGGGGTGCCGACGGTGGTGGTCAGCGGCGAGCACACGCCCGACGCTGATCTGATGAGCCACTCCACCGTTCCGGCCGGTGTCGCGCTGCAGGCGCACGTCTACCTGGCTCAGGGCGGCGTGGCCAACCTGCGGCAGCTGCACGCGTTCCTGTGCGACACGATGCTGATGACCGGCTTCGGGTTCGCGCCGCCGGCGATGCTGCCGAGCTGGGGCGTGCTGGAACGCGCGGCGACCGAGCGCGGCGGCCCCACGATCGCGGTGCTGTTCTACCGGGCGCAGCAGCTGGCCGGCAATACCGGATACGTCGAATCCCTTTGCCGGGCAATCGAAGACGCGGGTGGGCGGCCGCTGCCAGTGTATTGCGCCTCGCTGCGCACCGCCGAGCCGGAGATGCTGGAGTTGTTGGCCTCGGCCGACGCCATGGTGACCACGGTGCTGGCCGCAGGCGGCGCGGTACCGGCCGCCGTGTCCGCCGGGGGTGAGGACGACACCTGGAACGTCGCGCACCTCGCCGCTTTGGACATCCCGATCCTGCAGGGGCTCTGCCTGACCAGTTCGCGCAGCCAGTGGCACGACAACGACGACGGCCTGAGCCCGCTCGACGTTGCAACACAGGTGGCGGTGCCGGAATTCGACGGCCGCATTATCACGGTCCCGTTCTCGTTCAAGGAGATCGATGACGAGGGGCTGATCTCGTATGTCGCGGACCCCGAACGGTGCGCGCGGGTGGCGGGTCTGGCGGTGCGTCACGCACGGCTGCGGCGCATCGCGCCGGAGGACAAGCGCGTCGCGGTGGTCTTCTCCGCGTATCCGACCAAACACGCCCGCATTGGCAATGCGGTCGGCCTCGACACACCGGCAAGCGCCGTCGTTCTGCTGCGCGCGATGCGCGATGCGGGCTACGACATCGGAGACGTCGGCGACATCCCGGGTGTCGACGCGCAAGACGGCGACGCGCTGATCCATGCGCTGATCGAGCGCGGCGGCCAAGACCCGGACTGGCTCACCGATGCTCAGCTCGCTGACAACCCGATCCGTTTGTCCGCCAAGGATTATCGCGCGTGGTTCGAGACGCTGCCCGCCGAACTGACCGACGCGATCGAGCAACACTGGGGGCCGCCGCCCGGCGACCTGTTCGTCGACCGCACTCGAGATGCCGACGGCGAGATCGTCGTCGCCGCCATGCAAGCCGGAAACGTCATGCTGATGGTGCAGCCGCCACGGGGCTTCGGTGAGAACCCGGTCGCCATCTATCACGACCCGGACCTGCCGCCGAGCCATCACTACCTGGCGGCATATCACTGGCTGGACAAGGGATTTCGTGCGGACGCGGTCGTCCATCTCGGCAAGCACGGTAACCTGGAGTGGCTGCCGGGCAAGACGCTCGGCATGTCAGCGGCGTGCGGGTCCGATGCGGCATTGGGCACCATGCCACTGATCTATCCGTTCCTGGTCAACGATCCCGGTGAGGGCACGCAGGCCAAACGACGCGCCCACGCCACCCTCGTCGACCACCTCATCCCGCCGATGGCGCGCGCCGAAACATACGGCGACATAGCACGATTGGAGCAGCTGCTCGACGAGCACGCCAACATCGCCGCGCTTGACCCGGGCAAGCTGCCCGCGATCCGCCAGCAGATCTGGACGCTGATGCGCGCCGCCGAGATGGACCGCGACCTGGGTCTGGCGGCACGGCCGGAGGACGACTCGTTCGACGACATGCTGCTGCACGTCGACGGCTGGCTCTGCGAGATCAAGGACGTCCAGATTCGCGACGGCCTGCACATTCTGGGTTCTGCGCCCACCGGGGACGCCGAGCTGGACCTGGTGCTGGCCATTCTGCGCGCGCGCCAGCTCTTCGGCGGCGACCAGACCGTCCCGGGTCTGCGGCAGGCGCTCGGCCTCGCCGAGGACGGCAACGACGATCGCGCCGCCGTCGACGCGGCCGAGGCCCAGGCGCGCGAGCTGCTCGCCGAACTTCAACGCGCCCACTGGGATCCCGCGGTCGCAGATGGCCTCTCCGACAACCCCGATGTCGCCGCGATCCTGCGGTTCGCCGCCACCGAGGTGGTGCCGCGACTCGCCGGCACCGCCGGTGAGGTCGATCAGATCATGCGCGCGTTGGACGGCCGGTTCATCCCCGCGGGCCCGTCCGGGTCGCCGCTGCGCGGACTGGTCAACGTGTTGCCCACCGGCCGCAACTTTTACTCGGTGGACCCCAAGGCGGTGCCGTCGAGGCTGGCGTGGGAGACCGGAAGCGCAATGGCCGAGTCGCTGCTGCAGCGCTACCGCGCCGACCACGGCAGCTGGCCCGCGTCGGTCGGCCTGTCGGTGTGGGGCACCTCGGCGATGCGCACCGCAGGCGACGATATCGCCGAAGTGCTTGCGCTGCTGGGTGTTCGGCCCGTGTGGGACGACGCGTCGCGCCGGGTCGTCGACCTCGAGCCGATCGCGCTGAGCGAACTCGGCAGGCCGCGCATCGACGTCACGGTGCGAATCTCAGGGTTCTTCCGGGACGCTTTCCCGCATGTGGTGACGATGCTCGACGACGCGGTCGCGCTCGTCGCGAACCTCGACGAACCGCCCGATCAGAACTACGTGCGCGCGCACACCGACGCCGACGTCGCCGAGGACGGCGACCGGCGTCGCGCCACCACACGGGTTTTCGGTTCGAAGCCGGGCACTTACGGCGCCGGGCTCCTGCAGCTGATCGACAGCCGCAACTGGCGCGACGACGCCGACCTCGCCGAGGTCTACACGGCCTGGGGCGGCTTCGCCTACGGGCGCGGGCTCGACGGGGCGCCGGCCGCCGATGACATGAACCGACAATACCGCCGAATCGCGGTGGCGGCCAAGAACACCGACACCCGCGAGCACGACATCGCCGACTCCGACGACTACTTTCAGTACCACGGCGGCATGGTGGCCACCGTCCGCGCATTGACCGGCAAGGCGCCCGCGGCCTACATCGGTGACAACACCCGCCCCGACGCCGTGCGCACCCGCACGTTGAGCGAGGAGACCACGCGGGTGTTCCGGGCCAGGGTGATCAACCCGCGATGGATGACGGCGATGCGCAGGCACGGCTACAAGGGCGCCTTCGAGATGGCCGCCACCGTGGACTACCTGTTCGGCTACGACGCCACCGCCGGCGTCATGGCCGACTGGATGTACGAGCGACTCACCCAGGCCTATGTGCTCGACGACGAGAACCGCAAGTTCATGGCCGAGTCCAACCCGTGGGCGCTCCACGGTATGGCCGAGCGACTGCTGGAGGCCGCCGACCGTGGCATGTGGTCCCAACCCGAAGGCGACACGATCAACGGCTTGCGGCAGGTGCTGCTGGAAACCGAGGGTGACCTCGAAGGCTAGCCGCCACTAGGTTGGGACCGTGCCAGTCACTTTTGCCGACGTCGCGAAGAGCCAATACATCCTGCTGACCACGTTCACCAAGGACGGCCGACCCAAGCCGACGGCCATCTGGGCGGCGCCGCGCGGCGACGGCCTGATCGCCATCACCCAAGAGAAGTCGTGGAAGGTCAAGCGGATCCGCAACACCCCACGGGTGACCATCGCCGAATGTGACGTCAAAGGAAACCCCAAAGGCCAGGCGGTCGAGGCCGTCGCCACGGTCCTGGACAAATCCGCGAATGCAGCCACCTACGACGCCATCGGCAAGCGCTACGGGCTGCTGGGTAAGACGTTCAACTTCTTCTCGAAGCTGCGCGGCGGCATGAAGAACAACGTTTCGATCGAGCTCAAACCGGTGAACTGAGCTACATGGCTCCTACCTTCACCGACGTGTACCACGAGAAGTACCTGCTGCTCACCACGTTCACCAAGGACGGCAAGCCCAAGCCGACCACGGTGTGGGGCGTGCCCGAGGGTGACAAGCTGCTGATCATCACCGATGACGGGTCGTGGAAGACCAAGCGGATCAACAACACCCCGCGGGTCACCATCCAGAAGGCCGGCGCACTGGGCAAGGCCAGAGGTGAACCCGTCGAGGCGGTGGCGCGCAACCTGCCCGATTCGGAGACCCGGCGGGTGTTCGAAAAGGTCACCAAGCGTTACTGGTGGCACGCGTGGTGGTGGGTACCGCAGGCGCTGCTCCGCGGCGGCATCGACAAGGTGCACAGCGCGATCGAGGTGACCGCCGCGCCCGCGTCCGCCTAGGAAAACACCGCCGGAACCCCACGGCGCCGCGGTCCGTTGGCACAACATGGCGATGCGGCTGTTTCTCCTCTACCTGTTCCTCGAGCTGGCGGTCGTCGTGGCCCTGGTCTCGACGATCGGGTTCGGCTGGACGGTACTGGCGCTGCTCGGCAGCTCCGTCCTCGGCGTCGCGCTCGCCGGTTCCCAGGTCAAACGCCACATTGCGCGGCTGCGCTCCGGTCTGGCGTCGCCGCAGGGGGCGGTCAGCGACAGCGCCATGGTGGCGCTGGGCGCCGTGCTGGTGTTCGTGCCGGGCCTGGTGACGACCGTCGCGGGGCTGTTGCTGCTGATGCCGCCGACCCGCGCCGTCGCCCGTCCGCTGCTGGCGGCCGTCGCCGCCCGGCGGATGCCGCTGATCACGGTCGCCGCCAGCGGCGGCGGCCGCCCCGGCCGCGGCGATTACATCGACGGGGAAGTCATCGACGTCGTCGATGCCGGTTACCGCCCGCCCGAGGGCGAGCAGCCCAAAGCCTTGCCGCCCAACCCTGACCCAAGTTGACGACGCTGCTTCGCGGCGGTCGGATCCACAGTCCGGCGATGCCGGACGCCACCGCGATGGCCATCCGGGATGACACGGTCGTCTGGCTGGGCGACGATGACGTCGGCCTCGTCCAATTTCCCGACGCCGAGGTCATCGACCTGGACGGCGGATTCGTCGCACCCGCGTTCGTCGACAGCCACGTCCACCTCACCGCGACCGGCCTCACGCTGACGGGCCTCGACTTGCGCGGAGCCACATCGACCCAGCACTGCCTCCAACTCCTCACCGAATACGCCCGGACACACCCCGACGGCCCGGTCTGGGGACACGGCTGGGACGACGCCGGCTGGCCCGAGCCCGGCCCGCCGAGCACTGATGACCTGGACCGAGTGCTCGGCGACCGGCCGGCCTACCTCGCGCGCGTCGATGTCCATTCCGCCGCGGCCTCGACGGCTCTTCGCCGGCTGGCGCCCGGCCTGAACTCCGCGACGGGGTATGACCCGCAGCGGCCGCTCACCGCTGACGCCCACCACCTGGTTCGCGCCGCCGCCCGCGACGGGCTGACCGCAGGGCAACGGACCCGTGCCCGCACCGCCGCACTCGACCTGGCCGCCGCCAACGGAATCGTCGCCGTCCACGAATGCGCCGGCCCCGAGATCGGCGGCCTTGACGACTGGCTGGAGCTGCGCGACACCCGTCACGGCGTCGAGATCATCGGCTACTGGGGTGAAGCGGTCACCGCGCGCGAACAGGCCGAAGCACTGATGCGGTCGACCGGCGCGCGCGGCCTCGCGGGAGACCTGTTCGTCGACGGCGCGCTCGGATCGCGTACGGCCTGGCTGCACGAGCCCTACGCCGACGCGCCGGACAGCTGGGGCAACACCTACCTCGATCCGGACGCGATCACCGCGCACGTGCGCGCCTGCACCGAGGCCGGCATCCCAGCCGGATTCCACGTCATCGGCGATGCCGCGGTCACCGCGGTCGTCGAAGCCCTGCAGCGGGTGGTCGAAGGTCTCGGCGTGCAGGCCGTCGCGCGCTGTGGCCACCGGTTGGAGCACCTCGAAATGGTGACCTCTGAACAGGCCGCGCGCCTGGGTGCCTGGGGCGTCATCGCCAGCATGCAGCCGAACTTCGACGCGCTGTGGGGCGGCGAGCACGGCATGTATGCCCGGCGTCTTGGTAGCGATCGAGCCATGCGGCTCAACCCGCTGGCGCTGTTAGCATCCCAAGGCGTGCCACTCGCGTTCGGCTCCGATACGCCGGTCACCGGCATGAATCCGTGGGCGACGGTGCGGGCGGCGGCCCGGCACCACACACCCGGCAGCGCGATATCGATGCGCGCGGCGTTCTCGGCGACCACCCGTGGAGCATGGCGGGCCGGCGGCGTGCGCGACGGCGTCACCGGGACGCTCGTTCCAGGCGCACCCGCCTCCTATGCCGTTTGGGAAACCGACCGGCTCGAGGTCAGCGCCCTCGACAACGCGGTGCAGCGCTGGTCGACCGATCCGCGGTCGCGGGTTCCCGCACTGCCGCGGCTCGACCCCGACGACCCGCTGCCGCGCTGCCGCCAGACGGTTCACCGGGGTGCCGTCCTCCATGGCTGAGCGGACGCGGCGCGAGTGGGGCCGCGCCGAGGACGACACCGAGTCGTTCCCCGCTGTCAGCGCCGAACGCGACGAGGGAAGTGCCAGGCCGTCGGCTCGGCGTGAGGTGCCCGCGTGGGTCAAGCGATTCGGCGACGCTTTGGTGGTGCGGCTGCCGCGCGTGTCCGCCGCGATCGCCGGCGGGCTGCTGCTGTGCGTGAGCTTCCCGCCGTTCGGCTGGTGGTACACGGCGGTCCTGGCGTTCGCCGTGCTGGCCTGGGTACTGACCAGAAAGTCCACAAAGCCGGTCGGCGGTTTTGGTTACGGCTTCCTGTTCGGTGCGGCGTTCTACATTCCGCTGTTGCCGTGGACCGGTGTCATGGTCGGGCAGTTGCCGTGGCTGGCGCTGTCGCTCGTGCAGGCCGTGTTCCCCGCGCTGTTCGGTCTCGGTGCCGTCGCCACCCGCCGACTGGGCGGGTGGCCGGTCTGGTTCGCGGGGGTGTGGGCGCTGACCGAATGGGCGAAGTCGACCATACCGTTCGGCGGATTCCCTTGGGGCGTGGTTGGTTTCGGCCAAACCGACGGACCGCTGCTGCCGCTGGCCAAGATCGGCGGCGCGCCGTTGGTGTCGTTCGCGGTGACCGTGCTTGGATTTTCGCTCGCCGCCCTGGCCTTCGAGATCTTCGCCTGGTGGCAGCGCGGCGAGGCCGGCCAGACACCCACCTCACCGCCGCCGGCGGTCGTCCTGCCGGGGGCCTGCGTCTGCGCGGTGCTGATCGCCACCGCCGCGGTCGCGCCCGGGGTTCGGCAGTCCGGTGCGGGGGCCGCCGACGAACCGTCGGTCAACGTGGCCGTCGTGCAGGGCAACGTCCCGCAGCTCGGCCTGGACTTCAACGCCCAGCGCCGGGCGGTGCTCGACAACCACGTGCGCGAAACGGTCCGGCTGGCCGGCGAGGTGAGGGCTGGCCGTGCGCCGCAGCCGTTGTTCGTCATCTGGCCGGAGAACTCGTCGGACATCGACCCGCTGGCCAACCAGGACGCCGCCGACCAGATCGCAGTCGCGGTGGAAGCGATCAAGGCGCCGATCCTGGTCGGCGGTGTCGTCAAGGGTCCCGGCTATACGCCGGACAACCCGGTATCGACCAACTCAGTCATCGTGTGGAATCCCGGGACCGGCCCGGCTGACCGGCACGACAAGCAGATCGTCCAGCCGTTCGGCGAGTACCTGCCGTGGCGCAGCTTCTTCAAGCACTTCTCGCCATACGCCGACCGGGCCGGCTATTTCGTCGCGGGCAGTGGCTCCGGCGTCGTGACCGCGGCGGGGGTGCCGGTCGGGGTGTCGACATGCTGGGAAGTCATCTTCGACCGTGCACCGCGCGAGTCGGTGCTGGCCGGAGCGCAGGCGTTGACCGTGCCGTCCAACAATGCCACGTTCGACGAGTCGATGAGCGTCCAGCAGCTCGCCTTCGGCAGGCTGCGTGCCGTCGAACACAACCGCTACGTCCTTGTGGCGGGAACGACCGGAATCAGCGCAGTCATCGCGCCCGACGGCCGCGTGCTGGCCCGCACCGGCTGGTTCGAGCCTAATTACCTCGACCAGGCGATCCGGCTGAAGACGCAGCTCACCCCCGCAACCCGGTGGGGCCCGTGGGTGCAGGGGCTGCTGGTGGCCGTCGGCATCGGTGCCCTCGTCACAGCGATACTGCACAATGGGAAGTTCGTGCGTGGTCGCCGCCGGGTGACCAGCGCCAGCGGTAAAGACACGCCACCCGAGACCGGGGGCATCGAAAGAGGAACCACATGAGCGGCCCAGGGCCAGCGAAACGCCCGAGTCAGCGCACTCTGGTCATCATTCCGACCTACAACGAGCGGGAAAACCTGCCGTTGATCGTGGGCCGGGTGCACAGCGCCCAGCCCGACGTCCACATCCTCGTCGTCGACGACGGCAGCCCGGACGGCACCGGCGAGCTCGCCGACGAACTGGCGCTGGCCGACCCCGACCGGGTGCACGTCATGCACCGCAAGAGCAAGGACGGGCTCGGCGCGGCATATCTGGCCGGGTTCGCGTGGGGGCTCAGCCGCGAATACTCCGTTCTCGTCGAGATGGACGCCGACGGCAGCCACGCGCCCGAAGAGCTGCACCGCCTGCTGGGCGCCATCGACACCGGCGCCGATCTGGTGATCGGCTCGCGCTACGTGCCGGGCGGGGCCATCCGCAACTGGCCGCGGCGGCGCTTCGTACTGTCCAAGACCGCCAACACCTACGCCAGGGTCCTGCTCGGCGTCGACGTGCACGACATCACCGCCGGCTACCGCGCCTACCGGCGCGAGGTGCTGGAGAAAATCGACCTCGCCGCCGTGGAGTCGAAGGGCTACTGCTTCCAGATCGACCTGACGTGGCGCGCGATCAACAACGGGTTCATCGTCGTGGAAGTGCCGATCACCTTCACCGAGCGCGAACTCGGCCAGTCGAAGATGAGCGGATCCAACATCCGCGAGGCGATGTTCAAGGTCGCGGAGTGGGGTATCCGCGGGCGCCTGGATCGCGCCCGCGGCGTGGTGCGCTAGCCGCTGGTCAGCTGCCGCGGCGGCGGGTCTTGATGATGTCGAGGCGCTCCTTGAGCAGCTCCTCGAGCTCCTCGATGGACCGGCGCTCCAACAGCATGTCCCAGTGGGTCCGCGGCGGCTTGACCTTCTTGGGCTCCGGCACGTCACCCTCGATCAGGGTGCCTTCCATGCCGTTGCGGCACAGCCAGGTGCCGGGAATTTCGGCGTCGTCGGCGAAGGGGACGTCGAACTCCTCGCCGTTGTCGGTGCGGTAGCGGGCAACCTGACGCGGCGCCAGGTCGTGGTTGCGGTCGGTCTCGTAGCTCACGGCTCCGAGGCGACTGCCTCTCAACACCCGATCAGCCATTCGTCAACACTCCTCGAAAAGTCAATTGTCTCCGATAAACAACGCAGCACACACTCTGCGAGTTCCCGACTCAGCCGTCGATGATACCGGGATATGCAGCACAGCCGGTCTAGAGTCGGGATCCGTGGAGACAGCCGAAGAGATTCGGACCAGAACCCGCCGCCGCCCGCAATCGTGCCGGTGGTGCGGCCGGGAAGTGGCCGATGCGGGCATGGGCAGGCGCAGGCAGTACTGCCGACAGTCGTGTCGCCAGCGTGCCTATGAACAACGGGCCCAGGTCAAGGGGACCGCGCTGGCGCCCGATGCGGTGGTGCTCACCGCGGAGGAGGCCGCCGAGCTGTCCGACCGGGTTTATCAGGTCAGGTGCGCGGCAGAAGACGTTTCCATCGCGATCGACGAAGGCGCGAAGCCCACGGAATTGCGTGAGCTGTGCGACGCTCTGATTCGCGCGGCCAAGGCGGCCGACGGCTGGCGATAGGGGGAACGCCCCCGGATGTGGCGCTTCGATCGATTCGTGCTCGACACCCAGCGCTACGAATTGCGTGACGGTGACCGGGTGATCCGCGTCGAGCCGCAGGTGTTCGACGTGCTCGCGCAGCTGGTCGCCAACCACGAGCGCTGCGTCACCAAGGAGGAATTGTTCGACGCCGTGTGGGGCGGACGCTTCGTCGGCGAGGCGGCGCTGACCAGCCGGATCAAGGCGGCCAGGCGCGCGCTGGGCGACGACGGCGAATCGCAGCGCTTCATCAGGACAGTGCGCAGCCGTGGATACCAGTTCGTCGCCGCCGTGGATGCGGGTCCGACGGCGCAGCCCGTCGAACCACTGCCGGACGAGCCGGCGCCGCGACAGCACATCGCGTTCTGCCGCGCCTCCGACGGCGTGCGGCTGGCCTACGCGGTGACGGGGGAGGGCCCCCCGCTGGTGCGTGCCGCCAACTGGATGACCCACCTCGGCTACGACGTCGAGAGCCCGGTGTGGCGGCACTGGGTCCGCGACCTGTCCCGGCGCCACACCTTCATCCGGTACGACGAACGCGGCTGCGGGCTATCCGATTGGGGTGCAACGGCCTTTAGCTTCAGCGACTGGGTGAGCGATCTGGAGTCGGTCGTCGAAGCGCTTGAACTGCAACACTTTCCGTTGTTGGGCGTGTCGCAGGGCGGCGCCGTCGCCGTCGCCTACGCTGCGAGGCATCCGGAGCGCGTCAGCAAGCTGGTGCTGTGCAGCTCCTACGCCCGCGGGCGAGGCGCACGGGCCGTCAACGAGGACGAAAAGCGGGCCGCGGCATTGGATCTCGATCTGGCCCGGGTGGGGTGGGGGCGCGACGACCCGGCGTTCCGGCAGGTGTTCGCCGCGCAGTTCCAACCCGACGGCACCCGCGCCGACTGGGCCGCGTTCGACCAGCTGCAGCGACGCACCACGTCGCCGGACAACGCAGTGCGCTTTCTCGAGGAGTTCGGCCGCATCGATGTATCCGAGGAGGCCGCCGCAGTGTCCTGCCCGACGCTCATCCTGCATTCACGCGACGACCACCGGCAGCCGCTGCGCGCCGCCGAAGAACTGGCCGCCCTGATACCCGATTCCCGGCTGGTGGCGCTCAACAGCAACAACCACCTGTTGACCGCGGCCGAACCCGCGTGGCAGGTGTTCCTCGACGAGGTGGAAAGCTTTCTCGCGGACTGAGCCTGCGATTCTCCAGGCAATCTCCACACATTCTTCATGTGCGGCGGTTGCGCGCCATTCATCCTGGTTCCCATGAAGAAACACATCCGAATCCTGCTTGTGGGCGTCGTCGCGCTTCTGGCGACGGTGACCGCATGTTCGAGCGGCACGAAAGAAGCGCCGCAGTCGCCGGCGCAGACGTCGGCCGCTCCCACCACCGCCGAACCATTCCCGCAGTCGGCGAAGTACATCGCCGACACCAAGTCGGCCGACGGCAAGTCGATGGTCATCGGCATCGCCGTCGACGGCGCCAAGGTCGCCGCGTACGCATGCAACGGCGTCGACGACGAGGCCTGGTTCTTCGGCGATCAGAAGGACGGCAAGATCTCCCTCACGTCTCGCTTCAAGGACACTTTGGCTGCCGACTTCAACGGCAAGGACGTGGTCGGCGACCTGACCATGAACGGCGTTGCGTTCAAGTTCAGTGTCCCGGCCGTTCCCCCGCCCGCGGGCATGTACACCGCCCAGTTTCAGGGCGTGCGCGCGTCGTGGGTGGTACGGCCCGACGGCAGTGCGACCGGCGTGCAGTTCAACGGCGGCGTCAGCGGCCGCGACTTCGAGCAGGCCGAGCTGCAGCAGCTGAACGAGCAGCAGTTCCGCAACAGCGTGCGCAACAAGCGTCAGCTTCAGCAGGCCCAGCAGATCACCCTGCTGGCGAACAAGTCGGCGCGGTCGACCATCAACGGCCACGAGGTGACGCCCGTGATCGTCGACGGCGACTTCCGGCTGTGATTGCCGCCACAACTACATAGCCTTCCCCCAACGGCCCTGCCGGACTGCGTCTTTCGCGCATACCCGGCAGGGCCGATGGTTTATTTCAGCGCGAATACAACCCTGCGCAAGTACTCGGTCACTGCGTAACGTCGAACCACCGTGACAAGACCGACCCAGCTTCTCGCCGCCGCGCCGCCTGTGCGCCGGAGCGACCGCAGGTGGACCGTCATCCGGTGGGCTTCTCCGGTGGTTCTGCTGGCCTTGTGGCAGGTGGGTAGTGCGCTCGGGCTCATCCCGCAGGACGTGCTGCCTGCGCCGTCACTGATCCTGGAGGCCGGCGTCGAGGTATTGCAGAACGGGCAACTCGGCGACGCACTGCGGGTCTCGGGCATCCGGGTGCTCGAGGGTCTGGTGCTCGGCGGCCTCATCGGGGTGGGACTCGGCACCGCGGTCGGGCTCTCGCGGTGGGTGGAAGCGACCGTTGACCCGCCGATGCAGATGGTTCGTGCGCTGCCGCACCTCGGCCTGATCCCGCTGTTCATCCTGTGGTTCGGCATCGGCGAGCTCCCCAAGGTTCTACTCGTCGCGCTCGGCGTCAGCTTCCCGCTCTACCTGAACACGTTCTCGGCCATTCGCCAGGTCGACCCCAAACTCTTCGAAACCGCTCAGGTGCTTGGCTTCTCGTTCTGGCAGCGGTTCGCGATCATCATCGTTCCGAGCGCCGCACCCCAGGTGCTCGTCGGCCTGCGCCAGTCGCTGGCGATCGCATGGTTGACGTTGATCGTCGCCGAACAGATCAATGCCGACAAGGGCATCGGGTTCATGATCAACAACGCGCGCGACTTCCTGCGCATCGACATCATCATCTTCGGTCTGACCGTATACGCACTGCTCGGAATTGGCACCGACGCCATCGTCCGCGCGCTGGAACGACGAGCGTTGAGGTATCGCACATGACCCTTCTCACCGACCGACCGCTCGCGCTCGCAGGCGAGATACGTGACGTCAACAAGTTCTACGGCGATCACCACGTGCTTACCAATGTGTCGCTTCGGGTCAACCGCGGCGAAATGGTCGCGCTGATCGGGCGCAGCGGCTCCGGTAAGTCGACGATTTTGCGCGTGTTCGCCGGCCTGTCCGGCGATCACACCGGCGAACGCACGGTGGCCGGCTCGCCGGCGCTGGCGTTTCAGGAACCGCGGCTGTTTCCATGGCGCGATGTGCGCACCAACGTGGTATACGGCCTCAATCGCGCCAAGCTCGGCCGGGAGGAGGCACGCGCACGTGCCGATCGGGCGTTGGCCGACGTCGGCCTCACTGACCGCGCCACGGTCTGGCCATCGACCCTCTCAGGCGGTCAGGCACAACGCGTTTCGCTGGCACGGGCACTGGTCGCCGAGCCGGAGCTGCTGCTGCTGGACGAGCCGTTCGGCGCCCTGGACGCCCTGACGCGGCTGACGATGCGCGGGCTCCTGCTCGACCTGTGGCGTCAGCACGGATTCGGTGTGCTGCTGGTGACCCACGACGTCGACGAGGCCATCGCACTCGCCGACCGGGTGCTCGTCCTCGACGAAGGCCGCATCGTGTTCACGCTGACCATCGATGAACCACGACCGACCGCCGGTCAGGCCAACGCCGACACCGAGCGCTACCGCGCCGAGCTGCTGGACACGCTCGGCGTGCGCATCTGACGAATACCGCTCAAGGAAAGGTACTTTCATGTCCGCATTCCGGCGAACGCCGGTATTCCGCATAGCCGTGCTGGCGATCCTCGTCGGGCTGCTGGCCGGCTGCGTGTCACGCCAGGACAGCTCCGGAGCCAAGGAAGCGCCCGCGACCATCCCGCTGGCCGAATTGGCAGGCCTGACACTGCAAGTCGGTGACCAAAAGGGCGGCACCGAGGCGCTGCTGCGGTCGGCCGGAGCGCTTGACGATCTGCCCTACAAGATCGCGTTCTCGACGTTCACATCGGGACCTCCGCAGATCGAAGCCGCGACAGCGGGCAAGATCGACTTCGCGATCACCGGCAACACGCCGCCGATCTTCGGCGCCGCCTCCAACGCGAAGGTCAAAGTCGTCTCCGCCTATGACGGAAGTGGCCGCGGCGACCGCATCCTCGTGCACAACGACTCGCCGATCCGCGCCGTGGCCGATCTGCGCGGCAAGCGGGTCGCGGTCGCCAAAGGTACCTCGGCGCACGGCAACCTATTGGCACAGCTGAAGCGCGTCGACGTGCCGCCGTCCGACCTCACGCTGGTGTTCCTGCAGCCCGCCGACGCGCTCGGCGCGTTCAAACAGCACCAGGTCGACGCGTGGGCCATCTGGGACCCCTACACCGCGCAAGCCGAAGCCGACATCCCGGTGCGCAGCATCGCCCAGGCGACGAGTATCACCAACGGCGCCGGCTTCGGCGTGGCCTCGGACGATGCGCTGGCCGACCCGAAGCGCAGCACCGCCATCGGCGACTTGCTGGTGCGCTATGCCAAGGCGGTGCGGTGGGCCAAAGACCACCCCGACCAGTGGGCGCAGCGCTACGCCGCCGAAGTCGGCCTCGACCCGAAAGTGGCCGCCGCGGCGCAGGACCGCAGCCTGAGATTGCCCACCGCACTGTCCGATCAGCTAGTCGGTACCGAGCAGGAGCTGGCCGACCTGTTCGCCGCGACCAAGCAGATCGCCGCCGCGCCGGAATTCGCCAGTTGGGTCGACCGTCGCTACGCGGACACGCTAAACCCCTTGTACCTCAACCGTTAAGGATTTTCATGTCGTCCGAAATACATTCACCCACCGGGAAGTTCTTCTGGTTCCTGCCCACCAACGGTGACAGCCGCTCGATCGTCGGCGCGTCGCACGCGTCGGCGCATCACACCGTGCCCGCGAACTACCGGCCGCCCACGCGGCGGTACCTGGCCGAGGTGGCCCGCGCCGCCGACCGGCTCGGCTTCGAGGGTGTGCTGACCCCGACGGGTACCTGGTGTGAAGACGCGTGGCTCACCGCGTCGGCTCTGCTCGCCGAAACCGAACGACTCAAGTTCCTCGTCGCATTTCGCCCCGGCCTGGTGCCGCCGACGCTGGCCGCCCAGCAGACCGCGACCCTGCAGCGATTCTCGGAGGGCAGGGTGCTGCTGAACATCGTCAGCGGCGGCGACGACGTCGAGCAGCGCCGGTTCGGCGACTGGCTGGACCACGACGAGCGCTACGCCCGCACCGGCGAGTTCCTGCACATCGTCAACTCGGTGTGGCGGCAGGAGTCGGTGGATTTCGAAGGCAAGTTCTACACCGTCAAGGACGCCCGCGTGTCCGCGCCGCCAGATCCGTTGCCGCAGATCTACTTCGGCGGGTCCTCGGCCGCTGCGCTGCCCATTGCCGCCGAGCACGTCGACGTCTACCTCACCTGGGGCGAGCCGCCGCAGGCGGCCGCGGCCAAGATCGAGCGGGTGCGCGCACTGGCCGAGGAACGCGGCCGCAAGGTGCGCTTCGGGATCCGGCTGCACACGATCAGCCGTGACACGTCGGCCGCGGCGTGGGCCGTCGCCGATGAGTTGATCGCCGAGCTGTCGCCCGAACAGATCGCCAAACAGACGCAGCTGCATGCCAAGTCGCAATCCGAGGGGCAGCGCCGGATGACCGCGCTGCACGGGGGCCGGATCGATCAGCTGGAGATCTACCCCAACCTGTGGGCCGGCGTCGGGCTGGTCCGCGGGGGAGCGGGCACCGCGCTGGTCGGCAGCCACGAAGAGGTGGCCAACCTGATCTACGAATACCACTCGGTGGGCTTCGACGAGTTCATCCTGTCGGGCTACCCGCATCTCGAGGAGGCGTACTGGTTCGCCGAGGGCGTGCTGCCGCTGCTCCGGCAGAAGGGCGTCGCCTGAGGCTCAGCAGCCGTACTTCTCCCCAACGTCCGCAGGCGGATTCACCCGCTGCAGGCATCCGAACGGGACGATGCCGGCGTCGCTGAACCGGGCCGCCGACCGGTGGGCATAGTTGACGCAGTACAGCCCCGAGGGATCCGAGCGGCAGCGGTAATCGCCGAAGGCCAGCGTGTCACCATACGCCAGCTGAGGTCCGGTGCCGCTGCTGAACCGGCCGGGATCGCCGTGCACCGAACCGATTTCGATGCTGGCGCCGGCGAAGTCGACCCACCCGCCCTTCCAATGGCCGTAGACGTCCGGCGGCTGCAGCGGTGGAACCACCAGGTCCACCAGACACGCCAGTGCGCCGTCGGCGCTGGTCGAGTCGGTCATGCACTCCGTCTTGCCCGACGGTGTGGTGAACGCGACGTCGTCACCGAGCGGTGTCGTCGTGCCCTGCCGGGTCGCGGAGTGGAACGCAGCAACATCGGCCGGCCGCCCCGATTCGATGAACATGATCACGTCGGCAACGTCGGCGCCGGCCTGCGGCGGCGCGGCGCGAGCCGCCGTACTGGGCGCGGTCGGACTCGGGGGTGACGTCGTGGTTCTGGCCGGGGCCGACAGCGAGGGCTCGGCTCGCTCGGTATCTCCGCCGACGCCTTGAGAACAACCGCCGACCAGCACAGACGCCGTGATCAGCACAGCAATCCGCATATCGGCCAGGCTAGCGGGCCGCCAACCGAATACGGGCAAGGCGCGGCGCGCGAGTCGGTTCGATACGGTCAGGGTCATGCACGAACACATCGTCCGCGCAACGATCAGCTCCGGCACCGTCGAGGGATTTACCCGCGACGGCGTACACCGGTGGCGGTCGATTCCCTACGCCCAGGCGCCCGTCGGCCCGCTGCGGTTCAAGGCGCCGCGACCGGTGCAGCCGTGGCCGGGCGTGCGCTACTGCCACGGGTTCGGCAACTGTGCGCCACAACAGCGCATGTACACGCTGCTGGGCGTCGGCAAGTACCAGTCGATGGGGGAAGACTGCCTGACGCTCAACGTCACCACCCCAAAGCGGCGGCGTGATGAACCGATGCCGGTCATGGTGTTCATCCACGGCGGCGGCTACATCCTCGGCAGTTCGGCGACACCGATCTACGACGGTGCGGCGCTTGCCCGCAAGGGATGCGTGTACGTCTCGGTCAACTACCGGCTCGGGCCGCTGGGCTGTCTGGACCTGTCGTCGCTGTCGTCGGGCGACGTGACTATCGATGACAACCTGTTTCTGCGCGATCTCGTGATGGCGCTGCGGTGGGTACGCGACAACATCGCGGTGTTCGGCGGCGACCCCGACAACGTGACGATCTTCGGCGAGAGCGCCGGCGCGCACGCCGTGGCCACTCTCCTTGCGGTTCCCGCGGCGAAAGGCCTTTTTGCGCGCGCGATTTCGGAAAGCCCGGCTAGTGGCCTGGTGGGAAGTCCCGATGTACGGGCGCGTTATGCCGAGCAGTTCGCCGCGCTGCTGCGGGCGGACCGGCGCAACGCCGCCGAGGTGCTGATGACGGCGCGGCCCGCCGACCTGGTCAACGCAGTCGACAAGCTCATCAGAAACTCCCAGACCGATATGCTCGGCGCGTTTCCGGTGGGACCCACCAGCGGCACCGACTACCTTCCGCTGGACCCGGCCGAGGCGATGCGCAGCGGTGACGCGCACCAGGTTCCCCTCATTGTCGGCACCAACGCCCACGAGGGCCGGTTGTTCACCCGATGGCTCAAGCTGCTGCCGACCAACGAGGCGATGATCGAAGGCTTGCTCGGTGGTCTGGAACCTGAACACCGCCAACGCATTACCTCGGCCTACCCTGGTTATCCGGACGAGGGGGCCTGCATCCGGCTCGGCGGCGATTTCGCGTTCGGTACGGCCGCCTGGCAGATCGCCGAAGCGCACAGCTGCCATGCGCCGACCTACCGCTACCGCTTCGACTACGCACCGCGCACGCTGCACTGGTGGGGTTTCGGCGCGACCCACGCGACCGAGCTGTTCGCCGTCTTCGACATCTACCGCACACGGTTCGGCTCGCTGCTCACAGCGGCCGCCGACGGCCGCTCGGCGCGGCGGGTCAGCGACGACGTGCAGACGCGGTGGCGAGAATTCAGTCGCCGCGGCGTGCCCGGCGACGACTGGCCGACCTACACCCGGCCTGAGCGCGCGGTGATGGTGTTCGACCGCCGTTCCCGGGTGGTCAACGATCCGCACGGCGATCGACGCGAGGCCTGGGAGGGATTCACGCTGGCGAGACGTTGATCGGTGTGGCGCAAGGGAGCCCGCGTCAGCGCGTGGACGTCATCGGACATACTCCGTGGGTGACTACCATCGAGCGGCCCGCCGACCTGACCGCCGAGTGGCTGACCGCCGCCCTTGGCGCTGGCGCCGTGGAGCGTTTCAGCGCCGAACGGATCGGCACCGGCCAGATGAGTGAGTGCTATCGCGTGGCACTGAGCTACGCCGACGGCGCCGACGGGCCCGCGTCGGTGGTGCTCAAGGTCGCGGCCACCGACGCAGCGAGCAGGCAGACCGGCCTCGCGCTGGGCCTCTACGAACGCGAGGTGCGGTTCTACACCGACATCGCGCCGGGCATCGGCGGACCCGTCGCCCCGTGTTACAGCTCGGGATTCGACGGTCAGACCGGCGTCTTTCACCTGCTGCTCTGCGACGCCGCACCGGCGGTCGTCGGCGACGAAATCCGCGGCGCCACAGTCGAACAGGCGATGCTGGCGATGGCAGAGCTGGGCCGGCTGCACGCGCCGCTGCTGGGCCGGACGTCGATGGCCGACGTGGACTGGCTCAACCGGGAATCGCCGGTCAATCAGGCGCTCATCGCGCAGCTGTACGCCGGGTTCGTCGACCGGTACCGCGACGACATCGCCCCGCCCCACCGCGAGGTGTGCGAACGGTTGGTCAGCAGCTTCGACGCCTACCTTGCGCAGGAGGCGGCTGCCGGTCGCGTGCAGGGCCTCGTACACGGCGACTACCGGTTGGACAACATGCTGTTCGGCCAGCCGGGATCCGACCGGCCGCTCACCGTCGTCGACTGGCAGACCGTCACCTGGGGAGCGGCGATGACCGACGTCGCGTACTTCCTCGGCTGCGCACTGCCCGACGATGTCCGCCGCGACCACTACGACGCGCTGCTGGCTGCCTACCACGACGCGTTGGGGCCGGACGCCATCCTCAACCTGGAGGACGTCCGCGAAGGCGTGCGGCGTGCGGGGTTCTTCGGCGTGACGATGGCGATTGTGTCGCCCATGCTCGTCGAGCGCACCGCCCGGGGCGACGAGATGTTCATGACGATGCTGCGCAGACACTGCCAGCACGTGCTCGACACCGACGCGCTGGCGACACTGCCCGAACCCACTGCCCCCGAACCGTTGCAGCCCACGGCCGACGACGAGGGCGCCCACCCGCCGGGTGCCGAACCGCTGTGGAGCGAGAGCTGGTATGCCGACTTCGCCGACGAAGGACAGGGCATCGGCGGCTGGTTCCGGCTCGGCCTGATCCCCAATCAACAAAGGGCCTGGGTCAACGCTCTGCTCTGCGGGCCCGATATGCCGACCATCGCCGTGAACGACTTCGAGGTCGCGCTACCGGAGGACCCCGCGGTGGTGCGGTCCGATGCCGTCGAGCTCAACCACGCCGCCGCCGATCCGCTGCAGACCTACCACGTCAGGCTGCGCGGCCAGGGGCAGGCCTACGACGACCCGTCGGCACTTCTGCGCGGGGAATCAGGACGGCCGGTCGAGCTGTCGATGGACCTGCAGTGGACGACAGCGGGCACGCCCTACCTTTACCGCGTCACATCCCGCTACGAGATTCCGTGCACGGTGTCGGGCAGTGTCGTGGTCGACGGCACCGTGACCGACGTCCGCGAGGTGCCGGGGCAGCGCGACCACTCCTGGGGGGTGCGCGACTGGTGGGGCATGGACTGGGTGTGGACGGCGCTGCATTTGCACGACGGAACCCACTTGCACGCCGTCGACATCAGGATCCCAGGATCGCCGCACTTCGGTGTCGGTTACCTCCAGCGGTCGGGTTCGCTGACCGAGGTGCAGGCCGTGACTGCTCGAGAGGGCTTTGCCGACAACGACTTACCCGTGACGACCGAGCTGGAGCTGACGCCCGGCGACGTCACCGCCACCGTGCAGATCAAGGGCCACGCGCCGGTGCTGCTCACCGCGCCCGACGGTCGGGTGAGCCACTTCCCGCGCGCCTGGGCAACCGTTACGACAACTGACGGCAGATCCGGCGTCGGATGGATGGAGTGGAACCGCAACCTGTCGGGCTAGAGGTGCGCGCTGTCGTCGTCGAGGTTCTCTCGGCCTAGCCCCATCGGTGTCGCCGCCGGCACGTCACCGCCTGCGACGACCGTGCGGGTGATCGGCGTCAGCGCCCGAAACAGCTCCTCCACCTCGGCGTCCTCCAGCGCGTCGAGCGCACCGAGCGCCAGCGCATCGGTGGTGTCCTCGATGTGCCGCTTGAGATCGCGACCCGCGTCGGTCAGGGCGCCGCTTCCGTCCATCAGGCCGCGCTCGGCCAACTCGGCCTGGTGCTGACGCCACTGGCCGTCGTCGTAATCGCGACTGCGCATGATCATCTCGGGTGGAACGCGACCCGCCGCGGCGTGCAGCACGTTGGACTCGCGGCCCGACAACCCCGACGATGCCAGCACCGCCACATGGGCGTCGCCGCGCTGCTCTCGCAGCAGGGTCGTCGCGTGCCAGAGCATCGCCAGCGGTTCGGTCGGCCACGGCAGTGCGGCGTTGGCGGCAAACAGTGGTCTGCCGTCGAGCGGGGCGTTGCGCGCGGCTTTGGCGGCGAGTTCGGCGGCAGCCTCGACATCCCCGTCGGTCAACCCGTACCGCCGTAGGGTGGCCACCGCGCCGTCCTCGCGGGCGCGCAAAGCCGCAGCGGGAGAAGCGAATTTCCATGCCGCGGGCAGCGCCTTGGCCACCCGGGCGGGGGCGAAGTTGTAGAAGACCGCGGTCACGACCTCGGCGGGCACCGTGCCCAGAGGCGCGGACCGGCCCGCGAAGTAACCCATCCAGAAACCGCGGTAGCCGAGGCCGTCGAACGCCGCCCGGCTCTCCGGCGAAAAGTAGGTCACGGCGTGCACTGGCTCAAAACGGTCATAGAAACGTCGTGCCAGCCCAGCATCTCTGCCCATGGCGACAGTTAATCACCCGTGGACTCCGCGGCCACCGCCGCCGCCGCCTCGTCGATGATCGCGCGCATGGCGCGCTCGGCGGCGTCTTCGTCGCGCAGCCGGATGGCTCGGGCGACCTCGTCGTGCAACTCGATCGCCCTTGGATTCGGCGTTGCAGGCATCATCTGGTGGTGCGTGCGGCCGCTGAGTATCTCGGCCACGACATCGTTGAGGGCACGGAACATCTCGTTGCCGCTGGCCTCCAGCAGCGTGCGATGAAACACCTTGTCCGCCACCAGATAAGAGTCGAGGTCGCCGGCGCGTCCGTGCATCACCATGTCCGACACCGCAGCTGCCATGACACGGCACTGATGCGGATCGGCGCGACGGGCGGCGAGAGATGCCGCGGTGGGCTCGAACCCCCGCCGCAGTTCGGACAGCGTCACCAAAACCGCTGCGCGGTCGTCTGATTCGAGCCGCCAGCGGATCACGACCGGA
This sequence comes from Mycobacterium sp. 1274761.0, assembly GCF_001668615.1. Classification (GTDB taxonomy): domain Bacteria; phylum Actinomycetota; class Actinomycetes; order Mycobacteriales; family Mycobacteriaceae; genus Mycobacterium. The sequence continues at coordinate 30,971 of NZ_LZMC01000067.1, forward strand.
TCGAAGACGTTCCATCTGTCCGATGGTTGAATCGTGATGCCCACTCTGCGACGGGACGCGGCCATGCCCATGGACTCGAGCACGCGGATCGCTTCGCGCGCGACACTGCGTGAGACACCGTGTTCGGCGCTCACCCCGTCGAGGGTGAGAACTTGGCCCGGCGGGTATTTCCCGGAGGCGATTCCGGTGCCCAGCGACGTGAGCAGGTTGCGGTGCAGGGCGCCGACGTTTGATGGCGAAGCCACAGATACATCGTGTCATATGTTCGCTAGTGCCGATTAACAACAGATTTTTCTGTTACAGCATTGCAATAGTATGACTATTAGTGCATGCTGTGTGACGTCGGGCACAGGAGGGTAGGTGGAGCGGATGGGGTCCCCGATCGTCGTGATGGGCGTCTCCGGCTCCGGAAAATCGACAGTGGGAGCGGCGTTGGCTCAGCGCACAAGGGTGCCCTTCGCCGACGCCGATGATTTTCATCCCCTCGCCAACATCCAGAAGATGACGGCCGGTCACCCGTTGAACGACGACGACCGATACCCATGGCTCGAGGCGATCGGGGAATGGATCGCAGCGCGCTGCGAAAGCGGTTGCGTGATGAGCTGCTCGGCGTTGAAGCGCAAGTATCGCGACCAGTTGCGCCGACGCTGTCCCGATCTCGTCTTCCTGTACCTCGCCGGTTCGCCCGAGGTGATCGGCAGGCGTCAGGCCAGCCGGCCGGGGCACTTCATGCCCGCGTCGCTGTTGGCGTCACAGTTCGACACACTCGAACCGCTGGAGGCCGACGAACGCGGTGTCACCGTCGACGTCGACCAGAACATCGACGCGATCGTCGAAAACTATCTCGACCTCATGGGCGCATCCGAAGAGGAGAAGAAATGACCCCGGCACTCACCGTTCTCGCGGCCGACACCGAGCTCGCCGAACCGGTCGCCGCCGGTTGGCAATTGGTGCTCGCCGCGCTCGCAGGCATCGCACTGATCGTCGTGCTGATCACCATCGCCAAGCTGCATCCGTTCCTGGCGCTGATCTTCGGTGCGCTGACCGTCGGCTTCGTCGCAGGGGTCAACATCGGCGACGTTCTCGAATCGTTCGCCGACGGGTTCGGCACCACCGCGGCGGGAGTGGGTGTACTTATCGCGCTCGGTGCGATGTTCGCCAAGCTACTGGCTGATTCGGGCGGTGCCGACGAGATCGTCGACACCATCGTCGGCCACGCCTCGCCGAGAGCCTTGCCGTGGGCGATGGCGTTGGTGGGCGCCATCATCGGGCTGCCGATGTTCTTCGAGATCGGACTTGTGCTGTTGATGCCGGTCATCTATCTGGTGGCCAAGCGCTCACAGCTGTCGCTGATCGCCGTCGGAATCCCGGCGTTGGCAGGGCTTTCCGCGATGCACGGCCTGGTGCCGCCGCACCCCGGACCGCTGACCGCGATCGATCTGCTCCATGCCGACCTCGGGATCACGCTGGCTCTCGGTGTGGCTGTGGCGATTCCGACCGTGATCGTGGCCGGGCCGATGTTCGGCCGGCTCGCCGGACGGTGGGTGGTGGTGGACGTTCCCGACAGATTCGACGCCGACGACTACACCCGCGACGCAGGAATGGGGGCGGCGGCAGGCGAAGTGGAAGCCGACGGCACGGCCGGGGCGACGCAAACTGCGACCCGCACCCAGCTGCGCCGGCCGTCGTTCGGTATCACGCTGTTTTCGGTGTTGCTTCCCGTCGCGCTCATGATGGGCAAGGCGCTCGCCGACATCTTCATCGACGACGAAAACAGCGTGTTGCGACAGACTTTCGACATCCTCGGTCGTCCGTTGATGGCTCTGCTCATCGCCGTCGTGGTCGGGATCTTCACCCTCGGCCGGGGCGCGGCCATGACGCGCGACCAGATCACCAAATGCCTGGAATCGGCGTTGCCGCCGGTCGCAGGCATCATCATGATCGTCGCCGCGGGTGGTGGGTTCAAGCAGGTACTCGTCGACACCGGGATCGGCACCAAGCTCGCCGAGTGGGCCACCGCCGCACACATCTCGGCCATTCTGCTGGCCTGGGTCCTGGCCGTATTGATCCGTCTCGCAACGGGTTCGGCCACCGTTGCCACCATCACCGCGTCCTCGTTGATGCTCGGCCTCGTCGAGGGCATGAGCACCGGGCAGGTGTCACTGGTGGTGCTCGCGGTCGGCGCCGGTTCGCTGTTCTTCTCCCATGTCAACGACGCCGGCTTCTGGCTCGTCAAGGAGTACTTCGGAATGACCGTCGGCCAGACCATCAAGTCCTGGTCGATCATGGAGACGGTGCTGTCGGTGACTGGCCTCGTGCTGGTGCTTCTGCTCGGGCTGGTGATCTGAGCCTCAGGCCTTGACGACCTGGGTTCCGCCGGCGATCTCGTCGTGCTTGCCCTGCTTGGTGGGGCTGCCGCTGATCGTCACGGCGATCACGATGATTGCGACGACCCCGAGAAAGCCGCCGACGATCGGGATGATGGGAAGCAGCGTCCACACGTTGCGGATCGCGGACTGCTGAGCCGTCGGTTTCGGGACACCGCGCGGCCCATGCACGCGCAAACCGAGCAGCTTCTTGCCCGGCGTCCACCCCTGCGCCGTTTCGAAGGCCAGGAAGTAGATGAACGTCAACAGCCCGGTGAATACACCGGTCACCCAGTAGTTCGACAGCGTGTCGGTTACCAGGAACAGTAGAATGCTCACGATGCCGACGAGGATGGCGTCGATCAGCCGTGCCAAGAACCGCACCACCAGCCCGGCCGGCTCGAGGTTCGCCGGGAATGGCGGCGGGTAGCCCCGCGGGTCACTGCCGTACGGTCCTTGCGCGGGATCGGTCGTCATGGACGGTCAATCTACCGTCTTCGCAACCGTCGGCGACGGGACTCAACTGAAGCGGCGCCGTTGTCTCTTGGTCTGCTTTTTGGTCTGCGTACGCGCCGTATCGGCCAGATCGCTTGCCCGGTAGCGGGCTGCCTCGGCGCGTTCCCGTGCCGCGTCGGCGAGCTGGGGTGCGCGTTCACGCGCCACGTCGGCGAACCCTGCGGCGCGTCCACGGGCGGCCTCGGCGAGCTCGGGCCCGCGGTCACGAGCGACCTCAGCCAGTTCGGCCGCGCGTTCGCGGGCGGCCTCGGCCAGTTCAGGCGTGCGCTCGCGGGCAACCTCAGCGAGCGCGACGGCCCGTTCGCGGGCGGCCTCGGCTATCTCCGGCGCACGATCGCGCGCAACATCGGCCAGCTCGGCACCGCGTTCACGCGCCACGTGCAGACCGTGACCCAGCTTTTCGGCGAAGGCGCTGTCGGCCAGCACTCCACCGGACGCTGCCCCGACCGGAAGCGCGGCGGTCACGGCGTCAGACACCTTGCGGGCCGCGCGCCTGCCGCGCCATCCGAGCGACGGCTTGCCTTCGGTGTCGACCGCGGCGATGATCAGCCCGCCGAGCAGGCTGAGGTCGGTCATGAAGGCCCGGCGCTCGTCGCTCTTGCGTTGCGGGTCCGTCTCGTTCCAGAACATGTGGCCGCCGAGGCTGCCGGGGATGACGGTGAAGGCCAAAGCCGCAGAAGCCAATCGCGGCGCTTTGCCGGTCGCCAGCAGCAGACCACCACCGATTTGGACCGCGGCATTGATCCGCGCGAACGTCTCGGCGTCAGACGGGACGTTGGTGCCGATCGGGTCGGGTAACTGGCGCATGCCGTCGAGAGCGGGCCGCGCCGCATCCGCGGCCGGCTTGGGATTGCGAAGGGCATCCACGCCCTGTCCGATGAAAGCCACTGACAGCAGGGGACGCGCGATCCGTCGTATCAACATGGAGCGGGGGTTCCCAGGGCCGCGGCGTGACAAACGTTAATACGAGTTGTCGGATTTGCGACGCAGCGGCAGTGGGAGCAGGAACCAGAACGAAGCGAGAGCGACCAGCGTGGCGCCGCCGGCGATCAGCGCACCGGTCCGTCCGATCACGGTGTCGAAAATGACAACGGCGACCCCGACGAGGGCCGCTCCGAGCAGGGCCAGGCCGGAGATGGCGAATGAATGCGAGACAGAGACAATTGCATCCAAACGGTGCCGACGGAACAGGACCCGGTGCATGCCGACGGGTGCTACCAGCAATACGGTGGCGCCGATCGAACAGGCGACCGTCGCGAGGTAGACGACCCGCATGGTTCCGTCCAGCTGGGTGAATCGTTGTTGGAACGGCAGGGTCAACAGAAAGCCGGTGAGGAGTTGGACACCGGTCTGGGTGACCCTCAACTCCTGCAAAAGGCTGGACCAATTGCGGTCCAGCCGTTGAGCTTCCGTTTCGTCGCGGTCTGAATCCCACCGCTTCTGCGCGCCTGGATGCTCCATGTCCACGACGGCATTGTGTCAGGGCGACCCCGGGTTCTGGCCCGATCAACGGTTTCAGCGCGCGGCGTAGCGCAGCAGCGCGATGCCCGAGCGGAACCCTCTGGGCGGTTCGACCAAGGACAACGACGACGTCGACACACCGTCGGGAAACAGGCGACGGCCGCGACCTTGCACAGCGGGATATACGAACAGCCGATACTCGTCGACCATCCCAGCTGCGATCAGCCAATGCGCGAGGGTGATACTGCCCGTGACGACGATGTCTTTTCCCGACGCAGCTTTCAGCTGCCGCACGCTGCTGACCAGGTCGCCGCGCACCACCGCCGAGTTCTGCCAGCCAGGGTCGGTCATCGTCGACGAGACCACGTATTTGGTCACACCATTGAGGTAGTCCGTGATGCCCGTGCGGTCGTCACGCTGGTGCGGCCAGTAACCCCGGAAGTCTTCGAAGGTCTGCCGGCCCAGGAGCAACGCGTCAGCCTCGGCGTCCTGCCGGTGCGACTCCTCGAGCAGGTCGTCGCTTTGGCACTGCGGGTCAAACCAGTCGTCGAGCATCTCGATCGACCCGTCGAGCGTGATGTTCTCGGTGATGACGAGCTTTCGCATGTCGGTACTGACTCCGTGGCGCCGCCGAAGTCATCGCCGCGATTGGGAGTAGCTTCGCAAGAGTGACGCTCGTCGCCGGTATCGACTCCTCAACGCAGTCGTGCAAGGTGCTCGTCTGTGACGCGGACTCCGGTGTGATCGAGCGGTCCGGCACCGCGCCCCATCCGGACGGCACCGAGGTGGATCCGCAGCTGTGGTGGGACGCTTTGCGCGCCGCCGCCGAAGCCGCAGGCGGGCTCGACGATGTCGCGGCTGTCGCGGTGGGCGCCCAGCAGCACGGCATGGTGTGTCTCGACGAAGCGGGTGCCGTCGTCAGGAAAGCTCTGCTATGGAACGACACTCGCTCCGGCGCCGCAGCGGCCGAACTCGTCGGCGAGCTTGGCGGGGCAGCGCAGTGGGCGCAGAGCATCGGCGTAGTTCCCGTCGCGGCTATCACCGTCAGCAAGCTGCGCTGGCTTGCCGACTACGAACCCGACCTGGCCGCCGCGACCGCTGCGGTCTGCTTGCCCCATGACTGGCTGACGTGGCGGCTGAGCGGTTCGACCGATATCAGCGAGCTGCGCACCGACCGCAGCGACGCCAGTGGCACTGGGTATTTCTCTGCGCAGTCAAACAGGTATCACCACGACCTGCTCGAGCTGGCAATGCACGGCCGTCGTCCGGTCTTGCCGGCCGTGCTCGGCCCGCGTGACACCGCCGGGAGAACGCCGTCGGGCGTGGCACTCGGCCCGGGTGCGGGGGATAACGCCGCGGCGGCGCTAGGGCTCGGAGCGCAACCCGGAGACTGCATCGTCTCGCTCGGAACGTCCGCAGTGGTGAGCGCCGTCGGGCACACCGCACCCCACGACGCCGAGGGCATCGTGGCCGGCTTCGCCGACGCGACGGGGCGTCAGCTGCCACTGGTCTGCACGCTCAACGGTGCGCCGGTGCTGGCGGCGCTGGCGACCATGCTCGGCGTGGACTACGACGAACTGGATCGGCTCGCGTTGTCGGCGCCACCGGGTGCCGGCGGCCTGACCCTCGTGCCGTACCTCGAGGGGGAGCGGTCGCCGAACCTACCGAACGCCGCCGGCGCCTTACACGGCATGACCGCGCGCAATCTCACCCCGGCCAACATCGCGCGCGCCGGTGTCGAGGGGCTGCTCTGCTCGCTGTCGTACTGCCTGGACAAGATCGCGGCCCAAGATGTCGGCGTCGAGCGGATCATCCTGATCGGCGGCGGCGCGCGCTCGGAGGCGGTCCGTATCCTCGCACCGGCGATATTCGGTCGCCCGGTCGTGGTTCCGACACCGGGACAGTATGTGGCGCTTGGTGCGGCGCGGCAGGCGGCTTGGGTTCTGTCACAACACGATTCACCGCCGCAGTGGTCCTTCGGCATCACGACGATGCATACCGCGGCTGCCACGCCCGAGGTTGTCGAACAGTATCGGCGGGCCCAGCCTCTGACTCTGGGACAGCGCTGAAGCCCCACTCAGGCCGACGGCCGTGGCCAATCCGGCCGCGGCCACCGCCCGCCCGGCGGTGGGCGCAGCCGGTCCAGAACCACGCGCAGAGGCGGCCACGTCGCCCGGCCGCGCCGGGTCACGGCGTAGGCAGTGAGCACGACTGTGGGATCCGCTAGCGGCAGCACCTTGACGCCGCGATGTGTCGGCCTGCTGACCGGTAAGAGGCCGACCCCGTAGCCGGAGTCGATCAGGTCCTCCACGAGATCCAGGCTTTCGATCTGGTGGGCGATCCGCGGAGCGAACCCCGCGAGTGCGGCCAGCGTTCGAACGGCGTCTTCGTCGGCAGTGTTGCGGGAGTTGACGATCCACGTGTGGTTCGCGTAGGCCGTGATGTCGGCGGGTCCGTCAGCCGGCACGGCCAGCCCCCAATCGACCGACCATAGGGGGACGGCGTCCAGAACGACGCCGGGGGAGGCTGGGGCGAGGTTGTAGTCGTAGGTCAACGCGAGGTCGAGGTCGTCGTCGGTCAACAGTGCGAAGGCTTCGATCGGCTCGTGCTCACTGATCACGAACTCCACCTCTGGATAGCGCGTCGCGAGGTCGGCGACGACGGGCAGAAGGGACAATCGGATACCGGTGGCGAATCCGCCGACTCGCACGGTTCCCGCGGGTTCGGCGTCCGGGTCGAGATCCAGCCGGGCGCTTTCGACCGCCGCCAAGATGGTGACGGCATGATCCGCCAGACGTTGTCCGGCCGGCGTCAACCGCACCCGCCTGCCCACGGGTTCTATCAACTGGGCGCCGGTATCCCTTGCGAGAGCGGCGATCTGCTGTGACACCGTGGATGTGGTGAGGTGGTGAACATCGGCGACGGCACGCATGGACCCCAACCGTGACAGGGCCAAAAGAATCTGCAGTCGCCGGGTGTCCATGGTTACCGCATCAGGCTCTCGGGCGAGAAACCGTCGGCGATCGCCTGGCGTGAGGCGAACAGCCAGCGGTCCTCGACGGGTACCAGGACGTCGCGGTAGCGGCCCCAGTGGTCCACTCCGATGTTGGTGAGCGCGAGAAAGTAACTACTCACCTCGACGCGGTCGCGCGTCACCAACGCGAAGCGCATGCTCGAAACATGGTGGCGCACATGGGTCAACGGCACCGGGTTCTCGGCGAAGCGCGACACCTGTGCGTTCAGACCCGCCGCGATGGCCGCTGGCCCCACCATGGGTTCTCCGCCGGTAAAGGACAACCTCCCCTTCGGCGCGAAGCAAGCGGCGACGTCATCGATCCGGTTGCGGTCGGTTCCTGCGGTGTAGTCGGCCAACGTCTGACGCACCGATTCGCGAATGGCCAGTTCCCAAGTCTCCATCGCTCTAATGTTCACGATTCCTGAACGATATGTCCAGCAAAATCACGTGGACGTGAACAATCGGCGTGCCGTTCAATGCAAACGTGGTCGACAACCAGGCCCGCACCGGCGCCTTCATGGCAATGGGTTCGATGCTGTGCGTGCAGCTCGGACTGGCGATCGCAGTCACGCTGATCGACCGGATCGGCGTCGAGGGCGCGGCGTGGTTGCGGCTGGCCTGGGCCGGCGTCCTGATACTCGTGATTGTCCGGCCGCGCCGCGAGGCGTTCACCCGCTCCACCTTCGCGGGATGTGTGGCGTTGGGTGTCGTCACCGCCGCCATCACGATGCTGTTCATGGCCGCGGTGGATCGAATTCCGTTGGGCGCGGCCAGCGCGCTGGAGTTCTTGGGCCCCCTCGGGGTCGCCATCGCGCACGGAACGGGACGCACGCGCCTGCTGTGGCCCGGCCTTGCGGGTATCGGCGTGGTTCTGCTCACGCAGCCGTGGCAGGGCGCCGTCGACGTGCTCGGGGTGCTGTTCGCGCTCGCAGCGGCCGGGTGCTGGGCCGGTTACATCCTGCTCACCCAACGCGTGGGGGACGAGGTGGCGGGCATCAACGGCCTGGCGGTGTCGATGCCGGTCGCGGCCGTCGTCGCGACGATCGTGGTCGGACCGAGCGTCTTACCGCGCATGACCCCTGAGATCCTGGTGGTCGGAGCCGGCTTGGCCATGCTGCTGCCGGTCGTGCCGTTCGCGTTGGAGATGCTCGCGCTACGCCGTCTCACCGCAGCGGCGTTCGGCACGTTGATGGCGCTCGAGCCCGCGTTCGCGATGCTGGTCGGCCTCGTCATCCTGCACCAGGTGCCCGGCGCAGGCGGCGTGATCGGCATTTGTCTGGTGGTGGTTGCAGGCATCGGCGCTGCGCGCACCGGTGCGCGACAGCCCACGCCGGTGCCCGCCGAGGTTGGTTGACGCTGACCACCCGTCGAGATCGTTGATTGGCGAAAACCACAGCCATCATGCAGATCGCGATGGCCGGCCAGACGTTAAGAGACGTCGATCCGCTTGCGGCGGTACAGCGTTCCGATCGCCAGCAGGACCAGGCTGATCACCAGGATCGCGGTCGCCAGCACATTGATCTGCGGCGGCACCGCGGCCTTGACCGCCGCATTGACATACAGCGGATAGGTGACAGTCGAGCCGCTGACGAAATAGGTGATGATGAAGTCGTCGAGTGACAGCGCGAACGACAGCATCGCCGCGGCGACAATCCCCGGAAGGATCAGCGGCAGAGTCACTTTGAAGAAGGTGCGGGTGGGGCTGGCGCCAAGATCCATCGAGGCGTCCTCGAGCGTCCAGTCAAATCCGCGGACGCGGGCGCGCACGGTCATGGCGATGAAGCTGATCTCGAACGCGACGTGGGCGATCAGAATGGTCGTGTAGCCAGTCGCCCAACCAAGATCGAGAAACAGCGTCAACAACGCTGCACCCATGACGACTTCGGGAGCCGTCAGCGGAATCACGAGGAACGTGTCGACCGCCGTTTGACCGCGGAAGCGTTGCCGCACAAGCGCTATCGCCACCAGTGTTCCGAGCACGAGCGCGATCGCGGTAGAGACGGCCGCGACATTCAGGGAGAGTTTCAGAGCGTCGGTCAGGGCCGGGTACTTGAACGGATCGGCCCAGTTCTTCAGCGTGAAACCCTGCCACGAATAGTTGAACTTGCCCTTGGGATCATTGAACGAGAACAGGATGATCACGAAGATCGGCAGGAACAGGTACAGCAGCACCAACCCCGCGACGATCCGCAGAATCAGATCGCCCCACTTCGGGCTGCCCTTGACGATCTTGGGTGGACGGCCGGCCCGATCGGTTGCGGATGCGACGGCCGCGCCTGCCTGCGTTGTCATACCAGCTCCTCGGTGCCCAGTGCCCTCGTATAGAGCAGCACGCCGACGAGAATGACGATCATCAGCACCATGGACAACGCAGCGGCGGCGGGGTAGTCCTTGACCACCAGGAACTGCTTCTGGATGACGTTGCCGATCATGGTGGTCTGCGTACTACCCAGATAATCGGCGTTGATGAAGTCGCCGACGGCGGGAATGAACACCAGCATGCTGCCCGCCAACACGCCCGGCATCGCCAGCGGCAGAATCACTTTCCGCAATGCACGGATGTTCGACGAGTACAGGTCCTTGGACGCCTCGATCAGCCGCGGGTCGATCTTCTCCAGGCTGACATACAGCGGCAGGATCATGAAAATGATCCAGTTGTAGGTCAGCCCTCCGATCACCGCCCAACTTGTCGACAGCAGTCGGCCTTCGTCGGGAAGCAACCCGATGCTGCCGAGCGCATCGACCACCCAACCGTCATCGGCCAGAATGGTTTTCCAGGCGATCGTGCGGATCAGGAACGTGACGAAGAACGGCAGGATCACCAGGCCCAACAGCAGGTTCTTGAACCGGCCCGCCTTGGACGCAATCACATACGCCAGCGGAAACGCCAGCACCAGACACAGCACCGTCGCCACCGCCGCGTAGGTGAACGACCGGATGATCTGGTCGCGGTAATGCTCGAAGGCCTCGAGATAGTTCGCGAAGTCCCACGAGAACGTCAGCGTCGGAAGGTATATCGAGCCGCCCGTCGACGACAACGAGGTGCGCGCCAACGTGACAAAGGGCACCACGAAGAAGATCCCGAGATACAGCAGCGCAGGCAAGATCATCAGGTACGGAGCGATCTTGCTGCGCTGCCGACTACTCGAGGCCACGCCTGCCACTTATGCTCTCCCCCTACCCTCCGGGTGGGAGGTGCCCCCACGCGTCCGCATTGCCATCTTCAGCCGCCGGTGACCGCAGCGTAGAGATTGTTGAACTCCTGGGTCTGCTCGTCGGTCAGCGGCGCCCACGACTTCAGCCGCTTGGTGTCTGCGTCAGGTGGAACGATCAACGGGTTCTTGGCCAACGCGGGGTCGATCTTGTCGAGTTCCTCGTTCATATCCGACAGCACCGGCACGTACTGAACGAAGGCCACCAGCTTGGCGTAGTTGGCCCGGTCGTAGACGTAGTTGATCCAGGCCTCGGCGCCCGCCTGATTCTGCGTCGTGTACGGAATGGTCATCGTGTCGATGAACCAGTCGCCGCCGGACTCCGGGATGACGAAGTGCAGATCCGGGTTGTCGGCCTGCAACTGCACGACATCGCCCGAATATGCCTGTGCGACAGCGATATTGCCTGCGGCCAGGTCGTCGGCGTAGTCGTTGCCGGTGAACCGGCGAATCTGTCCTTTTTCCTTCTGCTCACGCACCAAGTCGACGGCCTTGCGCACCCCTTCGGTGGTGGGTTCCTCGATCGAGCTGCCTTGCGACTGCATGATCATGCCGAGGCCGTCCTGGGTATCGGAAAACAGGCTCACGCGGCCCTTGAACACCGGATCCCAAAGGTCGTCAATCGTTTTGATGTCACGTCCCGTGGCGGCCTTGTTGTAGGCCAGGCCAACCATTCCCGTCATGTACGGCGCGGTGACCTTGCGGCTCGGGTCGACCTTCGTGTTCAACAGGTCGGCGCGCAGGTTCTTCTTGTTCGGCCAATGCGCTTCACGGATTTCGTTCAGCCAGCCGAGCTGGGCGATGCGGGCCGCCATGAACTGCGTTGGCACCACGAGGTCGGCGCCGATGTCCTGCTTGCGTGACAGCGGCTCCTTGACCTTGGCGAACCACTGCTCGTTGTCGTTGAAGTCTTCCTTGTAGTCGACGGTGAGACCCGTGGCGGTCTGGAACGCCGCCACGAAGCCGTCGGCCATGTACAGCGGCCAGTTCGAGACCCGCAGCTCACCCGTGGCGGGCGCGCCGTCATCCGGCGGGGCGGACGCTGACGGGGAATTGCCGCCGCCCTTGTCGGATCCGCACGCCGCGAGGAACGACGGGCCGAGGATCGCCGCCGCAGCGGCAGCAGCGCTGCCACCGATGAAGCGTCGACGGCTGGTGCGGTGGATCTCGTGGGGCATAGCGGGGCGCCTTTCGTGGTTCCTCGGGAAGGGGACAGGTCGAACGCGAGAAACGCTACGAGTCGTCGAGCATCTCCTCGAGGTCTTCGGTGGTGGGTATGTCGGCCGCCGGCAACACCAACGACGCCTCGGGTGCCCAGCTGACGTGGACCGGGTCACCGGGCCGCAGCAGAGGGAGGTCCTGCTCGGGGCCGACGTGCGCGATGATCGCCGAGTCGTCGGGCGCGGCCAGCGACAGTCGCACGACCGGCCCCTGGAAGGTGAGGTCGGTGACCGTGGCGGGGACGGTCGCCACGTCGCCGGTCGGCGGATCCATCGACACCCGCACCCGCTCGGGACGGATCATCAGCGTGGCGTGGCCGCCGGGCTCGATCGTGGTCTCGCCGGGCCTGGCCCTCAACGAGGTGCCCAGCACCTCAACCTCGACGAAATCGCGGTTGGCGCGGCCGGCCTGCCGACCCGCCCAGAGGTTGGCCTGGCCGATGAAGCTCGCGACGAAAACCGTTGCGGGCCGGTCGTAAATCTCGGTCGGCGAACCGATCTGGTCGACGTTGCCTGCGTTCATCACCGCGATGCGGTCACTCATCGTGAGCGCTTCCTCCTGATCGTGCGTCACGTAGACGAACGTGATGCCGACCTCGCGCTGGATGCGCTTGAGCTCGAACTGCATGACCTGCCGCAGCTTGAGATCGAGGGCGCCCAGCGGCTCGTCGAGCAGCAGCGCGCTGGGGTAGTTCACCAACGCGCGGGCCAGAGCCACCCGCTGCTGCTGCCCACCGGACAACTGCCCCGGTTTGCGGGTGGCGAAATCGGTGAGCCGCACGATCTCGAGCAATTCGTCGACGCGCCGCTTGACCTCTGCTCGATCTATTTTGGCGGACTTCATCCGCGAGCGCGGCCCGTAGGCGACGTTGTCCCACACCGTCATATGGGGAAACAGCGCATAGTGCTGGAAGACCGTGTTGACGTTGCGTTTGTGCGGCGGCACCCGCGAGACGTCCTTACCCTCGAGGCGGATGGCTCCCTCGGACGGCGTCTCGAAACCGGCGATCATCCGCAGCGTGGTGGTTTTCCCGCAACCCGAAGGGCCCAGCAGCGAGAAGAACTCGCCGGATCCGATGGAGAAGTCCGCTTCGTTGACGGCCACGTAGTCCGAGAAACGCTTTGTAACATTGTCAATCTCGATGACCGGGCTGCCTGCGGGGCGTGCGGCCCGGTCGCGTCCCGTCGTCTGATCGGCGTCGGTGGTGTGTGTCCCGGTCAGGTCGGATCCTTCCTGAGCCCCCGTGGCTTTCGGGTAAACAATCGCGGATTCCGTCGACCTTCGCAAGCGATTCCGCAACGAATTTACATTCCGACAATGGAATCCCTCGCCGAAGTTTTGTCTACGACGCCGATTTCGCGGGAGAGATCCGACAGCCGGTCACCGGGCCAGACAGCCGTGCGGCGCCGGGCCGAGGTGTCAGTTTAGTTTCGCCGCGGGGCCGTCGGGGGTACGTGGACGTCATGGCGACGATTGATGTGGCGGTCGACACCGACCTTGCTCCCCAGCAGGCCTGGAAGTTGGCATCGGATCTGCACCGCTTCAACGAGTGGTTGACGATCTTCGGTGGCTGGCGCAGCGAGGTGCCTTCGACGATCGCGGTCGGTACCTGTGTGTCGTCGTGCATCAAGGTGAAGGGCTTCCGCAACGTCATTCACTGGCGGGTCACCCGCTACGACGAACCCAAGCTCATAGAGATGAGCGGCGCAGGCCGCGGGGGTGTCCGTATCAACCTCACCATCGAGGTGCAGGAAGCCGCGCCCGGCTCGCGGTTCGCGGTCCTCGCCGAACTGAAGGGCGGTCTGCTCAACACGAGAATCGGCCAGCTGGTCGCCAAGGTGTTGCAGTCGGAGGTCCGCAAGTCGGTGAACAACCTCGCCGCGCTGCGCTGACTAACCCCATTCGTGGTTCATGGCGCGCGATTCGTACCGCGCCTCCACTGATTCGATACCGTCGGCCTTCACCCGCGACAGGGCGATGAGCGCCATAGCCAGCGCGCCGGTAACGGCGCCGCCCACGAAGATCGCCACAAAGCTGCTTTCCATTGGCACCTTGTTTCCGTCGGCGGTACGGCCCAACAGCACCGCGACCAAAGCCGCCGCAGCCGAGCTGCCGATCGTGCGCGCGATCGCGTTCATGCTTGTCGCGACTCCCGTTTCGCCGGCGCTGACCTCGGCGACGACGAGTGCGGGCAGCGCGCCGTAGCCCAGGCTGATGTAGGCGTTGGCCAGGATGCTGGCGACGATGACCTGCCAGGGGGCGGAGTGTGCCACGGCGATGAACAGGAATCCGGCGATGCCCGCTGCCGCGGCGACGGTCAGTACCGGCCGCGCACCGAAGCGGTCGATGAACCGGCCGCTGATCAGCGCGACAAGAAATCCGGTGAGGGCGCCGGGCAACAGGTAGATGACGCTGGCCTCGAGCACCGTCGCACCGAAGCCGTATCCCGCTGCCGCGCTCGGGATTTGGACGAACTGCGTCAGGCCGAGGAACGCGAAGTACAGGCCCATGCCGACGAAAACCGTGGCCAGATTAGTGAGCAGGATGGGACGTCGTCCCAGCATCGTCGTCGACACCAGGGGCTGGCCGATTCGCCTCTCCCAAAACCACCAACCGACGGTGATCACGACGCCGGCCACCGCGCACCCGATCGTCAGTAGTGACGTCCAGCCCCAGGTGTGGCCCTGCGTGATTGCCAGCAGCACCGCCGACAGGCCGGCCGCCAGCCCGACGGCGCCCAGCCAGTCGATCGTGCCGGTCGTGCTCCGTGGCCGAGCCGGCACCACAAACGCAACGATCGCGATGACGACGACGGTGAAGCCGGTGGTCAGCCAAAACACGCGGTGGTAGTTGGCTCCGTGGTTCATCAGCAGCCCGACGACCACAAGCCCGGTGCCGCCGCCGAAGCCGAGCGTTCCGGAGAGCACCGACATCGCCGACACCATGTGGTCTTCGGACAGCTCCTCGCGCAGGATCGCAACACCTACGGGATAGAGCGCGAACGAGGCCGCCTGCAACACGCGCCCGACGATCAGCAACGCCAGCGACGTGGTGGTGGCGGCCAGCACCGAACCCACCAGCACGATGGCCAGCACAGTCAGCAGCACCCGCTTCTTGGGGTGCAGGTCGGCGAGCCGGCCGATCAACGGCGTCGCGGCCGCGGCGGCGAGAAGGTTGGCGGTCACCGCCCAGCTGACTCCGACGGTGGAACTGTCGAGCTGGTCGGCGATGACGCCGAGCACGGGCACGACCGCGGTCTGCAGCACCGCGACGGTCAGCACCACGATGCTGAGGGCGACGACCAGCGCGCGGGGCCGACGAAGCGGCCGACCCGGGAAGGTGGAGTGCGTCGGTTCGGCCCTGACCACTCCACGCTCCAATCGTTAGCTCATCTTCGGTTCTACGATTATGTCCCTTCACCGAGGAGCGTCGACAACCGAGCGAGCGGCAGGGCCGGCGAGCGGTGACCGTCGCGGCCCACCATCTCCTCGTTGACCACGAGCGCGTTGAGCACGGCCTCCTCGACCGACTGCACGACAGCGGTGTAGAGGTCGTCCATCCGGCCCCAGGGAAGAAAGGAGATCGTGCCGAATTCGTCGGCACCGACCGGGCCGACGGGGAATGCGCTCGCAAGGCCGGGCACCTCGGCCGTCGAGAACGCCAGGAAGATGTCGCCGGAGAAATGACTTCCCGAGGTCCCCGTCCGCGCCAACCCGAGGGGCACGCGCCGGGCGAGCGCCTTGCACTGCCCGGGCAGCAGAGGCGCGTCGGTGGCCACTATGGCGATCACGGATCCAGCGCCCGCTGGTGGCCTGAGCCCGAGTTCGACTTCGAACCAGTCTCCGCTCATCGGATTGTCGTCAAGCAGCTGCGGGCCGATATGCCTTCCGGCAACGGTCAATTCGGCCCGCGACCCGAAGTTGGCTTGGACGAAGGCGCCTACGGCGAAGGCCGTGTCGCCGTAGGTGACCAACCGGGATGCCGTCCCGCTGCCGCCCTTGTACTCATAGCAGTTCATCCCCGTGCCGCCGCCGACCGAGCCTTCGGCGACCGGCCCCGCGGTCGCGGCGTCGAGCGCCGCTTGACGTGCTCGGGACCGACGTGACCACCGTTGATGTCGTTGAGGTAGCCATCCCACGTCTCCGCGCACACGGGCAACAGCCATTGGCGTGCGAGCAACGGATTGACACGGTTGACCCACCGGATGACGCCGGTGTGGCAGGCGCCCACCGCATGCGTGTTTGACAGCAACACAGGAAGATTGAACGACCCCGCCTCATCGATCCAAGTGGTGCCGGTCATCTCACCGTTGCCGTTGAGCGAGGACCAGCCGGCCGCACACGGTTCGCCGACACCGGCCCGGCCGCGCGGCAGGATCGCAGTGACGCCGGTGCGGACGGGACCTTTGCCGACGACGAGCGGGCCGTCGCCGTCGATCAGCGTGGTCACGCCGACTTCGACGCCCGCGACGTCGGTGATCGCGTTGAGCGGCCCGGGCTCGCCGGGAAAGGCAATGCCCAATGCCCGTGCCCGCGGCCGGCCGTCGGCGGTGTGGCTCATGGTCACGCCTGCAAAATCTAGCCGCGCGGCGCCGCGCGGGCACCTCATCGCACCGATCATCGGTCGTGGTCGAATAGTCCCATGACAAACGGGGCGACTTCGTCCAGCGCGCTGACGGCACCGACGTTCAGTGGGCGAACGCCTGCGGGCACGGGTGATCTGCGGGTCGAGACGCACGGGATCGCTCCCATTCGCGGCGACCAGCGCTACGGCAACCCGCGGCGGCTGTTCAGTGTGTGGTTCGCCCCGCAGGTCAACATGACCGGTGTCTTCACCGGGGCGCTGGCGATCGCTCTCGGCCTCGGGTTCTGGCTCGGGATGCTAGCTATGGTGATCGGCACGCTGCTCGGCTCGTTGGTGGTCGGTTACCTGTCCACATGGGGACCACGCACCGGCGCCGCGCAGTTGCCGAACTCGCGAATGGCCTTCGGCGGCGGCGTGGTGCTTCCCGGTGCACTGCAATGGCTTTCGTCGATCGCATGGGACGCCCTGGTGGGATTGTTCGGCGGGGAAGCGCTCGCTGCGTTGCTCGGCATCCCGTTCTGGAGTGCGGTGCTGCTGGTGCTGGCAGTGCAGGGCGCGGTGGGCTTCTTTGGTTACGAGATGATCCACCGCATCCAGGCAGTGCTGACCGTGGTGCTGTTGGTCACGTTCGTCGTGTTCGCGGTCAAGCTGGCCGCGGGGCACCAGATCGTCACGCCGGTTACCGTTCAGGGAGCCGACCTGGTGGGGGCTTTTGTCCTTGAGGTGACGATTGCACTGAGCCTGTCGATCTCATGGGCCAGCTACGCTGCCGATTTCAGCCGTTATCTGCCGGCCAACTCGTCACGCGTGGGCGTCTTCGGCTACACGTTCGCCGGAATCGTGGTTGCGTACATCTTCGTTCAGGGCATCGGGATCGCGGCGGGTGATCTGGTGTCGGAGCACACCGCTGAAGGTGTCCGTTCGGTGATGGGTGGCGGCATTCTCGGGGCGCTCGCGCTCCTCGTCATCGCGCTGGCATCGATCGGTTCCGGCGTGATGAACGACTACAGCGGCTCGTTGGCGCTGCAGACCATCGGGGTGCGGGTGCGGCGGCCGATCTCGGCGGTGGTGGTCACGGTCAGTGCGTTCGCACTCATCCTGTGGCTGCACGGCGGCGACACGGCGTCCCGGTTCGAGAACCTGCTGCTGGTGGTGAGCTACTGGATCCCGGCGTTCGTCGCTGTGGTCGTCATCGATTGGGCGCTCCGATCGCGGGGCCGCGCCACGATCAACCCCGCCGAAGAACACACCGACCGCGCAGACGCCGTCGCGGCGGTGGTGGTGTTCGTGATCGCCTACGCGGCCGCCATGCCGTTCATGAACACCACGATGTTCACCGGCCCGGTCGCCGCGGCATGGCACGGCGCCGACGTCGCCTACTTCGTCAATTTCCTTGTGGCAGCGTTTCTTTATGGCGGTTACCGGGTTTCGCGGTCACGGCTGGCGGGGTAGTCGACGTCGATGCGTCCCGGAACACTTGCCAAGAATGCAGCGGCCGTCTTCGTCACCGGGGCGGTGGGCGGTCTTGCCAGCCGACCTGCCTCGTCGGTGTGGTACGCCAAGCTGCGCAAGCCGTCGTTTCAGCCTCCACGCCAGGCGTTCCCGATCGTCTGGCCGATCCTTTATGCGGACATCGCTGTGGTCTCGGCATCGACGCTCGACCGGCTCGAGGATGAACGCCGTCCTGAAGCGGCCAATGGTTATCGCACCGCGCTGGCGGCGAACCTGGTGCTCAATGCCGGGTGGTCCTGGTTGTTTTTCAATCTCCGCATGCTCGGCACCTCGGCCGTCGCGGCCGCGGCGCTGACCGTGAGCAGCGCCGACCTGACCCGACGAGCCGTCGACGTCAGCGCCGGGCGGGGCGCCCCGCTGATCCTCTATCCGTTGTGGTGCGCGTTCGCGACGGCACTGTCCACGCGGATCTGGATGCTGAACCGCTGACCCAAGGATCTGTGTCTGGGTGAGCGCTCGCGCCGCCGGATTATGTATGCCATCATATATAGCGTGGTCAGCAATCCGCGCGACCGGATGGTCGTCTCCGCCGCCCTCCTGATCCGCGAACGCGGTGCTCAGGCCACCGCGATATCAGATGTGCTGAAGCACAGCGGCGCACCACGCGGGTCGGCCTATCACTACTTTCCCGGCGGCCGCACGCAGCTGCTCGAAGAGGCCACCGACTACGCGGCGGCGTATATCGCCGACAAGATCTCTGCCGCGCAGAGCGCTGGCGAGCTGTTGGACGACCTGATCGGGATGTACCGCACGCAGCTGGTCCGCACTGACTACCGGGCGGGGTGTCCGGTCGTCGCGGTGACGGTCGAGGCCGGCGATCCCGAGAACCCCGCACCCACTACGCGGCTCATCGAGCGCGCCGCGGCCGCGTTTGCACAATGGACCGATCTGATCGGCCAGCGCTTGATCGTCTCGGGTGTGAGCGCCGAGCGCGCCGAGGAACTCGCCATGTTGGTGACCACGTCGCTTGAAGGCGCGATCATCGTCGCCCGCGCGTCCCGCGATGTGAAGCCGCTCGACCTCATTCACAGTCAACTCCGCACCCTGCTGGAAGCCGCCGAAAGGAAGCCTGATGACCGATGAGTGGCAGTCGACGGCCTGCATTCTGTGCGAGTGCAACTGCGGCATCGTCGTGCAGCTCGAGGGCCGCACGTTGGCCAAGATCCGTGGTGACAAGGAGCATCCGGCGTCGAAGGGCTACACCTGCAACAAGGCGCTGAGGCTCGACCACTACCAGAACAACCGCAGCAGGTTGACGTCTCCGATGCGGCGACGCCCCGACGGAACATACGAGGAGATCGACTGGGAGACTGCGATTTCCGAGATCGCCGAGGGGTTTGCCCGCATCCGCGACACCTACGGCGGCGACAAGGTGTTCTACTACGGCGGCGGCGGGCAGGGCAACCACCTGGGCGGCGCGTATTCCGGCGCGTTCCTGAAGGCGATCGGGGCGCGGTACCGGTCGAATGCGTTGGCGCAGGAGAAAACCGGCGAGGCATGGGTCGATGCCCATCTGTACGGCGGTCACACGCGCGGCGAGTTCGAGCATGCCGAGGTCTCAGTCTTCATCGGCAAGAACCCGTGGATGTCGCAGAGCTTCCCGCGGGCCCGCACCGTCCTCAACGAGATCGCCAAAGACCCAGCCCGCACGATGATCGTCGTCGACCCCGTGATCACCGACACCGCCAAGATGGCCGACATCCATCTGCGGGTGCGGCCGGGCACCGACGCATGGTGCCTTGCAGCGATGGCCGCGGTGCTCGTGCAGGAAAACCTCTGCGACGAGCGGTTTCTCGCCGTGCACGTCAACCGCGCCGACGCCGTTCGTGACGTGTTGCGCCAGGTGCCCGTGGCCGAATACGCCGACCGGTGCGGCGTCGACGAGGAGTTGATTCGCGCCGCGGTGCGTCGCGTCGCCGCAGCGCAGAGCGTCGCCGTGTTCGAGGATCTCGGGATCCAGCAGGCGCCCAACAGCACGCTGTGCTCGTATCTGAACAAGATGCTGTGGATCCTCACCGGCAACTTCGCCAAACGCGGTAGCCAGCACCTGCATTCGAGCTTTGCGCCGCTGTTCACGTTCGGCGGTGTCGGGCGGACGCCGGTCACCGGAGCGCCCGTCATCTCCGGGCTGGTGCCGTCCAACGTCGTGCCGCAGGAGATCCTGACCGACCACCCGGACCGGTTCCGGGCGATGATCGTCGAGAGCAGCAACCCGGCACATTCGGTCGCCGATTCCACGGCGTGCAAGAAGGCGTTCGAGTCGCTGGAGCTGATGGTCGTCATCGACGTCGCGATGACCGAGACGGCGCGGCTGGCGCATTACGTGCTGCCCGCTGCTAGCCAGTTTGAAAAAGTTGAGGCGACGTTCTTCAATCTGGAGTTCCCGCACAACACCTTTCACCTTCGCCACCCGCTGCTGGAACCGCTGCCCGGCACGTTGCCCGAACCGGAAATATGGGCTCGGCTGATACGGGCGCTCGGGGTCGTTGACGACACCGATCTCGAGCCGCTGCGCGCGGCGGCCGCCGAGGGCCTGAACGCCTACGCGCAGGCGTTCCTGGGGGCGGTCAGCGCCAACCCGGCGATGTCGCGGGTGCTGCCCTTCGTTCTCTACGAAACTCTAGGTCCGACGCTGCCCGAACACCTCAAGGGTGCGGCGGCGTTGTGGGGGCTGGCGCAGAAGACGGCGATGACGTATCCCGAGGCGGTGCGACGCGCTGGCCATGCCGACGGCAACGCGCTCTTCGAAGCGATCCTGCGGAGCCGTTCCGGCGTGACGTTCACCGCACACGAATACGAGGACGACTTCGCACTGGTCGCCCACGCTGACCATAAGATCGCCCTCGAGATACCCGAAATGCTCGAGGAGATACAGGGATTGCGCGCTGCGCCGTCGGCGCTGACGACCGCCGAGTTTCCGATCGTGCTGTCGGCGGGTGAGCGCCGGGCGTATACGGCCAACGATATCTTCCGCGACCCGAGCTGGCGCAAACGCGACGCCGAGGGTGCGTTGCGTGTCAGCGTGGAGGACGCGCAGACGCTGGGCCTGGTCGCAGGCGGGCGGGCGCGCATCACCACTGCGGCGGGCAGCGCCGAGGCCACCGTCGAGATCAGCGAAGCGATGCTGCCCGGCCACGCGTCGTTGCCCAACGGCCTCGGGCTGGACTACGTCGACGACGCGGGCCGTACGCAAGTGCCGGGCGTCGCCCCCAACGCGCTGACATCGACGGAGTGGCGCGATGCCTACGCGGGCACACCGTGGCACAAGCATGTGCCCGCCCGTATCGAGGCCGTAAAGTCCGCTGTCACAGTGTGATCAGCTGAGACCCGGCCGTTTCTGCGGTGTGCCCTGCACACCCTCGGTGTAGGCCGTCTCCGCGTGCTGGGAGAGATCGATGCCGGAGATCTCGTCCTCCCGCTGGATGCGGAAGCCGAACGTGACGTCAATGATCTTGCCGATGATGAACGACACGACAAAGGCGTAGATAGCCACGACCGGAATGGCCAACGACTGCTTACCGAGTTGGGCCAGTCCGCCGCCGTAGAACAGACCTTCGACGCCACCCGAGACGACCCTGGCGGCCAGCAGTCCGATCAGGAACGTGCCGACCACGCCGCCGACGAAGTGCACGCCGACCACGTCGAGCGAATCGTCATAGCCGGCCTTGAACTTCCAGCCGACAGCGTACGAACACACCACGCCCGCCGCCGCGCCGACGATTGCTGCACCCAGCGGCGCGACGAACCCACACGACGGCGTGATGGCCACCAGGCCGGCCACGACGCCGGACGCCGCGCCGAACGTCGTCGGCCTGCCATCGCGGACGCGTTCGACGAAGATCCAGCCGAGCATGCCAAGGCATCCCGCGATCAGGGTATTGAGAAATACCACCGATGCCTTGCCGTCCGCGGTGAACCCTGAGCCGGCGTTGAACCCGAACCAGCCGAACCAGAGGAGCCCGACACCGAGCAGGACGAACGGCAAGTTGTGCGGGCGCATCGCCTCGGTTCGGAAACCGATGCGCGGACCAAGGACAAGAGCCAACGCCAGTGCGGACGACCCGGACACGATCTCGACGACGAGCCCGCCCGCGTAGTCGGCGGTGCCCAGCGACAGCAGCCAGCCGTCGGGGCCCCACACCCAGTGCGCGACGGGTGCATAGATGGCCAGGGTCCAGACCGCGACATAAATCATCCACGCCGAGAACCGGGCGCGGTCGGCGATTGCGCCGCAGATGAGCGCAGCCGTGACGATCGCGAAGCCGAGCTCGAAGGTCACGTACAGCAATTCCGGAATGCCCGACCGCACGGTGGTCGGCTCGAGGCCCATCAGGCCGAAGTTGCTGAGGTTGCCGATGAGGCCGCCGCCGGCGTCCCGGCTGAACGCCAGCGAGTACCCCGCGAGCACCCACACGATCGTGACGACCGGGATGGAGATGAAGCACATCATGATGATGTTGAGCACGCCCGTCGACCGCACCATGCCGCCGTAGAAGATGGCCAGGCCGGGTGTCATCAACAGGACGAGCGCAGTGCAGGCAAGCAGCCAGGCGGTCGCGGCAGGGTCGATCACTATGGGTGACTCCTTTGTCGGGGCAAACGCTCGGGCGAATTATGACGTGCTATCGGTGATAGCGGACGCGAACCCCGCGATGAGGAAGCAATACGATGCCGCGACGCACCTGCCGGTCCTGCGTCGGGTGGACGGCTTGCAACCGCCCGGAGCGCAGCAGTGTCTGGATTATGACGGTCAGCTCGAGCATGCTGAAGCTCGCACCGAGACAACGCTTGAGGCCGCCACCGAACGGTATCCACGCGTAGGTCGGCGGGGTGGTACCGAGGAACCGCTCCGGCCGGAACTCGTGCGGGTCCTCATATGTCGCGGCGTTGAGATTCACCTCAACGATATGGGGGACGATGCGGGTCTTGGCGGCCACACAGTATCTGCCAAGTTGGTAGTCGGTGGCGGTATAGCGCCCGGTGAAGGGGGAGGGGGGCCGGATGCGCAGCGTTTCGTTGATCACGGCCTGTAGGTAGGTCGATTGGGCTGTTTCGGCCTCGGCCTGTACTTTGGCGAGCGCGTGCGGATGGTGCAGCAGCAGGTCGACCATCCAGGCCAGCGTCGTGGCCGTCGTTTCGTGTCCCGCCAGCACCAGCGTCACAAGGTCGTCACGTATCTCTTTGTCGCTCAATGCTTCACCGTTGTCGCCGCGGGCGGTCAGCAACAGTGACAGGATGTCGGCGCGGCCGTGCAGCTCGGGGTCACGCCGCCTGGCGGAGATCATCGGTGTCAGCAGGTCGTCGATGTCTCGGTTTGCGCTGTCGAGTTTGGGCCAGCGTCTCAACCCGCCGACCGAATGCAGCGCGACACGCAGAATGAGCTGTTCGGACGATCCGATGTCGAGGAGCGTCTGGAAGGGGCGGCCGACGCGAGTGCGCTCGTCGCGGTCCTCGATTCCGAACATGACGCGAATGATGACGTCAAGCGCGAGTTCGCGTGCAGCACCGAGCATTTCGAAGCTAGCACTCGTCGGCCAGGAAGCCAGGGCGTTTTTCGTGCTGTCTTCGATGAGCTGCCGGTAGTTCTCCAGGGGCTTGCCGTGCAGCGCCGGTGTCAACAGCTTTCTCCGGCGCAGGTGCTCGGGCTCCTCCTGAACAAACATCGACCCGGTGCCATAGATGAGCGCTGACGGGCGAACACCGCGGCCGCCCAGGAGGATATCGGGCTTCTCGGTGAACACCTGCTTGACGAGATCAGGATCGTTGATGAGAACCACGGGAATGCCTGGCAGCGGGATCGCCACCACAGGGCCGTAATGAGCGAACAGACGCCGCACGAGCGATTCGCCGGCCAGCAGGTATCCGGCGCCGCATGCGGCGGCCACGAAGGGTCGCAGCGGTGCAATCGCCCGGGGGCCCGGCGGGCGGCGGGCTATGTCTGCCGTGGTGATCGTGCCGATTTTCCGAACATACGGGATGGTGGGGCCGGGGAGAATGGACAAACGTCACCGTGACGAAACCATCTCGCTCACTGGTGCTTTGACGCGAGACCGGCCGGGGCGGATGCGAGCGCGCGGTGGATGGCATCGGCGAGAGCCAGTGCCGTCTCCTCGGTGAGTTCGAGGGCGACACGGGAAGACGGCCCGAGCTCAGGGTTGAGCATGTCGATGTTGAGCGTGTGGCCATAGGGCGCATGGACGGGATGGTCGACGTAGACCGTCGCCTCGTTGATCGTGAACCATCCGTTGGCTCCCTTGCCGCTGCCGTCCACGTCGATCTTCTCGGTGAGATAGGTGCACATGGCATCAGCCTTTCACGTGGTTGCCGAAGAACTCGTTGATCCGGCGCCAGCCGTCGACGGCGGCTTCGACGCGGTAGGCCGGGCGGTCCACCGAGAAGAACGAGTGTCCGGCGCCGTCGTAGGAGATGAACGTGTGGTCCTTTCCGAGATGGGTGAGCTCGGCGTCGAGCGTCGCCACCGATTCGGGCGGCGGAAAGCGGTCGTCCTTGCCGAACAGCCCGAGCAGCGGACAGCTGAGGTTGGGTGCCAGTTCGAGAATGGGTTTCATGGTGGGCGGCATGCCCTCTGGCGCATCTTCGACGACGAAGGCGCCGTAGCAGTCGACCGCCGCGTCGACCTGCAGGGAGCAGGCTGCCAAGAATGTGTGTCGCCCGCCCGAACAGTGACCGATGACCCCGATCTTTCCGTTGGCGTCGTCGAGGCTGCGAAGGTAGTCGGCGACGCCCGCGACGTCGCCCACCAGTCGCTCGTCGGGCACGCCGCCCGCGGCACGCACCGTAGCGGCGGCATCGTCGGGGTCCGCGCCGGGCGCTTCGCGGGAATACAGGTTAGGTGCCACGACCTGGTAGCCGTCGACGGCCAACCGGCGGACGAATTCCTTTGTCTCGCGGTCATACCCGGGCATGTGATGGATCCACACGACGCCGCCACGCGAGCCCGGCGCCAGTGGTATGGCTTGGTATGCCTCGATCTCGTCTCCGTTGTGGCCCTTGATGGTGACGGTTTCCGCCCGGATCGCATCGGGGCTGACTGAACTCATTACTTTCGTCCCTTCGTCTGGCGCGCTCGCGTGCGATCCACGGTAGTCGGAGAGCCGTCTAGCCCGTGCGGCTGGCCAGCCGGCAAACGGAACCGTGTATACCCCAAGCTGTTTGGCGCGCCTAGTTGGTGGGGGGTGGGGGGGGTGGGTCGGGGTCGTACCACCACCAGTCGGCGCGTTCGCCGAGAGGTCCGTCAT
>NZ_LZMC01000068.1 GCF_001668615.1 Mycobacterium sp. 1274761.0
GCGGCGCGCGCGGCGGTGACGGTGCGCATGCTGCTCACCCACACGTCGGGTGAGACGGGCGACGTCGAGCTCAAAGACCCGTGGGGTCTGGAGCGGTCCGACAGGGCCGAAGGGTTCCGTCGCGCCCTGACCACGCCGCTGGAATCGAGTCCCGGCAGTACGTTCCGCTATTCCGACATCAATTTCATCCTGCTCGGGCTGCTGGTCGAAAAGGTCACGGGCCAAGCCGAAGACGACTACGCCCAGCGAAACGTGTTCGCGCCGCTCGGCATGAAAGAGACACGGTATCTGCCCGCGGCGAAAGCATGTGGGCCACATGCAATGCGGGGCGCGGCGATCGCGTGGGTGCCCGCGCCGAACGTCGGCGATTGCTCCGCCGATACGTGGAGCACCGACCTGTTGCCGCGTATCGCGCCGACATCACGCGACGAGGAAAGCCGAGGCGATCCCGCCAAGAACGCCGACCTCGACTACCTGCTGCGCGGCGCGGTGAACGACACGACTGCGCGGCGCATGGGCGGAGTGGCCGGGCACGCCGGGCTGTTCTCGACGGCGTGGGAGGTCGGCGTCTACGCCCAAGCACTGCTGGACCGTTTGGCGGGGCGACCGAGCGTGTTCCCGCTGACGCGCGAGACGCTCGAGGCGATGACGTCGCCGCAGCAGCCGGGACACAATTCGGGGCAGGTCGAAGCGGCCAACGCGGCCGAGCAAGAAGCCGAATCGAAACTGCCGAACCGAGCGAATTCACTGGTGGCTCCGCATTATCCGGCGATCAGGGGGCAGAACCTGCGCGGCTTCGGCTGGGACATCGACACCGGCTTGTCGATGCCGCGCGGCGCGGCCTTCCCGATCGGCAGCTTCGGGCACACCGGTTTCACCGGGACCAGCATGTGGCTCGATCCGGGGTCGGACACCTACGTGGTGCTGATGACGAATTCGATCCACGTGCGCGGCAGTGCGCCGATCTCGACGCTGCGGGGAGAGGTCGCGACGGTGGCAGCGCAGGCGGTCGGGGCCTGACGTTTGACGCCCGCGTTACTTCGGGTACGCGCAGTGGATGGAACGGCTGAGCGGGATGGACGCCAGTTTCCTCTACAGCGAGTCGCCAACTGTGCCCCTGCACGTGTGCTCGATCGTGGAGTTGGACACCGCAACGATGCCCGGCGGTTACACCTTCGAGCTGTTCAGGGAGCGGCTGGCGTCGCGGATCAAGGCGTCACCGGAGCTGCGGGGCAAGCTCGCGGACACCGATCTGAACCTCGATCATCCGGTGTGGGTGGAGGACAAGGACTTTGACTTGTCCGCACACGTGTACCGGATCGCGTTGCCGTCGCCGGGCGGGCGCACGGAGCTGGCCGAAGTGTGCGGGCATATCGCGTCGAAGCCGCTGGACCGCACCAGGCCGCTGTGGGAGATGTGGGTCATCGAGGGGGTAGCGGGCACGGACGCGCAGGAGGGCGGTCCGCTGGCGTTGATGATCAAGGTGCATCACTCGGTGGTGGACGGTGTGTCGGCGGCGAACCTGATGACGAAGATCTTCGACACGGCGCCCGACGCGGAGCCGCCCGAGCCAGTCGAGGGGCCCGGCGATGCGACGGCGTGGGGAATCACCGCTGGCGGTGTGGTGGGTTTCCTGACCCGTCCGATGCAGTTGGCGAAGGCGGTGCCGGCGACGGTGTCAACGGTGGTCGACACGCTGAACCGGGCGCGCAGCGGGATGGCGATGGCGGCGCCGTTCCGAGCGCCGAAGACGGCATTTAACGCCGAAGTCACGGCAGAGCGCAGTGTGGCGTTCGCGCAGATGGATTTCGCCGACGTCCGGCGCATTGCCGACCGGTACAACGTCAAGATCAACGATGTGGTGATGGCGCTGTGCGCCGGTGCGCTGCGTGAGTATCTGCGCGGGCGGGAGGAGTTGCCGGACAAGCCGTTGTCGGCGATGGTGCCGATGTCGGCGCACGGGAAATCGGGTCGGCCCGGGCACAATCAGCTGTCGGGGATGTTCTGCAATCTGCACACCGACATCACGGATCCCGTCGAGCGGATGCGGAGGATCGCCGAGGCGGCGTCACGCGCGAAGGAGCATGGCCGGGCCATCCGTCCGTCGCTGGCGATGGACTTGACGCAGGCCGCTACGCGTCCGGTGATCGATTTCGTGTTAGCGGTGATGGCACGCACGCCGTTGAAGACGACGCCGATCCACAACGTGGTCATCTCGAATGTGGCGGGTCCGGAGACGCCGCTCTACGGGTTCGGCGCGGAGATCAAAGGGCTGTATCCGCTGGGGCCTATCTTTCACGGGTCGGGGCTGAACATCACCGTGATGTCGCTGAGCGGAAAGCTCAACGTGGGAATCCTTTCGTGCCCGAAGCTCGTGGACGATCTGTGGGACCTCGCCGATGAATTCGAGGTAGAGCTGGCGTCGCTGCTGGGCAGTCGGACGCGGCCGCTGGTGTGACCGCTTTTGCGGTTTGGGCTGATGAGACGGCGTTTCTCGCTACGCTGCGGATGTCAGACAAGATCGCGACTCGGGGAAAGATCACTATGAGCGAACGTCAGATCGCCCGTAATAAGGCTGATGCCATCAGCAAGGAACAGGAAGAAGACGCCCAGCGACTGCGGGAGTTCGACGGGTTCGCGAAGTTCTCCGACGCCGACCGCAAGCGCATCGTGGCGGCGGCGCACCGCACGTCGACGTCGGGGCCGTGGCCGCTGATCCGGGAGCAGACGGTCTCGGATGCGTGCTACATCCTGCTGAGCGGCGAGGCGGCGGTGTACGTCGGCCAGGAGAAAATCGCGACGGTTAAGGCGGGTGAGGTGATTGGCGAGTCGGCGCTCAAGCAGGGCAAGCTGCGCGGCGCGACGGTGACCACGACGGGGCGCGCCGAGGTGCTACACATCGACCGCGACGATCTTCAGCGGTTGCTCGACGAGGTGCCCGCGCTGCGCGATTTGATCGACGAGACGGTGGCGCGGCGGGTGCCGGAGGCTGCGAAGGAGTGAGTTCGCGGCGGCCCCGGATCGACCGGGGAGCTGTCGTCGATAGACGTGTAGCTCAGCAGTAGTAGTAGAAGACGCTGCCGTCGGTGTAGTACTCCCAGCAGACGTCGCCGCTGGCGGTGCCGACGGCCCCGAACGCGGTTGCTCCGAAACCCACGGCCAATACAGCGGCGCCGACGGCGGTAACGGTCAGGGTGCGAATGCGAATGATCATGAAGATCACTCCTTGGCTGGTGTGGCGGGGACAGCCATAGAGTCGCGCGGGGCTCTTGGCACATCCTTGGAAGGCCCAAGATTCGTGCAAAGTGACGGTGCCCGATGGGTTTACAGTCGGGCAATGGGGTCGATCAAGGCTGACACGAACGGGTTGTTCGGGCTTGGTGCCGTGTGCCAGCAGGTGCCATAGATGAATGAGTCTGAGGCACAGCAGATTCGGCAGCTTCTGGTCCTGGCCACGCTTCTACCCGACGGGACCTGGCAGGCGGGGTTACCGGGCCGCAGTTGGTCGATGACTGGCGCCAGCGAGCAGAAAGTGCGTGACCGGGCCGTCGCACATGCCATCGAGATCGGCGAAGACGCCGACGAGGTCGTACGCGATGCGCCGCGGCGGGTAATCGAGCTCGAAGAAGATGATCCGCGGGTCGGGTGGGTGTGGCGCTTCGCTCCGCAGACCGAGCAATTCGGCGACGGAACCTGGCGGGCATGGTTCGCCAGCGGCGGATGGACGGTATCGGGATCGACCGAGCAGGACGCGATCGAGAAGGCGAACGCTGAATGGTTTCGTCGTCGGGATGACCCGGACGAGCAGGCCCGCCGCCTCGCGTTGATGCGGCGTCATCTCGTCGAACCTCAGCCGGGTGTGCAGAATACGCCGAGCAGCGTCCTCGAATCGGCATGGAGCGATCCGAATCCGATGCGAGCGGTCGGCGACATCATCGAGGGACTCGGCGCGCCGGGATAACCGAGGTCTGCGCTCCGCTGAGGCCACGGCGAGAGGTCAGGCTGCAGAATCAGTCTTCTTGGTCGAGGTGCGGTCCTTCAGACGGTGGTTGGGCATCTGCAGGGGGCTGGACTTCGTGGCGGTTCGCATCGCCTCACGCACGGTTGACACGGTGTCGCGCACCGGGTGTGCTCGGGTCGGATTGACCTGGGTGCGCTCGGTCGTCGTGGCCGGCGCGCGGGTCGATTCGAGTGTCGGCCTTGCGGATGCCGTTGGGGTGGAGGCTCTTTGAACCTGCATCGTCGTGTTGCCGTGCGGAGCGTGCCCGGCCGCTGCGGTGACGTCGTTGACCGCGTTGACGACAGAATTGGCGACGACGTCGACTGCCGCAGTCGCCGCCCCGGCCGCGGCGGTGACACCCGCCGCCACCGCTTGCACGGGGTTGCCGGTCGCCGCCAACTTCTGGGCGACCGCGTCAGGAGTCGCGAACACGCCGAGCAAAACCTGGTTGAGACCTTGGAAGGCTACGGTCCCAACGATATTCAGTGCACCCACGGCAGCGACTGGCAAGACCCCGTGGGGCATGACCGTCGGCGGCGGGTTGGGGATGATCGGCGCGTGTTGAGCGTCAAAGGTGTTCTGGCGCGCGGCCTCGAGAGCCGAGAGGATTCCGGGCAGTCCGCCTGCGGCGGCTGGCACTACGTCGAGGAGGTGCACCACGCCAACTTCGACAGCGTTCAGAAAGCGAGGCGCGACCAGCGTGCCGTCGGCGAGGATGGCTGCGGTTGCAGCAGTGTTCGTCGGCCCGGTGACCGATGCGGCGGCGGCGCCGAGCGGCTTCAACACATCGCCCGACTGCAGGCCTGCGAGGAAGACAGCCGGTGAGGCGACCGTCGTGGCGACCGCTGTCACGCCCGTGTCGACTATCAGCGGGCAGATGATCGAGCAGTAGATCACCTGGTTGTTCAGGAAGCTGGTGAGGATGCCGCCAGGCGGAACCGTGTCGGCGGCGAGCCTAATGTCTCGTACGACGGGTATCGAAACGGTCGGCGGTGGCGAAACCAACGGCGTGGTGGCCATGGCTGCGATACCCAGCAGGGCAACGCTCGTCGCGGCGACGCCGGCGCGCGGGCGGCCGGATGCAGGCATAGTTCTCCTCTCACGCGGGGACATCTATCCCACGCAGTGGGGGTGCAAGCGGTTCGATGCGACCCGCAACGCGAAAGCCGGCGTTCCAGCTTCCCGTCCGTCGCTACTCAGATGACGATTTCCCGTCAAGTAAGCCGCGTTTGACTAACCATCGCCGACGCCACCGGCTACACGTGTTCCTGGCCTCGGCGCGAGATCAGTTGCCAGTGCACCTGAAGGACGGCGAACAAAAAGGCTGTCGTGATACCGAACAGCAGCACGCCGTTCACCGTTTGCACGGCGCTGATCATGTGAAACCGTGGCGCTGTCGTCACGTCTGGTATCTCGAATGTCGTCATGGTGGCCAGGGAGTAGATCGATGCGTGCGTGAAGTCGTCAAGGGCACCGAGGTGCCAGTACGCCAGCGCCCACAACACCGCCTCCAACCCGTGCAACGCGGCGAGGATCAATGTCACGATGGCGATGCGTCCGACCATGGTCGGGATTGCGCGCCGCAGAGCGGGCGCGGGCGCGGGCAACCGGGGACGGATGTGCGCCTCCAGCACAAACGCCATCAACACCACCGCGGTCGTGTGAATCGCGATGGTCAGCACGATGAGCAGAAGACCGAGACCCCAGCTCGCCAGGTCCATGTCTTTTGACTACCACCAGCGACATCGGACGGCGGTCGCATCGACGAAGTTCGCGGGAAGGACGATCCGGCTGACTTCTGCAGCGTCGGAAATAGCGCTAGCGGGTATCCCCAGGTCGGTGGACCGGGGGCGGAGGTTAGCGATGGGCCACTACGGCATAGCGGGTCTTTGGTTGTTCTTGGCGCTGGCTCTCCTGGCAGCGTTGTTGGTGGCAGTCGGTGCCGTGTGGATGGCCGACCGGATGATCGGCGAACCGGTGCAGGAAGGCCACAACTCGACGCTGTCGCCGTTCTTGACCTGTGTCAGCCTCGTTTATGGTGCTCTGCTCGGATTCACCATCGTGGTGGCGTGGGAACAATTCTCCTCCGCGGAGACCAACGTCTCCAGTGAAGCCTCCACGTTGGTGACGATGTACCGACAGACCGTTGGTATGCCGGCGGCGGAGCAGGCGCAGATGCGGGCGCTACTGCGAAAGTACGCGGGAGCAGTGGAAGGGCCCGAATGGCAGGACGCGATGGGTTCACCGAGCGGGACGGAATCGGCACGCGATGCCCTCAATGAGATGTACACGGTGCTCGGCAATCCGAAGTCGAGCGTCGGGTCGAACCCGATCAGTCAGAAGTTCCTCGACCAGCTGACCACTTTGGCGTCTCAACGCAATCAGCGAATCCTCGATGCCAGGCCACGGATCCCTGGATTGCTCTGGAGCGGACTGCTTTTCGGCGGCGTGGTGCTCCTGTCGATCGGCGGATTCATGCGTCTGGGGAGCACGCGGGGACATCTGTCGCTGCTGGGCGCCGTTGCCGTCCTGCTGGGCTTGCTGTTGTTCGTCGTTTACTGGCTCGATCATCCCTTCGGCAAGGAGCTGGGCGTAACCTCGCAACCGTTCGAGCAATCGATTTCTGTCTTCGACTCGATCGACCGCGGCACGTAGCGGCACAGAATCAAGTCGCGCGATGAAATGCCAGCCTATTGCTCCGGCTGATAAGGGCGAGGCGTCAGCCCGCGCGGGCCTCTTGGTCCAACGGGATCATGACGCTGTCTTCCGGTGAATCCTTTGCTTCGCGGTATGCCTTCTCGAGGGTGTCTGGAACCGATTCGAGGTCGCGGTATACGCCCATCAGTTGCTCCAGGACCTTGATTCGTAGCTGACGAGCTTCGGACACCGCCCGCTGAGCCTGTTCGCGATGGTAATCAGCCTCCTGCTTTGCGTCGGCGAGAAGCTGTTCACGTTCTTGCTGGGCGTCCCGCAGGCTGTGGTCGATCTCGGATTGAGATTCGTTGCGCATCCTAGTCAGTTCGGCGTCCAGCTGCTTCTTGGCTTCCGCGTATTCGGCTTCCATCGCCTTTTGCCTGGCGACCAAGTCCGCGAGAGTCTCTTGGTGCTTTTGTTGCTCGATGTCGATTTCGGCCCGGGTGGCCGCCATAAGCTCGTCCGCCTCGGCTCGGGCTTCGGCCTGCATTTCGGAAATCTCGTCGACCGCCCGCTGCAGCATCTTGGCCATACGTTGTTGCATCGCATAGGGCGAGGGGGAGGTTTCGGTCAGGGCGGCGATCTCTTTGCGCATTGCGGCTGCTTCGGCGTCGCGTTCTCTCAGCCGAGCCCGAAGGCTCTGGACGTCGTTGTGCAGGAACCACTGCTTGGTGGTCAACGCCTCGATGTGGGCGTCAACCGCTGCCGAGTCGTAGCCCCTGAAGACGCGGGAGAACGTCTTCGCGGGTTCGCTCATCACTGCACTGTCCCCCTAATGCAAATTTGTCGTAGACCTCGTGGAGCCGACCCCGAGTGCGAGTATTCCACGGCAACCAGCGAGGCGGCCAGGCGAGTGAGCCTCGCCTGCGAAGGTGATCGATGACATCGTGATTCGGCTGGACGCGACCCGCCCGGACAGTTAAACGGGCTGCGCCCGTGACCCCTGCGTCAGGTTTTCTCCGAAGACCCTGTGAGGTCGACGTGGAAGCGGAACCATGCCGAGTTCATAAGACGGCGGCGAGAAGGTTTTCCGAAGGCACTGGTTGGCCAGCTCCCCGACCAGCTAGTTGTGGCGCGATAAAAGCGGTAACGCATGATTTGCGGTCGACGGGCAGGTGCTATAGCACTGTGGCAGCCGGCGACACACTACGGGCTGAAACGGTCGGCGATCGCGCGGAATGACGGGTGCACCTGACCGCGGCTGACCAACCGGATATCAAGCCCAGCCCGGCTTGCGATTCGGATGGCACGCAGGATCGCGTCGTCGATCCAGTCATCGGTGTTGCCGAAAGCACCTCCCCCCACGCGAGTCAAAAGCACGATGTTCGACGCGCGGCCGACGGCGGCTAGTAGCGTCGCCTCATACGCCGCCTCGAGCACGATGCGCGTCAACGCTTCCCAGTCTTCACGTCGGCCCCCGCCATAAGCGACGGGCAGTGCTGAGCAGAAAGCCTGCGTCACGAAAGGCCGCTGGCCCTCGTGCGCGTCGGTTACCTCGACGTCCTGATGCCAGCCGATTCGGAGCGATGCCCGCAGTTCGTCGCACAGCGTTTCGCCCTCGTCCGCGACCAGCTGCGTGATTGCCTTGAGGCCGTGCTCGGTGCACAACGCGTAGCCGTTGCGCATCGTCCACAGATCCGACACTGGTTGGTCGAGATGGCGGGACAGTGCCTGGCCGACAAGCTCGAGAGCGTCGAGCTGACGGTCGCGCGTCTGTCCGATCTGGTCACCAACGGGCACGAACTAATTGCGATAGATCGTCGCCGCCCCAGCCGCTATCGCGCACGCGGGACCTTGCGTGGGATCGCCGCTGTACCGCGTCACCCCATCTTCAGGTGTGACGCTTGGCCCCGTCATCTCCAGCAGGTTGAACTGCGACGCCACTTGAAACACGGCGCCCTCATACTCGCGGTCGGAGTGCATCGCCCGCACGTCGCCGGTGACGCACCGGACCGTCGTGCGGCCATCCTGGTCGAGAACGACCCGCTCCCGCAGGCTTCCTAGGGTCGGCAGGGTGAGATCGCCTACGCGGTAACTCATTCCGTTGACCGTCGACAACAGCTGGCAGCCTTCCATACGCAGACGGCTCCGGGTTTCTTCATAGCTCGTTTCCCGGAAGCCTGTCAGTCGCGCGAACCAGTCCTGCATGCACGCATCGTTCCACCCACGTCCGACATGACTGCGGATCGGCCGCGATTTTTTGTCGTACCCCGCTGTCATCATGGTGTTATGTCTTTGGTTGCAGCTCCGCTCACGGTTGATGACCGGTTGGAGGTGCTGTTCGAGGAGTTGGCGGAG
>NZ_LZMC01000069.1 GCF_001668615.1 Mycobacterium sp. 1274761.0
ATCGGCCGCTCGTTGCGGCTGCCCAGCTCGACCTCGGGCCCGTCACGAAAGCAGATCGACCGAAACCCGTCCCACTTCGGCTCGTACGACGCCCCCGGCGGAATCTCAGACACCGACTTGGACAGCATCGGCGACACCGGCGGCATCACGGGCAGGCGCATCGCCCCATTCTTGTCGGGCGCGATGACATTATGAGCAGCGTGGAGCTCCCCCTGCAGCCGCCGGTGTCGCCGATGCTGTCCAAGTCGGTGTCTGAGATTCCGCCGGGGGCGTCGTACGAGCCGAAGTGGGACGGGTTTCGGTCGATCTGCTTTCGTGACGGGCCCGAGGTCGAGCTGGGCAGCCGCAACGAGCGGCCGATGACGCGGTACTTCCCCGAGCTGGTGGCTGCTGCGCTGGCCGAACTCCCGGCGCGCTGCGTGATCGACGGCGAGATCGTGATCGCCGTCGACGGCAGGCTGGACTTCGAGGCGCTGCAGCTGCGGCTGCACCCGGCGGCCAGCCGGGTCGAGAAGCTGGCCGAGCAGACGCCGTCGCACTTCATCGGGTTCGACGCGCTGGCGAGCGGCGACACATCTCTGTTGAAGGAACCGTTCCGGGTCCGTCGTCAAGCCTTGCTCGAGTCGGTGAACGAGAAGGACTGGTGTCATGTCACCCGCACCACCGAAGACCCCGAGCTGGGTGCGCAGTGGCTGACGACGTTCGAGGGCGCGGGTCTCGATGGGGTGATCGCCAAACGGCTCGACGGCCCGTACCTTCCGGGCAAGCGCGAGATGGTGAAGGTCAAGCACGCCCGCGACGCCGACTGTGTGGCCATCGGATACCGCATCCACAAGAGCGGCGAAGGCATCGGCTCGATTCTGCT
>NZ_LZMC01000070.1 GCF_001668615.1 Mycobacterium sp. 1274761.0
GTCGACCACACCACGACGCGTATCGGACGCGGTTCCATGCTCCTCCTTCGATCAGCCGAGGCGTGCTGCCGCCTCGGCGGCACGCTCGAGGTAGGGCCACGCCACGTCTGGCCGCAGTCCGCCGCAGAGCGGCGCAAGCGGGAGCGCCTGCCCGCCGTGCATGTACTCGGCGACTTCATCGATGGTCAACACCCGGTAGGGCTTGTTGGCCACCTGGAGTCCGTCGACATCCGTCGCACGCGAGATGCTGGCCACGCCCTCGTCGCCGTGTCGGTAGGACGCCGCGGTGACGGCGTCTTGCAGCAGATGTCGGCGCGTTATCGGCCGGCAGCTGGACGACGCCCGGCTCGTGGCCGTGTGCGCGACACTCCTCGAACGACGGCGCGCGCATGTCGAAGCGCATGGTGAACACCACGGCGGACTATAACCCACTTCTTGTTGACGTTAATAGTGTCCACTGTTAATTTGTACAGCGATGGGAGACGATCCTTATCGCGTCGTGGTGTGGTCGACAGGAGGCGTCGGGTCCATCGCGGTCGACGCGGTGCATCGCCGGCCCGACCTCGACCTTGTCGGTGTGTGGGTGCATACGCCGGACAAGGTCGGGCGCGACGCGGGTGAACTCGCCGGTGGAGAACCGATCGGGATCACGGCCACCGACGATGCCGAGGCGTTGATCGGCCTGCGGCCGGACTGCGTGGTGTATGCGGCCAGCGGACCCGAGCGTGACGCCGGCGCGGTCCCGGATTATCTGCGGCTGCTCGAGGCGGGAATCAACGTGGTG
>NZ_LZMC01000071.1 GCF_001668615.1 Mycobacterium sp. 1274761.0
CTCATGATGTCGGGCACACCGTAGTCGTCGTACAGCCCGATCTCGTAGGCGTGGATCTTCTCGATCTGTGACGACTGGGTGGCCAGGACCAGCGGCAGATAGTCGGCGGCGAACCCCGGGAAAATGCCCGACCCGTAGAACGAGGCGTGGCCTGCCTCAGCGGCGGCCTCGAGCTGGTTGCGCCAGTCCGGTGAATAGTACGACGGCGGGTAGACCAAGCTCGTGGATGACGTTGACACCACGTTGATTCCCGCCTCGAGCAGCCGCAGATAATCCGGGACCGCGCCGGCGTCACGCTCGGGTCCGCTGGCCGCATACACCACGCAGTCCGGCCGCAGGCCGATCAACGCCTCGGCATCGTCGGTGGCCGTGATCCCGATCGGTTCTCCACCGGCGAGTTCACCCGCGTCGCGCCCGACCTTGTCCGGCGTATGCACCCACACACCGACAAGGTCGAGGTCGGGCCGGCGATGCACCGCGTCGACCGCGATGGACCCGACGCCTCCTG
>NZ_LZMC01000072.1 GCF_001668615.1 Mycobacterium sp. 1274761.0
TGCCGTCATTGGTGGTGACCTTGACGCGATGGTGGGCCATGCCGGGAGTGTCGTCGACCAGCTCGCCGCGGCCCGCGACGACGTTCACACCGGCGCGCAGCAGTTGGCTGCCGATGTCGGCGGACTGCGACCGGGCCAGCGTCTTGACGCGGGTATGGATCTGCGACAGCGAGATCTTGGCGTCTTCGATCGCGATGTCGAAGCCCAGCGGGTTGGCGCGGCGCAGTTCGGTCCGCACGCCCGTCGACGCGATCAGCGTTTTCGAGGGAACGCAGTCCCACAGCACGCAGGCCCCGCCGATGCCGTCGCTGTCGACGACGGTGACCTCGGCGACCTCACGACCGCGGGCCGCGGCGAGCTGGTCGACGACACTCCCGGCATGGCCCACCATCGCGTCAAGGTCACCACCAATGACGGCAAGGTGGGCACGCTCAAGGCCGACGTGGTGCTAATCGCCACCGGCGCCAGCCCGCGGGTGCTGCCCGGCGCGGTGCCCGATGGCGAGCGCGTCCTCAATTGGCGTCAGCTCTACGAACTCACCGAACTCCCGGAGCATCTGGTCATCGTCGGTTCGGGTGTGACGGGCGCCGAGTTCTGCAACGCCTATACCGAACTCGGGGTCAAGGTCACCGTGGTCGCCAGCCGCGATCAGATCCTTCCGCACGAGGACTCCGATGCCGCCGCAGTGTTGGAGGACGCATTCAACGAGCGCGGCGTGTCGCTGGTCAAGAATGCCCGCGCCGAATCCGTTTCCCGAGATGCCCATGGCGTGGTGGTGACGATGACCGACGGCCGCACCGTCACGGGCAGTCACGCATTGATGACGGTCGGGTCGGTGCCCAACACCTCCGGGCTCGGTCTGGAGAAGGCGGGCATCGAACTCGGATCCGGCAATTACATTCCGGTGGACCGGGTTTCGCGTACCTCCGCCTCCGGCATCTACGCCGCGGGCGACTGCACGGGTCTGCTGCCGCTGGCATCGGTGGCCGCCATGCAGGGCCGCATCGCGATGTACCACGCGCTCGGCGAGGGCGTGTCGCCGATCCGGCTGCGCACGGTCGCCGCCGCCGTGTTCACCCGTCCCGAAATCGCCGCGGTCGGTGTGCCGCAGAGCAAGATCGATGACGGTACCGTGCCGGCGCGCACGATCATGCTGCCGCTGACCACCAATGCCCGGGCGAAGATGTCGTTGCTGCGCCGCGGCTTCGTCAAGATCTTCTGCCGGCCTGCCACCGGCGTGGTGATCGGCGGCGTGGTCGTCGCGCCGATCGCGTCGGAACTGATCCTGCCGATCGCGCTCGCCGTGCAGAACAACCTCACCGTCACCGACCTGGCCGAAACGTTCTCGGTCTACCCCTCGCTATCGGGTTCGCTCACCGAGGCCGGCCGCAGGCTGATGGCGCACGACGACCTTGACTGACGCGCGCGAAGAGGCGCACCACGTAGCCTTGACACGTACTGACAAGTAACTAGGAGTCCTGTGCCGTGAGCGACGCTTGCGAGCGAACCATCGGCCCCGCCGACCCGATACCCGGTCCGGGCAGCGGGCAGACCCTTCTGGGCCCTGACCAGCGCGCGACTGCCTGGAACCGGCTCGCCAACGAACAATTCGACGTCGTGGTCGTCGGCGGCGGCGTGGTCGGCGCCGGAGCCGCACTCGACGCGGCGACCCGCGGCCTCAAGGTTGCGCTGGTGGAAGCCCGCGACTTCGCGTCGGGCACCTCCAGCCGCAGCAGCAAGATGTTCCACGGCGGGCTGCGCTACCTCGAACAGCTGGAGTTCGGGCTCGTACGCGAGGCCCTGCATGAGCGTGAACTGTCGCTGACGACGCTGGCGCCCCATCTCGTCAAGCCGCTGCCGTTCCTGTTCCCGCTGACCCACCGATGGTGGGAGCGGCCGTACGTGG
The DNA here is from genome assembly GCF_001668615.1 of Mycobacterium sp. 1274761.0. GTDB lineage: Bacteria > Actinomycetota > Actinomycetes > Mycobacteriales > Mycobacteriaceae > Mycobacterium. The sequence goes on from NZ_LZMC01000072.1 coordinate 1,907, forward strand.
CCGCGGGCATCTTCCTCTACGACCAACTGGGCGGCGCGAAATCCGTTCCAGCACAGAAGCATCTGCTCAAGGCCGGTGCGCTGCGGCTAGCGCCGGGACTCAAACGCAGCTCGTTGATCGGCGGCATCCGCTACTACGACACCGTCGTCGACGACGCGCGGCACACCATGACGGTCGCGCGCACGGCTGCGCATTACGGCGCGGTGGTGCGGACGTCGACGCAAGTCGTCGACCTGCTACGCGAAGGCGACCGCGTCACCGGCGTCAAGATCCGCGACTCCGAGAACGGCGCCGTCGCCGAAGTGCATGGTCACGTCGTCGTCAACGCCACCGGAGTTTGGACCGATGAAATCCAGGCGCTGTCGAAGGAGCGCGGCCGGTTCAGGGTCCGCGCATCCAAGGGCGTGCACATCGTGGTGCCTCGCGACCGCATCGTCAGCGAGGTCGCAATCATCCTGCGCACCGAGAAGTCGGTGCTGTTCGTCATCCCGTGGGGCACGCACTGGATCATCGGCACGACCGACACCGACTGGAACCTCGACCTGGCCCATCCCGCGGCCACCAAGGCGGACATCGACTACATCCTCACCCGCGTCAACCAGGTGCTCGCCACACCGCTCACGCACGACGACATCGACGGCGTGTACGCCGGGCTGCGGCCGCTGCTGGCAGGTGAGAGCGAGGAAACCTCGAAGCTGTCGCGCGAGCACGCCGTCGCCGTCCCTGCGCCGGGGCTGGTCGCCATTGCGGGCGGAAAGTACACCACCTATCGAGTGATGGGTGAGGACGCCATCGACGCCGCAAGCGAATTCGTGCCGGCGCGGGTGGCCCCGTCGATCACGGAGAAGGTGCCGCTGATGGGCGCCGACGGGTATTTCGCGTTGATCAATCAGACCGAGCACGTCGGCGCGATGTACGGTCTGCATCCCTACCGCGTCCGCCATCTGCTGGACCGCTACGGCTCGCTGATCGGTGAGGTGCTCGCGATGGCCAGCCAAGAAGGTGGAGGCAACCCGGAATTGCTCACGCCTATCACCGAAGCGCCGGTCTATTTGAAGGTCGAGGCGTGGTACGCCGCGGCCGCCGAAGGCGCACTGCATCTCGAGGACATCCTGGCCCGGCGCATGCGCATCTCCATCGAGTACCCGCACCGTGGCGTGGACTGCGCACGCGAGGTGGCCGAGGTCGTCGCATCTGTATTGGGTTGGGACGCAGAGGATGTGGATCGCGAGGTGAACACCTACATCGCGCGGGTCGACGCCGAGGTCCGGTCCCAGCAGCAGCCCGATGACGAATCCGCCGACGCGCTGCGGGCCGCCGCGCCGGAGGCACGCGCCGAGATCCTCGAGCCGGTGCCCCTCAATTGAGACGTCCCGCGCCGTTGCCGCAGCGCGATGGGCTTGGCCCCGCGAGGGTGCGGCTGCGCGGCGGGGCCGTGCTTGTGGAGCTTGCGGACCGATTCGGCGAGGCCGCCGCGGCGAAGGTGCTCGCCGGGGAGGTCGTTGACGCCGACGGCGGCGTGGTCACCGCAGCCACTGTGCTGCCGCCGAATTCGAACGTCTACCTCTACCGCGATCTTCCCGACGAGGTGCCGGTGCCGTTGGACATTCCGGTGCTCCACCGCGACGAGAACATCGTGGTGGTCGACAAACCTCACTTCCTGGCGACGATGCCGCGCGGCGGGCACGTCGCGCAGACCGCGACGGTGCGGTTGCGCCGCGCGCTTGACCTCCCGGCGCTGAGCCCCGCGCACCGGTTGGACCGGCTGACAGCAGGGGTGCTGCTGTTCACGTCGCGACGCGAGGTGCGGGGTGCATACCAGACGATGTTCGCCCGCGGCGGGGTGCGCAAGGCGTATCTGGCACGGGCCGCGGTCGATTCGACGCTGGAGTTTCCGATGACGATCCGCAGCAGAATCATCAAGCGCCGCGGGCAGTTACAGGCCGTCGAAGAACCCGGTGAGCCGAACGCCGAGACACTCATTGAACATCTCGGTGGCGGGTTGTACCGGCTGACGCCACATACCGGCCGGACACACCAGTTGCGGGTACACATGACATCGCTGGGCCTGCCCATCATCGGAGACCCGTTGTACCCCAACGTCGTCGACGTGGCACGCGACGACTTCTCGACACCTCTGCGGCTGCTCGCGCACAGCATTGAGTTCACCGACCCGCTCGGCGGACGTTTGCGTCGGTTCGACAGCGGGCGCAGTATCGACGGATGAGTTCACCCCTCGAACCGACCGCCGAGCAGATGGCCGCACTCGCTGCGCGGCCCGCCGATGCGCCGGTCGTGATGATCAACCTGCTCAAGTTCCGTGCCGACGGCGGTCGCCAAAGCTATCTGCGCTACGGGCAGGAAGTCGTCCCGCACCTGCAACGGGCAGGCGCCACCGTTCGGTATGCCGGCGGAGCGCCGACGCAGGTCATCGGCGAGGGGGAGCAGCCGTGGTGGGACGCCATCCTCGTGGTGGAGTATCCGTCGCCGACTGCGTTCATCGACATGGTGACCAACGAGGAGTACCTCAAGATCCACCACTATCGCGCCGACGGCCTCGATCGCGGTGACCTGATCGCCACATCGACGTGGACGCTGACCGACTAGACACCTACGAGGCTGCTAACGCCGACGTGTTTACTGACCGGATGGACCGCACCTCATTTGACCGTCTCTTCGACATGTCCGACCGCACCGTCATCGTCACGGGCGGCACCCGCGGCATCGGCCTCGCCCTAGCCGAGGGATTCGTCCTCGCCGGCGCCCGGGTGGTGGTCGCCAGCCGCAAACCCGACGCATGCGAACAAGCCGCCGCTCACCTTCGCGAGCTGGGGGGTCAGGCCATCGGCGTGCCGACCCATCTGGGGGAGGTCGACGCCCTCGGCGAGCTCGTGCAGCGCACCGTCGACGAATTCGGCGGCGTCGATGTGGTGGTGAACAACGCCGCCAACCCGTTGGCGCAACCGCTGGGTGCGATGACGGTGGACGCGCTGACCAAGTCCTACGAGGTGAACCTGCGCGGCCCGGTCTTCCTGGTCCAAGAAGCGCTGCCGCACCTGAAGGCCAGCGAGCACGCCGCGGTGCTCAACGTGGTGTCCATCGGCGCGATGATCTTCTCGCCGATGCTGTCCATCTACTCGTCGATGAAGGCAGCGATGATGTCCTTCACCCGCTCGATGGCTGCGGAGTTCGCCCACCAAGGCATCCGCGTCAACGCGATTGCGCCCGGGCCGGTAGACACCTACATGATGCAGCAGAACCCGCAGGAGGCGGTCGACGGAATGGTCGGCAACACGCTGATGAAACGGCTTGCGGCACCCGACGAAATGGTCGGTCCGGCGCTGCTGCTGTGTTCGGACGCGGGCAGCTACATGACCGGCACCGTCATCATCGTGGACGGCGGCGGAACTCCTCGCTGAACCGAGTCACCGTGCCGCCGCTGGACGCCAGGATCTGGCTGCGGTTCTCCACGTGCAGGGCCGCCTCGAGGCTGGGCGCCTCCACATTCGCCCACAGCACCTGCTTGGTCGATTCAAGACCGAATTCGCCGTAGCCACAGAGAGTTTCGGCCACCGCCAAGGCGTCGTCGAGCAGCGATCCGTCGTCCGACAAGCGGGTGACCAGCCCTAGCCGCAGCGCCTCCTCGGCGTCGACGACGCGCGCGGTCAGGATCATGTCGAACGCGTGCCCTGCGCCGATGATGCGCGGCAGCGTGTAGCTGACGCCGATGTCGCAGCCGCCGAGGCCGAGCTTGATGAACTGCGTGCAGAACCGCGCCGACGTGGCGGCCAGCCGGATGTCGCAGGCCGCCGCTATGCCCAATCCGCCGCCGTAAGCAGGGCCGTTGACCGCCGCGATCACCGGTTGGCGCAGCCGATGGATACGAGCGGTCAGATCGGCGATGCGCTCCTGCCACCGCATGCCCGAGCGGGGGAACTCCAAACCGCCACCCGCGTCCAAGGGATTCGGCGCCGTCAGGTCCAGACCCGAACAAAAGCCGCGACCGGCACCCGTGAGCACGACCACCCGGCATTCCTCGCTGGCGGCGATGTCGCCGAGGGTGGCATGCAGCTCCTCCACCAACTCGTAGGACAGCGCGTTGAGCTTCTCGGGCCGGTTCAGCGTGACGACGGTGATCTCGGGCCTCGGGTGGGACAGTTCAAGGAGTGGCATGAGCCACACGCTAAGGGGTGCTGCGCCACCGGGCGACACCGACGGTGATCATGCGCAGCTGTTTCACCGCGACACGCTTGATCTCGTCGAGGGTCGCCTGATCGCCCGCGTCCTCGATCGCCTCTGCGATGACGATCATCGAGTTGACGAACAGGCTGGCCAATATGTTCAGATCCTCGCTGCTCCAGTTCGTCAGTCCGGGGAAGCGGGCCAGGTCGATGGCCAGCTCGGAGGTGATCAACCGGATCTCGGTGCGGATCGCATAGCGCAGCACCGTCACCCCGCTGGACCGTTCGCGGCCGATGAAGCGCCAATACTCACGCCGGTCGTTGACGCCTTCGATGAGGATGTCGACAGAGGACTCGATGACGCGCTTGGGATCCAACTTGCCCGAGCGCGCGCTGCGGAGCATGTCACGCAGGGCGCGAAACGACTCGTCGATGAGCACCAGGCCGAGCGCCTCCATCGACTCGAAGTGCCGGTAAAACGCCGCGGGCACGATGCCGGCCTCGCGGGCCACCTCGCGCAGGCTCAACTGCGAGAAGCCGCGGTCCTCGAGCAGGCGCAGCGCGGCCGTCACGATCGCGCGACGGGTGGCCTCTTTGCGCTCTTCGCGAGACAGGCTGTCCCGCGACCGTGAGCGTTCCGATCTGCGCGTACGTGAGCTGGGCGTACGGCTGTTCACTCTGTGAAACATACCACAATCAGGCACGATCCTATTGACGTACCCCCGTGTATGCGCGCACGGTGTACACATGTTCACTGAAACTTTGACACGCCGCGCGCGACGGTCGCCTCTGCTGGAGCTGCTGACCGGCCCCCACGGCGTTGACCGATACACCGAGCTAGTCGACCCCACCTGGACCCTCGGCGAGGCCCGAGCCAGGGTCGTCGCGGTGCGCCGGCAGACCCCGCGCAGCGTCACGCTGACCCTGGAACCGAACCGTGCGTTCACCGGCTTCCGGGCCGGCCAGCACATCAACCTCACCGTCGAGATCGACGGCCGCCGACGCACCCGCTGTTACTCGCCGGCGAGTGCGGAGAGCGCGCGCCACATCGAACTGACGATCGGCCGCCACGACGGCGGGCTGGTGTCGACCTATCTCTGCGACCACGCCCGCCCCGGCATGATCGTCGGCCTGGACTCCGTCGGCGGCGACTTCACGCTGCCGGCGATCCTGCCCCGGCGGATCCTGTTGGTCTCCGGCGGAAGCGGCATCACCCCGGTCATGTCGATGCTGCGGACGCTGCGGGCCGAGGGATTCGATGGCGACATCTCCTTTCTCCACTACGCGCGCAACGCCGAAGAGGCGTGCTATGCCGACGAACTCGCCACAATGACGGGAGTGCGTGTCCTGCATGGCTACACCCGTGACGGGGTCGGCGACGTGGTCGGCCACTTCAACGCCGACCATCTGACGGCGGCCATGCCCGAGCCGGACGCCGTTTACGTCTGCGGCCCACCAGCGCTGGTGGAGGCGGTCCGCGCCCAGTGCCCCGGCGCGCGATCGGAGAGCTTCGTGCCGCCGACCTTCGGCGTCCCCGCCGACGCGGTGGGTGGCCGAATCACCTTCTCCGACAGCGATGTCCAGGCCACCGACGACGGCCGGCCGCTGCTGCAGCAGGCAGAGGACGCCGGCCTCACCCCAGAGAGCGGATGCCGCATGGGCATCTGCCACACCTGCACCCGCCGCAAGACCCGCGGCGCGGTGCGCAACCTGCTCACCGGAGCGGTCTCCACCGCTGACGAGGAGGACGTGCAGATCTGCGTCACCGCCCCCGTCGGCGACGTCGAGATCGCGTTGTAAGGAAAGGATTCACGATGACTGCACCAACCATCACGCAGCCCAAGACTCTGACCAAGACCGTCGCGGGCAAGGCCGTCACGCTGACCCCCGAGCAGGCCGAGGCGTTCGGCCGTGAGCTTGACGCGCTCAAGGAGCGCGTGATCGCCGACCTCGGCGAGCGCGACGTCACCTACATCCGTCGCATCATCAAAGCGCAACGCGGATTAGAGGTCGCTGGCCGGGCACTGCTGTTCGGCGGCATCTTCCCGCCCTTCTGGCTGGCGGGCACCGCGATGCTGGGCCTGTCGAAGATCCTCGACAACATGGAGATCGGCCACAACGTCATGCACGGCCAGTACGACTGGACGGGTGATCCGGCGCTGTCGAGCAAGAGGTTCGAATGGGACACCGCCTGCCCGGCCGACCAGTGGCGTCACTCTCACAACTACATGCACCACACCTACACCAACATCGTCGGGATGGACCGCGACGTGGGCTACGGCATCCTGCGCATGAGCCCCGACCAGCGGTGGACCCCGTACTTCCTGGGCAACCCCGTGTATGCCTTCCTTCTGATGGTCCTGTTCCAGTACGGCGTTGCGCTGCACGAGCTAGAAAGCGAGCGGATCCGCGCCGGCGACATCACGATCGCCGACAAACGCGAGATCCTCGAGGCGATTTGGCGCAAGACCAAGAAGCAGACGCTGAAGGACTACGTCGCGTTCCCGCTGCTGGCCGGGCCGTTCGCGCCGTGGGTAGTCGCGGGCAACCTGACCGCGAACCTGATCCGCAACGTCTGGTCGTACATGATCATCTTCTGCGGTCACTTCCCCGACGATGTGCAGGAGTTCTCGATCGAGGAGACCAAGGCCGAGACGCGCGGGCAGTGGTACTTCCGCCAGATCCTGGGCTCGGCAAACCTGACGGGCGGAAAGCTTTTCCACATCCTCAGCGGCAACCTGTCGTTCCAGATCGAGCACCATCTGTTCCCCGACATCCCGGCTCACCGGCATGCCGAGATCGCCCCGCAGGTCGCCGAGATCTGCCGCCGATACGGCATCCCTTACAACAAGGGCCCACTGCCCAGGCAATTCGCCACCGTGGTCCGCAAGATCATCCGGCTCGCGCTGCCTTAGTTTCCCGCGAAACGGAATTCCAGCCCGCGTTTACTCGCAGAACCGGTGCTGGAATTCCGTTTCGCGCATTTAGCGCTGACAATTGGGGCACCAGAACGTGATCCGGTCGCCGCTGTTGTCGGACGCGATCGTCGTCCCGCAGCGGCGGCACGGCTCGCCGGCCCGCCCGTACACCCAAACCTGTTGTCCCCGCTTGGTATCACCGGTCGTCGTCCGGTTGATCCGGTTACGGTTCAACCACAGCATGTCGCGTGCCCGCTGCACCACCCGCAGCGGATCCTTCACCGAACTCACCGGCGAAGTGGGCAGGTGGCCGAAGACGAAACACAGCTCGTTGCAGTAGACGTTTCCCACCCCCGCCATCACCCTCTGATCGAGCAGCGCCTCGGCCAGCGGCCGGTCGTGGTCGGCGACCAGGTTGGCCGCCGCGATGTGCGGATCCCATTCCGGGCCAAGCAGATCCGGCCCGAGGTGGGCGACGACGGCTTCGTCATCAGCGCGGTCGAGGATCTCCAGCACGCCGAGGTCGATCCCGGCTGCCTGCACGTCGCCGGCTTCCAAGATGATGCGGATACGGTGGCCGGCGCGGCTGGGTCGGCCCGTGGTGGTGACGCGCCAGCTGCCCTCCATTTTCAGATGCGAATGGATGCTCGCCGCACCGACCCGGATGAACAGATGCTTGCCCCGGCTGATGACCTCGTCGACTCGCTGTCCGGTCAGGTCGACGGTGGCGTAGCGGGGGACGCGAACATCGCATCGCGTCAACGTCTTACCTGCCAGCGCCTCACGGAGAGCGGCGGCGGTGTGGAAGACGGTGTCGCCTTCGGGCATCGCTAATCCGTCATCGTCACAGAGACATCCCACAGCCGTTCGGCGTTGGCGGGGTCCAGCGCGTAGGGGGCGACGCCGCCGGTGCCGGGCGCACCGCGCCGGTCGACCAGGCGTGCCTCGTTGCAGTCCTCGAAGTACCGGCCACCGGTGCCGTCGAGCAGGGGAGAGGCGGCCAACAGCACCGAGGTCGCCGCCCCCTGTTCCACAGTTTTGAGTCGGAGTTGTGTAGCCGCTGCTGCCGCGTGGCCCGCATCCACGTGACGGCCGAGGCGGGTGTCGAAGATCGCGCCCGGCATCAGCGCGTTGGCGGTGATGCCGTCGTCTGCCCAGCGCCGGGTGGCCTCGACGGCGAACAACACGTTGGCCGTCTTGGATTGTCCGTAGGCGCCGAACCGGTCGTAGTCGCGGAACGCATAGTCGATGTCGTCGAACACCACCGGCGAACGCAGGTGTCCGCCCGAGCTCACCGACACGACACGGGCCCCGTCCGCGGCAGCCAGCGCGTCGTGTAGTCCGATCGCCAACGCGAAGTGGCCGAGATGGTTTGTGGCGAAGTGCAACTCGTGTCCGCTGGCCGCGAGAGTCAACTCAGGGACGGCCATTACACCGGCATTGTTGACCAGGATGTCGAGCGGCCCGGTCCAAGCCCGGACAAACGCGGCGACGCTCGCGAGGTCGCTGAGGTTGATCTCGCCGACGCTGACGCGGCGGTTGCCGGTGTCGGCGCGGATCTCGTCTGCCACCCGCTGTCCCTCGGCCGTATTGCGGACGGCCAGCGTTACTGTGGCTCCCGCCGCCGACAGCGCCCGCGCGGTCTCTACGCCGATGCCCGACGAAGCACCGGTGACGATCGCGGTCCTGCCGGTCAGGTCGACGCCGTCGATGACGTCGGCCGCGGTGGATTCGAACCCGAAGGGCGTGGTGAAAAGCTCAGCCATGTCGGCCGCCTGCGGTGGCGATGGTGCGCTCGGCGTCGCGGGCGATCCGGCCGACAAGCGTTGCGGCGCTGTCTTTCTCGGTGACGAGGTCGACGGCTTCACCGGCCCAGATCGGCAGGTAGTCGAGGTCACGGCTGGCGACTCCCTCGCGGTAGGCTGCCTTGGCGGCGTCGTCCATGTCGTCTTCCCGGCCCTGCCATGTGTCGGTGATCGCGTTGCGCAGCGTGCGCGCCGGATACCGCGCAGGCCATGGCGAGTTGCGCACGACGTCGAGCGCGCGCCCCCGCGTGGTGTCCGCTGCGCCGGCGGCGAGGATCGCCTCGGATTCCTCCCGGCTGATCAGCGCCTCATGGGTGGCCTCGAAACGGGTGCCGATGACGGCGCCCGCGGCGCCGAGCACCAGTGCGGCAGCCAGGCCGCGCCCATCGGCGATTCCGCCCGCGGCGAGCACCGGGACGGATCCGGCGATGTCGACAACAGCGGGCACGAAGGGCAGTGTGGCGCGACCGCCGGCGTGGCCGCCCGCCTCAGCGCCCTGCGCCACCACGACGTCGGCTCCTGCCTCTAGCGCGCACCGGGCTTCGGCCAAGTCGGTGACCTGGACGATGACCGGTATCCCCGCCGCGTGGATGGCCTCGGCGAAAGGCGTCGGATCGCCGAACGACAGCATGATCGCCGCGGGCGACTGAGCGATGGCGGTGTCGATCACCGCGGCATCGACGGCCCAGGACAGGAAACCGACGCCCCACGGTTTGTCCGTGCCTGCCCGCGCCAGCTCGCACTGCTGCGTCATCCACGTGGGATCCCCGCGCCCGGCGCCTATCACGCCCAGCCCGCCGCCGTTGGAGACGGCGGCCGCCAGCGCACCGCCGGCGACCTCGCCCATCGGGGCCAGCACGACGGGATGGGCGATGCCGAACATCTCGGTCAACGCTGTGCGTAACGCCATGTCCTGCACTCTAGGAGTCGTCAGCGCAGCCGCAGACCCCGCGGGGTGCGGGCGAAGCCGGCGTTCGTCAGCGCGGCCACCACGCCCGAATGTGCGGTATCCGGGGCGAGCACCGGTTCGCCGTTGACCTTCTCCACGAGCAGGGACTGCACGCGGCCCGTGCCGACAAGGTCGGCAAGTGCCCCCGCCGCGGCGTGGTGGGTGTCGGTGTCGTCGGTGAAGGTCAGTAAGGTGCGGCCGCCGCGTTCGAGAAACCAAGCGAGTTCGCCATCGACCAGCGCCACCAAAGCTCCCGCCTTGCGGCCCGGCCGGTGGGTACCGTCGGGCCACGCTAGGGCCGCGCCGTAGGGGTTGGCGGGGTCGGCGGCCGCCAGTACGACGGTCTGGTACTCCTTACGCTCCGGCTCGACGTTGTCGAGGTACGACCGCAGCCGGTCGACGGTCGACGCGACGGCGAACTGAGCCCCGCCCAGCGACTCGACGAAGTAGCCGCGCTGACAGCGGCCCGCATCCTCGAATGCCGTCAGCACCTTGTAGAGCATGGCGAACCCGCCGGGGACGCCCTCGGCGGCGACCGCTCCCTTGGTCAGCACGCCGTACCGGTGCAGCAGCTGCTCGGCCTGAAAGTGCGCGCGCACAGTGGAATCCGGCTCTGCGACCGGAAGGGCCGACCATCGTCCCGCAACGGTGGGATCGGCGGCGCGCGTCTGGGCGTGGGCCACGCTGTAGCGGCTCAGCCGCGGTGGTCGCGAGCGTTGGCGGTGTGCTGGCTTACCCGATCGTCGTCCGACGCCGCCGAGCACGGCCCGCACCGGTGCGAACGTATCGCCGGTGACCCGGCCGGCCCAGATCAATTCCCACAGCGCCTGTTTGAACTGTTCGGGCTCGCCGCCGGCGAGCTGGCGGAAGAAGTACGCACCGCCGCCACCGAGGACCTCCAAGATGGCGCGGTGGGTATCGGTGAACTCGATCTCGGTCGGCTCTGCGAGCGTCAGCGGCGCGGAATCGGCGGAGTGGAAGGCGATCCAGCCGTCGCCACTGCCGATGGCGCCGGCGCCCGACCAGGTCACCTCACCGGAGGCGAGCAGTTCGTCGAGCATCGCCGGCTGGTAGTCGCGGACACGGGAGGAGAGCACCAGCGGCTCGATCGCCGACGCCGGTATCGGCACACCCGCCAGTTGGTCGATCACCGATGCGAGCCCGTCGATGCCCGCGGCGCGTTCCACCCCGACCTGCTGCCATGCCGGCAGAAACCGAGCATAGGCTGCGGTGCTAACCGGCTCCACCTGCGCGCGCAGCGCCGCGAGCGACCGCCGTCGCAGAATCTTCAGCACGCCCGCGTCACACCACTGGTCGCCACTGTCGGCCTGATCGGTGAACTCGCCGCGCACCAACTTACCGTCAATGGCCATGCGGCCCAACACATCTGCGGCGACTCGCAGACCCAGCCCAAAGCGCGCTGCCGCGTCGTGAGTGGTGAACGGGGCCCGGGTGCGCGCGTAGCGGCCCAGCAGTTCGCCGAGCGGGTCGGCGACGCTCTCGGTGAAGATCGCCGGCACGCCGACCGGCACCGCGACGCCGACACCGTCTCGCAGCAGTCCGATGTCCTCGATCGCGACCCACCATGTCTGTCCGGCAAACGACACTGTGAGCGCGCGCTTGGCGTGGCGCAGTCCCTCCAGCCAGCCGCCGACATCATCGGCGGTGCACCGCTCGGCGATCTCGCTCTCGGTCAGCGGACCCAACAGCCGCAGCAGGTCGGCCACGCCTTCGGCGTCGCGCGCGGCGCGGTCCTCGCTGAGATGTTGTAGCTGTGCGGCGGTGCTCGCGATCACCTGAGGGTCGAGCAGCTCGCGCAGCTCGACGCGGCCCAGAAGCTCGGCCAGCAGCATGCTGTCCAGTGACAGCGCCGCGGCCCGTCGCTCGGCCAGCGGGCTGTCCCCTTCGTACATGAACGCGCCGACGTATCCGAACAGCAGAGAGGCCGCGAACGGTGACGGGGTCTGCGTCTCGACCTCGACCACCCGCAGCCGGCGCTGCGCGATCCGGTGCATGAGCTCAGTCAGCGTCGGCACGTCGTAGACGTCCTGCAGGCATTCCCTGACCGTTTCCAAAACGATCGGGAAGTCGGGATACTTGCGTGCCACGTCGAGCAGCTGCGCCGCCCGCTGCCGCTGGTGCCACAGCGGTGACCGTTTGCCGGGGTGGCGCCGGGGCAGGAGCAGTGCGCGCGCCGAGCACTCACGGAACCGGGACGCGAACAACGCTGAACCGCCCACCTCCGCGGTGACGATCGGCTCGACCTCCTCCGCGTCGAACACGAACAGGTCGGCGCCGGGCGGGGCGTCCTCGGTATCGGGCAGCCGCACGATGATGCCGTCGTCGGAGGCGGTCGGCTTCTCGTCGATGCCGTAGCGCTCACGCAGCCGTTGTGACACCGCCAGCGCCAGCGGGCCGTGCACCCGAAGACCGTAGGGGGAGTGCAGGATCAACCGCCAGTCGCCCAGCTCATCGGGGAACCGCTCGACCACGAAGGTGGAGTCGGTGGGCACCGTTCCCGTGGCTTGGCGCTGATCGTTCAGCAGCTGCCACAGATTGTTGGTGGCGTAGTCATCGAACCCCATTGCAGCGCAGCGCGATTCGAAGTCATCGCGGCCCAGGCCGGCGAGCTCACCGGTGAACGCACCGATCGCCGCACCCAGTTCGGCCGGCCTGCCCACGCCGTCGCCGCGCCAGAACGGCAGTCGCGCGGGTTCGCCCGGTGCCGGGATCACTAGCACCCGGTCGTGGGTGATCTCGGTAATCCGCCAGCTGGTGGCGCCCAGTGAGATGACGTCACCCGGGCGCGATTCGTAGACCATCTCCTCGTCGAGTTCACCTACCCGCGAGGGCTTTTCGGAGTCTGCGCTCGACGCCAGGTAGACGGTGAACATGCCGCGGTCGGGGATGGCGCCGCCGGAGGTGACGGCTAGCCGCTGGGCGCCGGGCCTCGCGGTGAGCGTGCCCGCGTCGCGGTCGTACACCAGACGCGGCCGCAACTCGGCGAACTCCGTGGACGGGTACTTGCCGGACAACAGGTCCAGCGTCGCCTCGAACGCGCTGCGCGGCAGCGTCGCGAACGGCGCGCTCCGCCGCACAGCCTCGAACCACAGGTCGGCGTCCAACGGCTCCAGCGCGCAGGCTGCCACCGTGTGCTGGGCGAGCACGTCGAGCGGGTTGGCCGGCACCCGCATGGTCTCGATGTCGCCGGAGAGCATGCGTCGCACCGTCACCGCGCAGCCGATGAGGTCGGTGCGGTGCTTCGGGAACAGCACGCCTTGGGAGATCTCGCCGACCTGATGGCCCGCCCGGCCGATGCGCTGCAGCCCGCTGGCCACCGAGGGGGGCGTCTCGACCTGGATCACCAGGTCGACGGCCCCCATGTCGATACCCAGCTCGAGGCTGGACGTGGCGACGACGGCCTTCAGCCGCCCGCTCTTGAGGTCGTCTTCGACCTGTGCGCGCTGCTCCTTGCTGACTGAGCCGTGATGGGCGCGGGCCAGCAACGTCGCGGCGCCGGATGCCAGTCCGCTGCCCATGAGATGGGCGGGCGCGCCGCCGGCCACCTGAGGGTTGGGCGGGGTTTCGAGGTCGACGCCCAGACGCTCGGCGTGAATCTCGTTGAGCCGCGACGTGAGTCGCTCGGCCAGACGCCGGGAGTTGGCGAACACGATCGAGCTGTGGTGTGCCTCGATCAGGTCGACGATGCGCTCCTCGACGTCCGGCCAGATCGAGTTGTTCGCCAGGTTCGCCATATCGGGAACCGGCACCTGCACCGACAACTCGAAGGTCTTGGCCGCCGCCGGGGCGACGATTTTGGTCGGGGTCTGGCCCGACAGGAAGCGTGCCACCTCCTCGGGCGGGCGCACGGTCGCCGACAGCCCGATGCGCTGGGCGGGCTTGTCCAGCAGCTGGTCGAGCCGCTCCAGCGACAGCGCCAGGTGAGCACCGCGTTTGGTTGCCGCGACGGCATGCACCTCGTCGACGATGACGGTCTGCACCGCGGCCAAGCTCTCGCGCGCCGCCGAGGTCAGCATCAAGAACAGCGACTCCGGTGTGGTGATCAGGATGTCGGGTGGCTTGGCGATGAGCTCGCGCCGCCGCGCCGGCGGCGTATCGCCGGAGCGGACGCCGACGCTGATTTCCGGCGCGGCCTGGCCCTGCCGTTCGGCGATGCGGCCGATGCCGGTCAGCGGCGTGCGCAGGTTGCGCTCGACATCGACGGCCAGCGCCTTCAGCGGCGATACGTAGAGCACCCGCGTACCGGCAGGCTTCTTTTGCGGGTTGGACGCCAGCCGGTCGATCGCCCAGAGGAACGCGGCCAGCGTCTTACCGGACCCGGTCGGCGCGATGACGAGGGTGTTGTCCCCGGCGGCGATGGCCGACCAGGCTTCGGCCTGGGCGTTGGTGGGCGCAGCGAAGGTGCCGGAGAACCACTCCCTGGTCAAGGGGCTGAACCGGGCGAGCGGGTTCTGGGCGGACGGGCTTGCTGCGCTCACATAGCCATCGTGCCAACGGGCACCGACAAACGTCAGCGGTCGGCGGCTGCAGAGCGTGAAAATGAGCCATGGTCGGGGCCCACGCCGTCGTTCTCGGCGCCAGCATGGCCGGCCTCCTGGCCGCCAGGGTGCTCGCCGACTTCTACCGATCGGTGACCGTCGTCGAGCGCGACGAGCTGCCCGACGCCGCGGTCAACCGTCGCGGGGTGCCGCAGGGCCGTCATGCCCACGGTCTGCTGGGCCGTGGCTCGTTGATACTCGGCGAGCTGTTTCCTGGCTTCGGTGACGAGATGATTGCCGCGGGCGTTCCCGCATTCGACTACCGCGACCTGTCGCGGGCGTCGTTTTACCTCGCCGGGCACCGCGCGCCGGCCGAGGGCGCGTTCACCACCGTCCCGCCGCTGTATTTTCCGAGCCGGCCGTTGTTGGAGAACCTCGTGCGCCGACGGGTGCGCGCGATGGCCAACGTTCGCTTCCTCACCCGTTACGACGCCATTGGCCTGACATCGACGTCGTCGCGGGACCGGATCACCGGTGCGCGTGTCGTGTTCCACGACGGTGCGGGTGAGCGGGCGCTGGAGGCCGACCTGGTGGTGGACGCCACCGGCCGCGCGGCCCGCACACCGGCGACGCTGGAAGCTTTGGGCTATGGGCGCCCGGTCGAGGACACCGTGACGGTGCAGGTCGTGTATTCCAGCCAGCTGCTGAGAATGCCGCCGGGCACGCTGCGGGAGATGGTGGTGGCGAGCACTCCGGTGCCCGGAAGGCCCACGGGGATGGCGCTTTTCGGTTACGAGAACGACACGTGGATGTTCACCGTGTTCGGGATGGCCGGTGTCGAACCGCCGAACGAGCCGAACGAGCGCTTGGCATTCGTCGAGGAACTGATGCCGCCGCACGTGTCCGCGGCGCTACGGAAAGCCCAGCCGCTCAGCGAGATCTGCCGCTACCGGTACCCCCAGAACCGGTGGAGGCGCTACGACAAGATGAGACGGCTCCCCGAAAGACTGGTCGTCATCGGAGACGCGGTGGCCAACTTCAACCCGATCTACGGCCAGGGGATGACGGTCGCCGCCTTACAGGCACTCGCGCTGCAGCGCAGCCTGTCTGACGGTGCGGATGGTCTGCCGCGGCGTTACTTTCGCGCCGCAGCGCAACCGATCGGGGTGGCGTGGCGATTCGCCACCGGCGCCGACCTCAGCCAGCCAGAGATCGAGGGTCGCCGATCAATCACCACCCGCATCGCCAACCGCTACGTCGAACGGCTGTTGACGGTGTGCGAGACCGACATCGGATGCGCCGAACAACTCATCAGGGTGACCGGGTTCATCGATCCGCCGACGCGGCTGGTGCATCCGTCGATCATGTACCGCGTCGCTCGTGTGCGACCGCGTCGCTGAGCATCGCGGGGATGCCGGGTAGCCGGCCGACCATATCCAGCAGCGCATGCGCGCACGTGTCGGCGATGCGACCGGCATCCAGGGATGGGTCCTTGATGCGCTGCCGGCACATCTCCATCGTCATGGCCAGCCAGCCGAACATCGTGATGCGGATGTCGCGATCGACTTCAGAGTCCAGGTCACCGTCCAGCCTCTTACACAGCCGGTCCATCAAGCGGTTGACCTGACGCTCATTGTCATCATCCTCGATGCCGCGCAGAACCGGATCGGAGGTGCCCTGCCCGACATAGGCGGCCCAGGCGCCGTGCGGATGCTTCTCGTCGTAGTGAAGGTAGGCCAGCACGCCGGCGCGCAACTGCTCGAACAGCGTCTGGCCCGGTATTGCAGGCGTGTTGGTCGCCTCGAACAGGCGGTCACCCTCGGCCTTCACCACAGCGGCGAAGAATGCACGCTTGTCGGGGAAGTAGTGGTACATCAGCGCGCGCGACACACCCGCACGTTCGGCTATCTCGTCGATCCGAACTTCGTCATAGGGGCGTTCACCGAACACTTTGGTACCCAGCGCCAGCAGTTCGCTCCGCCGATCCTCGGGGGACAACCGACGCCTGGTCTCTGACACGCTCACCATCTTAATTTGCGTGTGTGCAACAACCGCGCGGGCTTTTCATCCGCGACCGGTGATGGCCGCAAAGGCACTTGTTTTCACGTGGGGTGGGAAGGCAATTTTGTGCTCCGTCGAATGATCGATCGTAGCCGCGACAGCTGCGAGCCGTCGATCAGAATGCAGCCGTGCCGCTCGGCGAGTTTCACTGCGGCCGGGGTGAATTCATGGTTAGTAACGACCATGGTCTTCGTGCACCCGTGCATGGGCGCACCCGCAACCACCTCCTGTATGGCACCGGCGCCGACGGGTCGCGACTGCCTCTTGCATTGCACCGCAACGCGTTCAGGCCGATGCCCCACGATCAGGTCGACGCCCCAGTCGCCGGTCACCGAGGTCATGATCACCGGCACGCCGCACGACCGCGCTATCCGCGCGACATGATCTTCGAACTCAAGGCCACTCATGGCCGACGAGGCCGGCGACTCGCGGAGGCTCGGGGTGAATGCGCCTTTCACAGTGGCCACAAGAAATCGTGGGGCCGCCGCGAGAATTACGGGCGCAACGGCGCCGATGGCAACGCTTGATGCCAGGCTCGCGCTGAGCAGATGGGCGGCCACACCGGATGCGATGGCCAGGACCAGATAGATCCCGACCCTCTTGCCGCCCACGAGCGAATGGTAGGTCGACCGTCCGACAAGTCGAGGGTCAGCGCCGTTGCCTGCGCCAGAACCCGCCTTTTTTCTTCTCGGGTTGGGGGCTCTCCTCGGCGGCTTCCCACCGCCAGGTGTGGCCATTTTCGGCGGCAACGGCGTCGCAGAGCCGGGACAGCTCATCGGCCTCACCCGGCGACAGAGAGCTGGTGAACAGCGGGCCGTCGCGGCTCAGGCGCATGATCTCGTTTTGCAGCAGCGGCAACGTCTCGCCCTGTAGCGGCTCGGGGTGGTCCCAGACCCACATCAGCTTTCTGCCCAGGTGGATGTAGTCGGCCATGCGATGGAAGCTACCCGCCCTGCGGCAAAGCCATGCTGGCCGCAAACCGCGAGGTTTATCGGTTCGTTATCACGGGAATTTAGCTAGCTGTGTACCAGAGCGCTGAGGACGTGGGTCGCGGCGAAGTTCCTGCCCGCGACGGCCTTATCCGAGCTGCCCGGTTCAGCGTAGGCGTAGCGGCGGCCGCGGTCGTATTTCTGATTGCCGCGTCCCTGTGGATCGGCACGTGCGGAGGCGCAACCTTCGATGTCGCCGCCTGTGGCACGCCGCAACGTACGTTCCTGGCCTTCGGCGCACCGATGATCCTCTTGTGTGGTGCGCTGCGCGCTTTCGCCCGTACCTATCAGATATGGCGCCAGCGCAGCATGTCGTGGCCGTGGCACGGGGCGGGCTGGTTCCTCATGGCCGCCACGCTGCTGGTGCTCGCCAAGAGCATGCCTCTTGTCGCCGTCGCCTGAGCGAAAGGTGATGTCATGGGTGAGAATTCACCGCCCCTTACTGCCCTCGCCCTGATCTGCAGCCTGAAACGCAGCCCGGCCCCCTCCAGCAGTGAGCTGATGGCCGAGCATGTCTGTGAACAGCTGCGTAGGCACGGCGTGAACACCGAAACGGTGCGTTGCGCCGATCATGCGATCGCGCCCGGCGTCGAGGCCGACATGGGCGACGGCGACGAATGGCCTGAGCTAAGGCAGCGCGTCCTTGATACCGACATCCTGCTGCTGTCGACCCCGGTGTGGCTGGGCCATCCCTCCAGCATCGCGCAACGCGTGCTGGAGCGGCTCGACGCCGAACTGTCCAACACCGATGACGAAGGCCGCCTGGTGATGTACGGCAAGGTCGCCCTCGTCTGCGTCGTCGGCAACGAGGACGGTGCGCACAAAGTGTTCGCCGACTGCGCCCAGGGCCTCAACGACATCGGCTTTTCACTCGCCGGGCAGGCGAACACGTACTGGAACGGCGAAGCGATGCAGTCCAAGAACTACAGCGACCTCGACGAAGTCCCCGAACCGGTGGCCAAGACCACAGCGTCTGCGGCACGCAACGCCGCACACTTGGCCAGCCTGCTGAAAGCCCGGCAGTACCCGGCCGCCCAGTGATCGAAAAATTCAACGCCGATGACCGCGACGTGGTTCTACCGTGGATATATCCCGGCAAAAGCGGGCACGCGGTATGGCGAAAGGAGCTGCCATGAAAAGCCCGAAGGATCCCGTCGACCACTCGCGGACCACCCGGCCGCACGCGGGCGAGTCGATGAAAGACACCAAAAACATGCCCGCGCTGATCGTCATCGGAATCGCGCTCGCGTGCTTCGTCGGAGCGTTGGCCGCGCACGCCACCGCCCACCACAGCACCGGCATCGCATTCGGTTCCGCCGCAGCGGTCCTGCTGGTCGTCGGCGCCGCGTGGTTGATCATCGAACACCGGCGGGTGCGCGGCATCGAAGAGCGGTGGTACGCCGAACATCCCGATGCGCAACGTCAGCCGCCCAGCAGCTGATCGAGCGACGGACACAAGAAATCCCAGCCGGTGATCCGGCTGGGATTTCTCGTTGATGACCTAATTACTGGTTGGCCTCTTGCCGCTTCTCAGCGGCCTTGGCGCTACCGCGGGCAGCGTCGGCCTGGGCTTCCTTCTTGGCGGCGTCCTGCTGGGCGTCGGCCTTGTCCTGCTGGGCCTTGCCCTCCTCGATCAGGTCGTTGCGACCGGTCACAGTGCCGACGGCCTCCTTGGCCTTGCCCTTGACGTCTTCGACGGTGCCTTTGATGGCTTCCTGCGGACCACTGTTCTTCTCGGTCATGCTTCACCTTTCCGCTAAAGGGAGTCAGCTATGGGTTTTCGCCCTTCATCGGGCCACACGAGAAGCTTTCCCGCGCAACCGTAGGGTTCCCGAGCGCCGGAGGAGATAAACGCCCGCCGGTCACGGCAGCACCGCCGAATACTTCGTGTACCTGGGACGAAGCGTCACGACGTGATCTCCGACACGAGCGACGTCCTCCCAGGATGCCAGGAACGTGCCGCGGTGTCGCCAGCGCAGCAATCGGGCCAGCAGCACCGGCGCGGTGGCGGTGCTGCGTTCGTAGCCGAGGAATGACGAACGCGTCCGCGGGCTGACGATCAGGCCGAGCACCCGCGGTGTGGCGGGATCGCGGTCAAGCTCACCACCCACCGTCAGCCGTACGTCGATCACTGTCCCGACGGGATGGTTGCCCGCGTCGACGACGCGCAGCCCGAGAAATCTACTCAGCTGCATGCCGGCCCCCGGGGATGTGGCGAATGATGTGGTCGCGCAGCCACCGCTCGACCCAGGTCATATCGAACGGCGTATCGGTCTCGCTGAGTGTGACGACGACGCCCACCGAGGCGACCAGCTTCCAAGGGATCTCTTGCAGTAGCGACCGTGGTGGTCCACCGCCGAGGATGCGGGTGGCCACTACCCGCCCCGACAGCAGCGCGGTCACCTGCGGTGCCTCGGAGCCCTGCGCGACGTCCTGGCCGAGTTCCACTCCGGACAGCTCGAGGTCGTCGACGATGCCGACCGGGTCGCCGTTGGCGTCGAAGAGCTGACGGTCCAACAGATGCAGCCGCGCGTCAACGAGGGTGCCGCGGTGTCGTTTTACTGGCAATTCCGTGGTCACTGGCCTGCTCCCGTCACGATCATCAAGGGGATCGCCGTCAAGGATGCAGCCAGGATGATGACCAGATACACCGACGCGAGCATGTTCGTCACCTTCCCGTTGGTCTGATCGCCCATGTACTGAGAGTCGTTGGCAACAATGAGGATCGGCAAATACGTCAAGGGCAGCGCAATCGCCGAGAAGACGACCGAGTATTCGGTTACCTGAATCGGGTCCACACCGGTGAACAGCACGGCGGCGCCGGCCACGATGGACACGAACATCACGACGTGAAATCGCGTGGCCTCGGCGGGCCGGCGAAACTTGCCCCACGGCCACCCGAGGAATTGGGCCAGGATGTAGCCGCCGGACAGCGTGGTCTCCAGCGCCGCGCCGAACGTCGCGGCGACGATACCGACGATGACGAAGGCCAACGCGAGCTTTCCTCCGGCGGCGACGACCGGCATGACGGTCTGCGACAGCGCGGTGACCTCAATCTGGTTCGGCAGCAACACGATTGTCGCGCCCGCGGCGATCGCGATCGACAGGATGCCGCCGAGTGGAAAGCCGATGATGACGTTCAGTCGCGACGTACCCAGATCCTTGGCGGTCCAGTGCTCCTCTACCGCGCCGGAGGAGAAGAAGAACACCTCATACGGTGTCATCGCTGCGCCGAACAGGGCGACCGCGAAATACCAGTACGTCGCCGCCGACTCCTGCTGGGATATCACCGGCGCAACGGCCTGATGGGCGAGATCACCCCAGTTCGGTTGCAGCGCAAACACACTCACGGCGAATACGATCAGGCACAGGCCGAGCAGGCCCGTGACGTTCTCCATGATCGAGAATTTGACCCGCCAGATCACCACCCACACTGCGAAGGCGGCCACGGGTATCCACAGCATCCGGCCGACATCCGTCGCCAACTGCAATGCCAATGCCACACCGCCGATCTCGGCGGTGAGCGTCATCAGGTTGATGAAGAACGAAGCGGACAGGTTGGCCGCTGCAGCGCGGGGCCCGAGCCGCTCCCGGATGATCTCGAACGTCGCCCGGCCGCTGACGGCGGCCACCCGACCGGCCATGTTGGCGTAGAGGCAGATGCCCAACACGCCGACGGGGACCACCCACGCCAACGCGAGGCCGAACCGAGAGCCGACGATCGCGTTCGTCACCAGATCGCCGATGTCGAGGAATCCCCCTATGGCGGTGAGGATTCCGAGTGCGACCGAGAAGATCTTGCCCATCAGCGGTAGCTGTTCTCGAGGCCGTCGGCGGCGGCGATCAGGTCGGCGCGCGACCTATCCGGTCGAGGGTCGGTCGTCACGCCGCGGATCGTCGCCGACGCCGCGTTCAGCTGGCCGAGGATGGCCGTCATCGATGAGGTGAGCATGCGCTGGCGCTCGATGTCGACAGGATCGTCTGCGCGGAGGCCAGCGACCCCGTGATAGGCCTTGAGTACCTGGTCTCGGGCATCAGACAGTTGCACGCTGGTGAGCTGGGCGGTTGATCGATGTGCGGACCATTGGTCCAACGCCAACGCGGCACTGCGGGCAGCGCCCGTCGTCTCCTCCATGGCTTGGGCCAGCTGGCCCGGCATTCCGTCGCGGTTGGCGGGACAGCGTGTGAGCAGCAGCCCGAGTGCAACTAACAGGAGCACCAACAGCAACGCTGCCCGGCAACGCATGTCATCTCATTTTTTCATTCATCGACGCGCTCATCATCGGGGTCCTCGGCTACCTCGTCGAGCTGTTCTTGCCAGTCAGCATCCGGCGCCTCAAGCGGAACGTCTGTGGGCGGCTCGGCAGGCACTTCGTCATCGACAACCGGCACAACGGCTTCCTGCTGCTGCTCGACTGCATCGGCGATGGGGATCTCGTCGCTTCCGGGCATGCCAGCGGAATACCCGGAGAAGAGATCATGAAACGCTGGCAAAGCGTTGAGAATCCAGAAAACGAAGCGGTTCGGATCCAGTTTGCGAAGAGTCGACCGCTTGACGTTTGTCCACTCGGCGCCGAGGAAAGCTCAGCGTCATGACTGTCGGTGATTCCGCGCGCTCACTGCTCGTGTGGCATGTGCACGGGTCGTGGACGGAATCCTTCGTCGCGGGTCGGCACCGCTACGTCGTGCCCGTCAATTCCGCTCAGGACGCAGACGGCCGCGGTCTTGCGGGCCGCAATTGGCCACGCGCGCAGGAGGTTCCGGTTGAGGCACTGCATGACGAGGACATCGATCTGGTGATCCTGCAGCGGCCGCAGGAGCTCGACCTCGCAGAGCGGTGGTTGGGCCGTCGCCCCGGCGTCGACGTTCCGGCTGTGTACGTGGAGCACAACGCACCACGTCCGTTACCGGTCGACAGCACCCATCCGGTGGCCGCCCGCAGCGACATTCCCGTCGTCCACGTCACTGACTTCAACCGGCTCATGTGGGACAGCGGCGCAGCACCGACGCGGGTGATCACCCATGGGATCGCCGACCCCGGCTATCTCTACACAGGTGACGTAGCGGCCGCGGCGAGCATGATCAATGAGCCCCTACGGCGGTGGCGCACGGTGGGCACCGACGTGCTCATCGAGTTAGGCGCACATGTCCCTATTGACGTCTGGGGCATTGACACGCTCGAACTGGGCCGCCGCCCACTTCGCGGCGTCCGGCCCAAGGGAGATGTCCCCACGCGGCGGTTGCTGCGGCAAGTGGCGCGGCGTCGGGTGTATCTGCACACCGCTCGGTGGACGTCGCTGGGCATGTCACTTGTCGAGGCGATGTATCTGGGGCTGCCCGTGGTGGCAGTGGCCTCCACGATGGCGCCGCTCGTCGTGCCGGCTGAGGCCGGCCTGGTGAGCGCGGACGTCGGAACACTGGCGAACTCCATCAGGAGATTCGTCAGCGACCGGGCCGCGGCGACCCTGGCCGGTAAAGCCGCACGCGAATACGCAATTGCGCATTTCTCGCTGGATCGATTCCTCGCCGAGTGGGGCGAGGTCATCGAGCAGCAGTGTGCATGAACTGATGGGAGGAAACCGATGAAGATCGCGATGGTTTCCGAGCACGCCAGCCCGCTGGCGACGCTTGGTGGCGCGGATGCGGGCGGACAGAACGTGCATGTGGCGGAGTTGTCCGCCGAGCTGGTCCGCAGGGGACACGAAGTCTCGGTGTACACCAGGCGCGACAACCCCGATGTACCTGAGCAGGTGATCGCGCCACAGGGTTACACGGTGGTGCACGTCCCTGCAGGGCCGGCCGAACAGCTTCCCAAGGACGAACTGCTGCAGTACATGGGCGAATTCGCCCGCTACCTCGACGCACGGTGGACCGCCGACCGCCCGAATGTCACACATGCGCATTTCTGGATGTCCGGCATCGCGACCCAGCTGGCGGCCCGGCACCTGAATCTGCCCACCGTGCAGACGTTCCATGCGCTGGGCGTGGTGAAGCGACGCCACCAGGGGGCGCAGGACACCAGCCCGAAAGAACGATTGCGGCTGGAAAGGTCGGTGGCCAAGGGCGCCACATGGATCGCCGCGACCTGCACGGACGAAGTCTTCGAGCTCATGCGGATGGGTAGATCGCGGGCACGCACTTCGGTGGTTCCGTGCGGGGTCGACAACAACGTGTTTCGGCCAGACGGCCCTGTGGCGGACAAAAGCGCCAGGCATCGCATCCTCGGCGTAGGAAGACTCGTGCCCCGCAAGGGTTTTGACGACGTGATCCGCGCCATGCCGTCGATCCCGAACGCCGAATTGGTCATCGTCGGTGGTCCCGACCAAGCGGCCTTGGCTTCAGACCCTGAAGCGTGTCGATTACGCGCGTTGGCCAAGGAACTCGGCGTCGCGCGCCGTGTGCATCTCCACGGTGCTGTTCCGCGCGAGGGAATGCCGGCGATGCTGCGCTCAGCAGACGCCGTCGCATGCACTCCCTGGTACGAGCCGTTCGGCATCGTGCCGTTGGAAGCCATGGCGTGTGGCATTCCGGTGGTGGCTTCGGCCGTTGGGGGCATGCTGGACACGGTCGTCGAGGATGTGACGGGCAAGCTGGTCAGTCCGAAGAAGCCGGTGGAGATCGCCGCCGCGGTCAATCGACTTCTGCGCGACTCGTTTCTGCGGCAATCCCTTGGCTTGGCCGGCAGGGATCGCGTGTGCGCGCGCTACTCCTGGGACCGGGTCGCGGCGGACACTCTGCGCATCTATCACCAGCTGGCGCAATCGAGTTACCCGCAGGTGTCGTTCGGATGAGGTTTGTGCGCTCAGCCCGACTCGATGAGTGCGAGCGCCCGCTCCACCTCGTCGGGCAGCGGCCTGCGCAGCTTCATCACCGACGGCAGTCGCACCAGGGCCTCCAGGGCGCCCCGCGCATGGTCTGCGTCGCGCACCGCCGCGCGCAGCAACCGACCCGTGGCCCTGAGGCATGGCCACATTGGCCGACGCATCCAGGTGGTGAGCACGGCGTTGCGCAGCTCTCGAGCCTGCCGAGCCGACGAACTGCCGCGGATCTCCGACGGTTGGTGGTAGGCGGTCAACTGCGGGCAGTAGCAGAGGTCCCAGCCGACTGCGGCCAGGTCAAGCGCCAGCAGCTGTTCTTCGCCGTAGAAGTGCAGCAGCTCGCTGAATCCGCCCGCCGCAACGAAAGCCGCCTTGCGGACGACAGCGGCACAGGTCATGAAGCCCAGAATCGACGGGCCCGGCAGGTCCCGCCGTCTGCCCAGTGCGCTGTCGGCCAATACCGACACCATCGGATCGTCGTGACGGTGCGGCATGACGACGGTGCGCGCGGCCAGCAGGCCCAGCGTCGGGTGACGGTCGAAGAGATCCTCGGCGTTGGTGATCGCCGATGGCTCCCACCACGAATCGTCGTCGCAGAACGCGATGATCGGGGTCGTGGCCGCAGCCACGCCGACGTTGCGGGCCACCACGCCGCGGTTCGATTTCAGCTCGATGGCCGACACCCGGCCTGCGGACTGATGCGCGAAACGTCGGACGACCGCAACCGAGTCGTCCTCAGAACCGTTGTCCACGGCGATGATCCGGCAGTTGGTCGTGTTGAGCAGGCGCGTGATCGTGGTCGAGAGCTCCGCGGCGCGGTTGCGGCTGGCGATCACGAACGATGTGCGAGTGGCACCTGCCATAACCCAAGCACGTACCCGTTGGCGGGGCTGGAAAACGCCGATGCATGAGATCAAACGCGCCGTTGTCACCGGCGGAGCCGGCTTCCTCGGGGGTCATCTTTGTGAGCGACTCCTCGCTGAGGGGGCCGAGGTCGTCTGCATCGACGACCTGTCGACCAGCGCGCCCGGCGCGGCCACACTGCTGCACGGCCGCGCCGGTTACCGCTTCGTCGGCCACGACATCAGCAAGCCATGGCGCGACGTCGTTCTTCCATCGGACCCCGACACGGTCTTTCATCTCGCCTCACCCGCGTCACCGCGGGATTACTTGCGGCTTCCGGTCGAGACATTGCGCGCCGGTGCGGTCGGTACCGCCCACGCACTGGAGTTCGCCGAGTGCTGCGGTGCGCGCCTGGTGTTGGCCTCGACCAGCGAGGTCTACGGTGACCCGC
The DNA here is from genome assembly GCF_001668615.1 of Mycobacterium sp. 1274761.0. Taxonomy (GTDB): domain Bacteria; phylum Actinomycetota; class Actinomycetes; order Mycobacteriales; family Mycobacteriaceae; genus Mycobacterium. Next base: position 27,421 of record NZ_LZMC01000072.1, read on the forward strand.
TCGAACACCCTCAGCATGAAACATATTGGGGCAACGTGAATCCGGTCGGTCCGCGGAGCGTGTACGACGAAGCAAAGAGGTTCGCCGAGGCGCTCACCCTCGCATATCACCGCGGCCGCACCGTCGATGTCGGGGTGGCCCGGATTTTCAATACCTATGGGCCCAGGATGCGCTGTGACGACGGGCGGATCGTGCCCACGTTCACCGAGCAAGCCTTGAGTGGTGAGCCGATCACGGTGAACGGCACAGGTCGCCAGACCCGCTCGCTGTGTTACGTCGACGACACCGTCGACGGACTGGTCAGGCTTGCACGCGCGGGCTGCTCTGGCCCCATCAACATCGGCAACCCCGACGAGTTGACGGTGCTCGAGATCGCCGACGTCATCCGTGACCTGGCGAAGAGCACTTCAGCGATCGTTCACCGACCGGCCATGCAGGACGATCCACAACGCCGTTGTCCTGACATCACTTTGGCGCGTGAGCAACTGGGCTGGCAGCCCAAGGTTTCGTACCGCGAGGGTCTGGCCCGAACAGTCGACTGGTTCAGGAGGCACAGGAGGCAACAGTGCGCATCCTCGGCATAAATGCGGTCTTCCATGACTCCGCCGCCGCGATCGTGGTCGACGGGCAGATCGTTGCGGCCGCTGAAGAGGAGCGGTTCACCCGCCGCAAGCACGGCAAGTCTGCGGTGCCGTTCTCGACATGGGAGCTACCGGTCGAGTCGGCCCGATGGTGCCTGGCGCAAGCCGGGCTGGAACCGTCACAGATCGACGCCGTCGGTTACTCCTACGATCCCCGGCTGATGCACAGTCGCGCAGACAATATCGACGGTCTTGACCGTGACTGGGAGTATTTGCGAACGCTGTACGCCGACCGAGCCCCCCGGTTTCTGCAGACTGCGCTGCCCGGCCTCGATCCTGGGGCGGTGCGCTATGTGCGCCATCATGTCGCGCACGCCGCGTCGACGGCGCTGGCCTCGCCGTACCCCGACAGCGCCGTATTGGTTGTGGACGGTCGAGGTGAACGCACGTCGATGCTGGCCGGCGCGTACCGGGACGGCAAGCTAGACATCCTCGCCGCGCAGGAGCTGCCACATTCGCTCGGACTGTTCTACGAAGGGCTCACCGAGCACCTGGGGTTCAAACGCTCCAGCGACGAGTACAAGGTCATGGCGATGGCCTCCTACGGGGAGCCGCGGTTTATCGCGCCGTTGCGAAAATTGGTCTACGCGACCGGTAATGGCGGCTTTCGTACTGAACCGGTCGACTGGGAGTCGTTCAGTACGCGTGGCGAGCACAACTTCGATCTTGCGTGCAGTGTCCAGCGCGTGGTCGAGGAAGTGCTGCTCGAGCTCGTCGGCTGGTTGCGGTCGCGCACCGACCACCGAAACCTCTGTCTTGCAGGCGGTGTGGCGCTCAACTGCGTGGCGAACTCGAAGATCTATAACAACGGCGGATTCGACGACGTGTGGGTGCAGCCGGCGGCGGGCGACGCGGGCACGGCACTCGGCGCGGCCCTGGCCCTCGCCGGGGAAGCCGGTGAGCCCATCACGCCGATGCCGTCGGCGGCACTGGGCCGGGGCTGGACGGACGAGCAGATCGCCGCCGCGCTCACCGCGGCCGCCGTCCCCCATGAGCGGCCGGATGACCTGGCGGGCACCGTCGGCGAGGCGCTGGCCCAAAACCAGTTAATCGGGTGGTTTCAGGGCCGGGCCGAGTACGGACCCCGAGCGCTCGGCGGGCGTTCCCTGCTGGCCGATCCGCGTCATCCGGAGAACCTCGAGCGGCTCAACAATGTCAAGGGGCGCGAGCAATTTCGGCCCGTGGCTCCAATGGTGCTAGCGGAGCGAGCATCCGAAATCTTCTCCGCCGGCCCCATCCCCAGCCCCTACATGCTGTTCGTCCACGAGGTGGCCGCGGAGTGGCGGTCACGCATTCCCGCGGTTACGCACGTCGACGGCACGGCCCGCATCCAGACGGTCGACACGAGCAACCCTCTGCTGCACGCGACGATCAGCCATTTCGCCGAGCGCACCGGCGTGCCGGTGATCGTCAACACCAGTTTCAATACCGCGGGGCGACCTATGGTGGACAGTCCCCGTGATGCGCTGGAGTGCTTCGGCAGCTCACCGATCGACTTGCTGGCGATCGGCCCGTTTGTGGTGAGAAGGCCGCGATGACAGCCGATTTCGCCATCGTCGTCCCGACCATCGGCCGCGAGGGACTACACCGGATGCTCGCCGAGCTCGACGGATCAGCGGGTCCGCAGCCGGTGGCGGTGGTGGTGGTCGACGACCGCGCCGACGCGAACCCGCCGCTGGATTTGACGACTCGGTTGCCGGTGAACGTGTTCTGCAGCGGAGGCCGAGGCCCCGCGGCGGCACGCAACATGGGGTGGCGCAGCGTCCGGGCCGAATGGATCTGTTTCCTCGACGACGACGTTGTGCCGCAGCCCAACTGGCTCGCAGCCGCGGCAGCCGACATTGCTGATGCCGAGGCAGCCCGCGCCGTCGGTTCACAGGCGGTGATCGAGGTGCCCCGTGTCGCCGGCCGCCGTGCCACAGACGACGAGCGGCGCACTCAACGGCTCAGCGACGCGAAATGGATCACCGCCGACATGGCGTTCAAGCGGTCGGCGTTAATCGCCGTCGGCGGCTTCGACGAGCGCTTCCCGAGGGCCTACCGAGAAGACTCCGATCTGGCGGTGCGCATCACCAAGAACGGCGCGATCGCACCGGGATCGCGGCGGTCCACCCATCCGGTTGCCCCATCGACCTGGATGAGCAGCGTGCGCGCCCAAATCGGAAATCGGGACAACGCGTTGATGCGGCGCAAGCATGGACGCAAATGGCGAACTGCGGTCGGCGAGGGGCGGGGTCGGCTGCCGACGCACACGGTGACTACGGCGACGATCGCCGCCGCAGTGATCCTGGCACTGACCGGGCGGTGGCGGTGGGCCCTGCAATCTGCAGCGTTGTGGGCCGCCCTGACAACGGAATTCGCGGTGCGCCGCATCTTGGCCGGCCCTCGCACACTGTCCGAGATCGCGCGCATGGTGGTGACCAGCATCCTCATCCCCCCGGTCGCGGTGTTCCACCGCCTCGCCGGCGAACGGCAATTCCGGTCCGCGCTTTGCGATCCGCCGCTGGCAGTCCTGCTCGACCGCGACGACACGATCATCGAGGACGTCCCCTATCTCAACGACCCCACCCGTGTGCGGCCGGTGCCCGGCGCGGCGAACGCGTTGCGCAGACTCCGCGAAGAAGGACTGCTGCTGGCGATCGTCAGCAACCAGTCCGGCGTGGCGAAGGGCCTCATCGCTCCTGATGAGTTGGCCGCGGTGAACGCACGGGTGGACGATGCGCTTGGCCCGTTTGACGCATGGCAGGTCTGCATTCACGACGACGGCGACGGCTGCACATGCCGCAAACCTGCCCCGGGCATGGTGCTCGCCGCAGCGGAGGCGCTCGGAGTGGACCCCAGCAGGTGCGTGCTCATCGGCGACACGGGCGGCGACGTCACCGCGGCGCTGACGGCCGGCGCCGATGCGGTGCTCGTGCCGACGCACCGGACGCTGGAGCACGAGATCAGCGAGGCGCGCGCCAGGGCGAGGGTGGCCGCCGACCTGAACAGCGCGGTGTCGATGGTGTTGCAGGAGTGCCGATGAGCCTCGGCCTAATCGCTCGCCTCGACAGCGCCGGTGACGTCCTCATCACCGGGCCGGCGGTGCGCGCCATCGCCGCCGCCCATGACGACGTGACCTTCCTAGCCGGCCCGCGCGGCCGCGAAGCCGCCGAGCTGCTGCCCGGCGTCGGTGACGTCATCGAGTGGCAGGCGCCATGGGTGGACTTCAATTCGCCGGAACTGACTGCCGGGCATGTGGAGTCACTGATCAAGCAGCTGCGCGACCTGCGGCCGGACCACGCCTTCATCTTCACCTCGTTTCACCAGTCGCCGCTTCCGCTGGCGTTGATCTGCCGAATGGCGCAGGTCCCGTGGGTCGCGGCCATCTGCGAGGACTATCCCGGCACGCTGCTCGATCTCCGCCACCACGTAGGCGACGGCATCCCAGAACCGCAGAGGGCGCTGTCGCTGGCCGCAGCCAGCGGCTGTGCGCTGCCCGCAGGTGACGACGGCGCCTTGCGCATCAGCTGCCCACCGCTGCCGCCCGAGCTGGAAAGGCTCACCACAACAACGTTTGTGGCGTTTCATCCCGGTGCGGCGGTGCCCGCGCGGCGGCCCACCGCAGACCGCAGCGCTGCGATGGTGGAGGCGCTGACGCGCGCCGGTCACCGCGTGATCGTCACCGGCGGTGCGGACGAAACCGACCTGACGGCGGCGGTGGCGGGCGAGATAGCCGTCGACCTCGGCGGCCGCACGACGCTGGCCACACTGGGCGCCGTATTCGCCGCCGCGCGTGTCGTTGTCGTGCCCAACACCGGCCCCGCGCATCTTGCGGCCGCGGTCGGCGCGCCGGTCGTCTCGCTGTTCGCACCCGTGGTACCGGCCTCGCAGTGGATGCCATACGCGCAGAACGTGATCCGGCTCGGCGACCAGAATGCCGCGTGCCAACTCACCCGCGCCCGCGAATGCCCGGTGGTCGGACACCCATGTCTTAACGGCATCACCGACACCGAGTTGGTCGCCGCGGTCGATCGATTGGGAGGAGCCCCATGATCCAGACGCACATGCAAGCCCTGGCGGAGGCCGTTGAGGGTGTCGGCTCGGAGGCGGACCGACTCATGCTGTGGGGCAGGCACCTCGCCGATGTGCTGACCCGCGGCGGACGGCTGCTCGCCTGCGGTAACGGCGGTAGCGCCGCCGAGGCCCAGCATCTCACCGCCGAACTGGTCGGCCGATTCCGTGACGAACGAAAGCCTATGTCGGCCATCGCATTACACGCCGACACCTCCGCTCTCACCGCCATCGGAAACGACTACGGTATCGACCAGATCTTCGCCCGCGGCGTGCACGCGCACGGCCAACCCGGTGACGTCCTCATCTCGCTGTCCACCAGCGGCACCAGTAGCAACGTGCTGGCAGCGGTGAAGGCCGCACACGAGGAGGGCCTGACAACCTGGGCGCTGACGGGTCCCGCACCCAACCCGTTGGCCGCGATGTGCCACGACGCGGTCTGCGTCGAGGCGGGCTCCACCGCCACCGTTCAGGAGATCCATCTGTTGCTCGTGCATGCCCTGTGCATCGCCGTCGACGACGTGCTCCTTGGCGCAGGTGGACACCGTGGCTAGGCCCCTGATCATCGTCGGCGACTCGATGCTCGACGTGGATATCGAGGGCAGCGCCAGCAGGCTCAGCCCAGAGGCGCCCGTACCCGTCGTCGACGCCGAACGGATGTGGCACCGACCGGGCGGTGCGGGGCTTGCCGCCGTGCTCGCCGCCCGCACCGAGCGCAATGTTGTGCTGGTGACCGCGGTGGCCGACGATGTCGACGGCCGCGTCCTTTCTGACCTGCTTGCCGCGTCGGGCGTCGAGGTGATCGCTTTGTCGATGACCGGAAGCACATTGTGCAAGACGAGGATTCGGGCACGCGGGCAGTCGATGCTGCGGCTCGACCACGGCGACGGGACCGCGGCAGCCGACGAGGCGCCGGCATCGGCCATGACCGCGCTGGAATCGGCGGCGGCGATTCTTGTCGCGGATTACGGTCACGGTGTCGCTGCGCATCGCGGCATCCGCAACGCGCTGTCGAAGGTCGCCGACCGGGTGCCCGTGGTCTGGGATCCCCATCCCCGTGGCGAAACACCCACCCCAGGTTGTTGGTTGGTGACACCCAACCAGGCCGAGGCGGGCGAGGCATCGGCCGAGTCGCTGCGCGGCCGATGGGCCGCGCGAGCGGTGGCTGTGACCATAGGCGTCAAGGGTGCGCTCCTGGCGACCCCCGCCGGATCAGTCCACGTCGCCGCGCCGGTTGTGACGGGCGGTGGTGATCCATGCGGGGCGGGAGACCGGTTCGCTGTTGCTGCGGCGCTGACCCTCGGCAGCGGGGGCGATGCGGAAGCCTCGGTTCGCGCGGCCGTCGAGGCGGCCACCAACTTCGTCGCGGCCGGCGGAGCGGTGGGCGTGTCCAGTCCCGCACCAATCGCCGCACGCGGACGCCCGGCCGCGGCAGCCGACCTCGAGGCGCTGCGCAGAAACGGCGGGCGCTTGGTCGCCACCGGTGGGTGCTTCGATCTTCTGCACACCGGCCACGTGCGGCTGCTGCATCAGGCGCGTCAACTCGGCGACGCCCTTGTGGTGCTTCTGAATTCGGACAGCTCCGTAGGCGCGCTGAAGGGCCCGGCCAGGCCGGTGATGCCGGCTCAGGACCGTGCCCGGGTGTTGTCTGCACTGGAATGTGTCGACGACGTGATCATCTTCGACGAGCTGTCGCCGGAAGCGGCACTGGAGCGGTTGCGACCGGACGTGTGGGTGAAGGGCGGCGACTACACCGAAGCCGACCTACCCGAGGCTGAGGTCGTACGCCGGCATGGCGGTGAAGTGGTGCTGCTGCCGATTGTCGCCGGTTACTCGTCGTCCAACCTGATCGCGGCCGCGCGGTCATGATCCAACGATAGGAGTGAAACCCATGACGCTGGGAAACGTACTCATCACCGGAGGCGCATCGGGCCTCGGCGCGGCGACGGTGAAAGCCGTTGCGCGACACGGCGGCACGCCGCTTGTCATCGATCGACAGCACATCGACGACGATGTCGCATTCGAATGTGCCGACCTCGCCGACACAGCGGCGGTCGACGCAGCGGTGCGCGCGCTCGCCGAGCGCGCCGACGGCCGCATCGACGGGGTGTTCACCGCTGCGGGCATCGACTCCTGCGGCAAGCTCGACGAGGTCGCTGTCAAGGACTGGGAACGCGTCATTCACGTCAACCTGCTCGGCACCGCGGCGGTGATCAGATCTGCGTTGCCGTATCTTCGGGAATCCGGCGGTCGAATCGTCACGTGTGCATCCACACTCGGCATCAAGGCGGTCAGCGACGCGACGGCGTACTGTGCCTCGAAGTTCGGCGTGGTCGGGTTCAGCCGGGCGCTCGCCGCCGAACTCGCCGGCGAAGTGGGTGTGACGACGTTGATCCCCGGTGGCATGCACACGCCGTTCTTCGACGGCCGCACGGAACAGTACAAGCCGCCGCCCGACGCAAAACTGAATCAGCCGGAAGACGTCGCCGAGACCGTCGTTTTCGCGCTCACCCAACCGGCGGGCTGCGAGGTGCGGGAATTGGTGATCTGCGCATCGACGGAGTCTTCGTGGCCATGACGGCCGGCACGATCGTCGTCCTGCGCGCCCTCGGGCTCGGCGATTTCCTGACCGGTATTCCGGCGATGCGTGGCATTCGCGCCGCGTATCCCGACGCGTACATCGTCCTCGCTGCACCGGAGCCGTTGCGCGAGCTGGCGATCCACTCGGGAGCCGTCGACGCATTGAAGCCAACCGCCGGGCTGGGCTGTCTGCCACCGATGCAGTCTCCGCCGGCGATGGCGGTGAACCTGCACGGCTGCGGACCGGAGAGCATCGCCGATCTGCGAGGCCTCGCGCCGGGGACGCTGCTGAGCCATCGGCACACGGCTTATCCCGATCTCGTCGGCCCGCCATGGCGGCCGGACATGCACGAGGTCGACCGGTGGTGCGCGATGCTCGAGTCGTTCGGGGTCCGCTGTGATCCAGGAAATATGGCGATCACGCGCCCCGCCGGCTATCCCAAACGTTCCGGCGCGGTGGTCATCCATCCCGGGGCCGCAGCGGCGGCGCGGCGATGGCCCGCTGACCGGTTCGCCGAGGTGGCCGCCGAACTCGCGGCGCAGGGCAACGAGGTCGTGATCACCGGGGGCTCTGGTGAACTGCAGTTGGCCCACAGCGTCGCCCGACAAGCGGGTCTGGCCGAAAGCGCCGTGCTGGCAGGCGAACTGGACCTGCTCGGTCTGGTTGCGCTGATCCATGACTGCAAGCTGCTCATCTGCGGGGATACCGGGGTGGGTCACATCGCCACCGCGACGGGTGCGCCGTCGGTGCTGCTGTTCGGCCCGACACCGCCGTGCCAGTGGGGTCCGCGCGGTACCGGCCCACACATCGCGGTATGGGCCGGCGACAGGGGAGACCCGCACGGTGACCGTCCGGATCCGGGATTGCTGTTGATCACCGTGGCGCGCGTGTTGGCAGCTACTCGAGAGGTCTTGCAGGAGAGCGCATGACGGGTATGCGGGTAGGGGTCGTCGGCGCCGGCTACGTCGGGCTGACCAGTGCGGTCTGCCTTGCGGAGACACATCACGACACCATCTGTGTCGACGTGGACCAAGCCAAGGTGGAACGCCTGAGCAAGGCGGTGACGCTGCTCGACGAACCCGGCCTGCCGTTCCTTCTGGTGCGCGGCCTCCGCTCGGGCGACCTGCGATTCACCACCGACTACTCGATGCTGGCCGACCGCGATGTGGTGTTCGTCTGTGTGCCGACCCCAAGCGCCGATGACGGATCGTGTGACCTCAGCGCAGTCCACGCCGCGACAGAGCAATTGGCGACCGTTTTGCGGCCGGGGGCGGTGATCGCGGTGAAGTCCACTGTTCCGGTCGGAACCTGCCGCGGTATCGCGGAGCGACTGCGCGGTACGGGCATCTCAGTGGTGTCCAACCCGGAGTTCCTGCGAGAGGGATACGCGGTTTACGACTTCCGGCACCCCGACCGGCTCGTGGTCGGCGCCGACGACGAGCGCGCCGCCGACACCGTTATCGAGACATGTCGCGCCGCAACGGCGTTGACGTTGCGGATGAGCCCGGAAAGCGCCGAGCTGGCCAAGTATGCGAGCAATGCCTTTCTGGCCGTAAAAATCTCCTACGCCAACTCGCTGGCACGGCTGTGCGCCGCGGTCGGTGCGAATGTCGAAGACATCACCAGGTGCATGGGAGCTGACGTGCGGATCGGTCCGCACTTCCTGTCGCCGGGCCCAGGCTGGGGAGGCTCGTGCCTGCCGAAGGACACCGCGTCGCTGCTGCACACCGGCCGTGGCCACGGCATCGAGTTACCCGAGGTGGCCGGGGCGCGTGCCACCAATCTTGTTCAGCCGGGCCGGGTCGCCGAAACCCTCACCCGCGCAATGCATGTGCCGCTGCAGGAGGCGCGAATAACTGCGTTCGGGCTCACGTTCAAGGCCGGCACCAACGATGTCCGCGACTCGCCCGCGCTGACCATCTGCGCCGACCTGGCCCGGGCCGGAGCGCAGATAGCCGGCTACGACCCGCGGCTCTCATCCATCGAGCCCGCCGCGCTGCGCGCTGCGATGATCACGGGCCTCGACGATCCCTATCTGGCCGCCAAGGGAGCCGACGCCATCGTCGTGTTGACGGAGTGGCCGGAGTTCCGTGACCTCGACTGGGCCGCGATCGCCGAGCAGTCGCGCGAGGCGGTGGTCGTCGACACGCGAAACCTGCTCGACGCGACCATGATCGCCGACGCGGGGTTGAGGTTGGTCGGCAACGGCGTCCCGGGTGGGTTCTAGCTGCGCGCCACCTTGCGGATCAACCGTGCCGTGCTGCTTTCCAGGATTTCCTGACGCTCGGTCGGTGACTTCACGCGGTCGGCCCGCCGGACACCGGCGGCGATCGTCATGCCCTTCTCGTAGCCTTCGACCACGCGGGGGTCGACGTAGGAGCTGCGCGCCACCGCGGGGGTGTTGCCGAGCTCCTCGGACACCTCCTTCATCACTGCCGACTCCACCCGTTTGATCACCGTCTTGTTCACCGGCGGATCGGCGTCGACGAATGCCGTCGCCGCCAGCACCGTGCCGTGCCAGGTGCGCAAGTCCTTCACGCTGTACTCGTCGCCGACCAATTCCTTGAACCGGGCGTTCAGATCGTCGGAGTGGATCTCGCGCCAGTCCGACGAGTTGCGGCAGGCCAGGAACCGGTCGGTGCGGTCGGGTCTGCGCAGCAGCGCACGTACCGAGCGGACCACCTCGGGGTCGTCGATCAGCAGCGTGCGGCGTACCCCGCTCTTGGCGGGGAAGTCGAATTCGACCGCTTTGCGTTGCAGCGTCACGTGTTCGCACAGCAGCGTCGCGATGCCGTAGGAATTGTTCTCCTCGGCGTACTGCTCACCGCCGGCACGGAAGTAGCCCAGGTCTAGCAGTTGCAGACCCACGGCCAGGACACGGTCGCGATCCAGACCCCGCCTACGCAAATCCTGCGCCAGGCGTCGGCGCATCGCGGGCAGGGATTTCGACATCTCCAGCACGCGATCGAACTTCTCCTCGGCGCGCTCCTCCTGCCACCGCTCGTGGTAGAGGTACTGCTTGCGGCCGGCGGCGTCCGTCCCGACGGCCTGGATGTGGCCATTCTCGTAAGGACAGATCCAGACGTTCTTCCACGCGGGAGGGATGACCAGATCCTTGATCCGCGTGAGCGTCGCCTCATCGGTGATCGCCTTGCCGTCCTGGTCGTGGTAGGAGAATCCTCGCCCGCGGCGCACCCGGTGCAGGCCGGGCCCACTGACTACGCTGCGTCGCAGCCGCACGGAAACCTACCGTTACAAATTCGCGGGACCTGGGTATCAGACATCGATGTCACAGCACCATCCGCGCGGACTCATGCTGCGCCACAACGTACGGCGTAGCCGCGATCACGGTCATTGGGGGTTATTACCCCGCCGGTCGCCGCGTCACACGTGGTCAGAGCTCGGGACCGCCGGTGGTTAGCTGGCAGACGGCTTGGAGTAGTGTCGGGTCGACATTTCCGGGAGGTCAGATGGCCGAAGTCGAGAAGATCAACAACGGACACCAGCGCGGTGACCGTTCCGTAGAGGTGCGCGTCTCCGCCGAGTTGGAGAATCTTGCCGTCGTACGTACCGTGATCGCGGCAATCGGCACCTTCGAGGATCTCGACTTTGACGCGGTGTCTGACCTGCGGCTCGCCGTTGACGAGGCGTGTACCCGACTGATCCGGTCCGCCATGCCGGATTCGACGCTGGTGCTGGTGGTTCATCCGCGCGAGAACGAGGTGGTCGTCGACGCGTCGACCACGTGCAAGAGCCAGGACATCTTGACCCCGGGTAGCTTCAGCTGGCACGTGCTGAGTTCGCTCACCGACGAGGTGACGACGTTCCAGGACGGCCGGGGCCCAGAAGAAGGGCGTCTATTCGGGATTTCCATGACGACGAGACGAGCGAGTTCGCTCAGGTGAGTCCGAGGTCCTCCCAGGGTTCGTCATCGCGACAGAACTCTGAATATGCGGATGTCGCAGGCATGTTCCGCGAGTTACAGGGCATGCCGGAGGGTTCCGCCTCCTTCACGCGGCAGCGCGACCGCATTGTGGAGCGATGCCTTCCGCTGGCCGACCACATCGCGCGCCGATTTGACGGCCGCGGTGAACCCCGTGACGACCTCGTCCAGGTTGCCCGTGTGGGACTGGTGAATGCCGTGATCCGGTTCGACGTCGACGCCGGCTCGGATTTCGTGTCGTTCGCGGTGCCAACGATCATGGGCGAGGTCCGCAGGCACTTCCGCGACAACAGCTGGTCGGTCAAGGTGCCGCGACGGCTCAAGGAGCTGCATCTGCGGCTGGGCGGAGCGACGGCCGAACTGTCGCAGCGGCTGGGGCGCGCCCCGACGCCGACGGAGCTCGCCGCCGAACTCGGAATGGACCGCGACGAGGTCGTCGAGGGCTTGGTGGCAGGGAGTTCCTACAACACCCTGTCGATCGACAGCGGGGGTAGCGGCAACGAGGACGCGCCCGCGATCGCCGACACGCTGGGTGACGTAGACCTGAGCCTGGATCAGATCGAGAACCGAGAAGCCTTGCGGCCCTTGCTCGAAGCGCTTCCGGAGCGCGAACGCACCGTGTTGCTGCTGCGGTTCTTCGAGTCGCTGACGCAGACCCAGATCGCCGAGCGAGTCGGCATCTCACAGATGCATGTGTCGCGGCTGCTGGCGAAGTCGCTAACGCGGCTCCGAGACCAGCTTCAGTAGCGGATGCTGTTCGGCGCGTAGCCGTGCCAGCCCAGCGGGCATCGTGGCCGCAATCGGCAACGTCGAGTCGGGATCGCAGATCTTCATCAGGCGGCTGACGGCGCGACTGGGCACCAACACCCATTCGACACCGGCACCCGCACACCGCACGTTGAGCGTGTGCAGTGCGGAGAAGCCGGCGGTGCCGAAGAATTCGACACCGGTGAGATCCAGTGCCAGTCGTTCGGTGCGGTCGGCGTCGCGCAGTGCGTATTCGACAAATTCTTGGGCGTTGCACGCGTCGAGATCGCCGTCAGCCGTGATGACGGCGACCGACGACGTCAGCCAGCGCGTGGCGAATGTGGCGGTGCGACCGTCCCCACGGTCTGCAGGACGAGAAATGGTGGTAGCAGTGGACATGGTTTGTGACTCCATCAGTCGAAGAAGATTTCGGACTGTGGTTCACGTCAAAAGTTCAAGGCCCTGGCTCCTCAAAGCCCATCGCTGCGGAGAAATACCTCCGCATGTCGATGACGTTTCCCGAGGCTGGGAACTCAACCTGTTCTGACCCTACGCGCATTCGGCGCGAATCTTCAATCATGAATTCTTGATCTTGAAAAAGCCTGCTCAGCGCGTCGATTCGGCTTGTAAGACACACCAGAAATGTCAATTTTGACGTAGATGAGCGCGTGAAACACTGAGCACATGACGGGGCACGTGGGCGGGATCGTCCTCGCCGCGGGCGCGGGCACGCGGTACGGAATGCCCAAGGTGCTCGCCGCAGACGGAGGATGGCTGGCTGCGGCTGTGGCAGCGCTGTCCGGCGGTGGATGCGACGACATCGTCGTGGTGCTGGGCGCGGCGGTGGTCGACGTGCCTGCGGGGGCACGCCCGGTGGTGGCCCGCGACTGGGCCGACGGAATGAGCGCCTCGCTGCGGGCGGGGATAGCTGCGCTGGAAAGCGGTCCAGCCGACTACGCCGTCGTGCTCACCGTCGACACCCCCGACGTCGGTGCGGCCGCGGTGCGTCGCGTCGTGACCGCGGCGTCGACGTCGCCGTCGGGCATCGCGCGGGCGGGCTACGACGGCCGGCCCGGCCACCCCGTCGTGGTGGCACGGCGGCACTGGCCCGGCTTGGTGGCCACCCTCGACGGAGATGAAGGCGCGCGACGGTTCCTCGCCTCGCGCGGCGACGTCGAGTGGGTGGACTGCGCCAACCTCGCGACTGGGGCCGACATCGACGAGCGTTAGGCGTCGCCGAAGGGGGAATCGGCGAACCGGCGTACCGCATCTGCTGCGGTCTGCGCGGCCTCGGCGTAGCCGGATTGCGCCTTCGTGTCGATCAGGCCGCTGCGCGGGTCTAGCGATACCTCGGCCACCACCTGTCCCGTGATGGGTTCGCAGACATCCCACCGATATCCGACGTCGGCTGGTACGCCGCGCAAATACCAAGCGCCGGCATTGATTTCCACCGGTTCCATGGGCACTAATAGTAGGGATGAAGATCGCCGTGATCGGGGCCAGTGGCCTCATCGGAAGCAAGCTCGTCGACCTGCTGACCACCGACGGCCACGATGTCGCCGCCGCCTCCCGCAACACCGGCGTGGACGTGCTCACCGGCGAGGGCCTCGCCGAGGCGCTGTCGGGCGCCGAGGTGTTGATCGACGTGCTCAATTCGCCGGACTTCTCCGACGGCCCCGTGATGGATTTCTTCACGACATCGACGACCAACCTGGTCGAGGAGGCCAAGAAGGCGGGCGTCGGCCATTACGTGGCGCTGTCGATCGTCGGGCTGGACGGCCTGCCCGAAAGCGGATATCTGCGCGCCAAGGTCGCCCAGGAGCAGATCATCACCGCGTCGGGCGTGCCCTACACGCTGGTGCGCGCGACCCAGTTCGCTGAGTTCACCGACCAGATCACCGAGTCACTCGTCGTCGGCGACGAGGTGCGTGTTCCGGATGCGTTGATCCAGCCGATCGCCGCGGATCAGGTGGCCGCCGACGTGGCCCGTGCCGCGGTCGCGGCGCCGCTCAACGGTTACACCAATATCGGTGGGCCGCAGAAGATTTCTTTCGAGCAGATGGCCCGCGATTCGCTGGCGCGCCGCGGCGAGCAGAAGCCGGTCGTCGTGGACTTGAAGGCCCGGTACTTCGGGACCGAGCTCCAGCAGCGCAGCCTGGTCACGCCCGACTAGACCGCGCCGCCGGCGTCGCCCTCGAGGGGCTACTTGATCTCCGCCAGCACCGTGCCCTGCGTGATGGCGGCGCCCGCCTCGACCGCGAGGCCGGTGATTGTGCCGTCCTTGTGCGCGGTGACTGGGTTCTCCATCTTCATCGCCTCGAGCACGACAACCAGATCGCCCGCGGAGACCTCCTGACCCTCCTCGACGGCGACCTTGACGACCGTGCCCTGCATCGGGGCGGTCACCGCATCGCCCGACGCGGCGGCGCCGGCGTGGGAGCCGCGCTTGCGAGGCTTGGGCTTCTTGCGGACGACACCGGGCGCGGTCGGGCCGCCGCCGTTGCCGATGGCCAGATCGCCCGGCAGCGACACCTCGAGCCTGCGCCCACCGACCTCCACCACGACCGTCTGGCGCGGGATGGTGTCTTCGGTGTCGACCGGCTCACCACCGGTGAACGGCTCGATCTGGTTGTCCCACTCGGTCTCGATCCAGCGTGTGTGCACCGTGAAGCCGTTGTCGTCACCGATGAACGCCGGGTCGGACACCACTGCCCGGTGGAAGGGGATGACCGTAGCCAGGCCCTCGACGTTGAACTCGGCCAGCGCGCGACGGGAGCGCTCCAACGCCTCCTTGCGGGTGGCGCCGCTGACGATCAGCTTGGCCAGCATCGAGTCGAATTGCCCGCCGATGACCGAGCCGGTCTCGACGCCCGAGTCCAGCCGCACGCCCGGTCCCGTCGGCGCCTCGAACTTGGTCACCGGGCCGGGTGCGGGCAGGAAACCGCGGCCGGCGTCCTCGCCGTTGATGCGGAACTCGATCGAGTGGCCGCGCGGCGTCGGATCCTCGGTAATGTCCAGCGGCTCGCCGTTGGCGATGCGGAATTGCTGGCGCACCAGGTCGATGCCCGACGTCTCCTCGGTCACCGGGTGCTCCACCTGAAGGCGGGTGTTCACCTCGAGGAACGAGATCAGGCCGTCCTGGCCGACCAGGTACTCGACGGTGCCCGCGCCGTAGTAGTGGGCCTCCTTGCAGATGCGCTTGGCAGACTCGTGGATCTCCTTGCGCTGCGCGTCGGTCAGGAACGGGGCAGGGGCCTCCTCGACGAGCTTCTGGAAGCGACGCTGCAGCGAGCAGTCGCGGGTGCCTGCGACGACGACGTTGCCGTGCTGGTCGGCGATCACCTGGGCCTCCACGTGGCGCGGCTTGTCCAGGTAGCGCTCGACGAAGCACTCGCCGCGACCGAACGCCGCGACGGCCTCACGGACCGCCGACTCGTACAGGTGGGGGATCTCCTCGATGGTGCGGGCCACCTTCATGCCGCGGCCGCCGCCGCCGAATGCGGCCTTGATCGCGACGGGCACGCCGTACTCCTCGGCGAACGCGACGACCTCGTCGGCGTTCTTGACCGGATCCGGCGTGCCGGGTACCAGCGGCGCCTTTGCGCGGGCGGCGATGTGGCGCGCGGTCACCTTGTCACCGAGATCGCGGATGGACTGCGGGCTCGGACCGATCCAGATCAGGCCAGCGTCGAGGACCGCCTGCGCGAAATCGCCATTCTCCGAGAGGAATCCGTAGCCGGGGTGAACCGCATTGGCGCCCGACTTCTCGGCCGCGTCGAGCAGCTTGCCGATGTCGAGGTATGACTCCGCCGACGTCTGACCGCCCAGCGCGAACGCTTCGTCGGCGAGCCGGACGTGCGGCGCGTCGGCGTCGGGTTCGGCGTACACGGCCACGCTCGGGATTCCCTCATCCCTGGCCGCGCGGATCACCCGAACGGCGATCTCACCGCGATTGGCTACCAGCACTTTCTGGATGCGTGAGCTGGCGTGACTTGGCACTGCGCCTCCTGATCGACTTTGGCGTCATCGCTTGTCTAAGAATCGTCTTTAAGAATGTATCCCGCGCAGTTTATGCGCCTGCGCAGGGCCGACCCCAAGTGGCCCCGGCTACCGACGAGTAACGAGTAGCGACGCGCCCGCGTGTCGGTGATGACCGGCATAATCGAACATGTGTTCGAGTCAATTGATGACAGCGGTTTGATAGCCACCGTCGAGGAAGCGACTCGCGCCGAGGCTGCTTCGGCCGCGCTCCGGCTTGCCGCTGTCGGCGAGCTGCTGACCCGCCGGCTTCCCGATCCGCACCGCGACGACACGTCGATGTGGGCGTGCGACGCGTTCGATTCCGTGGCCGCCGAGGTGGCCGCGGCGACGAACATGTCCCACGGCAGGGCATGTGGGCAGCTGCGGATCGCTGAGATCCTGCGGGATCGGCTGCCGCGGGTAGCCGCTTTGTTCACGCGGGGTCAGCTCAGCGCCCGGGTGGTCTACGCGATCACCTGGCGCACACGTCTGATCGTCGACGCCGCGGTGTGGGCGCGGCTCGACGCAGCGCTGTCCGAGCGAGCGCGGACGTGGGGGCCGCTCGCCGATGCTGAGCTGACCACCGCGGTCGACGCCTTGATCTATGAGTACGACCGTGAAGCGGTCATCCAGGTCAAACAGCGCGTGCGGGGACGTGATTTCGGTATCGGATGTCGTGAGGACGAAGAGGGGTTGACGTCGTTCTACGGCAAGATGCCCGCCGCCGACATCAAGCTGCTCTACAAGAAGGCTGCCGCGATCGCCCGGTCGGTGTGCGAGAACGATCCACGCAGCGCAGGCGAACGCCGCTCCGACGCCCTGTTCGCGATGTCCGAAGGCAACGCATTCCTTCGGTGTATGTGTGGTCGGTCGGACTGCCCGGTTCAGGATCGTCCCACGTCCAAATCTTCCGTCGTGATCGCCGTGATCGCCGACGAGACAGCGATCGCTGCGGCCGGAAAACTTCAAGAACATGGCGAATCGCGGCCCGAGAGGGAGCAACTCCAAGCAGAAGAACCTTCTCTCCGAGACGATTTCGGTGTCGCGGTGCTTTCAGATGGTTCGACGGTGCCGACCCCGTTGCTGGCCGTGATGCTGGCCAACGGAGCCAGATTGCGGCCACTGCGCACGCCGTGCGGAGCCGATCCCGAGCCTCGGTACAGGCCCTCGGCAAGGCTCGCCGAGTTCATTCGCGCCCGCGACATGACGTGCAGGTTCCCCGGATGTCGGGTGCCGGCAGAACGGTGCGACATCGATCACGTCGTGCCGTATCCGATCGGCCCGACGCATGCGTCGAATCTTGTCTGTCTGTGTCGTAAACACCATCTCTTGAAGACCTTCTGGGTCGGCGACTGGGCGCTGACCCTCGCCTCCGACGGCGCGGCCACCTGGACCTCACCGACCGGCAAGCGCTACACCACGCATCCAGGCTGTCGAAGTCTGTTCCCCTGGTGGAACACCGACACCGGTCACCTACCGACATCCGACCGGATCCCCGAACGTTCCGGATCCGGGCTTGCCATGCCTGCGCGATCCCAATCTCGCGCTATGGGCCGCGCGCGGCGCATCAAAACCGAACGCTCACAGAAAAACTCCGATCCACCGGATTGACCGGTGAACTCCCGAACCTCTCAGCGCAGGTGCCTCTTGATGCGGGCCAGCATCGCCGACATGCCGCGCAGGCGCAGCGGGCTGATCAGCGCGGCCAGGCCCAGTTCGCTGTAGAAGTCGTCGGGCACCGCGAGGATGTCGTCGGCGGCCTGGTTGTCGAGCCCCTGGGCCAGGATCGAGGCGAATCCACGCGTGGTGGGCGCCTCGGGCGGCGCGCTGAAGTACAGCCGCACGTGCTCGCGGTCGTCGGCGTCGACGCTCAGGAAGAGCGGAGACTGGCACTCGGGCACCGGCTCCATCGCCGCCTCTTCGAGGTCGGCGGGCAGCGGTGGCAGCTCACCGGCGAACTCCAGCAGGAGGGCCAACTTGTCCTGTCCCTCAACCTCTTTGAAGTCCGACACCACCTCGGCCAACGGGGCCGGTAGGGAGGTCATGAGGAGCCGGGCGCCCCGCCCGGCTCAGGACCGACGGCCACGGGCACGCGCACCGCGTTGCCCCATTCGGTCCACGAACCGTCGTAATTACGCACACCCGGCAGGCCCAGCAGATGGGTCAGCACAAACCAAGTGTGGCTGGAGCGTTCACCGATGCGGCAGTACACGACCGTCTTGTCGTCGGGTGTCAGGAAGCCGTAGAGTTCCTCGAGTTCCTGGCGGCTGCGGAACCGGCCGTTGTCTTGGGCGGCCTTGCCCCACGGGATCGAGCGGGCGGTCGGTATGTGGCCGCCGCGCAAGGCGCCTTCCTCGGGATAGTCCGGCATATGGGTGCGCTCGCCGGTGTACTCCTGTGGGGAGCGCACGTCGATCAGCGGCTCCTTGCCGAGGATGCCCAGCACGTCCTCCCGGAATGCCCGGATCGGGGCGTCGTTGCGCTCGACGACGGGGTAGCCGGTGGTTTGCTTGGTCGGCACGTCGAGGGTGGTGTCGCGGCCGTCGGAAATCCACAGATCGCGTCCGCCGTCGAGCAGCCGGACGTCCGGGTGGCCGAACAGCGTGAACACCCACAGGGCGTATGCCGCCCACCAGTTGCTCTTGTCGCCGTAGATCACCACTGTGTCGTCACGCGTAATGCCCTTGCGGTTCATCAGATCTGCGAACTGTTCGCCGTTGATGTAGTCGCGCACATTGGGGTCGTTGAGGTCGGTGTGCCAGTCGATTTTCACCGCGCCCGGAATGTGGCCGGTGTCGTAGAGCAGCACGTCCTCGTCGGATTCGACGACGACCAGTCCGGGCCTGCCGAGGTTGCCCGAAAGCCAGTCGGGGGTCACCAGCCGTTCCGGGTGGGCGTATGTGGCGAGGCTGGGATCAGGATCTGGAGGAAGTGGCACAACTACGAGCCTACCGCGGGGTTGTCAGACCACAGATCGGCCAGTGACAGCCCGACTCGGCCGAGCAACCTGCGCATTGTGGGCAGCGACAGGCCGATCACGTTGGACGGATCACCGGAGATGCCGTCGACGAACCAGCCGCCGAACCCGTCGATGGTGAAACCCCCAGCGACCCGAAGCGGCTCACCGGTGTTGAGATAGGCGGTCAGGTCTGTTTCCGACGGCTTGCCGAAATGCACTGTGGTGCGGCCGCACTCGACTTCATGATGGGTGAGGGAGCCGTCACGCAGTCGGATCACGCAATGACCGCTGTGGAGCACGCCGGAGCGCCCGGCCATCGTCGCCCACTGCCGGCGCGCTTCATCGGCCGATGCGGGCTTACCCCGCAGCGTGCCGTCGATGAACAGCATCGAATCACAGCCGAGGACAATGCAATCCGTCTTCAGCGACGACTCGAGCTCGGAGATGACGCGTTCGGCTTTGGCGCGCGCCAGCGCGTTGGTGATATCGCCGGGCGCGGCGTCGGCGCCCTGCGCGGCGATGACGGCGTCCTCGTCGACGCCTGAGACGACAACCACGGGATCGATTCCCGCTTGGCGCAATACCATTCGCCTGCCCGGGGAGGCTGAGGCAAGGATTACGCGCGTCATGATCGATGATCCTCGCGCAAGCGCTCGTCAGCGCCGCATGTGGGTCCGCTCCTTGAGCGTCACGAGCTGCCAGCTGATCGGCGCATAGCGCAGTTTGTCGACGGGATGGCCCCACAGGTTGAGCTCCTGCGGGCCCGGCTCGACCCGGCCGCCGGAGGCCGCGCTGAGCACCGCCACCAGCGCGGCGAGCTCCTCATCGGTCGGCTCGCCCTTGACGATCTTGATCTGCTCGACCGCCTGGCTGGGCGGCTTGTCGATTGTCAGCTCGCGGGGATCGCTGACCTCGGTGATGTGGTGTTCGTCTTTGCTCACAGCAGCCTCATCGTTCGCTCGCTCACAGAAGTCCCATCGTTCGCTCGCTCACAGCGGTATGTTCCCGTGCTTCTTCGGCGGCGTCTGGGTGATCTTGCGTTCCAGCAGCCGCAGGGCGGTGGCGACGTAGCCGCGGGTGTGCGAGGGCGGGATGACCGCGTCGACGTACCCGCGCTCGGCGGCGATGTAGGGGTTGACCAGGGTGTCCTCGTAGTCCTGCTGCAGCTCCAGCCGCAGGCCGTCGACGTCCTTGCCCTCCTTGGCGGCCTCCTTGAGCTGCTGGCGGTAGACGAAGCCGACGGCGCCCGAGGCGCCCATGACCGCGATCTGGGCCGTCGGCCACGCGACATTGACGTCGGCGCCCATCTCCTTGGACCCCATGACGCAGTAGGCGCCGCCGTAGGCCTTGCGGGTGATCACGGTGATCTTCGCGACGGTCGCCTCGCCGTAGGCGTAGAGCAGCTTGGCGCCGCGGCGGATGATGCCGTTGTATTCCTGGTCGGTGCCGGGCAGGAATCCGGGCACATCGACCAGCATCACGATCGGGATGTTGAAGCAGTCGCAGGTCCGCACGAACCTGGCGGCCTTCTCCGAGGCGTTGATGTCAAGGCAGCCTGCGAACTGGGTGGGCTGGTTGGCGACGATGCCGACCGGGCGGCCGTCGACGCGGCCGAAGCCGACGATGATGTTGGTTGCGTAGCCCTGCTGCACCTCGAGGAACTCGTCGTCGTCGAGGATCCGCGTGATGACCTCGTGCATGTCGTAGGGCTGGTTCGGCGAATCCGGGATCAGCGTGTCCAGCTCGAGGTCCTCTTCCGTGAGGCTGTCCTCGATGGCGCCCTCGGGAACCTCGGCCGGATACCGCGGCGGGTCGGAGTAGTTGTTGCTCGGCAGGTAGCTCAGCAGGTCGCGGACGTAGTCGAAGGCGTCCTGCTCACCGGAGGCGACGTAGTGAGCAAGACCCGACTTAGCCATGTGGGTGTGCGCGCCGCCGAGTTCCTCCATCGTCACCTCTTCACCGGTGACGGTCTTGATGACGTCCGGGCCGGTGATGAACATCTGGCTGGTCTGGTCGACCATGATGACGAAGTCGGTCAGCGCGGGGGAGTATACGTGGCCGCCCGCCGCGGCGCCCATGATCAGTGAGATTTGCGGGATGACACCCGACGCCTTGATGTTGTTGTGAAAGATGTTGCTGTACAAGCCAAGTGAGACCACACCCTCCTGGATGCGGGCGCCCGCGCCGTCGTTGATGCCGATCAGCGGGCGGCCGGTCTTGATGGCCAGCTCCTGCACCTTGACGATTTTTTCGCCGTAGACCTCGCCGAGGCTGCCGCCGAACACCGTGGCGTCCTGGCTGAAGATGCACACGTCGCGGCCGTCGATGGTGCCGTAGCCGGTCACCACACCGTCGCCGAGCGGGCGGTTGTTCTCCAGCCCGAAGTTCTTGCTGCGGTGCCGGGCGAGCGCGTCGAGTTCGACGAACGAGTCCTCATCCAGCAGCGCCAGGATGCGCTCACGGGCGGTCAGCTTGCCCTTGGCATGGACCTTCTCCACCGCGGCCTCGCCGACCGGGTGCAGCGTCTCTTCGGCGCGCCTGCGCAGATCGGCCAGTTTGCCGGCGGTGGTGTGGATGTCGATCGTGTGCTCTGCCGAGGGCTCGGCCTTATGGTCAGAAACGCTCGTCATGGTCGTTGATGCTATCGACATAGGCTGAGCGGGTGAAAAGCGGACCGTGGCGCATTGACCACGTCGACGAAACCGGATCCACAAACGCCGACCTGCTGGCGCGCGCCGCCGCAGGTGAGGACATCGACGGCGCGGTGCTGATCGCCGATTCCCAGACGGCGGGCCGGGGTAGGCACGGCAGGTCGTGGTCGACGCCGCCCGGTTCGCAGATTGCGCTGTCGGCCGGTGTCGGTGTCGGCGGCGTACCCAGCGAGGCGTGGGGCTGGCTGCCGTTGCTCACCGGCGTCGCCGTGGTCGACGCGGTCGCCGAGGTGGCAGGCGTTGAGGCCGGACTCAAGTGGCCGAACGACGTGCTGGCCAGCGGAGGCAAGCTCTCAGGCATTCTCGCGGAGGTGGCCGCGCCGCTGCCCGTCGTCGTCGTCGGTCTCGGTCTCAACGTGACTGAGGCGCCCGACCCCGCCGCCACGTCGCTCTCGGCGCTCGGCGCGACGGTGGAGCGCAGCACGCTCACCAAGGCGGTGCTGCGACACCTGGACAGCCGCATCGAAGCCTGGCGCAGCGGCGCAGGCGCCGATGTGACGCTGGCCGCCGATTACCGGGCCCGCAGCGTCACGATCGGCAACCGGGTGCGGGCCAGCCTGCCCGGGGACCGCGCCATCGAGGGCGTCGCCGCCGACGTCGACGAGCTGGGGCGGCTGCGCATTGACACCGGAGGTGAGACGGTCACGGTCTCGGCCGGCGATATCACGCATTTGCGGGCCGCCAAGCCATAGAGTTTGACCGTGGGTTACCCGGACAACGTGCTGGCCGCTGACGAACAGGTGGTGCTGCACCGCCACCCACACTGGAAGCGGCTCATCGGGCCGGTACTGCTGCTTCTCATCAGCTCGGCGGTGGCTGCGTTCGTGGCTGCTGTCGTCGAGCGGCAGAACTGGGGCACGGCCAAGACGGTGGTGCTGCTGGTGATCCTCGCCGTCTGGCTGCTGCTCGTCAGTTGGCTGACGCTGTGGCCGTTCCTGAACTGGCTGACCACCCACTTCGTCATCACCGACCGCCGGGTGATGTTCCGCCACGGCCTGATCACCCGTCAGGGCATCGACATTCCGCTGGCGCGGATCAACAGCGTGGAGTTCCGGCACGGCCTGGTCGATCGGATGGTGCGGACCGGCACGCTGATCATCGAGTCGGCGTCACAGGACCCGTTGGAGTTTCACGACATTCCGCAAGTGGAGCGGGTCCACTCGCTGCTGTATCACGAAGTCTTCGACACGCTGGGCGGCGAGGAGTCCGACAGCCGGTCCTCCGGAAGGCGCTGACGCCGCCGCGCACGCCGCAGCGGGGTGACATTGGAAGCCTCCTGGTGGAGTTCGTGTACTTCCTCCATCGCCTCGGCGATACCGCCTGCAGTGAAGGCCGACTCCAGGGCCTTGTCCGGGTTGCGGCCGAACTCGTCGGGGAACACCCAGCGGCGGAACGCCCAGAAGCGGAACGCCATCTGCAGCAGATTGCCCAGGATGTAGGCGGAGATGAAGTCGGCGATGTTCTCGACCGTCAGCGACACGTCGGGGACGCGCAGGTGCAGCACGTAGCTGGAGAAGTACAGAGGGAGCATGGACAGCAGCACGCCGACGCCGCTGAAGGCGAAAAACAGCAGCGCCTCGTGGTGACGTTCGCGGCCGCCCCGGTCGCAGAAGCTCCACTCCCTGTTGAGGATGTAGGACGCGATCACCGCGACGATGCCCGCGATGATTTTCGCGGTCACCGGCTTGGGCTCGAGCACCGTCAACTTCAACGTGTAGAAGACCGCCGAGTCGATGACAAACGTGGTCGCGCCCACGATCGCAAACTTGATGAGTTCGTGGTGCCGTTCGAAGAAGGGCCTGATCGGGCTGGGCAGCCGCGCGATCGTGGCATCGGTGAAGGACACGACAACGCAGTGTACGTAAACAACGGGGTCAACGCTCACCCGTGCAGGTCAGCCCGCACCCACGCATGACACCATGAACGCGTGCGGAAGCCCGATGTCGCCGCCGGAGCGGCTCCGAAGCCCGATGTCGCCGCCGGAGCGGCTCCGAAGCCCGATGTCGCCGCCGGAGCGGCGTTCATCCCCAAAGTGACGATGATCGGCGGCGGGCAGCTGGCCAGGATGACCCACCAGTCAGCAATCGCGCTTGGCCAGACGTTGCGCGTGCTCGCCGTCACACCCGACGATCCCGCCGCACAGGTCACACCCGATGTGGTGATCGGGTCGCACACCGACATCGACGCGCTGCGCCGCGCCGCCGAGGGCGCCCAGGCGTTCACCTTCGACCACGAGCACGTGCCGCCCGAGCTGCTCGAGAAGCTGGTTGCCGAGGGCGTCAACGTGGCGCCGCCACCGACGGCGTTAATCCACGCCCAGGACAAGCTAGTGATGCGCCGGCGCTTGGAAGCCATCGGCGCTCCGGTCCCGCGCTACGCCGAGGTGAGCGACGTCGCCCAGCTCGACACCTTCGCACCGGGTGAACCGGTCGTGTTGAAGACCGCGCGCGGCGGCTACGACGGCCGCGGTGTGCTGCTGGCGCGCGATATCGACGAGGCCCGCGAATTCGCCGGGCGCAACCTCGAGGCGGGAAACCAGGTTCT
The DNA here is from genome assembly GCF_001668615.1 of Mycobacterium sp. 1274761.0. Taxonomy (GTDB): domain Bacteria; phylum Actinomycetota; class Actinomycetes; order Mycobacteriales; family Mycobacteriaceae; genus Mycobacterium. The sequence continues at coordinate 51,620 of NZ_LZMC01000072.1, forward strand.
GATAGAGGAGCGCGTCGCGATGCGGCGGGAGCTGGCCGCGCTGGTGGCCCGTTCGCCATTCGGTCAGGGCGCTGCATTCCCGGTCGTGGAAACCGTGCAGCGCAACGGGATCTGCGTCGAGGTGATCGCGCCCGCTCCGGGGCTTGACGGCGAAATAGCCGCCACCGCAGGACAACTGGCGTTGCGGCTGGCCGACGAGCTGGGCGTGGTCGGGTTGCTGGCGGTCGAATTATTTGAGACGGCCGACGGTACGCTGATGGTCAACGAGCTGGCGATGCGGCCGCACAACTCGGGGCACTGGACCATGGACGGCGCCAAGACCAGTCAGTTCGAGCAGCATCTGCGGGCGGTGCTGGACTACCCGCTCGGTGACACCCATCCCGTGGCGCCCGTGACGGTGATGGCCAATGTACTTGGAGCGCAGCAGAAGCCGGCGATGAGCATCGACGAGCGGCTGCACCATCTGTTTGGCCGTATCCCCGACGCGAAGGTGCATCTCTACGGCAAGGAGGAGCGGCCCGGTCGGAAGGTCGGCCACGTCAACATCATCGGTGACGATGTCGTGAAATTACGTGAACGGGCGAGCAGGGCGGCACACTGGTTATCGCATGCCGAGTGGACGGACGGATGGGACGGACATGAGTAAGAGTCCCGCGAGGGTCGGGCTCATCATGGGCAGCGACAGCGACTGGCCGGTTATGGAAGACGCCGCGCATGCCTTGACGGAGTTCGACATTCCGTTCGAGGTCGGCGTGGTATCTGCGCACCGCACACCGGAGCGGATGCTCGACTACGCCCGCACGGCAGCCGGCCGCGGCATCGAGGTGATCATCGCAGGCGCGGGCGGTGCGGCACACCTGCCGGGCATGGTGGCGTCAGCGACGCCGTTGCCGGTGATCGGCGTGCCGGTGCCGTTGGCCAAGCTCGATGGCCTCGACTCGCTGCTGTCGATCGTGCAGATGCCCGCGGGCGTCCCGGTGGCGACGGTGTCCATCGGCGGGGCGCGCAACGCGGGGCTGTTGGCCGTGCGCATCCTTGGCGCCTCGGATGCGGGCCTGCGCGGGCGTGTGGAGGCGTTCCAGCGGCAACTCAAAGAGACGGTGCTGGAGAAGGATGCCGCCCTGCAGGACCGGGTGCTCGGTGCCGACGGTAAAGTTACTGGCAAGTAGCAAGGAGTTTCTCATGGCTGGTAACCCTGATTTCGATGTGTTCAAGCTGCCCGACGAGCACGATGAACTGCGCGCTGTGCTGCGTGACCTGTGCGAGAAGCAGATCGCCCCGCACGCCGCCGACGTCGACGAGAATTCGCGTTTCCCGGAGGAGGCGCTCAAGGCGCTCAACGAGTCCGGCTTCTCAGCGGTGCACGTCCCCGAGGAGTTCGGCGGCCAGGGTGCCGACTCGATCGCCACATGCATCGTCATCGAGGAGGTCGCGCGGGTCGATGCGTCGGCGTCGTTGATCCCGGCGGTGAACAAGCTCGGCACGATGGGGCTGATCCTGTCCGGCTCCGACGACCTCAAGAAGCAGGTGCTGCCCGCCATCGCCTCCGGTGAGGCAATGGCCTCGTATGCGCTGTCGGAGCGCGAGTCGGGCAGCGACGCCGCTGCGATGCGCACCCGCGCCAAGCAGGACGGCGACTCGTGGATCCTCAACGGCACCAAGGCGTGGATCACCAACGGCGGCAAGTCGACCTGGTACACCGTGATGGCGTCGACCGACCCGGACAAGGGCGCCAACGGCATCTCGGCGTTCATGGTGCACAAGGACGACGAGGGCTTCACCGTCGGGCCGAAGGAGAAAAAGCTCGGCATCAAGGGTTCGCCGACCACCGAGCTGTACTTCGAGAACTGCCGCATCCCGGGCGACCGCATCATCGGCGAGCCGGGCACGGGCTTCAAGACCGCACTCCACACGCTTGATCACACGCGGCCGACCATCGGCGCGCAGGCCGTCGGCATCGCGCAGGGCGCGCTGGACGCCGCAATCGCCTATACCAAGGAGCGCAAGCAGTTCGGCAAGCCGATCAGCGACTTCCAGGGTGTGCAGTTCATGCTCGCCGACATGGCGATGAAGGTGGAGGCGGCGCGCCTGATGGTGTACACCGCCGCGGCGCGGGCCGAACGCGGCGAGCCCGCGCTCGGGTTCATCTCGTCGGCGTCGAAATGCTTTGCCTCCGACGTCGCGATGGAAGTCACCACCGACGCCGTGCAGCTGTTCGGCGGCGCTGGATACACGCAGGACTTCCCGGTCGAGCGGATGATGCGCGACGCCAAGATCACGCAGATTTACGAGGGCACCAACCAGATTCAGCGCGTGGTGATGTCGCGCGCTCTGTTGAAGTAGCTCAGGGCTTATCTGCGGCGAAGGGGTGTGGTGCTAGCCGCCCGAGCCTCCGTATGGCGGCGCCTTATCGACCGGTACCGCCACCGACGTCTCCTCCGTTGCGGAGTACGCCATCGTCGCGGTGCTGCCCAGCGTCATCTGCGACGCTGATTCGACCGACGGGCCGACGGGGCCGCCGCCGTCGGTCAGTGCGCCTGCGGTGCCCAGTGTGACCATGGCGCCGGCGCCCACGACGGCGGCGATCGTCTTCGCGCGATTGCGTGCCATTTTCGTTGCTCCATCCCAAGCGAGTTCGATAGTGAGCGACTGCCTGCGCCGCCCCCGTGAATAGCCATGCAACGCGGTTTGCCGAAACTGTGAATGACTTCCCAAGCGGATTTTCAGGAAGTTCAGATCAAGCTGACAGCGCTTAGCGCATCAAGCCGTCTTGATGTAGGTCAGGCCTCGTAAAAGATCCAGCCCGCCATGCCGCCCTCGAGGTGGTACGTGTTATGGCAGTGCGTGATCCATTTGCCCGGATTGACGGTGTCGAAGTCCACTTCGACGGTTTCTTTCGGCGGCACCAGCACCGTGTCCTTGCGGGCTCGCGGGTTGCCCCCACTCATCACCTGGAACGTGTGCCGTGCAGATGAATCGGGTGAAACATCATGGACTCGTTGATGATTCGTAACCGCACCCGCTGATCCCGCTTAACCCCGATACCGTCTTTCGCCGGGTCGTAGAGCCGTCCGTTGAAAGGCCAGGTGTAGTCCGGTCCTGGACCACTGAGCTTCGCCTCGATCACCTGCTCAGGTGTGCGGGCGGGCAGCGTGACTTCCGGCGCTGGGGACAGCGTCGCCGTGTTGAGGGGCGCCTCATTGCGTACCGAGGCGACGAAGTCGTCGACCTCGGTTGTCGTCGCCGCGTCTCCCACCCGGACGTTCATCTGTGCGTGGCCCTGCTTGCCCTCAGGGACGGCGACCACGGGTACCGACTCGTTGACCGTGAACGTGGCATCGACCCGCTCACCCATCCCGAGGATGACCGACTTCGTCTGCACGGGCATCACCGGGTAGCCGTCGGTCGCGATGACATTGAGGCTGGTACCGGCAACGGCGATCCGAAATGCCGTGTCCGAACCGGCGTTGATGATCCGCAGCCGGATACGTTGTCCCTGACGGTAATCACGCATGTCGGGATCGGCGGGAACACGGCCGTTGATGAGGAAATGCGGGTATGTGACGTCGCCGCCGTCGGCGCCGACCGGACTTGTCGGGCTGACCCCCGGCCCACCCGGTGCCATCGGTTTCATCCCGGTCTTGCGCAAATTCTCCAGCACCTGGTCGGGAGTTGTGCCGGTCCCGTCAATCCAGTCGTCGAGCACCAATACCAGTTCGTCGTCGTAATCGGCCTTCTCGTTCGGGTCTTCCACGATCAGCGCGCCGTAGAGGCCGCGGTCGAGCTGTGTTCCGACATGTGAGTGATACCAGTAGGTTCCGGCGTCAGGGACCATGAAGTCGTATTCGAAGGTCCCGCCCGCCGGAATCGGCGGCTGCGTCAGCGGCGGCACCCCGTCCATGTCGTTGACGATCGCGAGTCCGTGCCAATGGATGCTGGTGTCTGAAGGCAGCTTGTTGGTCACCGAGGCGCGCAGCCGCTGGCCTCTGCGAATTCGGATCTCGTTGCCCGGTAATCGGTGGGTGTATGCCCACGTGCGCACGATAGGACCGCCGAGGTCCACGTCGGTCTCGGCGGGCTCGAACTTCATCTGGACGGCGGGCACCGGGGCCGGCGTGGTCGCGGGCGGGTTGGTCTTCGGTGAAGAGCATGCCGCGACTCCTGCGGCAGCTGAGAGCATCAGGAACCCGCGCCGACCGATCATGGCCTACAGCGTGGCATCCCGGTGCCCGCGGTGGCTAGCCGCGGGTGACCCTCTCCATCTCCCTGCGGCGCTGAAGCTTTGCCTCGTCGGGGTGGGCGACCTGCACCAGCGATGCGCCCGCGATCAGCGGCGCCAGCAGGTTGTCGACGAGTGCGTCGGGGCTGTCCCACGCCGCGGTCGAGAGCACTCGATCGTCACCGGTGAAACCCTGCGCTGCGGCGGAATCACTTGCCGCAGTGATGATATCGCTCACCGACAGGCCGTGCAGCGCCGGTCCGGGGGCACGCTCCGGGATGATCTGGTCGCCGTGCACACGTACGGCTGTCGCGTAGTCGGTGACCCCGACCGGTACGTCGGCTGCCGGCTTGCCGAACGGGTCCAGCGACAGCACGGCGATCTCGCCCGCGCCGACCGCAGCGTCGGCATCCGCCAGGCGGTCCTCGGTGCACAGTGCGACGTCCGCTTCGCCGGGGCCGAGCACGACCTCGGCGCCGATGTACCAGGTCCCCAGCAGCACCGCGGCGGTCTGCCAGTGCGCGGGCAGCAGCACGGCGATCCGGCTGTGCGGCCCGGCGCCGAGTTCGTCGCGAAGGAGGTTGGCGGTCTTGGCCGCCCAGTTGGCCAGCGTCACTGTCGACAGCTCGATC